>VGKY01000007.1 GCA_016866875.1 Candidatus Peribacteria bacterium
TGGCTGGGGAGGAGGGATTCGAACCCCCGTATGACCGCTCCAGAGGCGGTTGCCTTACCACTTGGCGACTCCCCAACGAGATGGCTGAACCAGTGTAAGTGAGGCAAAGGGGAAATCAACCAAAAGCCTGTCCATGCTTGCTTCTCCTCCAGAGAATCAATCCCACAAAGACCGTATTGAGGATGACGAGCGTTGCCGGGTAGAGCGCAGTGGCAATGGAGTAGTGCTCCAGTGCCAGGATGGAGATGCCGAACTTGGGAACACTGACCGCGAACGTTGTCAGCGTTTCTTCGTGCGGCCGGACAATGCTCTTGCGAAGCGTCGGAACGAAGGAACAGAGCTCCACAAATGACAGCAAGACCACAGAAGCCGTCGGGGTTTTCGTGAAGCCCCACAGAGCGAGAGCAGAGAGTGCAAGTGCGAGAGCGATCCAATCCATCGGCACGTATCCCCTCTCGCCAAATTTCAACGCCCAGAGAAACACGACGATGCACCCGGCGGTTTCCCCTATGAGCACCCATGAACCGGGCCCTGCATGGTCAAAACGTTGAGCGGCAAAGGCGATGGCTCCGGTGAGCGCCCAGATGAACCACGAAAACGCGTGGGGCTTCGTACGCTTTGAGAAGCAATCGCGGAAGTAGACGAAGAATCCAACGACCGTGAAACTTGCCGCAATGAGCCCAAGGATTCCCTTCATCTGCGGTACATCTTACCCTACAACCACCGGCTCAAACTGCGTCTGCAGCGTGCCGACTGCACCTGCGGGATCCGCATCTGCCGCCTTCTTCCTGCGCTCCTCCTCATGAGCACGCAGCAATGCAGCAGGAGTAGCACGCGGCATATGGAAATCGGAGAACTGCCAGGTGGGATTTTTCTTGGGAGCCCACGCAATCGGTTGCGAGGCGACGACGCCGAGATAGGGCGAGGCGATATCGAGGATCTCCTGGTAGGGCAGCTGATCGGGCACGAGCACTCCGAGACGGGGATTGCGGATCATATAGAGGGCACCCGCGAGCACAGCAGCAGCCACTTGCAGTGTCGTCGCATTCTGACCCGGGACAAGCTCGCGAGCCTCGTCAATCGTGAGGATGGTCCCCGTCCACCACGACTGGAGCGGATGACCCATCAGCAGCACCCCGAGCTCGTCTCTGCCCCCGGGCAGGATGTCATCGCCCATGATGCGCGTCTGCTCTTGCATCCGGTACTTGCGGCGCCGGAGTGCCTTGAGCGAAGCAATGGCGTCGGGGCATGGGCAGTACGCGTAGTGGACCGTTGGGCGGTAGATGGCTTTCTCCGCACCGTCGCGCACCGTGAGGAAGTCGGAGATGGTGAAGGCTTCGCCATGACGGACCACCATCGCCGCGATTTCACCGCTCGGAACACGGCTTTTCACGTAGGTATCGATGCCGAAACGCTCAAGGCAAATCTGATTTCCGGGGCCGCCTGCATGCTCACAAATTCCCTGCTTCAGTGCTGCTTCATGCGTGCCCCACCCCAGCTCCGCGGGGGACGTGCCCTCCTCATGGAAACCATCCACGCTCCAAGTATTGGAGAAGATTTTGGGATCAAAGGGGATATGTGTTTCCTGCGTATCGATCTCGCTGATGTGGATGGTCTTCACGGAGAGTGCTTGCGCAAGCTCAGGCCACGAAGTGCTTCGCAGGTGTCGCTCGACGCTTCTCGCAGCATCTTCGCTCAACACATCGGAGTCGAGTGCGGCAAGAGCGATGTCTCTGAGGGCGAGCTTGGTGAAGTGCGAGACCAAACCGGGATTGGCTCCGTGCTCGAGAACCGCAGTCGGCCCCTTCTCTTTCCATCCGGACATCATCCTGCGCACTGCCATATGACGGACGTAGAGGGTGCGGCTCTGGGGCGTGGCACTCTCCATGTCCGCGTACGGATCCCAGATCTCGACGGAGGTATTGATGTAGAGCACACCGTGCTCATGACACCACGCGAGGATCTCGCAGACATCAATGTTCCAGGCAAGATCGATGATCATGTCTCCAGGGCCCACGTGTGCGGCGAGCTGCTGCCCCATGGTCTCACGCGCGATGCGCTCGCAGACGAAGCGAACGCCGCGCTCAAGGAAGCCCTGCAACTCCTGTCGGCGATCGGCGAAATCCATCACCGTGATGCGATCGGGCGAGACGTCGAGGTGCTTGAGAAGGAGCGGCAGCGTGCAGCGCCCGACCCCCCCGAATCCGAGGAGCAGAATCTTTCCGCCAAAAGGAACTGACTGCATCGATGCGGAGTGTACTGTTGGGTTGACAAGCGTCAAGGGCAAACGCTGCGCGCGTCCTATCGCCATCGACTGCGACCACGACTGCGACTGAAGCTCCTCCGCCGTCCGTGGTGCGCGGGGGTACCGCCGGCTCTGCGCTGCTGCCGATCGCGCTCGCGCTGCCGGTGCGGCTGGAGCGGGCGGTGCGGACGATCGCTCAGGGCAACGGACGCTGCATGGTGTCTACGCTTGAGAGGGATGCGCACGAGTCGCTCGATGCTGCGGATGTCTGAGGCTTGATCGGGTGTAGCAAAGGAAATCGCAAGCCCCTCGCGTCCGGCACGCCCAGTGCGACCGATGCGATGGACGTAGTCCGCGGCGTCATCGGGCAGGTCGTAGTTGATGACGACCGCGATGCCGGTGACGTCGATGCCACGCGCGGCAATGTCTGTAGCGACGAGTACGCGGTACCTACCGGACTTGAAGCCCGACAGTGCCTCCTTGCGCTGGTTGAGGGATCGATTGGCATGGATTTCGGCGGCAGAGAACTGGTGCTCGCGGAGAATCCGCGTGATCTTCTTCGCTCCGTGCTTCGTACGGGAGAAGACGAGGACCGAGCCCCCGTGCTCGCGAAGCATCTGCTCAAGGAGCATCTGCTTGTCCTCCTTGCGCACGATACAGAGCTCCTGCTCCACTTTGGCGGCCGCAGTGCCAGGCGGGGCAACCTCGATCCGAAGCGGCAAGTGCATCTCCTTGGTTGCAAGCTCGAGGATCTCTCTGGGCATGGTCGCGGAGAAGAGCATGGTCTGCCGCGTTCTCGGCACATGCGCGAGGATGCGGTCGATCTGTGGCTTAAATCCCATGTCGAGCATGCGATCGGCTTCGTCGAGAACGAGGATGTTCACTTCCTTCAGGGAAATAGTACGCTGCTCCAGGTGATCATTGAGGCGGCCAGGTGTGGCGATGAGCACCCGCGGGTTCCTGCGCAATGCAGTGCGTTGCTTGTGCATGGGCTCGCCGCCGACAAAGACTACGATGCCGATGCCGAGCGTGGAGGCGAATGGCCCGAGCGCCTCTCCCACTTGAGCCGCAAGCTCGCGTGTGGGAAGGAGTATGAGCGCACGACCTGGGCGCATAGCGAGCTGTTGGAGCATGGGAAGCCCGAAGGCAAACGTCTTTCCCGTTCCCGTCTGCGCGATGCCGATGACGTCCTTGCCGGTAACGGCGATGGGGATCGCCTGATGCTGGATAGGCGTGGGCATCGTGATCTTCTGGCGCGTGAGCTGAGCGAGGATCTGAGGGGTCAGCCCGAGCGCGGGAAACCCCTGGGCCGGTTGTGGTTCTGTATGCACGCGCAGAGCATAGCGGAAATTTTCGCATGTGCGAGCGAAATGCCCACATTCCTTGCGCGGAGGATACCCAGCACTATACTACCCCTACCCCCTACCCCTACACTTCATGCTCCCCGCAGCGCAGAAGAAATCCCGCGATGCCATCACGCGCATGGACGGGCTCCTCAAAAAGCTCTCGCTCATGGTTGACGAAGGCGCCTACTGCCCGAAGATGCTCGAGATCGTGCTCGCACTGCAGGGGCACGTCGACTACATGCAAGGAGTAATCCTCGAAAGCCACCTACGCACCTGCGCGGAGAAGAATCTCCGCTCGAAGCAGAAGGAAAAATTCATCGAGGAGCTCCTCATGGTCATCGGACTTTCCACGCGTTGACCATGAAAACCATCCTCGCGATCACCGGCATGCACTGCGCGAGCTGCAGCGCTCTCATCAGCCGGAAGCTCAAGGAGACTGCGGGTGTCGAGGAAGCGAATGTGAACCTCGCTGCGGCGAAGGCGAGCATCCGCTTCAATCCTGCTGAAGTGAATGAGCAGGGCCTCATCGCTGCTGTAGAGGCCGCAGGATTCGGTGCGAGTATCGCCGATGAGAAAGATCGAGAAGCCGAGAAGAGGCGGCGGGAAGCAGAGATCGTAAGTTTCCGTCGCAAGTTCTGGATTGGTCTTTTCTTGAGCCTTCCCATGCTCGGATTCATGGTACTCACCTATATTCCCCACACCGCGTTCCACGATGCCGTGCTGCCCTCTATGGGTATCATCTCTCTGACTCTCGCCACCCCCGTGCAGTTCTGGCTTGGGTACGGCTTCTATCGCGGCATGTGGTCGAGTGTGAACATGGGCACATTCAACATGGACAGTCTCATCGCCATCGGCACGTCCACTGCCTATTTCTACAGTCTCTGGAACTTCGTTGATCATGTCGTCACAGAAGGAACGGTGATCGGCGAGATGCACAATCTCTACTTTGAGGTTGCTGCCTTACTGATCACCTTCGTGCTCCTCGGCAAATGGCTGGAAACGCGAGCGAAAGGGAAAACAGGTGAAGCGATCCAGAAGCTGATGGGGTTGCAGGCGAAGACCGCGCGCGTGCTCCGTGACTCGCAGCAGATCGATGTTCCCATCGAAGAAGTGCAGGTCGGCGATTACATCATCGTCCGCCCCGGCGAGAAGATCCCCGTCGATGGCACCGTAATCAAGGGTTTGTCATCCGTGGATGAATCCATGCTCACAGGTGAGAGCATTCCGGTAGAGAAGAAGGAAGGCGATCGTGTCTTCGGTGCCACGATGAACGGCCATGGCAGCATCGAGTTTCGCGCCGAGAAAGTCGGAGCAGAGACAGTGCTCGCGCAGATCATCCGCTTCGTGGAGGATGCACAGGGTTCCAAGGCACCTATTCAGGATTTCGCGGATTGGGTTTCTTCATGGTTCGTTCCAGCGGTAATTGGCGTTGCGATCCTGACGTTTGTCACATGGATGCTGCTTGGGGAATCCGTGACCTTTGCACTGCTCGCATTCGTCTCCGTCATGGTGATCGCATGCCCCTGCGCGCTGGGGCTTGCGACCCCCACGAGCATCATGGTCGCAACAGGGAAAGGAGCGGAGCTGGGAATTCTGATCCGTGGGGGAGAGCCGCTCGAAGCAGCGAAGCACATCGATACCATGGTGTTTGACAAAACGGGAACGCTCACCAAGGGAAAGCCGGAGGTGACGGATGTCCTCCCCGCCGTAGCGGAGAGCCGCGGCTCTCCGCTACGAGGAAACGATATCCTTCATATCGCCGCCTCTCTCGAGCAAGGATCCGAGCACCCGTTGGCCGAAGCCATCGTTCGTCATGCCGCAGCAGAGAGCTGCGGCTCTCTGCTGCGTTCCGTCGAATCCTTCAAGGCGATCCCCGGTCACGGCGTGGAAGGAATCATTGATGGCAAAAAATATGTACTGGGCAACAGGAGATTGATGGAAAAGATGCACATTGCATTCTCCCATGTTGAATCCGCATTGCAGGAACTTGAGAAAGCCGGCAAGACAGCAATGCTGCTCGCAGACGACCAGATCCTAGGAATCATAGCCGTTGCAGATACGCTCAAGAAAACATCGAAGGATGCTGTCGCTATGCTCAAGAAGATGCACATCGATGTCCTCATGATCTCGGGGGATAACGAGCGCACCGCGCGCGCCATCGGTGCACAGCTCGGCATCGACCGCGTGCGCGCCGAAGTTCTTCCTGAAGACAAGGCGGGGGAGGTCAAATCGTTGCAGGATGGTGGAAAGCACGTCGCGATGGTCGGCGATGGCATCAATGATGCTCCGGCGCTCGCACAAGCCCATCTCGGCATCGCGATGGGATCGGGAACAGATATCGCCATGGAAACCGGCGGCATCGTTCTGGTGAAAAATGATATCGCTGATGTGGTGACGGCGATCAAGCTCAGCCGCGCGACCGTGAGCAAAATCCACCAAAACATGTTCTTTGCGCTCTTCTTCAATGTGATCGGTATTCCCATTGCGGCGAGAGCATTCCAGCATTGGGAAATTATCCTGCGACCGGAGCTTGCAGGACTTGCGATGGCATTCAGTTCCGTCTCTGTCGTGACAAATGCGCTCCTGCTCAAAGGGTTCCATCCGCACAAGAAGAACTGGCTCTCCGACTTAGCGCCAATCATCATGACCATCGGCTTCACGGCACTCTTCCTCAACTTCGCCCGGCTAAGCTCTTGACACTCCTCAAGACAGATTGCCCCAATCTTCCTATCCCCCTTCCCCCATCCCCATGCGCACTGCAACACTCCTCATCGCTACTGCTCTCATCACCCTTACAGGATGCACCCCTACCGGCTCACATCGGATGGACAACGGCATGAAGCATAACGAAATGATGATGGGCGGAAACCCAGACCTCCGCTTTCAAGAAGACCAGGGCGAGTCGACATTGGATCTTGCATTTTCCATCCGCGACCATGGGACGGTCTTCACGGACTTTGGCGTAAGTCATACGAAGGAAATGCACCTCATCGTTGTCCGAGATGATCTTCAATACTTCCAGCACCTGCACCCCGAGCGTGATAAGCGGGGTATCTGGCATGTGGACTTCCAACCAAAAGCAGGAGGAACGCACTGGCTCTATGCGGAC
This sequence comes from Candidatus Peribacteria bacterium, assembly GCA_016866875.1. GTDB lineage: Bacteria > Patescibacteriota > Gracilibacteria > Peribacterales > Peribacteraceae > 2-12-FULL-55-11. The sequence continues at coordinate 6,701 of VGKY01000007.1, forward strand.
TTCGTGGACAGTGCCGGTGACGTGTACATACTCCGGGAGGAGAAATCCTACGTTGGTGATATTGGACGGCATGGCATCGCACAGAACACTCAGACCGTGAAATCGTTTGATGGATATCGTGTTGAATTTACTCCTACAGTGGAGGACGGCGATCTCATCCTTCGCTATACGATCATCGATCAAGAAGAGAACCCCGTCCGTCTTCAGACATATCTCGGTGCAAAGGGGCACAGCGTTCTCATCTCTCCTTCAGGCGATTTCATTCACACACATATGGAGGAAGGTGATGAACCCGTCTTCAGGACGCCACTTCCGAAAGATGCTTTCTACCGTGTCTTCACCCAATTCCAGATCGAGGGGACGGTGATCACGACGGATTTTGATTGGCAGATTCCTTCCTAAGCCGATACCGGCAGCCCATTCTCATACGAGGGGCATGTGCTCACCGTGTCCTGTACAGCGTCGAGCGCACGGTCGTCACGGGGAGCTCCACCCATTGCAGCAGCCGCACCCCATCATGCCAATCGACGACGCCGAGCGTACTCCTATCGGAGAGTGATGCGAGGCGCACCTGGAGCGAGCTCCCTCCCGAGAGAACCTGTGGGTCTGTGACCGATCCGCGAAGGGCAAGGGTAACGCTCCGTCCCGGTGACACAACGGAAGCAAGGGCATCGGCGATCGCTTCGCAAGTCACAGTGATATCGAGCATTGACCGGTTGGCCGAGCATGGAGTGGACACGGACGCGTCGAGGACGTTATAGAGTCGGAATGCATTGACATCCACCTCAACGTTGCTCGCAGTCACCCTAAAGACGAGCGTGCGCACCACGACGTCATTGAACCCGTTCCTGCTATTGCGGTTCTGCAATGCAGTAAACCGGAACGATCCCAGTGTCGCCGAGCCCACTGGAATCGGGGAATCATCGGCGTCGGCATGCGCATTGTCGATCGAGCCGATCTTGCTGTGCACGATGTCATGCGTCGAACCGGTGATGGCAACGTTGCCTCCTGTAAACGCAGCGCCGACGAAGATTTCCCCTTCCCCTGCCGCATCGCCATCGTTCTGGGAAAGCTCAGCACCAGATTGTGCTCCGCGCGCCTCGAGCGCATGAGGTGTGCCGGAGCTTTCGGAAACGGAAAGTGACAGCGTCGTTTCAGACCCTCCACCCTCGGCATCGGACTTGAGTATGGCGCGCATGAGCAGGCGACGGGGCACATCGCGTTTCACGGTAAAGGGAATCGATGTGCACATGCGCCCCACGATCAGAACGGAGCAACCGCCAGATCGCGCCGTCACAAAGGGTTCCGCTGCACCAGGATCGTAGAACTCCAGACGATCGACGCTCGTGGGCACACCATCCACGCCGAAGCGCTCCACAATAATATCTTCATCTCGAGCTAATAGGACGACACGCATCACCGCATCGCTGCGCTCACCAAGGAGCAGAAGCTTTGATGTGAGAGGAGTGCTATCGGCAACCACGGAGAGATTGCCAACCGTTTTGAGGGAAATGACGCTCTCTGTAAGGGTACGGACGCGAATCCAGCAGATATCGACGGGGCAATCGTCATTTTCAAGAGCAATGCCGGAAAGATCCTCTCCATCGCGTGCCCCGACTGCGGCAATGAACGCGGCATCGTCCTTGGCAAAGCCAACCGCAAGGTCTGCTCCCGAAGCATTGATGGAAAGATCCGCGCGCACCTCCATACGCAGAGCAGTCCCATTGGATACGCGAATCTGGAAAGTGGAAAAAGCAATACGGCTTCCGCGAGCGCTGCCCGTCGCAATCGCCCGGTCGACGGTGCCGTCGCCATCGAGATCGACAAACAGGCGATAGTTTGTGGCGGAATTCAGGCTTCCCGACGCGGCGCGCAGCGTCAGATCCGTGATCCACACATCCTGCCGCGATGCCGTTGCGTCGAACGCCAATAGCGGAACATCGCGCGTCCCGGCAGCGATCGCTACGGAACCGAGCGTGCGCTGCTCAACGAGCAAGGCTCCATGGCGCACGGGATTGCCGACGATGATGCAAATGCTCGAGCAACCATCACCATCCACAGCGTTGCCGTCATCACACTGTTCCCCCGCATCGACGACCCCATTTCCGCAGATTCCCCACGAACGCGAACTCGTCTGTCGCGAAGCAACGTTGCGAGAGGACGATGGAGAGGACGACGAGCGAGATCCCACCATCGCGATCTCCTCGCCGAGTGATACGATGAGGTATGCCATCTCACTGCGCGTCAGGAGATGCCCCGGGTTTTTCTGAAAGTAGTCGAAGATGCCGCGCGTCACAGCCGCATCAACGTAGGGGTCATACCAGTGATCAGGCGTGCGGAAGTACACAGGTAACGGCAGATCCCATGCAAGTACCGAGAGCTTTAGTGCCTCAGCGAGGTTCACAGGTTCACCCCCGCGAAACGTGCCATCGGGATACCCCGAAACAATCCGCGCGTCTTTGGCAGAGCACGCATGGAGCCAGTACCACTCTTCGTTGTCGACGAAGTCTGCAAAGCAGCGGCGATCCGCTGTCTGGTAAACCTGTGAACCAAACCGCGCAAGCATGAGGATCTTGAGAAACTCCGCCCGGTTCACGAGGATGTCTGGACGGAAGAGTCCGTAGCCGTAGCCCTGAACAATGCCGCGCTCCTGCAGGATACGGACATACTGCTCGTGGGGATGGCCAACGGTGTCGAGAAAAAGTACCCCGGACCTCCCCTGTGCAAACGCGAGGACGGGGAATGCCGTGCATATGAGGAGCCACCGCTTCACGGTGAGGAATGATAGCAAATTACCTTCGCAGACGAGGATAGATCACTACAATGATGCTGTGCCCCTGTAGCCCTGCCTACCGGTAGGCAGGTCAGTTGGGTCGGCGAGGGCTTGTCCCGAGACGCAATGAATAAAAACCGCCCTGCGCGATCTTCGAAATGTGTTTAGAATAGCAGTATGCCCCTGTAGCTCAGTTGGATAGAGCGCCTGGCTTCGAACCAGGAGGTCGTGGGTTCAATTCCTGCCGGGGGCACCATGCACAACTTATGAATCGCTTACGCTCCTGGCTCCCTGTCCTGCTTCTCGTGCTCCTGCCGCTCGGGATCTACTGGACATCACTGGGAAACGGATTTGTCGTATGGGATGACGACACGCTCGTCTATAAAAATCCTCTCGTGCAACATTTTTCGTCCTACGCACTCTGGGCGGTGTTCACGTCCTATGACCCCGAGCTCTACATACCTCTCACGATGTTCACCTACCAGCTCGAGCACCTCCTCTTCGGAATGAACCCTACGGTATTCCACGTCACCAACCTCCTCTTGCACATCGCAAGCTCGGTGATGGTCATGCACCTTCTACGACGCTGGGGACTTTCCCATCAAGGAGCTCTTGTTCTCGCTCTCATCTTCGCGGTGCATCCGATGAATGCAGAAGGAGTCGCATGGGTCAGCGCGCGCAAAGACATGTTGAGTAATGTCCTCTTCCTTTCGGCACTCCTGCAGTGGGAACGGTATCGGGCGACCACATCGCGCAGGAGCTACCGGGCGGCGGCGGCGCTCTTTGGCCTCGCTCTTTTGGCAAAGGTCTCTGTCGCACTGCTACCGATCATTCTCATCCTGATCGATTGGCGCAACGGACGATTGCTGAAGAGAAAAACTGTGCGGGAGATCGCGCCCTTCTGCGCTCTGAGCATGCTCTTCATCGCTATCGCTCTCTTCGGAAAAACAACGAACATCGCGTCGCTCACGCCATGGCAGACGATCCTGCTCGCCACCAAAGCTGTGGCGTTTTATCCCGTGAAGTACGTACTGCCGATCTCTCTCTCCACCATCTACCACCAGAGTACGCCGATCACCTTGGTATCGTGGGAATTTGCCCTTCCTGCCTTTTCTGCACTCTGCATTCTCGTGCTTGCAACTGGTGCTTTGCATCGTACACGAATGGTTGCCTTCTGCGTCCTCTTCTTTCTCGTCATGCTGGCGCCGTCGTTCGCAAATTTCTCGAAGATGGGCAGCCTCTTTTTTGCGTCCGACCGGTACATCGGGCTCGCGCAGATCGGGATCCTCTACGCACTGGGGTTGCTTTGGTCGTGGTGCTCAGTACGTCGTGCGTTGATCGCTCGCAGCCTCTGCATAGTCGCAATGGTGGGAATTATTCCCGCATGTGCATTTGCCGCACGCGATCGGAGCTTGCTCTGGGGAGACAGTGAAACACTCTTCCGCGACGCCATGGAGAAAAATCCCAACAGTGCCGTGATCCACTTCAACCTCGCAGTCGTAGAGCAGAAACGCGGCAAGTACGACAAAGCGCTCGAGCTGTACGGACGCGCCATCGCCATACGGCCGGATTTTTCTCAGGCGTACAACAACGCAAGTCTGATCTACAAAGAGCAAGGAGATAGGGAGAAAGCTAAGCAGTGGCTCTTAGAGGCCTTGCGCATCGATCCTGAAAATCTCTCCGCGCTCATCAACCTCGCGTCTCTCCACCTCGACCGTGGCGAACCTGATGAAGCGATCGCACTCTTAAACCGCGCACTTGAGGAAGACCCCTACAACGTTCCAGCGCTCAGCAAGCTGGGTGCCGCGTACGGAAAGAAAGAGATGTACATGGAGGGTTTGCAGGCATTTCAAAAAGCGTGGCGACTCGATCCTGTGATGCACGAACAGTCGAAGGCACTGGAGAAGATGTTGAAAGAATTCGAATTACAGGGTTCATAGCTGATCCATACAAAAAGGAGAGTGTCATCGTAAGCTTGTCGAAGGACGACACACTGCAACGAGCATATCTATGGTTCGACTGATTCACCACGACATGTTTTTCGTTCACAAACAAAAAACCCACACCGAAGCGTGGGCTTTCTGTAGAGAAGAACTATCTCCTCTTCTTGGACTTCCTCTTCGTGGCGGACTTCCTCTTCGCGGAAGCCTTCTTCGTCTTCTTCGCCTTCTTGCGCTTGACCATGGGAAGCTGGGGTAAGAAGTAAGATGGATTTTATTATAAGCAGAATATGTGCACGAAAAAAAATTCGTGAAGCATATTTAGAAAAATGTGCTGTTGAAATATATCCGGATTTTTTTCTCTCTCCATGCTGTTCATCATCACAGATGCGATATCCAGTGCCCCAACTTGTCACGCTTCGCTATGAGATACTTCCTCTGATACTCCGATGTGGGCGCGATCTGGAGCGGAACCTGCTCGACGATGTGAAGACCATGCCCATCGAGTCCGATAATTTTTTTCGGGTTGTTGGTGAGGAGCCGCAAATGCCCGACACCAAGATCGCGGAGGATCTGCGCACCGATACCGTACTCACGGAGATCCGCTGGAAATCCGAGACGCTCATTGGCCTGCGCCGTATCGATCCCCTCATGCTGCTGCAAATCGTACGCACGGATCTTATTGGCGAGGCCAATGCCTCTCCCTTCCTGACGCAAATACAGGATCACGCCGGATCCGGCATGGGCTATCGCTTGCATTGCTGCGTGGAGTTGCGCACCACAATCGCAATGCACAGAACCGAAGGTATCACCGGTAAGGCACTCCGAGTGGACGCGCGTCAGCACTGGCTGCATGGGATCAATAGACCCTTTCACCAGTGCTACGTGCTCCCGACCCCGAATCGTATCGCTGTAGACGATGAGATGCCACTTGCCCGTTTCGGTCTCGAGATCCGTCTCTGCTTCCTTGCGAACAAAAGCTTCCGTACGACGGCGGTAGGCGATGAGATCGGCGATACTGACGATGGGGAGAGCATGCGTCGCCGCAAATGCCTCAATCGCCGGAAGGCGCATCATTGAGCCATCGGCGTTCATCAGCTCACTGATGACGGCGCCCTCGCGGAGTCCCGCAAGCTTGCAGAGATCAACGGATGCCTCCGTATGCCCTGCGCGCACGAGCACACCTCCATCCTGAGCGCGCAGAGGAAATACATGACCCGGTCGCCGGAGATCCTCACTGCGCGCAACGGGATTGATCGCTCTGCGAACCGTGGTCGCGCGGTCGGCTGCAGAGATGCCCGTCGTCACGCCCTCGGCAGCCTCGATGCTCACGGTGTAGGGCGTCTGGAGGTGCGAAGTGTTGCGACTGACCATGAGAGGGAGATCGAGCTGATCGGCGATCGTGTTACTGAGTGCCAGGCACACAACCCCTCCGGTATTTCTGATGATGAAGTTCATGCCATCGGTCGTCACATGGTCCGCGGCCATGACGAGGTCGCCCTCGTTCTCACGCTGTTTATCATCAACGACGATGATCATGCGGCCGAGGCGCAGGGCTTCAAGGGCGGTGGGGATGGAAGCGAATGTAGCCATGAGACCAGCTTACAGCTATCAGCTATCAGCTGTCAGAAAAAGAAGCTGAAAGCTGAAAGCTTCAATACCCCACATAAACAACGGACACCCTGACTCTAGCGCAACATCACCGTGTACGTCTGCTTCGCGCTCTTGCTGGCTCCGCGCGCGACGGTGACGACGTACACCCCCTTGGGGTAGAGGAAATTCTGGTTGCACTCGGGTCCCGTAAAGCCGAGCAGGTCGACATCTGCAAGCGGACTCACCATGCACTTCATGGGAGCGACGTGGCTGAGCTCCAGCTTCATACTCATTTCCTTCGTCACCGTGAACGTATAGTAGTCGGCGAGATTCCCGGGCATCAGCGTTACGGTCTTGGCGATTCCCGGAAGCAGCCGGACGCTCTGCCGGAAACCGTCATTGCCGTCGCCCGTTGCGAAGTTCATATCGACATTGAAGCTCGCGTCGGCGACGGTGGACTGAAGCTGCAATTGGTACTTGCCCGGCCTGAGTGCCGTGAGGAGAAGACACGATGTCCTATCCTCGTAGCCAAGGTAGTACTCGGTGGAGAATCCCTCATCACTGAGGAGGTACAACCGGCACGTCAGTGCGCCAGTGTCACCCGTGAGCTTCACGATTGTCTTAGCAACAGCATCACTGTCGACGGTAAATGTGTAGGAGTAGGTCTGTCTGCCGGAAAACTTCCCGCTCGACGTGAACGGAAAGAGAACGGCCTGAGAGACGGGGCGTGCGGAGGACGTAGCCATGCTCGCAGCCGATCGGACAGAGGCGGCTTGCGAAGTTACGCTGCCTGCCGCGGAGGAAACGGATGATCTGCTACTGGATCTCTCCTGCCTCAGATCGACGTGCAGAGCATTGCTGATGTAGGCGGCGGCCTCGCCGCGCATGAGCGGCCACTCGGGGTAGAAGCGCGCGCCATCCTGACCCGCGATCGGGAGAATGCCTGAGGCAAACGCCGTGTAGAGGTAGCCGCTGTACCACGCCGATGTAGAGACGTCGACGAATTTGATGATGTCACGCTGTTCGACCCCATACGTTACGACGTCAATGCCGAACATCCCGATGATCATCTTGAGCGCCTCCACACGGTTCACCGTCGACCCCGGACGAAACTTTCCATCAGGGTACCCCTGCACAAATCGACTGGCCGCAGCATCGCACACGTAAGGCTCGTACCATCCTGATACATCGGGGAAACAGTTGCCGGCCGTGGGATCGGGCTGTCTGCCCGCGGCGCGGTACAGAAGTGCGAGCATCTCCGCGCGATTCACGGAGCGTTCGGGTGCGAACATCCCGTCATCATTGCCCTTAATCACCCCCGCAGTCGCAAGCTCTTCGATGGCTTCGCGGTACATATGACCCGCGGGGACATCGGGAAACAGGATACCGGCTGCAAATGCAGACGGTGGAGTCGCGGCCACTACCGCAACGGCTACGAGGAGGGTTTGGAGCACAGGAGCGCGGGAACAGTGGAGAGAATCGTACCATAGCATGCTCAAAAGCAACAATCGGACAAAAGCGCCCTATCCCCTACTCCTACCCCCTACCCCCTACGCCCTCTTCCTACCCCCAGCACCCCCAGTACCGTCCTCGCTGCAGCGCGACCTTTGTCCGTCCTATCGCGCGCCAACGCGAGATCATCGACATACAGGATCTCCATCGCAAAGGGGATCCCGTACCGTAGCTGCACATCCATAATCCCGCGCGCTGCCTCTAGAGCGATGAGCGAAGCGTGGTGCGTTTGCCCTTCGACGATCACACCGAGGGCAATAAGCGCATCAACGGACTGCTGCGCGGCGAGGTTCCTGCCGATGAGGGGGATCTCAAACGATCCGGGGACTTCGTACGAAGTGATGCACGACTCGCGCATACCGCACTGTAATAATTCTTGCACAGCACCATCGCGCATGGCAGTAATCACCTCGGGATGGAAGGAGGAATAGACGATGCCGATGCGCCAGGTAGGATCTGCGTTGATTGTGCCGGGTGCTGGAGGTGAAGTGCGCATAGTCGTTGCAGCTTTGAGCTTTCAGCTGTCAGCTTTCAGCTTTTGTGCGTAGCGCGCAAGGATGTCCGTCTCAATATTTACCCTATCACCGACGTGCAATGTGCCAAATGTTGTATTCTCCAATGTGTGCGGAATGAGAGCCACCGTGATGCGATCACCGTCAATGGATGCAACGGTGAGCGAAATGCCATCTATGGCAATGGAACCTTTGGGAACGATGCTGGGGAGCATGAGCTTTGGAACACGGATCACGAGTATGGAGCTGACAGCGGAAAAGTCGCAGCGGACAGCTTCCCCCACCCCCTCCACATGCCCTTGCACGATATGCCCGTCCAATCTTCCGTCCGCCCGCATCGCCCGCTCCAAGTTCACCATGTCGCCCTCCTTATATGACCCGATCGTTGTCTTTGCCAAGGTCTCTGGAACCACATCAAATTGAATACATTTTTTGTTCAACTTTTTAACCGAGAGACAGACGCCGGAAACGGCAATGCTGCTTCCCTGCTGCATATCCGTGAAGATCGACGGACGCTCGACGATCAGTCGGCTGCCATCAAAGGAGAGAACGCCGGCCGTGGCTTCGATGATCCCTGTAAACACGGCAGTACTTTCCTCGCCCGCCTCAAGCCTGTCGAGGGGTACCCTCTCGCTCTAGCCACTTTTCGAAGGATAAATCCCTCCCCGTTTACCCCATAACCCTAGACAGACCCGCAAAAAATTGATATGCTTGCGGCTCAGCCCGCTGCGCGCGCCGGGCGTTTTGATTATGTCTTTTTAGTCCTTTTCGTCATCTTCCCTCCACATATGGACTATATCGTCGTCAAAGGCGCTCGGATGCACAACCTCAAGAACGTGGATGTGAAAATCCCGAGAAATCAGCTGACCGTCATCACGGGGCTTTCGGGGTCAGGAAAATCGACGCTCGCCTTCGACACGATCTTCGCCGAAGGGCAGCGCCGGTACGTGGAATCCTTAAGTGCCTACGCGCGGCAGTTCATCGCGCAGATGGAAAAGCCCGAAGTGGACTCTATCGAAGGGCTCTCCCCGGCAATCTCCATCGATCAGAAAACCGCACCGAGAAATCCGCGATCCACGGTCGGTACGGTCACCGAGATCTACGACTACATGCGTCTGCTGTGGGCGAAAGTCGGGCGCGTGCACTGCTCAGTGTGCGGTAAAAAGCTCCAGAAGCAGAGCGCAAGCCAGATCGTCGACACGGTCGCAGCCATGCCACAGGGGAGAAAGCTCGCCATCCTCGCCCCGCTCATCGAGGGGCGCAAGGGTGCACATCAGAAGATCCTCGACGCCATCCGCCGCGAGGGGTTTGTCCGCATGCGCATCGATGGACAAATCGTCACTGTGGACGAGGACATCATCCTCGATCCGAAGAAAAGTCACTCCGTGGAGATCGTCATCGATCGCATCATGGTCAAAGATCTCGATGTCAAACCCGAGGGCAATCCCAACCGCACGCGCCTCGCGGACTCCATTGAGCTCGCCATGAAAAAGGGTGAGGGAACGCTCATGATCCTCGACATGGACAGTGGCGAGGAGATCCGCTTCTCGGAGCGCTTCGTCTGCACCGACCACCCGGAGGCATCTGTTCCAGATATCGAACCCAGAAGCTTCTCCTTCAATTCGCCTCATGGCGCGTGCGATGCGTGCCACGGGCTCGGCTCCATACTTCAGATCGATGCATCGAGCATCGTCCCGAATGCCAAACTTTCCGTCTCCGAGGGTGCGATCCACCCCTGGGCCACGTCCTCGACCCGTATGGAATTCATGATGACTGTTCTCGAGGCGGTGGCGAAGGACGCCAAGTTCTCCCTGGAAACCTCATGGGAAAAAACTCCGGAAGATGTGCGCAAGATCATCCTCTACGGCTACCCGAAGCAGCTCACCGTCCGGATGGATGCATCGGGATTTCAAAACACCTTCCAGACAATGTACGAAGGAGTGGTCCCCAACCTGGAACGTAGGCATCGCGAAACCGATAGCAGCTACGTGCGCACGCAGATCGAAGGGTACATGCTGGAATTGCCGTGCACCGCATGCAATGGACTTCGGCTCAAGAGGGAAATCCTCGGCGTTGCCGTCGGCGGTAAGAACATCGTGGAGGCTACGGACATGAGCGTGGATAAGGCCAAGGTATTTTTCGAAGGGTTGATACCGGAAGGGCAGAAGAAGCAAGAAGGGCAAGCGCTCACTTCCTACGAATACACCATCGTCAAAAAAATCCTCCTCGAGATCGTCGCACGCCTCTCTTTCCTCCAAAACGTCGGACTCACCTACCTCACCCTCTCGCGCTCGGCCGCGACCCTCTCTGGGGGAGAGGCGCAGCGCATCCGCCTGGCAACGCAGATCGGCTCCGCGCTGCAGGGAGTGCTCTACGTGCTCGACGAACCGAGCATCGGACTGCATCAGCGCGACAACGCTCGCCTCATCTCTACCCTCACGAAGCTCCGAGACATCGGCAACACCGTCATCGTGGTGGAGCACGACGAAGAGACGATTCGCACGGCGGATTACCTCTTGGAGATCGGCCCGGGCGCCGGAAAATACGGAGGATCCATCGTCGCTGAAGGGAAGCCCGAGGCACTCATAGGAAACCCCGCGTCTGTCACGGGAAAGTACTTGAGTGGAAGGGAACGCATCGAGCAGCCGACGTCGCGGCGCAAAGGCAACGGCAAATCCATCGAAATCCGCAACGCGCATCATCACAACTTGCAACACATCGATGTCTCTCTGCCGCTCGGCACCTTCATCGGCATCACCGGCGTGTCGGGGTCTGGAAAATCGAGTCTCATCCACGGCATCCTGGGACCCGAGTTGCAGCAGAAATTGAACGGTGCAAAGTGTAAACCTCAGAACTGTGGATCTATCGAGGGTGTTGAACACCTCGACAAAGCCATCATCATCGACCAGTCCCCCATCGGCCGCACACCAAGGAGCAACCCCGCCACCTACACGGGAATCTTCACCGATGTCCGTGACCTCTTCACCACTACCCCCGAAGCAAAGCTCAGGGGCTACAAGACCGGACGCTTCAGCTTCAACGTGAAGGGCGGCCGCTGCGAGGAATGCGAGGGCGATGGACTCAAGCGCATCGAGATGCACTTTCTCCCGGATGTCTACGTTACGTGTGAGTCCTGCAAAGGCAAGCGCTACAACCGCGAGACCCTGGAAGTGACCTTCAAGGGCAAGAACATTGCCGAAGTCCTCGACATGACCATCCGTGAGGCGCTCGACTTCTTCGAGGCGATCCCCTCCCTCCAGAAGAAGCTCCAGACCCTCGAAGACGTCGGCCTCGGCTACATCCACCTCGGCCAGAGCGCGACAACGCTCTCGGGTGGAGAAGCGCAGCGCGTCAAGTTAGCCACAGAGCTGACCAAGCGTGCGACCGGAAAAACCTTCTACATCCTCGATGAGCCCACGACGGGGCTCCACTTCGACGACATCAAGAGGCTCCTCGCCGTACTCCAGCGTCTCGTGGATAAGGGCAATACCGTGCTCGTCATCGAGCACAATCTCGACGTCGTGAAATCCGTCGATCACGTTCTGGACATCGGACCCGACGGAGGCGACGGTGGCGGACGCGTCGTCGCCAAGGGCACGCCCGAGGAAGTAGCGAATGTGCGCGGCAGCTACACGGGAGAGTACCTGCGGACCATTCTTGGTACCTGATCGCAAGAGATCAGGGTCTACATCACTCCCTCGCGTCCGACGATCGCGAGGAAGGGATCAGCTCCACTTGATCGAACATCCGATCGCATTTGCTTCGTGTGTGGGGGGCTCGCGTCCATCGACGAGGGCTCGCAGCGCATCGTGCAGGTTGTGCTCCGTGACCGCGGAAGGATCCTGCCAGCTGTCATCGATCCTGCCCTTGTACTTGAGTGCGCGCTGCTGATTGAACACAAAGCAGTGCGGCGTGCAGAGAGCACCGTACGCCTTTGCCACGTTCTGGTCTTCGTCGTAGCAGTACTCGCAGGACCATCCCGCCTCCTGCTTCTTGATCTTCATATTCTCAAAGGAATCTTCGGGGTAGTTCGTCGTGTCGTTGCTGTTGATCAAGACAAACTGCACGCCCTCCTCGTCGAAATCGTTCATGAGATCTTTCAATCGCTCTTCGTACGCCTGCGCGTAGGGACAGTGATTGCAGGTAAAGACGACGGCGATCACGGGATCGCGGATCATCTTGGAATCCACAACGACACCGTCAGTGGCAGGCAGGGAAAAGTGGGGCATGGGATCGCCGATCGAGAGAGCCGAAGAATTATCATTGATGAGAACCATGGACGCAGCGTACCAGAAGATCGGTTTGCGGGTTTTGGGGTTTTGGGGTTTGCTGGGACTCATGGAAGTGAAGCGCCATTTCACGGCGACGGCATTCATCGTTGACGCCCAACGGCGTACCCTCCTTCTGTGGCACAAGCGCCTCGGACGCTGGATGCCCCCAGGAGGACACGTGGAGGGCAATGAACAGCCAGAGGAGACCGCACGGCGTGAGTGCAAGGAGGAAACAGGTCTCGATGTCGAGATCGTCGGCGATGCGCAGGAGGATCTCTTTGCTGGCAATCCAACAGAAGGACGCATGCTCAAGAAGCCCATCGCCATGCTCCTCGAGGAGATCCCCGCGTGCCCGGAGAGAAGCGAACCCGCGCATCAGCACATGGATTTTCTCTTTCTGGCACGCCCCATCGACCCCTCGCAGAGCACCGTGCTCGATCGCTCAGAGGGAAGCGAGATGCGGTGGTTTACGCGAGAGGAGATCGAAGCACTCGACGAGCACACAGAAATCTTCAGCAATGTGAAGGCGTATGCTTTATCGATTGTATAGGGTCTCCATATGCACTCTGCTATGACACCGGATCCGCAGGTGGTGCCGTCACTTTCTCGGCATCGGTGGAAGCCATCCTGCGAAATTCTAGCGAGGCAATTCCGTGGTAATGCTCTGCTTCGTCATGCCAGTTCCACGTATTACCAAGACGTGTCATCTCTACTCCCAGTCGAGCGAGATCCTTTTCCAGTTGTGAAACGTGCAAACGATCCACTCCCATCTCATCGTAGCTATTCAAATGGGTATTTACATCGGTCACCGCAAGAACGGTGGATTCGGGATTATCATTGAGAATGTCATACACCGCCTTGCGAGCAACGATGGTGTTGTAATTCGCAATGAGATAGTGAAACTCCCGCATCATCATGAGACGTCCCTTGGTCGTCTTATCCGACTCTGGGCGGGCGCCGCGATGTGGATCGGATGTCACTCTCTCAAAGGTATCCCATATGTAATGCTCGGCAGCAGCACCCGTGCCCGCAAGGACCATCGGAAGATACCAAGATTGCACTGGAAGCGGCTCGTGATCCGGGCCGACAGTGAGCTTGAGGGAGTGGTAGGAGTTGATGCCACCTCCACGGAAGCAATCGGGGATCACCATTTTACCTTCGAGCTCGTGCATGTTTTCGATAGAAAATCCATCACTCAGGGCATTGTAGCCTTCCTCAAGCTTCTGCCTGAGAACAGGGATATCCCACTGCGCAACGTCGTGCGCGATTGCTGCAAGATGATCCTCGTCTTCGACTGTCTGCAGTAGCTCACGGATCATGCGCGCATAGACCGTGCTAATGCAGTCCGTGAGATCAATCTGCATTGGCAGCAGCGGCTTTCCCCGCAAGTGAACCTGCTCGCTAATTTTGCGGTGCGCCTCCTGCACGACCCACTCCGAGAAGTCCGCGATGACGGTCGTGCGTGCGCTTGGCAAGATGACCTTTTGCTCGGTAAGCCCAAGATCCCTGCCTAACGGGTCGATGCCGGGACCCACAATCGCGATATTCATGTCTTTCAATGGGATACCACGACCCGTGATGCCGTAGAGATGACCGCGATATGCGGTACGCATTTCTTCGTAATGTTTGTCCCAGTGCGTTTTCCGCTCCCGGTAATTGCGATCGTATTCGCCACCCAGATAGTCCACATAGCTATCGGCAGTATCACGCGTGACGAGCGTGGATTTCTCAATGGCCTGATTGAGTTGGCGGATGGCTGGAGACATGGCAAGAGGTAGAGTAATTTGCCAATATTTTAGCGTTTGCGCAAGACTTCCTTCACGTTTGGCACCTGGAGCACCGCATCGTACAAATCGCTAAAAACCTCAAAATTCGGCACTTCCAGGCGAATCTTGTACAGGGCATCTCCTGGGGGAACCGCAAAAACCTCGAATTTTGCGATGTTGACGTCCCGATTGGTGAAGCACCCGGTGATGTCGTGGATCAGCCCCTTGCGATCTTGGGCATAGACCTCGATATCTACTATGGGAGACTCTTTGTCAATAACCCGAGAACGCGGCAGCGCTCCGAGGCACTTCAATAACCGTATCAGCGGAGATACAGACAGGGTAAGCATGCTTCGATAGACATCAACCACCGTAGAGACGGCAACCACTCCGTTGCCGACATCGATCATGAGCGCATTAAACGAATCGTACGAAAGCTTGGTGGAAAGCTGCTGACGCATTGCATGAAGATGCAGCAGCCACCACTGAGGCATGTGGCGCTTTTGGAGCTCTTGCCTCAGCACAGAGATACCACGATCCACCTGTGCTTCGTGCGGACTCTTCTGCAGTGACTCTTTGATTCCCTCTCTCGCATCGATGCTGCGTACCTTCTCCACCCACATACTGCGCATGTCCGTTCCTCCGTTTCTCTGCAACATAAGCTCCACGATGTCCCCCTCATGGAGCACGTGTGACGCCTCGTAAAATTCTCCGTTGATGCGGATACCGGTGAGATACGAGAGATGTTGGGGATTGAGCGCAAAGGCAAAGTCGACACCGGTAGCATGCTGAGGCAAGGTGATGATTTCCCCTGAGACCGTAAACACATTCATCCGCTCTAGGAGAACGGTTTTATGAAGATCCTCAAGGTACTCGTGATGATCCGCTCCGGTAAGATGGAGACTATCGAGAGCACGATTAACATCGTTGTTCGGATCCTGCACCCAGGAAGAAAGCTTCCTCCGTGAAGCGTGCTCTTCCATGGACACTGTTTGGATCCGCAGCTTCAGCAAATGCTTCTGGGAAAGGAAAATCATTGTATGGAGAGCGCGGTAACCGTTCGGCATTGGCGCGCTGATCAAATCGCGAAAGGATCCGAGGTGCACAGAGTACTGCGCGTGAATTTCCCCAAGCACCCTGTAGCAATCGATCGGCGTAGCTCCCTGTCCGGTGATGAGGACGGATACGGAGTCAATATTCTCCACGTCCTGCAAACGGTGGAGATTGCCCTGAAGTTTGTTGAAGATCTCGTAATCCGTCATGGGGATGAGACGCGCAACCACTTCATCGGATGTTTCGGAATTGACGCGCTGTACGAATGCCATGCGCTCTCCCTGAACACCGGAGCGCTCTTTTGCAATTGCCGCATGCCACTGTGCGCATTCCTCAGGGTAGGCAATGGCAAAGCACACTTCTTCAAAACGACTTTTCAGCTGCCAGAGCCCCATGAGGCGTGCGAATGGGACATAGATATCTAGCGTTTCCATGGCGACGCGCTGCCGCTTGTCTTCCTGTAGTCCATCAATGGTTTCCACATTGTGCCAACGATCAGCAAGCTTGATGAAGATGACCCGAAGATCCTGGTTTGCGGAAAGGAGCATTTTTCGGAGCGACGCCAACTGTCGCTCTTCGCGGCGACCCTCATAGTGAAATTTCGTGAGCTTCGTAACGCCGTCGACAAGCATGGCGACTGTGGCGCCAAACTCCTGCTCGATCTGTTCCAATGTCGCACACTCATCCTCCACGGCATCGTGAAGAAGCGCAGCCACCAGAGTATCGCGCTCGGCCTCGAGAGAAGCCAGAAAGCCTGCTACGGCAATAGGATGCTCCACGAAAGGGACACCCGAATCGCGCGTCTGACCTGCGTGCCATGCTTTTGCCCTCTCCATGGCACGCAGCACTTCCGTGCGATCGTCTGCGTTGAGATAGTCAATCGCCGCCGGGAAAGAGCGCTGCTGCATGGAAACAGCAGCGTACCACACCTCACGGCCGTTCAACACACGGTCAACTAAGCTTCATGCTCGCTCCAAGACGCCGGGCGGTGAGTAGTTGCGAGATCATTGTACGAACTCTCTGACGAAGCCCTACATCCCGCGGGTCCTTGTGTAAAAGAATGACTTCTTGTTGCTGCTCAGGCGTGCACTGAGCCCACAGTTCATTGGGCTGTGTCGCCGGCGCAAGTCCTCCCACCTGAAGCCCTGTCGACACGTTGGTAAATACGGCATCAAACTCCGGAGGTCTCGCCATCTCAGCATTGGAATCGATGGCACCGCTAAGGGTAGAGGTCGTCGTATCTGACGCCGACACTCCGCCCTGAGAAACGGGTGACTCTTCCCCTGCCAGTGTGCATTGATCATCTAAAGACATAATTAAGCAACGTTATACTATGCATCCTCGTGCCATAGGTCAACGAATCCGCAGGGATTTTTCGGGTACAAAAACAGTCCAGAGTTCTGCGCCCCAGGATGCCAATGATGATCCGAGCTCCCCTGACGAAAGGAGCAAAATGCCCTACACTGCCTTTCGCATGTTCGATCCCGTCGACCCTCGCCAGTCCTTCCCCGCCCTCGAGCGCGGCATCCTCACCTATTGGAAAGAGGAGGACATCTTCAAGCGCAGCATCAAGCAGCGACGGCAGATGCACGGGGACATCCTTGAGCGAAGCAACGAAGAAACGAAGAAACGAAAAACTTCAACCTACTCGTTTTACGACGGCCCCCCCTTTGCGACCGGCCTCCCCCACTACGGTCACCTCCTCGCCGGCACCATCAAGGATGTGATCCCACGGTACCAGACGATGCGCGGCTTCAGTGTGCAACGAAGATTCGGTTGGGACTGCCACGGACTCCCCATCGAAAACCTCGTAGAAAAGGAGCAGGAGCTCAAAAGCAGAAAGGACATCGAAGCTATGGGCATCGCCGCATTCAATGACCTCTGTCGCGGATCCGTGCAGCGCTACGCAAAGGAATGGCGCACGACTGTCGAGCGCATGGGGCGCTTCGTCGACATGGACTGGGACTACAAGACGATGGATGCCAATTTCATGGAGTCGATCTGGTGGGTGTTTGCCGAGCTCTGCAAGAAGCAGCTCATCTACGAGGGCCACAAGCCGATGCACATCTGCCCACGCTGCGCGACTCCGCTCAGTAACTTCGAAGTGACGCAGGGGTACCGCGATCGCACGGACATGTCCGTCATCATGACGTTTCCGCTCCGTGATGATCCCAATACCATTCTCCTCGCGTGGACCACAACTCCTTGGTCACTCCCCGGAAACTTCTGGCTCGCCGTAGGTTCGCACGTCACGTACGCCGCAGTGGAGAGTGAAGGAAAAACGTACATTCTCGCAGAAAAACTTGTGGCAAAAGTGTTTGGAGACAGAGAGCACACCATCGTCCGTACGCTCAAATCTTCTGAGCTCGTCGGCAAGCGCTACATCCCCCTCTTCCCGTACTTTGAAGATACGGTCTTGGCATCGACTGCAGGAAGCAAGAAGCCGCAAACCTACGGGGAGCGCGTCTACAAAGTCATTGAGAATGCTGCAGTCGCCGTGAGCGACGAAGAGGGCACAGGTATCGTGCACCTTACGTCGTGTACCGGAGAAGACAGCTCAGCCGTCGCGCGCAGTGAAAAGGTCGATGTCCTCGCACACATCACAATCGACGGAAATTTTATTCCAGCTGTAACCGACTTCTTCGGACGGAATGCCAAACCAGAGGGAGACGACCCGATGGCAACGGACAAGAAGGTCATCGAAGTCTTAAAAAAGCATGATCGTTCCTTCGGGGCATTCACCATCAATCACAGCTACCCACACTGCTGGCGCTGCGACACGCCACTCCTGCCCTTCAGTACGAGCTCCTGGTTCGTCGCCGTGGAGAAGATCAAGGAAAAGCTCCTAGGCAACAACGCCAAAACGCGCTGGGTGCCCGATCACGTGCGCACGGGACGGTTCGACAAGTGGCTGCAAAGCGCCCGCGACTGGGCCATCTCCCGCAATCGTTATTGGGGAACACCGTTGCCCATTTGGAGAAGTGAGGAAGGAAGGAATGGAGAAAAAGGGCAAATGGAAGTCATCGGATCACGCGATGACCTGATGGGCAAATGCCAGATCCGCTTCACGAAAATTTCCGTGCTGCGACATGCCGAGAGCGAAGGCAACACGATCCCGATCTACCAGGGAAGTCTTCCGGGAACGTCCCTCACCAAACGCGGCAGAGAGCAGGCCAAAACTGCGGCGGATTTTATCGAGCAAACGAACAAACCAACAAACGATCCCGTCGCGGTGATCTACACCTCCCCCCTCGCCCGCACACAGGAAACGGCGGCCATCATCGCGAAGGCCACGGGAGCAAAGATCATCGTCGACGAGCGGCTGAGAGAAGTTTCCTTCGGCGAGTACGAAGGCAAGACCGTTGACTTCACCGATCTCTCATTCGTGAAGGCTCGCCGAGCCCACAAGATTGAAACCGGACGTCCTGAGAGCATCTACCACCTCGACGGTATGGAGACCTGGAGCTCCGTCCAGGAACGCATATCGGATTTCCTGCGCGAAGTCCTACCGCGACACCGCTCCGAGCACGTCGCCATCGTCACGCACGCAGATCCCCTCGTAAATATCCGAGCGTTCTTCACGCGCGAGGATGCGTTGAAGCTCAGCCATCAGCCCTACCCCGACTTCGCGAGTCCCGAGAGCTTTTTCTGGGACCACGACCATGAAGCGCAGATGGATCTGCACCGCCAGACAGTAGACGGTGTGACATGGAATGGCACCCCCAGCAAGGGGCGGAGTGTCGAGATCACGATCGTGCGCCACGGGCAAACTGACTGGAACCGCGACGGCATCATGCAAGGGCAAGAAAATCGAGGGCTGACGGATCTCGGAAAAGAGCAGGCGCTGGCAACCGCGAAGAATCTCAAGCGCAAGCACTTCGACGGCATCGTGACTTCCGACCTGCGCCGCGCGAAGGAAACTGCGGCGATCATTGCGCAGGAACTTGGATTGGAGATCATCGAAGAATCCGCACTCTTGCGCGAACGCCACATGGGCGACTGGCAAGGCAAGACCCTGGCAGATTGCCTGCGCGACTTCCCTCTCGCGATCGAAGGAGGCGAGGACGGCATGACACACCACTCCCCTCCTGGCGGAGAAACACTCTCGCAGTTTCTGCGGCGTGCGGAGATCGCCCATGAACACTTGCTCGCACGCTATCCCGGCAAGAAACTGATCGTCGTCAGTCACGGAGGGTTCATTCGTTCGCTGACAACGGCTGTCGAAAATCTCTCCTTTGTGGAGGCAGTGCAGGTACGCCCGAACAATGGAGAGGTGACGATGCTGGCGCTGCATCCACGATTGCGCCGCATTCCCGAAGTGCTCGACTGCTGGTTCGAAAGCGGCTCGATGCCCTATGCGCAGGCGCACTATCCATTCGCGTTCTCACACGCGCAACAGGGATCGGCGCTGAGCGGTCGGCGATCAGTCGCCAAGCTTCCCGCTTCGTTCCCCGCCGACTTCATCGCCGAAGGCATCGATCAGACGCGCGGGTGGTTCTACACGCTCATGATCCTCGCGACGGCACTCTTCGACGAGCCGGCATTCAGGAACTGCATCGTCAACGGCATCGTGCTTGCGGAAGATGGGAAGAAGATGAGCAAGCGCCTGAAGAACTACCCGGAACCCACGGAAGTCGTCGAGCGCCATGGCGCGGACGCCGTGCGCTTCACCCTCATGCGCTCCCCCGCCGTACGGGGCGAAGACCTGCGATTTTCGGAGAAACTCGTCGAAGAGACGGTACGCGGCGTGATCCTGCCGCTGTGGAACACCTATAGTTTCTTCGTCACCTACGCGAACGCCGCGGGGTGGCGCCCTGTGGAAACGCGCAGGCACTCCAGTCACCCCCTCGACCAATGGATCCGCGCCGAGATCCAAGATCTGTGCAACCGCATGACCAAGCAGCTCGATGCCTACGATCTCTCCGCCACCTGCGTTGAGCTCGGAGACAGTATCGATGCGCTCACCAACTGGTACGTCCGTCTCTCGCGCAGGCGCTTTGCGGGGAAGGGCGCGCTCGAAGACGAGGAAGCGAGCGGTGACCTCGAGCGCGGAGCGCAGCACGATGCGCTCTGTACACTCCACGATATCCTTCTCACCCTCTCGCAGCTCCTCGCTCCGTTCTGCCCGTTTGTCACCGATGCCATCTACCTCAACCTCATTTCTGAGGAGCACGGATCGGTGCACCTCACCGACTGGCCGGAGGCACGAAAGATGACGGAAGACGAGCGAAGCCTCATCGCCAAGCACGGACTCCTGCGCCTCATCGTTTCTCTGGGAAACTCCATCCGCGCACGCAACAAGATCAAGACACGCCAGCCGCTTGCAAAGGTCACCGTTGCTATCCCCTCAGGCATCGCCGATGTAGCGCTCACAGAAGAAGATCACCAGCTCCTCGGCCAGGAACTCAATGTGAAAGAGATCTCCCTCGTCAAAGATCCTGGGTCGCTCGCCCAAGCAGTCGCCCTCGTGGATGCACGCAAAGTCGGCCCCCGGCTAGGAAAGCGCGTACAGGAGGTGATCGCCGCAGGGAAGCGCGGGGAATTTGCAGTGCAGCAAGACGGATCTGTCCTCATCCTCGATGAAACACTTTCTCCCGCGGAAGTGCAGATCCAGTACCGCGGCGCCGAGGGAACGGATGTCGCATGCGACCGGGGCATCGTCGTTGCACTCGACACGACGATCACGGAAGCCCTCACTCGCGAAGGGCTCGCCCGCGATCTCATCCGTTCTGTCCAGAAGCTCCGCAAAGACGCAGGATTGGCCTTCACCGACCGCATCGCCCTCGCCGTCACCGGCCTCGATGATGTTGTGGAGGCCTTCAAAGGCCCCATCGCAGAAGAGACACGGGCAGAGTGGAAGGAGAATGATGGAGAACAACACGAAATCGTCATTGAAGACAAAACTATTTTCATTCAATTTCAAAAACTCTCATAGTCGGCGAGACGTGCCGCTTGCACATCTCTACAAACATGCCATGTCCCTCCCCCTCCGCATCACCCTCCGTCTCGTCCTCACCATCGCCCTCGTCTGGGCGATGCAACGGTATCTCGGACGCTACGTCGTGATCACCGGCGGGCTCCCCGGATGGATCGTGATCGCCGCGCTCCTCACACTCATGAATCTCCTGGTGCGACCGGTACTCTCGGTGATCGCTCTGCCCCTGCACATCCTCGCATCACTCCTTGCACTCGTCATCGTCAACGGACTCTTCACAGCACTCGTCGTCTGGATGGCCGGATACCTAGAACCCAATCTCGTCACCATCGCGATCGTGGGTTTTCCCGGATGGATCGTGGTACCGATGGTGCTTGGTGCAGGAAATTGGGTGATGAAGCTCATCACGGAAATTGGTGGAGAATCGGCGTGACGATCAAAACGACCGCTGCACGAAGTCCTGCAGTGCCCACGTCATCCCTTTGAGCGCGGCATCTTTGGGCATCTGATGATACGAGGAGACAACGCCGAACTCCGCTTTCTTTCCTGCTTCATCAGATCCCTTTTTCCAGCCAAAGACGAGGAAGCCAGGGACGCCCAGGCTCTGGAGAAATTCTTCGCATTTCTTCTGCACATCGGGATTATCCATAGAGAAAAGAAGAGATGATGGGGGAAGTATAGTGAACATCGAATGGAAAATTGAGAATTGAAAATGGAAAACTATACGCAGAGAATGACCGTATTCTTTTTCCATTTTCCATTTTCCATTTTCCATTTCAACACCGTTTCACAGCTGTATTGTTCATTGCAACAATATCCATTCCGTACGCCGCATCAGCAACGGCCTTCTCCGACATTCCCGACAGTCACCCGCTTGCTCCTGCGGTTCTCGAGGGTCTCAAGGGCAGTTATGTCCGACTCAATAGTGAAAGGATGTTTGAACCGGAATTTGCGATCACCAGAGCAGACTTTGCCCACATGCTCGGGAGAGCCGTGCTCGCTCCTTCAGAAATCCGCAACTGCGTGGAGCGCACTGTGGAGAGATCGGGTGAGGAATGGAAATTCGACGATGCGGACTACGCAGGCTACTACGGCGATTCGCTCTGCGCGCTCCAGCACCAAAATCTCTTCGGAGGATTCGGTGACGGTACCTTTCTCCCCGATGATGGCGTTACCTTCGCTGAGGCCGCGCGCAGCCTCAGCCTCGCCTTCGGACTCTCCCGCGTCGCCATCCCGGTCGTCGAACCTGACGACTGGAAGATGCTGCTGCCCTACATCACGCCCCTGAGTGCAGCGAAGATCATTCCAGTGACGGTGCGCGGCCCCGAGTACCCGGTAACCCGCGGCGAAGCCCTCACCATGATCAACCGCCTACGACATCGATCGAACACCGCTCGCCTGCGAGTGACCGAGTACCAGCTTGCCTCGCACCTGCTCGATGCAGAACCTTGGAAACGCTGGGAACAGCTCGGCATGGGGCTCTCGCTTCGCGCAAGCTGGCCCATGCCGCACATCGTCGATCGCGGAAACATGGACAAGTGGTTCCCGTCGTCCCCTTCCCTCAAGCACATTTCGCTCGGTGCACGGCAAGCGTGCAAGGGGCTCGGAGAGTGCGTGAAGCGCGACTTCATGATCGATCTCTATGCACCCGAAAAAGCACAGAAGTTTACGGAGGACCTCCGTACGCGGACAGCGATCACAACGCTCGAAACCTGGAGCGCACGGGGCGTGAGCTACCGCAGGTACAAGGAACGAGGCGAACGATGTGAAAGCGAGGGAATGATCGCCATCGGCCCACGCTTCGTCTACCGACTGCTCTATGAATGCGCGGAGAAAAAGAGCGCATTGTATAGCGACTGGATGCGCATCCTCAGGACATGGAGCGTGTTCCCCAAAAGCGACGAACGCTCCCGGCGATAATTCTGACGGTTTGGAAAATGAACACCATAACCATGGTGTGTCTCCAATCGGCATTTTTGGCAATAATGGCAAAATTCCACTGTTGTAAAAAATAAGAACAGAACAAAAAACCGAACAGCGCTTCGTTGACGAATGGGTGCGAGATGCAGTGAAATGCCGATGATGAATTACATGGAAGTCACCAACGGCAAGGCGCGAATCCCTGTTCCGAACAATGCAGAGAGGCTGATGGAAGTCATCACGGCGATAGACAATATCCCCGTAGGCGAAAACGAGTTTACGACGTGCGAAGGCATTGAACGCTATCAATACAAACAGCAAATCCGCTCTGCACTCTCCGCGGCTTTCTACGGAAAATCTCCCGATACAAAGCTGGATCCGGCTATCACCGAACTCGCAGCGGATTTGCTCCATGAATACAATCTTCTCCCCCGCGGTTCTACCGCCTATTTCCTCCGTCGTTTTGGCTTTCGGTCGAAGCGAAACGCCCAAGACGCCATCAACAAATTACTGGGTTTGGATGCAACTCAGTCAAAGGAAACGAAAATGGCTTAAATAAAAAATATTATATAATCATAAGTCAACGCCAACATAAAATCGTCGTCCATGGTGGCTGGCAGGTCGTGGCGCTTTCCTCTCTTGTGTGCACGCTCGTCGTGGGACTGGCGTGGACATCATCACGTTACTCGGGCGCAACCTGCGAAGCTTCAGCGGATATATCGTCGCCCGCGGGAGCCTTGCCGCCACAACCTATGAGCAGCAACGGGAGAACGAGGAGAACGGCGATGAAATAATGGAAACGCATGGGATGTATGGAAGGAAGATGGAGACAATGCTACACTAGCACTTCCGCTCTCTCACATCGAAGTTCGACTCGTATCAGCTCGTCTTTGCGGATTCTTTATGGGGATGACAGGCCTCGACAGCGTGATCAACGAAGTGCGACTTCCCCGGTCCGGGATTGCAGAATCTCCCGTCACCCGCTTCTGCACACTATATCTGCCAACTACAAGCAGAAATTCGCCAGTCTTAAGGCTCGCTTCACGGCGCGCCCGACGTTCGCTCACGCGTTCGCGTTGGCTGCTGCGTAAGTCTTGATTTTTCAGGACGCGTCTCCCCAGGATCCTCGCTACTGGGATGAGGCGTCATAGCGAGGTGGGATCATTGCCTGATGCGACAATGACCGACGTATAGCATCACCCTTTGTCGCCTTTCCTTGGTTCTTCCCTACGGCGACAAAGTAACGGAAGAACCATGACCGTACGGGTATCCGCTTTGCACGTTGGACCCGGGTTCAACTCCCGGCATCTCCACCAATCGACTCGATCAAAGATGGTTGTTTTGCAATAGTTGTAGAGGGTCTGATGCGGGATTGCATTTAAGGAAATGAAAGAGGTTCTTGTGATGTGCTCGACTTTCACTCTACGAAGAATTGATCTTTGAGAAAGCATGTAAGAGCTTGTTTATGGTAATGAACAAATTACACTTACTAAGTTGAACAATGGTCTCTTGGTTCATTCAGCATTGGCCTAAACCAACAGATTGGGATCGGGAGGAAAATGCTCGGTTACAGAATCAACTCTGTGAGAAAGGCGAGATAGCTGTCCATTATCAAGATATCGAAAGTACAGATCCAAAGTTTTACAACAAGCATTCACAGAAATACATTCGCAAATTTGTCGAACTAGCTAATGAAGGCGGCTATGTATGTGCAAACTATCCCCCGATCAAAGCGATGATTATTGGGAAAATGAAACCGAAAAGTAAAATATCTATTGATCAAGGTCTGCCAATTCTTAAAAGAATCAAGCTTTCGCAGTGGAGTCCAGTCTCAAAGGAAATGCGTGCACTTCTTCTTGTCGGTGCACCTACAAGGGCTACTATTTCCAAATGGAAAATTATCGGCAAGAGCTTGGAACAATTGGTGAATAAAAAGCGCTGTATGGATTGGGGATCTCTTAATCCTTCAAAGCAAGAAATCGTCTGCCAAGAATATCTTCGGGCAAAATATGGTCTTAGGTATCTCCTAGCTCGAGTAGGAGGCTCAATGGAGGATCTCGACATCATCGGTATTTCAAGAAATGGGAGTCCAATTGCTGCTCAAGTAACTTTCACTCCTTCAAAGTCTAAACTCGACAAAAAAGCCAAGGTGCTCAACGCCTATAAGGGGGAATTGTTCTTTTTTAGCCCTGATACTGAATGTATATCTCTTATTAAAAAGAAGTATCCTCGGCTGCACTTCATTTCAACCAAATCAGTTTGGCAATGGTTGGAATCAAAGCCTGTTTTTGCCAAGGCGATTCTAATGACTGAGTAATTAGTCCTGCAAATCACCCGTAGCTTCCATTGAGGACCTATGAACGGTCAATTTTCCGCAGAATGTTGACCATTCGGCTCGCATGCTGTAGGGCAAGCAAGCTAGTAGTGATTGCTGGTGATGCCACGCACACCAGTGGATACAAGGTGAACTATTGTAGATAGAATTTGGTCGTGAAGCCCCCGGATATTCATGCTCATTTTTGTTACTTCATCGGCCACCCACCATGCTCCTCAATCACTGCATCAATCTCCTGCATGAAGCGAATGGTTTCACGTAGGGAAACAACGATTTTCATGTAGTGCTTCAGATCATCGGTCGAAAGTATTCTTTCTGCCTTCTTGCGATCTTTCAGCCACTTCTCACACACCTGATACCCGCCGATCATGAATTTCCATACCTCTTTTTCCACTCCTTCGAAGTATTGCCCAGCATTTACGTACACGCGCCCTTCTTTCTCTTCATATCGCACCTCTGCAACTTTCCAATCCTCAAAACCATTCGGGCACTTGCCACCAATTTTTACATTCCACTCTTTCGGCTCATCGAAAATGGTTTTGGAGGAATCAAACGGATTCTCGCCAAGAAGATGCAGATTCACGAGCAGATTACCGTGTTGCACAAGCACCCTGAAGAGCTTTGTATTTGAAGTGAGCGGCAGCCGTGGGAAATCAATTTTAAGCTGCGCTGAATACCGCTTGCGGTATTCAGGGCTGTGGAAGATTGCATAGATATAATAGAACATTTCTTCTGGACGGGGAGTCATTCCAAGCTTGTCGGAGAAGTCTTTTACAAATACTGGATTTATATTTGACTCTCTTTCAATTTCGCCAAGAAGATTTGTTTGAGTAGTTTCAGGATAAATATAAAGTGGAAAACTGGAACTAGAATCTCCTGCATTATCCAAAATATGAAAATCTGTTATTTCTTTTGAAACAAAGAAATATCCCAAACTTGCCTGTCGATTAACTTTTGATGCAACTAATCCCAGATTGGCTGCAGAAAGAAAATTCTTCATTACTCTAATTTGCGGACTGGCAAAAATTCCTCTCGAGTTTCCTGTGTAAAAAGTGAATCGTTGGTCAAAAGGGCGATATAGGCACTTTCTTACGAATTCTTTTTTTAAATTTTTTACAACATCTTTTTTAGCTGTTGGCACCGTCCAGTCCCTCGCATCTTTTGATTTCAATCCAAAGTGACTTCTTATCTCGTGTTCATTTTGCTCAGCCATAAATGAAATGTTGTTCCATATTCCTTCTTGATCAAAGTCAATCGTGATTTTATCCTTGCCTGTTACAAAGCCTGCAGTGTTAACAGAAAAAATATTATTCACTTGCCAATATTCCTCATACTCCCCACTTCCTCCAAACTTCTTGTTGGTAAAGAAATAATATTGTTTTTTTGGCTGCAATTCTTCCCACTCTAATGCTTCGAAAAATGTCTCCAGCAAATATGAGAACTTTTCTGATTTTAAACCATACTTATCTTTATAAAATACCCTACACCCTTGCTTCTTTTTTTTCTTTACGAAGAAGGTAATGCATGTGCCTGTCTGGATATTGAAAATACTCTCATCCCTTCCTCCGCCCGGAGCAGCATCTTTCTTCGTCGTGCTGCCGTGGAGGTTGAGACAATATATCTCATCAAACTCCTCCATCAGCTGATATCGCATTCCGCGAAAGGTCGGATTATCCAGAAAGCCGTTATTGGTGATCATCGCCACAATTCCTTCACCGGCTTGCGCAATCTTCCACTGCGAAAAACGAATAAACTTCACATAATCATCGCCGAGCCAATGCTTTTTCTCTTTGAAGTGTTTACCAGTGATTCTATCGCCCTCTGTATATTTGTAATCTTCAATTAAATTACCAATCCATGTTTTTTCTTTCCTTTTCATGTCTTTAGTTGCTATAGCAGCCTGTCCTTTAGCATTCGTATAAGTATTTCCCTTACTGTACTCAACAATCACTTCTACTGGATTCTGTGAAATGCCGGAATATGGCGGGTTTCCTATCACCGCAAGAATTGGCGTGTCTCGTTTTACCGTTTGAGCTTTTTCTGACTCTTGTGGAATAGCATCGAAACCAAAAAACGCCTCTGGCGGTCTTTTTGGATCATCTAGCGTATTTGCCAGATATACCTTGAAGCGATCGTTATCCGGATCGGTATCATTCTCGGTCGTTTTGAAATCAAAACCAAGTCGTTCAGCCTCGAGCGTGAGCTTGAGATGCGCTACGGCATAGGGGGCAATGAGGAGCTCGAAGCCATAGAAGTGCTTGAGGATATGCTCCTTTGTAATCTTACTGAATTCCCGCTTCACCATCTCCTTGCCTAGCGCTTTGTTTTTCTTCTGCACATTCCAGTAAATCTGTTGCATAGCAGACATGAGGAATGTGCCTGTTCCCGTCGCCGGATCGAGGAGATTCACGGAGTGATCTGCAAGTCCTTCTTCTTTGCCAAACTTATTCTTCACCAACCAGTCCACTCCCCGCACGATAAAGTCCACCACGGGTTTCGGCGTGTAGTACACACCCCGCCCTTCTCGCTCTGCTGGATCGTATTCGGAAAGAAACGGTTCGTAGAACTGAATCACAGGGTCTTCTCCAGGCTTGTGCTCTATGAGTTTTTGCCTGATGCGGTGCATATCCGCGCGGTTGAGCTCCTCCAAGAGCGCGATTGCCGCATGGTGGGCGTTTGGCACCTTCTTCGCGATCCGCGAAATAAGACCAAAGAGATCGGAGAGGATGGGGACGTTCTTTGGCAGGTAGTCCACGGCATTTGTGAGTGTCAGTGGCTCATCCTTTCCGCGCTCATCATGTTCTAGACAAGCGAGGAAGAGCGAGTAGGCAATCGTTTCAGCGACCATGTTCGCGAATTGGTGGTCGGAGATGTCGGCAATGAGCGTTTTTTCAAACGTTGCACGCAAACGGACCAGCTCGTGTTCTTTATCTTCCTCCTTGATCGCTGCTGCCAAAGCCTCCTCCACCTGCCGCGAAAGGAATCGCGCTTTGCGGGCGAGCGTAAGGGCAAGTTGCTTGGGTGTCTTCGCAAGTGTCGGTTGATACTCGAAAAAGTGCACCAGCATCTCCATCAGTTCCTTCAGGTCTTCCGCTTCCTTTTTCGTAAGATCAAAACTAACGCGCTTTATACGCTTGGGCTTCTCTTTGTCGCTCCTGTCCCACTGCCATAGTTCCCACTCCTGCAGATTGGTGAAGATGACGTTCTCCAGAGAGCTCTTGTACTTCAAAAACTGCTCTGCATACGACTGATGATCCAGTGGTTTTCCGGGGAGCTTCACCTCGATCCATCCTGCAATTTCTTTGCCGTAGCGCACGGTAATGTCCGGGAAACCTATCTCCGACTCTATGGCGCTCTCCTCAGCGGTCGCTTCCACGCCCTTGAGATGGAGAGGCTCCTCCGTCGCCAGTTGTTCCAGCCACACGCAAAGTGGCTTGTAGAGTGTGCGTTCCGTTCCGTCCTGAAGGAGGCGCGGGAGCTGCTTGCAAAGAATATCGGTTGCCTTGGGCATATCAGGAGATGCGGAAGTGAAGGGTGAGGAGTTTCTCTTCGGTGATAGTCAGTTCCAGCTTACTCTTCAATGTTCGTAATTCCGTGTCGCGATCCGCGAATGCTTGTTCTTGCGCTTCGAAGTACTTCTTCTGCACCTTAAAGTAGTCTTTCTGCTTTTTGTCTATCTCGTCGCGCAGTTCCCGTCGCTCGTGTGCACCCATCGTGCGGGAGATTTTGAGCTGGCGCTCGAGTGTCTTGATCTCTTCATCTTTCTCCTCCATCTCTCGCTTGATCTTGAGCAAAGTGTCCTGCGCGTACTGCTGCAAAAGCGCGCGTTGGCGGTCAACAAATTCTTCGTTCTTATCGATGACGCTCTGTTTTGCCTGGTCCAGGTCACGCAGGAGTTGATCGGCAAGATCATCGCGGATGCGCGCCGTTTCTTCCACTGCTCCTTGCCACTCCATGAGGGACGGGTCCAAAAGCTGCTCCAAGAGTTTGCGGTTTCCGAGGATCTTCCAGCCGTCGCCTGTCTTCACGATGCCGGAATACACGAACTCTTCAAATAACTCACGGTTCTCATTGCCAATGACGCTCTGATGCTCGCAACGGAGGCGATGCACGACGATCTGCCCTTCTGTGCCGCCAAGCTGCTCTACGCTGCGCCTGCCAATAGCATTGAGGGGCTTCAGCTCCACTTTCGCAGTGAGATCGTTTCGCACTCTATCCTGCTGCAATGCCCCCTTGAGAATTTCTGCACGCGTAGAGAGAGGGATGACACCGCTGTCCTGCTCCTCTATGGGAACCGTACCGATACCGTAAATTGCACTGAAGCATGTCTCCGAAAGTTTGGGCGCATCTTTCCATTTCTTCGTTTCGATAGTAAAACGACCCTCTGCAATCTCCTTCAGTGCCCCGCCCAAGAGGCAGGTCGCATATGCCTTGATGTGCCTGTCATAACGCGTGAGTGCGTCGGTGACATTTGCATCACGCAGACGCAGCTTCTGCCGTACTTCTTCATCAAAGTGCTGAATCACTTTCGCTTTCGCATGCTCCAACTTCTCGGCGATTTCATTCTGCAGTTGTTTCTGGAGTTTATCGAACTCGGCTTTGATCTCTTTTTCCGTACGGAATTTGCGCAGAATTTCCAGTATTTTCATTTCGAACCCGACACCGCTATCTAGTGAACCGAGCGCGATTTCACGCACTTCGTATCCGTCATCCGTCTGCACCTCCGTTCCCAGAATCTTGTCACTGAAGTTGAAGAGATTGCCGAAGAGCCTGATTTTCTCCTGCAGAAGCTCATACACGCGCCTGTCAGCATAGTTACTCTGATTGAGGAAATTGACGACCAGGACATCGTGCTGCTGCCCGTAGCGGTGGCAGCGACCGATGCGCTGCTCGAGGCGCTGCGGGTTCCACGGAAGATCGAAGTTAATGATGACATTCGCAAACTGAAGGTTTAGTCCTTCCGCGCCTGCTTCGGTAGTAATCAGTATTTTGCTTTCCGGCTGCTTGAACTTCCACACAAGGGCACGACGCTGATTTACCGCCTTACTGTTCTGTTCGGCTTCTTTAGGAAAGTGAGTGCACCACTCCATGTACGTTTGCTGTGCTCGCTTGGATGCGTTCGATCCATTGAATAGTACAATACCGTCCCCGAATCCATTCTGCATCAATAGCTTCTCCAGATAATCCTGCGTTCTCCTTGATTCCGTGAAGATCACGGCTTTGTCTGGCCAACCACGCTTCTGGTTTACTTCAAATACACGATCAAGCGCCTTCAACAACGCTTGCCCCTTTTCATTCTTACGGATGGAACGCGCGAGAAAGAGATACGAAAGAACATATGAATATTCTTCCTGCACCTCCTCTTCCGTGAAAACGTGATCAATTTCTCGTTCTTTATGCACTTCTTCTGTGTCGTCGCATTTTGCCTCCTTACTGTCTTCATCTTCTCCCAGATCATCGGTCTGCTCTGCCTCCTGATCAAATATCACTTCTCCAGCTTCTTCGGCAAGCTTGTCTTCACTCAATTCGAGATCATCCAAAGCAATTTGAAGCTGCTGCGGCTCTTCTACTTTCTTTGGCTCTGCCTTTGCAATCTGGAGTGCTTCGATTTCAACCTTTCTTTTACTATTCACACTCGCATGAATCCGATCACACGTAGACTGCAAATCGCTGAGCGATACCTTGAAGTCTTGCTGGAGTTGCTTCGCCAGTCCTTGCGCGACATTTTCCAATGTACCAGCAATGGCAAAGGAGGAACTCGCAAGAATTTTGCGATACACCAACTCCATCATGTTTCGCTGAGTTGCACGTGTGGATGCAAGAAATGGACGCGCGAGGTATTCGCTAATGCCATTGTATAGTGCAATTTCCACATTCTCCGGTTCAAAATCTTCGGTAATACAGTGTCTATTCGTGAATTGAACGATATCCCGAACCTGCATTCGCAACGTTCTTGTGAGGACACCACCCTCTGTCTCGCCTGTCTCAGAATTAATGGTGCCCATGAGTCGCTGGCGTAAATCTTCCAAGTTTCCGTTGGCATTGCTGCGTTTTTGATAGAGCACCTTGTAGGAGTAATCCGTTCCAAGAATTTTGGAATCTATGAAGCTCACCAGCCCATACAGCTCCATCAGGTTATTCTGCAATGGTGTTGCAGTTAGAAGAACTTTGGGTCTGCCTTCGATATGGTCACGCAAACGCTTCGCAACCTTATTCCCTTTGCGATAAACATTGCGCATACGATGTGCTTCATCAATGACTACCAGATCCCATTTCGTGTTCTTCACATAAGCTTTGTATTTCTCCGCCGCACCGAAGTGATGCGATGCGATGAATATTCCACCGAACTCAAACGGGTTGAACGTCCCACTTTCAGCAAACTCGTTTATCAGTTTATTGAGCTTTGGCCCGTCAATAAGAGTGGATTCAAGACCAAATCGATCTTGTAATTCTTCCATCCACTGTGTGCGGAGGGAAGCCGGCACCAAAATGAGAATCTTGTTCCTGCCTTCTACCCATAACTGATTGATGATAAGCCCTGTTTCAATCGTTTTCCCGAGCCCGACTTCATCCGCAAGAATCGCGCCTCTGGATAATGGGCTGTTGAACGCAAAGATAGCGGCGTCTACCTGGTGTGGATTAAGGGTGACATTTGCTGAACGGATGGATGAATTGAGTTTTTCTGGATCATGAAGTGGGTGTTTACGGGTCAGCAGACTGGCCAAATAGGAACGTTGTAGATGTGACATTATTTATTGATATCATACATTATTAAACAGTTTATTGAAGATATTTGTGGTCTTCCAGGCACTCGTCCCTCCCGCTTCGCCTGCGGCTTTGGGGGAAAAGACGCACACCCGCAAATGCAATACAATCTAACCCATGCCCCGCACCCGCAACCTCTTCGACCCCAATTCCAAAGAGCCCTTCAAGCTCTCCCGCTCTCGCCTCGACCGCTTCCTGAAGTGCCCCTGCTGCTTCTACCTCGATCGCAGACTCGGAGTCGATCAGGTATCGGGTCCGGCATTCACCCTAAACAGTGCAACGGATACTCTACTCAAGAAGGAGTTTGATGTGTGCAGGGAGAAAGGTGTGCCGCACCCTCTCATGAAGAAACACAAAGTGAATGCCATACCGTTCAAACATCCTGATATCGACGTGTGGCGTGAGAACTTCCAAGGTGTGCAGCATCTCCATCAGCCCACCAATCTCCTCATTACAGGGGCGGTGGATGACATCTGGGTTGATCCCAAGGGCTATCTGAGTGTTGTGGATTACAAATCCACGAGCACGACGAAGGAGATCGATTTGAATGACGGAACGCCCTGGAAAGATGGCTATAAGCGGCAGATGGAGATCTACCAGTGGCTCCTGCGCCAGAATGGTTTCAAGGTGAATGACATCGGGTATTTCGTCTACGTGAACGCAGATACGGACCAGGATGCGTTCGATGGAAAATTAATCTTTGAGGAAGAGATCATTCCACACAAAGGAGACGATGGCTGGGTGGAGCAAGCGGTCATCGATGCTCACAAGTGCCTGCTAAAGAAGAAGGCTCCGAAACCATCTGAGGATTGTGCGTGGTGCACCTATCGGGCTGATGCTTCAGAAGTTCTCGGCCTTTGATGTTTCGATGGTCAAGAACTTCACGTCTGTGCCGAAAGGCCAGCAATCTGCTCCGCCCACCCCACAATCATCTGCTCAAGCTGGTTCAAACTTTTTCGCAGGATGTCCACCACTTATTCGACAAATACACGCCTTCAGGCGTGTTTTGGCGAATAACGTGTATCGGAATGCCTAGGGTTTCCCGCCTGCCCGCCGTAGTGCGCCCGAGCCGAGGGCGGAGGCGCACGAAGGAGGGGCATCTCCACCATCACATCCTTTTCTGGAACCACGGAACGAAGATGCTTGTGCGTTGTTTATATGCCTCGAAGTCGGGGCGCCCAGCGTACTGCTTCTCGAGCAACGGAACACCCGATACGAAGAGGATGAGTACGGTGATGGTGATCGGACCGACGATCGTTGCAAAGCCCCACGGCATGGACACTGCGAGTAGCCAAATCCCCCACCACTGCGTCACT
>VGKY01000008.1 GCA_016866875.1 Candidatus Peribacteria bacterium
GGTTAACGGAAATTGAAATAGGTAATGGTGAGTTGAAGAGCAGTCGCGAACGTTACCCAAAGAAGATAGGGCACCTGCGCAAAGGCAATCCACCGCGCATGCGGGTAAATGGCGTACATCGCCCAGAGAAGAGTCGTGAGTACGAGCACGATGTCGATCGCTGCGAGCACATTGCTCCTGAGGACAAACTGGAGCGGAGTGAATGAGAAATTGAAGAGGAGATTAAGCACGAAGGGCACTGTCACAATCCACGGGATCTTCTTCTCGCCTGCCATGATAAATACTGCGCCGAACGATATGGCTATGACGATGTAGAGCACCTTCCATACTGACCCGAAGACCCATGACGGAGGAGCCCAGGAAGGCTTGATGAGCTGTTGATACCAGTCATAGGTCTGCATAACCACATTGTAGCGCAAATCTACCACGTAAGTTGATGCAGTTGTTCATACCAGCCAAAAATCATCTCCTCCAGCCGATATACACTTTTTCGCACGATGTCCACCATTCCTGCCTGCCGGCAGGCAGGCGACTCGTCGTCGTTACTGCGGTAACGACTCCTCACTCGTGGTAAACCACCTCATGCACTTGTCTTACGCTCTTCTGAGCCGAGGCGAGTGACTCTGTTTACCTTGAGGTTTTATCGCAGTGAGCGAGTCAAAGAGCCCCTTTCTCCCCGCTCATGGTAAGCCTTTCTTCTTGATAGGAGTCGAATCCTACATCCCATTCCACAGTGCAAACGCCAAGTGCAACCCTGAGATGTTCTGAAACGCCAAAGTGAGGAAATACGGTATGAAGGCAACCTCATCCCGTTCCCTCCCTCTTCAATGGGGTACCACCAGCTTGGCCTCTTGTGAGCGATCAAAGTTTGAACTTCTCTGTCCATTGAAGAGCGCCAAGAGATCGGCCACTGGGAAGGAGCCAGCATCGTGAGCCAATGCAGAAAGATGGGCAGCTCAGGGTCAAGCGCGGGGCGCCCCCACGTATCTTGACTGTCATCGTCTCACCATCGCTTCACGTTCGAAGCATTTCTTTCAGAAGCAGGGCTGCGCCTCTGAGGGCTGCGTCCTTGAGTGACATGATCGCGAGGATAGGTGCTTCGATTTCCGGCAGCATCCACTTCGAAAGTTCCGCTTTGATGCCACGAAGATGAGGAGCGAGAGCGCGCCCAGCGCTTCCGCCGAAGATGATGATATCGGGATCAACGGCGTGCGTGACATTGACGATGAGCCACGCGACCTCCTTGAGAACGTCCGGGCGCATGAATGCACACACTTCACCTTCGAGGTATTGCTCCGGAGATTTTGCCGCCTTGCATCTCTCGTGAAAGGCGGTACCGGAGAGAAATTGTTCGACATCTCCTCGCGTGTCATCCGTTTTGTAGGGAGGCTTCCCTGGCATCAGGAGCATGTGGCCGAATTCCCCAGCAGCGCCGTGTGCACCGCGATGAAGTTTTTTGTCGATCACGATTCCTCCGCCAACCCCTGTTCCAAACGTGATTCCAACGACGATCGCGTGATGCTGACCGGCCCCGAGCACCGCTTCGCCAAGCGCGAAGCAGCGAGCATCATTCTCGATGACAGTCGGAAGATCAAACTCTGTGTTGATCAGAGAGCGGAGATCAACTCCCTCAGCATCGGGAATATTTGGCATCGTGATGATCGTGTGGTGGACCGGATCAAGAATACCGGGAACACCGATGCCGATTGCCTTGGTTGTGGGGCGAATAATGTTTTGTATCTCCTCGAGGAGGCGATGTGTGACACGGGCAAATCCTTCGGTTGCGTTCGTCGGAAATATGCGCTCGTCGAGGGCTTCCATCGACGTGGCGTCGAAGAGTGAGATCGCCATTTTACTGCCTCCGAGATCAATGCCGAGGATGGTGCTTGGCTCAGGCATGAGATCGTGAAAGTTCTTGGAATTTTTCGTCAAAGAGGAGCGCAGTCTCGACGAAGACCGCGTGACTCCACGTGAGAGGCGCAACAGCAAGAGGGGCACCCGTGAAAGGGTTAAACTGCTCAGGAAGAAGCCCTGCAGAAGAGGCTCTTGCTACTACCCACTCGAGGTCTCGCTTCGCACGCTCGAGATCCGCGAGTGACATCGCCGTCACGATCCGCCACTGCGTGATCCAGAGCGTTGTGATGATCCACGGATTCCCTGGCACATCAGCGCTCGGTTCCATCGTGGCTTGATAGCGATCATGCATATAGCGCGCGATGCCGCCAATCGGCGTTTTCACCGTAAGCAATCTCTCGATGCGTTCGATCGTTGAGCGCACACGAGGATCATCTGGCGGAAGGAGTCCGAGACTCCACACGAGTGACGTGCTTGCGTCGGGCGTCATGTCACGCTCGACTGTGACTCCGTTTTTTCGAATGATTTTCTTACAGAAAGCACGTGTACTGTCGTCGTAGAGATGAAAGATGATCGCTTCTGCCATCGAATCCGCAGCATCGCCGAATTGCTCGGCATGACGATGGTGTCCAAGTGCGGCAGAAATTTCCGATGCAGCGCGAAGGCCTGCGAACGTCGCTGTAGCCGTGTATGTGAATACTCCGCGTTGCTCTTCCCACGGATCGTAGCTCGCAAGCGGGAGGCCCGTCTCTGGTTCCCTGAATCTCATGAGGAAGTTCGCTGCGGGCTTGACGAACGAGTGGTAGAGCGTGTGGAGAAACTCATAATCTTTCGTTTGCTGGAAGTGTCTCCAGAGTGTCACAAGCGGGAGCGCGGTTTCGTCGCACTGGATCGGGAGCACCGAAGAACTATCTTGCTGCCAGGGATGCCAGGACGATCCTGCGGAGCCATCGGGATTATACTTGTGCAGGAGATAGCCCTCGTCCGTGAGGACTTTTGAGCAGAACGACAGAAATCTCGCAACAACTTCGGATTGTCCTGCGCGCGTGAGAGCGAGACTCACGAAAGCGCCGTCCCGCGGCCACACGTACGTGTACGTATCGCGATTGAACTGCATGATGTCGTTGTCGCACGCGGCGAGGATCCCACCGTGATTATCGATCTGCGAACGCATGATCAGGAGGCTCCGATCGAAGAGTATGCGCACTGACTCTGGAAGTGACTCTTTCGACGGGTGGATATGTGAGCGTGTCCAGCCAAGCCAATAATTTCGTGCGGAGAGCTTCATTTGCTCAGGGGTCTCTTCGAGGAGTTGGTGTTGGAGAGCGTGGACCTCGCGGATTTTTCTGCCGGCGCAGACCCAAAGGTACACCCACGACGGGCGGTCACTTCTTACGTTACAATCGATTTCCACCGTTGAGTCGACGGATCCCTGCTCGATAGGATTCTGCGTCAACACTCCGTCTTCGGCATCTCGCCACGTTCCTTCGAGACCTCGGTAATTCGCCTTCCCGATGCTAAATGATGTGATGCCGCAGTAATCGATGTGCTTTTCGTTCCGCCCGAGCGGATGAAAGTCGCTCGGGAACTCGCTCAGCGTGCAGTTCACGGGATCGCTCGAAGTTCCTCCGATGAGGAAGTACCGTTTCTCGCGATAATGGATGACGCTCTGAGTATGCGGCTCGTAGAACGCCGTGTCTTTCTGCTTGTCGCCGTAGAGATAGAAATCGTGGTGGAAGAAACACTGAACTCTCCGTTCTGGTCCATCGTTGAGGGAAAGCCTGAAGGACCGTAACAAAATATTTCGCGTCGGATCGACGAAATCTTCGGACTGTATGGTGATGCCGAGACGCCGATTTTCCATCGAGGACGATGAGACGAGTGAACTGCCGTCGTATCCGGGGCGAATCTTCCAGGAGCCGTCATCGAGCCACGAGAATCCTTTTCCTTCAACCAAGAATCCGACTCGGTGAACCCTCCCGTACGTTGTGTGATCCTCCTCCCCGACGAACGGGTAGTAGAAATCCCGCATCAGGAGATGCTCGTCAAATGTGGCGAGGATTGAGCCGTTGCCGATGACGAGAGCGCGAGGCACAGGGGGGTGGAAAGAGATGATTGCTACGAGTGTGATGTTTTATGGACCAGCTCAAGTGCACGTTCGATGATGAGCTTTAAATCGGCGAGTGCATGGCTGAACCGACGGTAGGCTTCGAACGGCGATTCGTAGGGACTGAAGTACTTATGCACGTCACCGTCGTTCCAATATTTCGTGCAGAGATAGTAGAAATGGTCGGATGTCTGAAGTTTACGCCAGATGTCGAGGAGCACGGGATCACCGATTGTTTTTACTGCGGGTTCAAGTGCGTAGATGCCCGTGAGTGCTGCTTCTTGCAAATAGTTTGATCTCCATGCGGAGAGATCACGTTCTGTGTCTGCCCACGAGATGAGATGGTGTGCATCGAGCGTGTCCTGCAACTTTTTCACCGACGAACGAACGACCTCCGACGGATTCTTCGTCGCGATCCCGCTTGTCTTGAATGCAGCCGGCAAATGTCGAAGGAATTCGAAGATGCCAGTCTCCGCCCATTGATGCTCGCCGAAGGTTTCATAGTCCATGAAGAGATTGACAGTCGATCCTTCTGATGCGCTCACCCATTCCGCGAATACGTTCGACATGAGCGGGTGTCCTACCCACGATTTGTCCGAGAAGCGGAACGCAATGTCGTCGGAGAGACGGTAGTTCTTCAGAAGGACACTGATGGTTTTCAAAGGACGAGAGTGGATCCGGTAGCGCTTGATTGTCGCTTGCCAATCCAGAGGAAAATCAAACGTCGGTGCTCTGTAGACGACATTGGGGCTGCGTCCGGCCAGTAGCCGATCAACGCCCTCGGCGAGAATACCCTTGAATCCGAGAAGGCGAACGATGTTTGCAATTTCGTTGTTGTAGATAAGCTCGGTGTTTCGAAAGACTGTCGGCACCACGCCGAAGAGAGATCGAATTTTTTCGGAGTGTTTCGAGACTTGTTCGCAGAATTCAGAGAGTGAAAAGACCGCGGAGAGCGAGTGGTAGTACGTTTCACCGAGAAGCTCAACGCGCCCAGTTTGTACGAGTGCTCGGAATGATTCAAGCACGTCTTCTCCGTATTCTCGGCACTGGTCGAGGAAGACGCCAGAGAGCGAGTACGCGATGCGGAAATCTTTGTGACGCTCCAGAAGGTCGAGCATGAGCGCATTCGCTGGGAGGTAGCACTTCTCCGCGACCTTGCGGAAAACAGATCGATTTTTCTCGATGTCGAAGTATGCGGAGTTCATCGTGCCAACATCCGTGATCCTGAGGTCCTTCAGGCGGTACGGCTGATGGACTTGAAAGTAGAAACAGACGGCCGGAGGCATCTTTGTGTTCTTCATGATCGGTGTAGGAGGAGAGAGTGATAGATTGCAAGGAGGTGCTTTGCTTGTGTTTTCCATGTGAGTCGCTTGAGAATGCCGCTCGAGTGAGCGCGCATTTCCTGACCAAGCACCTGTTCACGGAGCACCGTGAGAATGCAGTCGGCCATTCTGTCCGTATCCCAGAAATCGACGAGGAGTGCATTGCTGACGACTTCCGACGCTCCCGACTGACGACTGAGGATAACTGGAGCACCGTGCGTGATCGCTTCCAGCGCAACGAGTCCGAAGGGCTCGGAGACAGAAGGCATCACGAAGCACGCTGCTTTCGAGAAGAGGGTGGCTGCCTCCTGCGAGGAGACGTGTCCTGAGAAAATGATCGATTGATTGAGGCCGAGTCGCAGTGATTCGGCGATGAGGTCCGGGAGTAAGTAGCCTTCGCCCGCGACGACGAAGCGGACTCCAGGAGAATGATCGAGGACGATCCTCGCAGCACGTAAAAAGTACTGAACGCCCTTCTGCACCGTGAGACGGCCGAGGAACAGGACGAGGGGGTGCGACTCTGCCTCCTTGCGTTCCATGAGAAATGGCTGCGCTTCGGAGCCGTTGTGCACAACTCCGATTTTGTCGGGATCGATGCCATACTCTTTCACGAGCAAGTTCTTCGTGTACTGACTCACCGCGATCACGTGATGTGCTTTCGTGAGGCCTTCAATCTCTCGCTTGAAGATCCATTCGTTTGGGTGAAACTCTGTTCGATCGAGCTCCGTTGCGTGGATATGAGCGACGAGTGGGCAATCGTGATGCTTTGAAGCACGTGCTCCTGCTTCCATCGTCATCCAGTCATGCGTATGCACGATATCCGGATTTACATTGTTCGTGAGTGCGACAGCGGTCGCTGTATAGTGCTCGACCGCTTCTCCCAAATTACGTCCATAGAGCTCCTTCTGCATTCCCTGTTGGTCCCCAGTGTGAGTGTGAAATGTTTCCGGAGAGTCGTACGGCCGAAGGACGCTCGGTACCGACAGAATCCTCAGAGGATCTGCACTGGCAAACGATCGAATATCGACTCCCGGCTCAGTGGATTCTCCATGCGGCAGAACGAGAGTCACCTGTACGCCGTGACGGAGAAGCCCTCGGACGAGTCCCTGGCAAGCGACGCCGAGTCCACCGAAATATCTCGGGGGATATTCCCAGCCAAACATGAGTGTGTGGAGTGGCACGTAGAATTGAGATGTGGATGTGTGTTGTGAGCACTGTTCGCCCACGCGGGCGAATCTCTTGATTATAAGGCAAAATTGTGGAAATTGCAATACCCTGATGAGAGAGAGTTTCTGAGATTATTGACATCGATCGTCGCCGCTTCCCTCTGCTGCCTCAGTCCGGTGATCCTTGTCCTTCTGGGCTTCAGTACTGTGAGCTTCGCCGGGTCGCTCGCCGATACGCTCTATGGAGACTACAAGTGGATCTTCCGTGGTATTGGTCTCTTGCTCCTGTGCATCAGCCTCATGGTGCATTTTCGTAGTCGCGGCGTGTGCACGCTCGATCAGGCGAAGCGACGACGCAATGAGAGCATCAACACCGTTCTCCTCACCCTCGTCACCGCAACTGCAGGATATGCGTTCTTCCTGTACGTCGTCGTGCACTACATCGGGGTCTGGATCAAGATCTGGCAATGAGGAGTGAAGCTCAAAGACGATGCACCCTTCGGTCACTGACCATGTGCCCTATCACCTCTTCCACTCCCACTGCGCATCGATGGCGATGCCACCGCGGACGTGAAACTTCACCGTAACGGAAACGGCGAGCGGCTTCACGAACTTCACAAAATCTTCTCCGATGTCGACCGCGAGGTGCTCATGAAACACGCCGACATTGCGGAATGTTTCGAGATAGAGCTTCATGGATTTCGATTCGACAACGAACTTGTCGGCTGTGTAGACGATCTCGATGTCTGCGAAGTCCGGCTGCCCCGTGAGCGGACAGAGACAGGTGAACTCCGTGCAGTGGAGTGTCACCGCGATCTTGCCCGGTGCGTGATTGGGAAAGACTTCGAGGCTGCGCGATGGCTCGGCTTTTGCACCGAGTTTTGTGAGCGCCTGGAGATCCTGCTTTGCAGTAGGCATAGAAGTACTGTGAATGCTTTAGACAGCGCGCTTGCGGAAGGCGATGTAGGCCCACGCCCAGATCGCGATGAAAACAAACATCGTCCAAGGGATCCCGGACATCGTCATGGAGACGGCCTGGAGCGCGAGAAGCATGATGTAGAGATAGCCTGCGTACTCCCACTCCTTGAGAACCCGCGGTACGGGAGCGACGATGGCAATGCCGCCAAGGATCTTGGCGATGGCATTGAAGTACATCGAGTACACGGGGTACCCCAGCTGCGTGAAGGCAGCGGCAGCCATCTCGCTATGGGTGAAGTACATCACAGCGGATCCCGCCATAAAGAGGAGGAGAATGGTCGTGGGGATCCAGTAGAAGAGGCGCTGCTTCAAGGTACATGGGGGTGAACGAGCGACGAGACGATAGCACACGCATGGAGCTGCCGCTTGTGTGCACAGAGAAAATTTTACGATCATTGGCTCACGTCGAAAGTGAGAGTACACTCCAGCCATGTTCTCGAAGGATTCACCATCAACGGCTTCGGCAATCATCGCCACAGGTCTGGTGCTCAGTAGCATCATCGGAGGCGCCTCTTTTGTGCGAAGCAAAACGCTCCAGGACAGGATCTCCGTCACGGGCTCCGCGTACCGCGATGTCGTGTCCGATACCGTGAAGTGGCGCCTACAGATTACGGCATCGACAGGAATGGGTGACCTAGCCGCAGGCAATGCAAAGGTTGCAGCCGACCTCAAGGCACTGAAGAAATTTTTGAAGGACAAGAGCATCGCCGATGATGCAGTCACCGTCGCACCGATGAATGTGGAAACGCGCCTCGATTACAACGCTGGTGGTGCTCCGGTTGGCTACAACCTGCGTCAGGAAGTCTCCGTGGAGGGGGCAGAGATCGACAAGATCACCGCCGCTTCAGAGGAAGCCGGAGCGCTGCTCGCGCAGGGTGCTGTGGTGTCGACCGTGCAACTCGAGTACTTCATCGGCAATTTACCGGCACTCAGAGTCGAGCTCATGGGTGAGGCTATGAAGGATGCGAAGAAGCGCGCAGATGCCATCGTGGAAAGTGTCGGCTCTTCCGTAGGAACGCTCCGAGAGGCAAGCATGGGTGTGCTGCAGGTCACGGCACAGAACTCCATGGATGTTTCGGACTACGGTGCCTACGACACGAGCGCCATGAAGAAGCGCGTGACGGCCGTGGTACGTGCATCTTTTGCGGTACAGTGATAGAGCACTCCTGCGTATCGGTGTACCATCGTGAGGTGCAGCATCCCATCCACATCACCGCCGGATATGCATTTCATCCGATTGCTGCGGATCGCTTGGTGACGCTGCGAAAGGAACTCCTGGCCTTCGGTGCAGATCGCGCCATGCGAGGGCTGACACTCCTAGCTACGGAAGGCATCAACGGTACGGTCTGCGGAAGCGCAGAAGCCATCGGCGCATGGAAAGAATTCCTCGTGGAGAAATTCGGACCGATCGTCTTCAAAGACAGTACTGCCGATGCACCGGTCTTCAAGCGCTGGTCGGTGAAGATCAAGCCCGAGATCGTCGCCATCAAGATCGATGCGGTGAAACCTGCGGGCCCCCACCAGCACCTTTCGCCCGAAGAATGGCAGAAGACCATCGAGAGTGAAGATGTCACGATCATCGACGCTCGCAATCACTTTGAGGTCACTGTAGGAAAATTTCGCGGAGCCATCGATCCGCATATCCAAAGCTTCTCGGAGTTTCCCGACTTTGTCCGTACGTCGGGAATCCCGAAGGATCAGAAAGTACTGATGTACTGCACGGGCGGCATCCGCTGTGAAAAAGCGCTCATCGCCATGGAACAGGAAGGGTACAAGAATGTCTTTCAGTTGGAGGGGGGCATCCTCGCGTATCTGAAAGAATTTCCTGAAGCGGCATTCGAGGGAGAATGTTTTGTCTTCGACAAGCGCGTCGCGGTCGACCAGCGCCTGCAACCCTCAAAGACCTTTGGCATGTGCCCACACTGCAGCGATCCCTGCACGCTGAGGATCACCTGTGCGCGATGCGATCATCCGGCAATGATTTGCGATCCATGCAATGCTTCTCTGTATCGTAGAACCTGCTCAAAGAACTGCGCGGAAATCTTCCGGAGAGATGCACGGAAAAATCACCTTGCGACCGCAAAATCAGGGGGGTACGGTGAGCGGTAACACTTCCCCTCCTCACTATGGCGAAAAAGAAGAAGCTCAAGAAGACCAAGAAGAAGGCTGTACGCAAAGGAAAGAAGACGAAAAAGATGAAGAAGACGAAAACGACCAAGAAGAAGACAGGAAAAAAAGGAAAGAAGGCAAAAGGGCAAAAAGGCAAGAAGAAGGCAAAGACGCGTGCCCAGCTGCGCCCCTCCGCGGGTGCAGCGAAAAAAGCGAAGCCTGCAAAGAAGAAGATCACTGCGCAGAAGAAGCAAGCGATCTCGCAGTCCTCCGCCGCGGTGATGCAGCGCCTCATCGGGAAAGTCGTGCACTACTACGACCGCATAGGAGTGGCTATCGTGGATCTGAAAGAGCCACTGAGCATCGGCGACATGATCATGCTCAAGAAAGGCGGAACCATCGTCCCGCAGCGCGTGGAATCCATGCAGATCGAGCATGCCTCGGTCTGTAGCGCCAAGCGCGGTGACGTCATCGGCCTCAAGGTCGATGCCGAAGCACACGAAGGGACCTTGGTGCTGCCTGGGTAGTACTCACGCCAACTTCTTGCTCATCAGACACTTGCGACCGCCCATCGCAAAATGCACTTCGTCCATGTAAGCGTTCATCAGCAGAAGACCTCTTCCATATGGCCGCTCGAGATTGTTGCCTTCCGTTGGATCATCTACCGTACCATGCCGGAAGCCTCTCCCTTCATCATGCGAGTGCACGTGCAATATGTTGCTCTCGCGCCTTGCATCAACCACCACAATTTTTCGCGGGTCACAGGCATTGCCGTGTCGCAGGTGATTGGGAAGAGACTCCTCCAGTGCCCCCTGTACTCTGAGTCGATGGTGCTCAGGAACGATCGTAAGGACAAGCGCCTGCGATTGCCTCATTGCAAGGAACAACTCAGGACAAAAATCCCAATCCCGGTCGAGCTTGCCGATGGTATTCCAGGGTGGTGCTTCCTTAGGATCTATAACAATGTGTAGCGCAGAGACAGCCTCCCGCACACTCAGCAAAATCTGTACATATTCATGTACAAAATCCTGCGCTTTACCTTGTTCATAAGCACCGTTAAAACGCCTGACCCATTCTAGTGCTGCTTGCAGGGAAACATCATGTGTTCCCACAGCACCTGCCACCAAGCCGGAGTGCTCCAGATCCCTTTCAATGCGAATCGCTTCGATGCGCCGGAGGGTGCCAGCATCCAGTCGCTGATAATTCTCCTCGGACATACCACCCATCTGCAGATGCACTCGATCCGCACTTTGATCATGAATACACAAAATCGGATTTGGTGGTTGCTCCACCGTTCGCTCTGCCGATCCCCCGCATGCACCATAAGCAGGCGCATCGTCGGAACCCGTCTGTCCCGGCTGGTGTTCTGTCATGAACGTACATAATACTTAACAATTCGCATTTCGCAAGTGCTGGCCTGTTGGAGGGAAAAGAGGCTAGAATCGGCTGGTGAAGCCGCTTTCGACTGACCAAATCCGGCAAGCGTACCTCGACTTCTTTCAACAAAAGCGGCACACGGTGATCCCCGGAGCATCTTTGATACCCGAGAACGATCCGACGGTACTTTTTACGACTGCGGGGATGCACCCACTCGTCCCCTATCTCCTTGGTGAGAAGCATCCGGGAGGGCGTCGCCTGTGTG
Source organism: Candidatus Peribacteria bacterium (assembly GCA_016866875.1). GTDB lineage: Bacteria > Patescibacteriota > Gracilibacteria > Peribacterales > Peribacteraceae > 2-12-FULL-55-11. The sequence goes on from VGKY01000008.1 coordinate 11,179, forward strand.
ATGTACAACGCTGCATCCGTACCCAAGATATCGACGAAGTCGGAGACAGCAGTCACCTCACGATGTTTGAGATGCTCGGCAACTGGAGCCTCGGGGGCTACTTCAAAGAGGAAGCGATCTCCATGAGCTTCGAGTTTCTCACCAAGATCTTAGGAATTCCGGTGAAGATGCTCGCCGTGACCTGCTTCGAGGGAGACAGCGATGCGCCACGCGACGAAGAGTCCGCAGAAATCTGGAAGAAGATGGGGATCTTGGAAAACAGGATCGGCTTTCTCCCCAAAGCCAAGAACTGGTGGGGGCCTGCAGGCAAAACCGGCCCCTGCGGGCCGGATACCGAGATGTTTTACTGGATCGGTGAAGGCGAACCACAAGGAACTCCTGCGACGCATGATCGGGAATGGCTCGAGATCTGGAACGATGTTTTTATGCAATATAATAAAAAGGAGGACGGTACGTTCGAGCCTCTCAAGCAGCAGAACGTGGACACAGGAATGGGACTGGAACGCGTGGCGGCAGTACTCCAGGGAGTGGCGAACGTCTATGAAACGGATCGCATGAAGCCGATTCTCGATCATGTCCTTAGGCTTTCTCCACGCGAGCACATGCTTGGCAATCACGAGATGGAGAGCGGCATCATCCGACATGCGCGCATCGTCGTCGATCACCTCAAGGCCGCCTCCTTCATCATCGGTGACGGCATTGTCCCCAGCAACGTCGACCAGGGCTACGTGCTTCGGCGCCTCATCCGCCGCGCCATCCGCTCGGCAAGGCAACTGCAGATCGAAGCATCCGGTACGTTCACGCCTGCAGTCGCGGACATCGTCATCGAGCAATACGCGGCTGCTTATCCCCTGCTCTTTGCGAGGAACAAAACAATCCGCGATGCACTCGCGCACGAAGAGCGGCAGTTCGGCCGGACGCTGAGCGAGGGGCTCAAGCAGTTCGAGCGCGTCGCAGCGGGCGCGAGCAGCATGATCGCCGGCGTGGATGCCTTTCACCTCTACGACACCTACGGCTTCCCGCTGGAGCTCACGGTGGAGCTCGCCGGCGAGCGGAGGCTGCGCGTGGATCAGGAGGGATTTGCCTCTGCCTTCGAAGCACACCAGAAGCTCTCGCGCGCCGGCTCCGAAAAACGCTTCGCCGGAGGTCTCGCCGACCACAGCGCGGAAACGACGAAGCTGCATACTGCTACGCATCTCCTGAATGCTGCACTCCGGAAAGTGCTCGGCAATCACGTCTGGCAGAAGGGCAGCAACATCACCGCGGAGCGCCTGCGTTTCGACTTCACCCACGAGAGCAAGATGACGCCGGAGCAGATCCAACAGGTCGAAGATCTGGTGAACTGGGCGATCCAGAAGGACTTTCCCGTTTCCTACCACCTCTCGACCGTGGATGGAGCAAAGGAAGAGGGAGCCATCGGCGTCTTCGATGACCGCTACGGCAGTGACGTGAAGGTCTACGTGATGGGGGATCGGGAGATCACCTTCAGCAAGGAGATCTGCGGCGGCCCACACGTCGCACGCACGGGCATGCTCGGTTCCTTCAAGCTGCAGAAAGAGGAGAGCAGTTCGGCAGGCATCCGCAGGATCAAGGCGGTGGTAATTGGGGGGGCGAAGGAAATAGAGGTGGCAGGGGAAGGTTGGTAAAAAGACGCAATATGATGAAGAGGACGGAAAGGAATTTCTGAGACGTTTTATTGTCTTCTGCGTCCTTATTGTCCTCTTCTTCCTTTTCGTCCTTTATCGATCTTTTCATTGACTCTACCTCTCAATAGAGTAAAATTATATCAATCGACCTTCAGACACGGAACACTCGGAAACAACGAGAAAACGCTGCGCGAAGGAAGAGACTTATTTCTTTCTTTCTTCCGCCAGTATGGCAGATCAAACGATAGCGTGCCGCGATTGCGGTGCGAACTTTACCTTCACCGAGGGTGAGCAGGAGTTTTACACCTCCCGCAACCTCTCGGCTCCCCAGCGCTGCAAGGCATGTCGCGACGCTCGCAAGAACCAGCGCGGTCCGCGCCAGATGTTCGATGCGGTGTGCGCACAGTGCAACCAGCCTTGCCAGGTGCCCTTCGAGCCCCGCGAGGGCGGCAAGCCGGTCCTGTGCTTGACGTGCTTCCGCGCGTCCAAGGGTGAGTAATGCCCATTGCACTTGAAGAACAAAAGACGGGCTTCGGCCCGTCTTTTTTTTCTCTTTGCACTTTGCACATTTCTCTCAATAATAACCACGTGAGTCCTCGGGTACTGTGCATCATCGCGCTCCTTGTCCTTCCCGCTACCGCCCGGGCGGAGCGCGCGACGACGTGGAGCTTCCTCGCAAATCAGGTGGGCCCCGAGTGGCGGATCAATGGCCAGGCACGCACGACTGCAGGCATCGGTGGATTGCACATCGCAACGCAATCGGAGGTGTCGATCTTCCGCGAGCTGAATGCAGAGCACCCGATCCATGGTGTGGAAATCACGTACTTGGCCCCCGAAGGGACAGAGGCCCTCCTCCTGTGGAAAGAACCGGGAACCCCGCAGAACGAAGTCATTCAGATGCCGCTCCCCTTACATCAAGCACTCGTTCCCACACAGCAGCGGATCAGCATCGAACGGTATCCAGATCTCAGCTCTAGACCAGAAATCCTCGGACTGCGACTCCCGGCCGGTGCAGATGTGCAGATCTTGCAGATACGCCTGGTCGGGTGGGGCATCGTCGATCGCCTGAAGACAGCCGTACAGTCCTTCTGGAAATTCGATCGGATGAGTCCGTACTCGGTGAACTTTCTCTGGGGACCAGTGTTCGCCGCAAACCCCTACGCACTCCTAAGGCTCTTCGAGGATCTCCCGCCCCAAGGAACGTACGCCAATGCGCTATGGTACAAGCTTCTCCTTGTCCTCGTTGTCCTGGCGTGGGCGAGCAGCAAGTGGCGTCGATCGTGGAAGATCCCTGCGTACGCCATTGCCTGCACAGTCGCTGTGCTCTGGATTCTCTCCGATGTGCGCATGGGAGCCGAAATCTTTTCGTACGCCATCAGTGACTCTGCGGGATTGCAGGCGGAAGATCCGCAGGACACACAGTTCCGTGAACGTGGCAACTTCCCAGCGTTCATCGCTGATGCAGCTCCACTCGTCGCCGACCGGGGCCGCTACGTTTTCCTCACGCAGTACCCCTACCCCTTTCTCGGTCTCATGCGTTACCACACGTATCCTGCACTCCCGGTTGCTCCAGAGGCTGCCGCAGAGGGCATCGATACGTGGGTGGTCTTTGCGCGCGGAGACCTCGGTATAGATCCAGAGGGTAGACTCACCTCCGAAGGAGCGCCGATCACCGCACCGGGCAAGATCCTCCTCGACTTCGGGCCCGACTCGTTCGTCTTCCGCACCGGAGCATGATCCTCTTCTCCTTCATGATCGGCTTTGCTCCGCTATGGATCATCGGCGTGCTCGCCGTACGCGCGATGCAGGGATCCTCGCCGGTTCTCACGCGCAGCGAGTGTGCCGTCTACGGCGCCATCGTCGGTCCCACACTCGTCATGACCATCCTCTTCTTGCTGGCATGGGCCGGCATGCCGATCAATGCCACCGGAGGGGCAACCGCTCTCTCCATCGCCGGTATTCCCCTCCTCTGGTTAGTCCGCAAGCACTTGGGATCCTTGCAAATCAAACAATCTCTGGAGCGTTTGAAGGGCATGATCGCTGCGTCGCGCCCGACTGTGCGCTGGAACTCCGAAACTCTGCTCCGTGCAATCCTGGGAATATGGATCCTCGCCAAGCTTTCCGCCGGCTCCTCTCTGCTCCTTCACGACCCCGCCTACAACGATGATGTGTTCAACAACTGGAACTACCGCGCGAAGATCCTGCAAAACGAGCAACGCCTCACACTCGAGTTTCCCTATAATCCCGGCGTTCCTGCGGGAGTCGCCGCGTACCCGCCAACCGTTCCCCTCATCCGAGCGTGGATCGCCATCGCCGCGGGAGGGTGGAACGACGACGTGATCGGCCTCATCGCCCCCTTGTCGTACCTGCTCGCACTCGCGATCATCTTCCTCGCCATCCGTCGGGAAGCCGAGGGAACCTGGGCACTCCTCGGCCTGTACATCGCCTCGAGTCTCCCCCTCTCCCTGCTCCATGGCATCACTCCGTACGCTGATCTCTTCGTAGCACTCCATATCGCCGCAGCTCTCCTCCCCATCTTCCACGCACTACGATCTACCGACGTAGCCTCAAGAACTGCGTGGTTGCGCGTAGGGGCATTGTCCGCCGCACTGCTGCCCATGACGAAGAACGAGGCCCTGCTCATGCACCTGCCGATTATATTCGTTCTCGCCGCCGGAGCTATAGCGCACTGCGCCCACAAGCGATCGCTTTCCGGGCATCAGGCGCTGCGCGCAGCGCTTTGGTATGCAACGCTGACACTGGCGGTGCTCCTCCCGTGGCTCCTCTACAAGTACAGCAACGGACTCGCCTTCGGTAATGCGAAGCCCATCGATACCGCACTCGCCTGGCAGGAGGGCGCTTTGCGCGCGCTCTTCATCACCTGGGTCCTCGAGACAAACTTCCTCCTCCTGCCCGGCTTGCTCGGCGCGCTGCTGCTTGTGCGCCAGCGTGCAGCCTTCGGCACACCGCTTCTGGTCCTGAGCCTGTTTGTCCTGGGCATCATCGCGGAGCTCATTGGCATTTTCTCCTTCACAGGCCTCTCTGCAGAAGCCCTGCGCCAGACCGGCTCCGCCCGTGGCATCATCCAGATCGTCCCCATCATGGTGATCTTGGCAACGCTTCTGCTGCGAGACTGGTGGAATGCTGTGCGTTCTTCGTGAGGAACGGTACGCCTGCTACATTTTCCATTCTCAATTCTCCATTTTCCATTATCCTGTCTCCCGTGCCTACCTACTGCGCATTTCTCGGACACCAGCCCAGCACAGGACTCGCGGAGCTCATCGCGGTCGTTCCCGGCTTTCGCATCGTTTCGCAGCCAGAGCCAACGATTGTCATTTTCTCTTCGGAGGAAAAGATCTCCGGAGACGTCCTCCGGTATCTCGGGGGTGTCTACGCACTGGCGGAGGGCTTTGAAGGCGATCTCTCCGTGAGCGACGGACCACAGTGCCTGCTGCAGTGCTCAGCGAAGATCCGTGGCAAAATCACCTTTGGCCTACGCACGTCGGGGATCCCTCCCACGGGCGTAAAGGAGATGTACCGCAGGTACAAGGACACACTGAAGCGTGCTGGGCGCCCGGCGCGCTACGTCGGCAACGAACGCAAGCCAGCGGCCACAGTACTCCTGCACGACGCCGGAATGCTCAGCGGCAAACACGGATTGGAGCTCACGATCGTTGCTCTTCCCGGTGAAGAGACCTGGATAGGACGCACCATTGCTGCTCAAGACGTCGACAGCTACACGAAGCGCGATATCGGCAAGCCCGTGCGCGACACGACCGTCGGACTCCTGCCTCCGAAGCTCGCGCAGGTGATGCTGAATCTCGGACTGTGGCTCTTGCAGAGCACAAAGCCTTCGCCACAGATATCGTCCAGCTCAAAGCTGAACGCTAAGAGCTCAAAGCTTACGGTCCTCGATCCCTTCTGTGGCACCGGCGTGATCCCACTGGAGTGCCTCGCGCGCACATGGAACGTGCTCGCCTCCGACGTCAGTCTGAAAGCCGTCAACGGCTGCACGAAGAACATCGAGTGGTTCCGCAAAGAGTGGAAGATCCCGAAGAAAGACGCCGATAGCACGGTATGGAAGCAGGATGCCACGCAGCCCTTTGCCCTGAAAAAGCTCCCCGATCTCATCGTCACGGAGACGACGCTCGGACCGAGCCTCACGCGAGCTCCTTCTCTGGGGCCCGCAGAGAGGCTGCGCAAGCAGATGGAAAAACTAGAGGAATCCTTCCTCACAAATGCCGCAGCAACGCTCCCAGGAGTTCCCATCGTCTGCTGCTGGCCCTTCTGGCGTCTTGCGGGAGGGAATCTCGTCCGTCTGACGGGGCTCTGGGAAAAGCTTCCGAAGCTTGGCTACCGCGCGGTGATGCCTGCCATCCCCAAGAGTAAAGAGGCAACGGACTTCTCGCTCCTCTACCGTAGAAACGATCAGTTTGTCGGCCGGGAGATCGTGATGTTGCGGCCAGTGAAGAGATAGAAGCGCAAAGGAGGTAAAGGAATGTCCTTTTAGTCTTTTTCGTCCTCTTCGTCCTTTCCTGTACGATAATCTCCGTGCCACGTTTTCTCGCGCGCACGGCGATCGTCCTCTTCTGCCTCTGGCACATGAGTGCCGTCGCTGCGTTTGCCATCGACCGATCCTGGAACTTTGCCCCTTTTTCGGCATTCAAAGACCTCGTGGATCCCGTGACGCGCGGCTACGTCCTCATTACAAGCCAGTGGCAGCAGTGGAATCTCTTCTCCCCAGATCCCCTCCGTCGCATCTCGCAGTACCGCGTCGAGATCTCAGGAGGAAGCGGATGGCAGACGATCGCAAAGATCGGAGGTCCTGACGGAGACAAGCGACGTGCCGGCATGATGAAGGCGCTGCGCAGGATCGAGGATCGTAGAGCAGATGATCCACTGAATCAGCGCTTCCTCCATGTGCTGTGCCGCCGTGAGAGGATCGTTGGGGGAATCTCCATCCGCCTCGTGCGGCGCTTTGCCGTCCTGCCAAAACCCCAGCATCCGCTCAGCGTCGAGGAATGGCGCTCGTACGCTCCGTCCTGGTCGGAGGATACGCTGTTCACAGCATCCTGCCCCCCGCTTGCACTATGAATCTCCTGCCCGCCATCGACGGCTTCTTCTTCCGTCGCATCTCCGCATCGGGCTTCGGGCTCATGCGCATGGCATGGGCCGCCACCGCTCTTGCCTACCTCCTGCCGCAGTGGAGGGACATCACACTGCTCTATAGCGACGCAGGGATGATCCCACACACACTCTCGGCAGTTGCCTACCGCAACGAGTACCGCTTCTCACTGCTCGATACCTACACGCATCCCGCCGCAGTGTACGGGCTCTTCCTGCTGCTCCTCACCATGCTCTTCTGCGCGATGATCGGTTGGCGCACCCGCTTCTCCACCGTCGTCGCCGCGCTCCTGCTCTTCTCCTTCCATGAAGCAAACTTGTTGCCACTGGGGGGCGGGGACACGGTGCTTCGCAACCTCGGATTCCTGCTCATGATCGCTCCGCAGATCCGCGCGTTCTCCCTCGATCGCGCACGGGAGCAGTGGCGACAGTGGGAGACCGACCGTACATTCCTCCGTCCGCTCACCATGTCGATCTGGCCATGGAGGCTCCTGGTCTGGCAGTTCATCGTCATCTACATCGCTTCGGGCATCGACAAAGCAACGGGGACGATGTGGTGGAATGGAACAGCGGTTGCTTCCGCACTGCACCATGGGCATTTCGCGCGCTGGCCGATGCCGGTGATGGACATCGTCAGCAGGGCATCAGGCCTCGTCTGTGCTGCCGTACTCGTCTTTGAGTTTGGATGGCTCCTGATGCTCATGCCCAATCGCTTTGCCATGCGAGTGCAAGAGTACATACACCCCCATGCGATCCGGCGTGCGCTCCTCCTGAGCGGTGTCCTCTTCCATAGCAGCATCTTCGCGCTCATGGACGTAGGATCCTTTTCCGTCGCTATGCTCGCGGGCTACCTCGGTCTACTCCTCCAGGAAGATTTTCGAGATATGCAGAAGTGGGTGAAGGGAATAAGGGGAAAGCGAAGAGCAGGATGGCGCATCGTCGTGCTCTACGATGCAGCGTGCCACCTCTGTCGTCGCTCGATGTTCACGCTGCTGCTCTGTGATCATCTACAGCGGCTGCAGGCCGTGAACTTCCGTGATAGGGCACTGCGAAAGCAATACGCTCCGGATATTGCCCTCCAAGACCTCGACCGCTCCATGCATATCAAGATACAAGCTGAAAGCTGTCAGCTGTCAGCTGTCAGCTTCCATGGCTTCGATGCCTTCAGAAAGCTGGCTTGGCACATCCCCATCCTCTGGCCCCTCGCTCCCCTTCTCTATATTCCAGGCATACCCCCGCTCGGTCGCACGATGTACGCCCATATCGCAAAGAACCGTAACCGCTGCGCGGACGGATACTGCGTGCATGATAGTACGGCAAATCGCTGAGGAATGGGCTTTGCTCCGGTTCACGAAGCTCATATACTCGCCATGCGGCATGTATTCCCCTGTAGCTCAATGGTAGAGCACCTCGCTGTTAACGAGGGGGTTACTGGTTCGAGTCCAGTCGGGGGAGCCAACTAAATTCTAGAACCTGGTAAAATAAAAAATATGACTCGGCTATTTTTGGCACCACGCAGTAACGAAACAAGTAGGGCACACTTTTTGGCTACCCTGGAAAGTGGGTATCCAATCAAGGATGTTGAGCAATTTTTGACAGAAGGAGAACGGAATTTGTTTAGCGAGAAAAAGAGTTTATACATATGGGGTAACCAAAAAGCTAAAAAGGGGTCGTGGAACAAAATGAACATAGGAGATTTTGTTGCCTTTTATGCAAAAGGAGAATTGGTTTACGTGGGGAAGTGTATTCTTAAAAAGCACTCGGCAGAACTTGCGAGGCAATTGTGGGGTAATGATCCTAAGAAAAAAGATCAAAATGCGACGTGGGAATACACATTTTTCCTCAGTTTAAAGCCTCAACCTCGACTTTTCTATCTCCTTAGACATATTTGACATATTATGTATATAAGTGTATAATATATTTGAATTATTTTATTCCAAACTTTTTATGTTTCGCTCACTCGAAGGAATTAATGTCAAGGATGGAACAGATGATGAAGCAGTAAAGCTAAGAAAATATTTCGAGACTCTGGATCCGCAGCAGCAATTTGCAGATGTCATAGCCGCAGCCAGAAACGCAAAATTCCAGCAAGGAACCACTCAGCCTCTTGGCGAACGCCTTGTGTACTTTAGAGATGAACCAAACATCGAATCCACCCTCAAAATAGATTCGCAAGGGTCTCAAGTGATAATTTCTGCAAAACCTGATGCCGTATCCTTTGTACTGAATGGCGAACCAGTGATCATCAAAGATCGAGGTGTGAGATCTGCCATGAATCAAATGCTACAGAATGTCGGTGTCGATTTTGAAGCCTTAGCTGCAAGCCAGGTTCAGGAAAGAGTCCATTCTGAGGTAGCAGAGAGGCAAGCACAGATACAGTCATTGCTTACAATGTAACGATCCAGCCCTTCCTTCTATCGAAGAAATGCACCGCCCACGCTTCCTAAGCTTGTCGTAGAGCCAGCTGAATAGTATGTGGTATGTCGTATGTGGTATGTAGTATGCGGTAAGAAAAAAATGTGAGCTGTGTGTATTCTTACTACTTACTTCTTACTACTTACTTTCCCTTCCCCAGTTCACCGCCTCGCCTTTCCGTCGCTTCCAGTAGAACCAACCAAGGACGAGTAGTACACAAAAAACAATCGTAAGCTTCAGTACCGTCTCGGCGGTATCGATGCCCGACATGAGTGAACTTGCGGCACCAAGACCTTCGAAGCCGAGGAGAATGAAGAAGAGGTTTCGAATGAAGAATCCGACGTACGTGGAAAGGATGAATGTCTTCAGATCGATCTTCAGGATGCCGCAGATCACAAATATGTCAGGAAATCCGAAGGAGCTGATTTACCCTGTTGCTCCAGAGTTCTCGGCAGAAGTGAACGCCCTGCATCGCTACTGGAACAAGGGCCGCTTTGATCGGTAAAGACTGTTAAGCCATCCCTAGCTTCAGCATTCCGAGTGGCAGTTGTTTCAACATGCTATAAATCTCCGCCAGTTCTAGAAACAACCAAAATGGGGAGCCAAACTTGACTTATATAAAAAATAATCTAAAATTTCTTTTATGAGTGAGTCTCTGAAAATTCTGGAAATTCAGACAGCAGCAGATAAAGGTCTGCCCATGCAATCCCTCGAGCATGTAAAAATTGTAGGCAGTGGAATTGAGGGCGACCGATATGCATCTGGCAAAGGAGCATTTTCGAAATCTCCGCCTCCGAGAAATATCGATAGACACATCACTCTCATTCAGAGCGAAATGATCGAAGCCGTGAATGCGGAAAAAGGCATTAGTATCACGTTTGCGGATACCAGACGGAATCTTCTGACCATTGGTATTCAGCTGAATGATTTGGTTGGCAAGAAATTTCAGATCGGCGAGGTACTTGTCGAAGGTGTGGAACTCTGCGAACCATGTGGAAGACCGGGCACTCTTTCGACCAATGCAGATGTAAAGCAGCATTTTAAAGACGCTTTTGTAGGTCGCGGCGGACTACGCGTGAGAGTTCTTGACACAGGTGAAATTCATCAGGGCGATGAAATCAAGCTTGTGGAGTAAGTGATAGACAGTAGACAGTTCTAGAAACAGCCACAATGGGGAGCCAATCACTCCTTCATCACCGCACTCACAAGGCCCGGCTTTTTGGCCGCTGCCTTGAGCACAATCTCGCCGCGACCCGAGGGTAGGGACAAGTCACTCGTGCTACCAACAGGAACATCAGTTGCAACCAGACAAGTACCCCGCCCGGTCGAGGAAGTACGCGCGGACGATGGGATCATGCGCCAGCTTCGGCATCCATTCCTCCAGGCTTTCCATCAGGCGATCGGCAAACATGTTGGATGTCCCGTGCAAGAGGGGGCTGCCCGGATGCGCCTGCTGCCACTCTTGGACTTCCGCCTCATGCGCTTTAAGCAAGGCGTCTGCCTCATCGATATCCACTCCGGACGGTGCACAACACTGACGATAGCTACGCCTCCCAGATCGTAGGCAGTCGAGAATTTTTCGGTGCAGCGGCTTGCTCTCCGCACTGTCGGACAACTGGTCTACGTGCTCGGAGCCGAGCACCGCTTCCAGGTCATCAGGGAGGTCATCTGCTAAGGGAAATGTTGAAGTCTCCATGGAAGGATGGTGGTGAACAATAGTAAAAATCCCGCGGGCGTTGCCGCGGGCGCGAAGATGTACCAGGGACGTACGCGAAAAACAAGGCTCTAGGGGTCACTTTTCCCGTCTCCCCTCCTCTCGAGAACCCCCGTCTTCAGATTGAGCTTGTCGCCCGCGTGGAGGACGAGTGACGGCTGCTTGGACGAGGGCGATGGGAAGAAGTGGACGTTACCCGCTCCGATGACCTCGGCGATCTGACGGCGGACGATGAGCGCCGTCCCTTCGTCGATGCCTAGACCAGGTCTATCGGTTTCTTCCGTGGCTCTAAGAAGGCGATCTCGGCGCTGGCGGGGCGTGAAATGCATATCGACGACCGGATTGAGTAAACCCAATCCCCTGCCAATCTCAGGCGTAGTGCCCCCCCTGCGGATCATCTGATCGCTCATAAACGCAGCCCCCGCCGAGGTACCTCCGACGACACAGCCGGAGGCGAAAAGCTGTTTCAGTTTTGTATGAACCAACGTATCGCGCAAGAATTCCAGATTTCCCTGATTGCCTCCGGCGATCCACACGCCCGTGGCGCTATCGAGACGGCTGCAGAAGACCGGATCGTTGGCCTTGTGCTCACTGCGCGTATGGAGCACATCTACCGTCACATCCTCCGGCGGTGTCCGCCAGAAGTGCGGGAGCCCATATGCGCTATCGTCTGCTCTCGCGCTTGCCGTGGGAATGACCACAATGTGCCGCCGTTCCCTTTTTTGTAGATCTAAGAAGCGATCATCAATCGCACCGGTATGCGGCCCGCCACCCGCTATGACAAGCGCTCCAGATTGCTCCCCATCCCTCGGATCACGATCAACCTCAACCTTTTCCTCTCCTGCTCTAAGCACCTGTGCACCGAGAGAGAAGGCCACAAGCGAATGGATGAAGGCACGTCTTCCCCATACTGCATCACCACACCCTGAAGACCATTCGGCGCTCGTATGCTTAGCCAGCGAGAGCGCTGTCTCTAGCATAAAGGCCATGCTACAGCACAGGGCAAGCCCCTCGCCAGGAGTTCTCTAGCGCCGCAGCTTTCCCGAGCGACGCGCATCTCTCCTTTGCTGCTGGGAAGTGCGCTTTGACGAAGTTGCTACCCTCCTGCTGCTTCGTGAGAGAGTGGATCGACCAGAAGACCGCTGGGCACTGGAAGAAGATGGAGTTGCACTCGGAGAAGAGGACGAAGACGATGCTGCGCCGGGGAGGCATTCCTTGCCATCTGCGCTACGGTGATAACTCGGCTTGCACCGGCATCCGCCGCTACCGGTAGCCTCTGCGCCATCCCCAAGCACACTCTTGCAGAGCGCATTGCTGGCGATGGTACCCTCGCGCTGGGGATGGAAAGGATCAGCAGGCTGTACCGGCGTCGCACCGCCGGGTGCAGTCGACTTTCGTACACGCGGCGTATAACCGAAGGTGGAATCGTTGGCATACTCGAGACCTTTGATGATGACGGAAACCGGAATAAAGAGTCCCGTAACGAAGTTGCCTTCCGTATCCACCCCTTTGGCAACGGCGACACCAACGACGGCATCCCCGTACACGACGGGACCACCGGAGTTGCCGAAATGCACATATGCGCTGGTCTTCAGCCATGGTCCGTCGGTAGCGCCGCTCACGGAGCCGGAAGTCGTAACCAGTCCCAAAGACGCACTCACCGACCCTCTGTCGGGGTAACCGACAACGCTCACGGGTGAACCTATGGGAGGGTCCGTATCCGAAAATTCCGCAATGGCATGCGCGCAGGAAAGATAAACCCGTATGTACGCGACATCGTCTTCAAGGTTGACCTTGACGTCCCCCTTTGTGAGATCCTTGTAACACTGAAGATCCACCCGTCCATCGTCGTTGGTGGCAAAAATACGATAGTATCGCCCACCTTCGATGACGTGCTTGTTGGTAATAACAATGCCTTCGTCGACAAAAAATCCTGATCCCCAGCCGGTGAAGTGACCATCACGGTCATAGAGTCCGATGAAAACCGTGGATGTTTTCGTAGTTGCAGGAAGGCCTGCTGCAAGAGACAACGGAGCGAACTGCAACATCATCAAAAACATACAGAAGGCCGCAAGATAACGTGACAGGTGCATGCAAAGACTGTCGCAAAATATGCAGACAATGGCAAACAGAGAACTTGTCATGCTGAGGTGCACCGCCGTTATGGTTCGATACGCCCTCGCTCACGCCTGCCTGCAGGCAGGCTCGGGTTACTCCCCATGACACGGCGGTGTGTATCGAAGCACTGCAATTTTCTATAGGACATGCTTATTTTTTCAAAATTTCCAAAGCGAAACCGCCCTCCCCTTTCGGAGAGAGCGGAGTCGGGAGGCACTACATGTGGTGGCGATGGAGCATCGCCACTTTGGCATCGTGGAATTTGATCACTCCATCGATATTGCCCAACCTGTAGGAGAGCTGATTGAGCGCTTGCTCCGCGCGAATCGTCGCCTCTTCGCTGTTGGTCGGGAACTGATACTCGACAACGAACTGGATACGCGCCGGACGCTGCTCCATGCAGAGCTTGGCAACGGTGCGTCGCATCTTGTGACGGATCTTGTACGGAACACGAACCTCCCAGGTGCGAAATCCCGTCGATGCGATCCGCGCATGACGGAGATCGACGTCGTATCCGTCAATCACGCACATGGCCTCCATGGCCAACAGTGCGAGGTGATCCGCATCCATTGTTTCGCCGTCTTCAAGGGCACTGTAGAGCGTAATCGAGTAGACCCGATCAAACGGATTGGTATCCAGCCAAACAATTTCAGCGGTCGGAACCTTCCGGACTTCTGCGGCCGGCATACCATCACCGAACATCGCGCACACAAGCAAACATTGGGTCAGCATGACAGAAACCTTTCTCTTCAATGAGTTGTGAAATGTGCCTCCCTGCTGTGAAAGACCACTGGGATCTACCCAGGTATTTATTATTATATTATATTTAAATAAATCGTCAATTATTCCAGAAAAGCGTATATCCTTCAAATACGTGATTACTGACCTTCAACGATCTCCGTAAGCGTCGCAATCATCTTCGCTACTTCCGCTCGGTTGATCGTCTCATCGGGTCGGAAGGTGCCTAGGGGCTGACCGTCGCCGTCCGTGTCGCCCTTGATGATGCCGTAGAACTGCGCTGTCGCTATGGCTTTGGCATGTGGATGGTCTGCGGCAACATCGCTGAATGTGGGAGACTGCTCGGCAATAGGCAAATGCAAGATCGCAAGGACGAGGGTGACGACATCGGCGCGGGTTGCGGCGCTATGGACATCGAGATCGGGAACAATGCCAGGGAGTGCGCGACTCTCGGCAACAGCGATATAGGGTGCAGCCCAGGTACCGGCGGCGTACGTATTGCGGGGCGGCGGAACGCCAGTGAGATCGGCCTTCTCGGCGCGCATGGCCATCGCGAGGATTTCTGCGAACGTAACGGGAGCCGCAGCACCGAAGTTTCCCGTAGGCTTGCCCTTGTCGTCTACATATCCCGTCGCTATCTCTTCGGAGATCACCGCAGCAACGTAGGGAGCGTACCAACTGGAGACGGGCACATCGATATAGACGACTTGCTCCGCCTTGACCTGGGCCACAAGGTAGCCATGCCGCTCTGCGATACTCGCCGTATGCACCACCTGCTCAGCCACTTTGCGACCCGCGCGATCCTGCCTCCGGGAATCATCCGATGCGGGCGCAGCAGACTTGAGTGTTTCCTTCACCGCGTTGCGAGCAACGCGAAACGCATCGACGCCCTGGTGGAAATGATCGGCAATCGCTTCAGCTGCGCGCTGTGCCGTCCGCGTCAAGGAGGAGTCCTCGATGGATCGCATCGACAAGTCGAAGATCTTCCCCCGGGAAGTGTATGCCGGAGCGGTCTCCGGCTGCGGAGCAACGACAGATGCCTGAAGATTACTTCCTCCACCTGATCCTCCCTCTGCCATATTTTCTCTCCGGGTTTCCGACGCATTGCGGCTACCTCCACCCGTGGAAACCGGAGACGATGTGGTGAAATTCCAGGTTATAGATGAGCTGATGCCGGCAAAGTCGTTGCCGGATGCATCCTGGAATGCGTTGGATCCGATGGTGACGTAGTACGCTGTGCCCTCCGCCAGTGTTCCAGAAGGATTGATGGTGATCTGTGTTGATCCCGAGCCAGTAACAAGTGCGCTTGCGGCAGCAATTGTTTCCACCGTGGAATCGTTGCTCCCCTTTTTTATGAGGATCGAACCCGTTCCTCCTGCGATTATTTCGTCGAACGTGATGATGAGATTGGCGGATGCAGAGACGTCCGTAGCATCATCGGTGGGTGACAGTGCGGAGATGGTGGGAGCAGTCGTATCAGCAGTCGTAAAATTCCAGTATGTGGTGGATGTGGATGCTGCAGCGAAGTTCCCCACCAAATCACGGAATGCATTGCCAGACCACACAATGTAATACGACGTAGAACTCGCCAAGGTGACGGAAGGATTGAGCGTCAGCTGTGTGGAAGCATTACCCGTCAGGAGGCTTCCTGAGATGGTAATGGTCTCTACGGTGGAATCGTCGGATGTTTTCTTTATAGTGAGCGTTCCGGTTCCTGATCGTGTTATTTCATTGAAGGTGAGCACCAGATTCGTTGACGCCGAGACACCTGTGGCGTTGTCTTTGGGTGAAACGGAAGAAACAGATGGTGCAGATGTATCGGCTGTCCTAAAGTTCCATCGTCCTGTGGCGTTCAGGACGACGCTGCCGGATCCAGCGGAGGTTTTGAAGGCGTTGCGCGACCAGTTTACGTAGTACCATGTGCCGCCATCGAGAGTGACGGATGGGTTGATGGTAATTTCACTCGTACCGTGTCCCGAAACCAGCGCACCTGAAAGAGTGATGGTTTCTACCGTGGAACCGTCAGATGCTTTCTTGATCGTGAGTGATCCCGTACCTACACGAACAGACTCGCGGAACCCCAGCACCAAGTTCGCAGTGCGCGATACGCCGAGTTCATTGTCCTTGGGCGAGTAGCTGTTGAAATAAATCTGATCGGGATTGGTGCCGTTCTCCCACCAGCTAATGTCACTGTCGTTGTAGCTCGCGGATACCACGTCGGTGCGCCCGTCGCGATTGATATCGTCCGTTCCAACCCAGTACGCGTACGCGAAGTTAGCGTCGACCGTACGCTCCGTAAACGTCTCAGAACCGTTATTGTCGTACCAGAGGAGATCACCGTCATTCTGAGCGACAGCCATCCAGTCCTCATCGCCGTCATCATCCACATCCATCGCGTGCAAACCGAACGGTCCTCCGATCGACGAATCCAAGGTGAACCGCGTAAAACTTCCGGTGCCGCTATTGCGAAACCACAACACGGTACCGGCGCCAGCTGCTGAAATGATGAAATCATTGTCCGTATCGTCATCGATATCCGCTACATGGATCCCACGCGAATTGCTCACGCTGCTATCGATCATGATTCTTGTAAAACTCCCCGAGCCGCTGTTACGAAACCAGTAAGTATCTGCCGCACTGAGATGGCTTGCTACGAGATCCATATCACCATCTCGATCGATGTCGCCGGCCCCGAAGTTGAACGTGATATCGGAATCGATGATCAGTCGTGTGAAGTTCTCATTGCCGTCGTTCTTGAATAAAGAGAAGGAAGCGCTGGAATTGCCGACGGCGACAATGTCCAGCTCATCGTCTCCAGTAAAATCGGCTACAAAAATATCAATGATATTTGTGACGCTCGCATCGATAGTAACTTTCGTGAACGACATGGAGCCGTTATTTCTGAAGAAGAGCAGGTCGCTTGCGCCGTAATCCGCCAACACAACATCCAGGTCGCCATCTTCATCCAGATCTACCACCTCCAACTTGATCGGAGCGCTGAGCGACGAGGAGATTGCAACTTTTGTAAAACTCTGGCTGCCGTTGTTGCGAAACCAATCCAGCGCAGATCCACCGTACGAACATGTGACGATGTCTCTATCTCCATCGGCGTCGAAATCAATGCCAACAGCGTGGGTAGCAGTAGAATAATTGCTGTCCACTGCTCGCTCCGTATACGTAACGGCTGCGGCCCACACACACAAGGGTAGCACTACGACGAGCGTACACAGCAGTACACTGCGCCATCGCACCAACCTGCAAGAGAAATGGCAGGGGAAGGAGATGGTTATAATCGTACGCGAACCGTGGATTGGCTGCAAAAGTATCTTCGCGGCAACGGGGAAGGATGCTGTATCCTTTCCCCGTGCGACTCCACCGCTTCATCATCGATGCCGATCTAGCACAGACATTCGCCACGATCACCGACACGAGCGTTCTCCATCAGTGGCAAAAGGTTCTGCGCCTGAAAGCGGGAGACCACGTGATGCTCTGTGATGGAAAAGGCATGGAGAGCGAAGCAACGATGGAAACTCTCGAAGCAAAGCACGCAAAGCTCCGACTGCATGGAGCGCACACCGTGACTGCAGAACCTAGCCAAGAGGTCACCCTCTACTGCTCCGTCCTCAAGCGCGAGAACTTCGAGTGGGTGGTGCAGAAGTGTACCGAGCTTGGCGTGAAGAGCATCGTGCCGGTGATTGCCAAAAGAACCGTGAAGACAGGGCTCAAAATGGAACGCCTCAGGTTGATTGCGAAAGAAGCCGCCGAGCAGTCCGGCCGCGGGATGATTCCAAAAATTTCCGAGCCTGTGGATTTTGCTTCAGCCCTTGTGGAAGCCAAAAATAGAACAAATGTCTTCTTCCAAATGCAAAAAGAAAAAACTGAAAGCTCTACGCTGAAAACTGAAAGCTGCAATATCTGGATTGGCCCCGAAGGCGGGTGGACAGAGGAAGAAGAGCAGGAGGCCATGGATCAGGGATGCCATATTGCCTCTCTGGGGAAGCTCACGCTAAGAGCGGAAACAGCGGCGGTGGTTGGGTGCTTCTCCGTGCTCCGGCCAAATGGGTGAATTTGGATAATCGTACAATGTCATAGAGCGTAAAGAACGCCACACGCTCATGGAGCAATGTAGCGCAGAATTTTGTGAAAAGTGGGGATGGAAAGTTCGGGAACCCGCTGGAACGGATGTGGAGATAAACGGATAATGGCCAACCGATGTCCCCCTCCACCCCCTCCTTCGAATCCCTGCGGGAAAGCAATATGCAGGCGCTCGCAAAGGCGGGGAACCTTCCCGGCGTTGCGGCGGAAGCGGAGAACAAGCACGCGAGGATCGCAATACTTCTCGACCGGCGTGCGCACATCGAAGATCTGGCATCCGGGCAATCGCAACGCCAAGCCTACGGCATCGAGAAGTTCCACAAAGATTTTACGATGCTACGGACATGTCAGTCCGATCCAAACTCTCCACACGAAGGAGAGCACTATCGAAACTTCATATGGAGCTGCGTACCGCACTGCCCCTTCAAACGCTTTCAGGAACTCTTTTGCCACAGGCACCAATTTGTCGTTCCACATTTTACGATCCAGCCAAACAAGCGACTGTGGTTTGACCAAGGAACAAATTTTCACCAGATGAGCCTTGCTGCATGTCAGGTCAGTCCGGACAGGATCAGTGATGATTTTGCTCAGAGCACCGGGCTCTGCACCTTTGAAGAAGGCGATTCGCCTCTCGTCCGTCTGGAGAAAAAGAAGGCGGCAGTTCCAACACTCAAGTTGATGTTTGAATCCGCTGTCCCTCTCCAACAAGGGCATCAGCGACTGCTGCAGGTTGAGACACCACATCCTCTTACGGCAAAAAGATATGGCACGAGCGTTCCAGAGGAAGCCGTTGGTTCCATCGTATATACGCGCGAGCACGGCGCACAGGGAAACGGTCAAACACCGGCTAAAAAACATGCACCTCCTGCTCCACGACATCGGATCGTTTCGCACTTCACAAGCGCATACGCAGCACTGCGGAAAACCGCACATGAGCGTTCTTCGTATGATACCGAACAGATGGAACTTCTGAGACTTAAGGACGAAATCGCCGCTCTCAATCGCCGGTGCAACCGCGAGTGGCGCGGGAAGATTGCCGATGAGAAGAAAGACGCTCTCGTTGCCGAAGCGCAGGAAATGCTGACCCGCGGACACCAGCTCCTCGAGCACTGCGTCAACAGAGACAAGTGCTTTGCAGATACGCGCATAGGGCGCTGCGGAGAACTTCTCACGAAGCACAATGTCTCCGCCGCCATGGCAACGATGGTCGGTGCTCTCAACCACCTCGCTCACCGCCTCGAAGATGTCGCGCCCAAAGAAGGACACAACGACCAAGATCGCATCACCCTCCAGCGCCATATCACCGAACAGGAGCTGCTTATGAAAGAGCTGCGCAGAAACATCGAAGACGGGGGACGAAACTATACCGGCAATGCGGAGATCACCAATGCGACGCAACTGGGGATCTTCGCATGCGATCTCTCGCGCATTTCCCTGCAGCCACTGCGTACGTATGCCGATCGCATCAGCCAAAAAATCGTTGACCTTGACCGTGCACTGCTCATACATGACGAAGCTGCGGCACAGCAATCCCTTGTTCAGATGCACGTCATCGGCAAGTTCCAGGCGGCGCGCACCTGCTTCGAGCACATCAAGCACTGGATGGTCGATGGACGCCCCATCCCCCTCAGCGAAGCCCGCCAATACGTCGACCGACTCCACACGATCTTCGCGGAACGCTCGGTCTATCCAGAGTGCATCGTGGCTGGGTACAGCGAAGCGTTCAACACGATGGCAGAGGCCACGGAGGAACTACGCGCGCTGCTGCAACGATATACGCAGCAACCCATCCATGATGGCGCGCAAACGGAGAGCATAGACGAGCACCTCCATGCATTTCTCGATCGCTTCGACATCGAAGCTATGGTTCGCGCGTTACCGTAGAAGCTTAGAGGATACCTGAACCGTACAAACCCGCCGTGAGCACGGAAATGGTCGACATGAGCTTCACGAGGATATTGAGCGACGGTCCCGACGTGTCCTTGAAGGGGTCCCCGACGGTATCGCCGACCACGGCGGCCTTGTGAGGATCGGAGCCTTTGCCACCCAAGTTGCCAGCCTCGATGTACTTCTTTGCGTTGTCCCAGGCGCCGCCCGAGTTGGCCATCGATGTCCCGAGCATCATGGAGCTGAGGAATGCTCCGGCGAGGAGTCCACCAAGTGCCTCCTTTCCGAGGAGCAACCCTGTGAGCACCGGAGAGAGCACCGCGAGGAGACCAGGCAAAATCATTTCACGGATCGCCGCACCGGTCGCGATGGACACACATGCAGCGGGATCGCTATCCGCCGTTCCCTCAAGCAAACCCTTGATCTCCCGGAATTGACGACGCACCTCCTCGATGATCGACATCGCCGCACGACCGACTGCGCGCATGGTCATCGCACAGAAGAGGAAGGGGAGCATGCCCCCGAGCAGCAATCCGATGAGTGTGACCGGGTCTGAAACGTCGATGCCCCGCAGGCCTGCGGCCTCGCGGTAGGCAGCGAAGAGCGCGAGCGTGGTGAGCCCGGCAACACCGATCGCAAATCCCTTACCGATCGCGGCAGTCGTGTTGCCCGCAGAGTCGAGAGCATCCGTGCGCTCACGGACTTCCTTGGGGAGATGACTCATTTCGGCGATGCCTCCGGCGTTGTCGGACACCGGACCAAATCCATCAACCGCGAGCGTCATGGCAAGCGTCGAAAGCATACCCACCGCTCCGATGCCGATGCCGTACATGCCTGCGGCGCTGTAGGCAACACCCACGGCGATCGCGACGACAATCATCGGGAAGAACGTCGATGCGTAGCCGAGAGCAAGACCCTCGATGATGAGCGTAGCCGCTCCAGTCTTGGCCGATCCGGCGAGCTTGCGAACGGGAGAGAAGCTATAGGACGTGTAGAACTCCGTGATCCATCCGACAGCCACCCCAGCGGCAATGCCGACCGCGGAGGACCAGAAGACGCCCATCGCCACCTCAGCAGGTAGTACCATGCGGGAGAGGGAGAAGGCACCAACGATGGCCAATGCAGCGGAAACGATCATTCCCCTCTTCAGAGCGCCCTGCACCCCAGCCGGATCCTCCGTGCGCACCACGAACGTCGCGAGGATGGCCGAGATCACGCCAGCAGCGGCGAGCAGAAGCGGGAAGACGAGCGCTGCCTGCGTACCCCAAGCGACCGTGAGTCCGACGAGCATCGTTGCAAGCAGTGCGCCGATGTAGCTCTCGAAGAGGTCCGCTCCCATACCCGCGATGTCACCGACGTTGTCTCCCACGTTATCGGCAATGACCGCCGGGTTTCTCGGATCATCCTCCGGAATCCCCGCCTCTACCTTGCCAACGAGATCCGCTCCCACGTCAGCAGCCTTGGTGTAGATGCCACCGCCCACGCGAGCGAAGAGTGCCACGCAGGATGCACCGAAGGAAAACCCGGTCAGCACATTCACGGCAACGGAGATATCGAGCACCTTCAGTACGATGATGAGCGCACCAACGAAGCCGATGAGCCCAAGCCCTACGACGGAAAGTCCCATCGTCGCCCCGCTCAAGAATGCCACGCGCAATGCGCCAACGATGCTGACGCGCGCCGCTTCCGTAGTGCGGATATTGGCACGAGTGGCGGTATCCATGCCGATGAAACCGGCGAGAGCCGATGTCAGGGCACCACCGATGAAGCTGAAGGCCGTCAGCGGCAAGACCGTACCGTTACTAGGGTTACGATCGATGAACACATAGATGAGCAACGCAACAGCGAGGACGAACGGTCCGATGACCGTGTACTCCCTGCGGAGAAATGCCATGGCCCCGACGCGAACCTTCCCTGCGATCCTCTCCATCACTTCGTTGCCAGAAGCACTACGCAAGATGGCACTCCGGAAGGCGTATGCCGTGCACAAGGCCAGGACACCGGCAATGACGGGGAGCCATAGGAGCTGATCGATGGAAAGGGACATGGGAAAACGGGGAAAGGAGAAATCCCGATCATTTTGGGACTTTGGCGATAAAGGGCAAGGGAAAAGACCTGCAGCACGGAATGTTTGACTTCATTTACCAATTATACTATAAAAGTATTATGACGCTATTCCAAGAACAGGTTCCCTCCGGCAACGAGGAACGCGATGAACGTTCCCTGGAGGATCTCGTCTATTTCCTGAGCGAATCTGAAGAGAATAATGAACCGCGCCTACTGCAGGAAGAGCTACGCGAAGGGATTAAGCGCATCATCAACAATGGAACCCCGTTCACTATCCTTTACAATGATGCCGCGATCTATTCCGTAGAGATGTCTCCGGTTCAAGCCTCTGAGGCGTAACACTACTACTCCGGTCGATTCCACAAGTATCGAGCGCCCGACAAAGAGCCGTGAGCAGATGCATAGCCTAAGCGGCCAGTGAAAGATAATACCCACTCTGGCCATCGGTCTCGGTACCCTGATCGTAGCGATCGATCGTTAATCCAGACTCTGTAATCGTCCTCGCGAAATAGTCTTTCGCGAAGCGCACACAATGCAAGGGCCCTTTCCAGGCATCGCGGTAATTGGCAGGATTTTCTTCCTCGCTCGGCACCCCGTCCTCGGTAAACGCTGTGAGAAACACATGACCGGACGGTCGGAGCAGCCGACGGAATTCCCGAAGGTAGATCCGTATTTCTGGGCTGCGCATGTGGGAAAAGACCGAGTAGAGGTAGATGGCATCAAACGATGCGTCGTGCCACGGGAAACGGAAAGCATCATCGAGGCGGATGCCTGTGGGGTTGTAGCGTTCGTTATGGAGCGGCAGATGCAGGAACGAAGAGGAAGGATGTTTCCGCGCAATGTGCTTTCGGCACCAACGGACAGCCGTGAGACTGATATCCATGCCGATGTACTGAGGTGTGGCCTCCTTGCAAAGGGCATGCAGTCCTATAGCGAGCCTCCCCGTCCCGCACCCGATGTCGAGCACGCGCTGATCGGCAGTGCAATGAAATGTATGAGTAATCCTTTTGGCTTCCTTCTGCGCAGAATCAAGGTATGTAGCATTGTCGATGAAGCACCTTCCACCGGTGCGTAGGTGAGGAGCTGGGAGCGTCACTCCCTGGAAGCAAACTGCATCGTTGCAGAGAAGCGGACGAAGCGGCGACAGAAACGAGCGAATCGCACGGTGCATGATTCCACTATAGCGCGGCTCCCTTAAGATCACACTTCCTAGGGAAAACTGTTGAACCAGAGAAGGGGGGTCTCCATACTGCCTGGCCATGGAAGATTTCGGTCGCTTTCGCTGCTCCATCGGCATCTCCACCTCGCACCTGGAGTGCCTTGCGGAAG
>VGKY01000009.1 GCA_016866875.1 Candidatus Peribacteria bacterium
AAACGCAATCACGGGAGTGCCACAGGCCATCGACTCGAGAGCGACTAAGTTGAAGTCTTCGTCTCCCGGTATAACGGTGGCTAAGGCGTTACCATAGAGACCTCGCAGCTCCTCTTTCGGGCGGTAGCCCAGGAAGGTAATGAGCTTTGAGCTTTGAGCTTTGAGCTTTGAGGACCGCGTCTCTATCTGATTGGCAAGTTGCTCCAAGCGCTTTCGATCCGGACCTTCACCGACGATCTTCAGGGGAATTCCCAGGTTGCCGCATGCCTCGATGGCGAGGGTAATGCGTTTGTAGGGGACGAGGGTGGAGACGACCAAAAAATAGCTTTCAGCTTTCAGCTTTCGGCTTTCCTGCCCGGCCAGTGGGTCGGTCGGACGGGCAGATTTCGGCAACAGCCAGAAATCGTCGATGGGCGGGTAGAGGACGGTACTGGGCTTACGCCAGTAGAGCTCGATGCGGCGTTGCACTTCCTTCGATGCGGCGAGGATCACGTCTGCCCTCGCGGAGGACTCGGAGTCCCAGACACGGAGCTTGTGGAAGACGTGTTCCAGATACGCGCGCTTGAGGGGTCCGAGTACTCCCTGCGATGCGCGTTCGAGCACGTCATGGGTGCGGTCCCAGAGGAAGCGGGCGGGGGAGTTTACAAAGGAAATATGCTTCGGCTTTCCGTTGGTGATGATGCCGTGGGCGAATGCCGAGGAGCTGGAGATCACAAGGTCAAACATACTGAAATCCCATGCCTCAATGGCTTTTGGGAAGCAGGATAAATACAGGTGATGATTGAACGGCAAAGCTGAAAGCTGAAAGCTGATAGCTGAAAGCTTCTCCACCGTATTTTGCAGTTTGCTTACGCGTACACGTTCTTTCGGGAACCACTCTCCAAGCTTCCTCTCGTCGTAGAGAAGCGTGTAGATCGGGGCATCGGGGAACATCTCAGAAAGGACGCGGAGAACCCGTTCGGCCCCGCCTTTCATCGTGAGGAGTTCATGGACGAGAGCTACCTTCATCCCTCGTAGTATCGTCGAGAAAGCGCACGTTTACCACGGGATTCCCATTGTGCACCTGTGGCAAAACGGCTACAGTGCTGCGTCATTTTATGGATATGAGAAATATTGCCATCACCCGCCTTCGCTAGGAGCTTCGGCGGGCAGGTCGCGCACCACCCCTTCATTATGGATATTAGAAATATCGCCATCATCGCTCATGTGGACCACGGCAAGACCACGCTCGTGGATGGACTTCTTCGCCAAGGCGGTGCGTTCAACGATCACGAGGAAGTCGGAGAGCTCATCATGGACAGCAACGCCCAAGAGAAAGAGCGCGGTATCACGATCTACGCGAAGAATGCCGCAATCCGCTACAAGGACTGCCGGATCAATCTCGTCGATACACCGGGGCATGCGGACTTCGGCTCCGAAGTCGAGCGCGTGCTCGGGACGGTGGATTGTGTGCTCCTCGTCGTTGACGCACAGGAAGGGCCGATGCCCCAAACGAAGTTCGTGCTCAAGAAGGCTCTTGCGATGGGTCTCAATCCCATCGTCGTCATCAACAAGATCGACAAGCCTGCTGCCCGTCCGATGGAAGTGGTGGATATGGTCTTCGATCTCTTCGTCGCACTCGGAGCCTCCGATGCGCAGCTCGACTTCTCCTACATCTTCGCCATCGCGCGTGAGGGCATTGCGAAGAGAAAAATCGAGGATACTTCCAAGGATCTCACGCCGCTCTTCGATCTGATTTTGGAGAAAGTGCCTCCGGCCAAGCAAATCACTTCGGTGCCGTTTCGCATGCAGCCGGCCAGTCTGGACTACGACAACTACGTCGGGCGCTTGGCCGTCGGGCGCGTCACCGAGGGGCAGATCAAGGTTGGTGACAAGGTCTTCATCAAGGCGGAAGGCGCTCCGACCCGCACAGCAAAGATCAGTAAGCTCTTCCGCAACGAGGGTGTGCAGAGGGTTGAGATTCCCGTTGGCAGCGCCGGAGACATCGTCATCATCGCCGGCATTGCCGATATCAACGTCGGAGAGACCATCACGACAGACGAAGCTGCAGAGCCGCTCCCCGCACTGCGCATCGATCCTCCGACGATCTCGATGAACTTTCTCGTCAACAACTCTCCGTTTGCCGGCAAGGAAGGCAAGCTCGTGACGACGCGGCATATCCGCGCGCGACTCGAGAAGGAAAAGGAGACCAACGTCGGACTTGTCGTCGAGGACATCCCCGGATCGGACTCCTACAAAGTTTCCGGCCGCGGTGAGCTTCACCTCTCCGTGCTTCTCGAGCAGATGCGCCGCGAGGGATTTGAGCTGCAGGTCTCGCGCCCCGAGGTCATCATCCGCGACGGGGCAAACGGCAAGGAGGAACCCGTGGAGCAAGTCATCATCGATGTGCCGGAGACTGCTACAGGAACCGTCATCGATATGCTGACACGCCGCAAAGGAGAGATGGCCGACATGCGCACGGAGAACGGTCACACACGCCTCGAATTCACCGCTCCCACGCGTGGACTGCTCGGGCTTCGGGGAGACTTCATCATTGAAACGCGAGGAGAGGGGATTTTGTCTCATTCGTTCCTGCGGTACGAGCCGTGGAAGGGGGAGATCCCATCGCGCTCCCGCGGTTCCATCATGTCGATGCTCCATGGCACGGCAACGGCGTACGATCTCTGGAAGCTCGAGGAGCGCGGACGACTCTTCATCATTCCGGGTACGCTCATGTACGAAGGCATGATCATCGGTGAGAGCGCGAAGGATCAGGACATGGAGGTGAACGTCACCAAGGGAAAGAAGCTGACGAACATGCGTGCCTCGGGAAGTGATGAGGCGGTGAACCTCACGCCCGTACAGCCGATGACCTTGGAGCAAGCGCTCGAGTACATCGCCGATGATGAGCTCGTCGAGATCACGCCAAGCAACATTCGTCTCAGAAAGAAGCTCCTGACAGATAACGAGCGACGGCGCGCGCGCAATGCTGCAAAAGGGGAGTAGGTGCGGACCGGTCTTACAAAACGGCTATTGGATTGAAAATAATCATCCAAAATGCCCATAGCGCGGGAATGAAAAGTTTGCTATACTAGTTACGTCATCGGTTGATGGATTCACTTCTGTCGATCGCTGACCAAAACAAACACCGTCCCTAGGAGCAATCCTCAGTGGCGGTTTTGTTTATGTGCGGGATGCGACGAGCTGCAGCTTTTCCTTGCGATGCATCTTCTTCACGGCAGCTTCCCGCTTTCGTGCTTCGCTCATCGTCGAGAACTCTTCATGGTGGATAATCTTCACGGGACGTCTGCTTCTGGTGTACTTCGCTCCTTTCCCTGCGTTGTGCAGCGCTTCGCGCGCCGAGAGATCAATGCACGTACCGCTATAGAGCGAATCATCGCTGCAGCGGGCGAGGTAGAAGTAGTGGGGCACGAATGCGGAGGATGGTGGGTCGGCTGGGGATCGAACCCAGGACCAATGCCTTAAAAGGGCACTGCTCTACCAACTGAGCTACCGACCCAAAGGGTATATGGACAAAGGAGCAACACGGGGATCGAGCAGTACCTTTTATCTATGACGGCCGCTGCGCGGCCTAGGCACTGAGCTACCGACCCACTGGGGACATTGTATGGACTTCCGCGCACATCGTCGACTGCCTGTAGGATACTTCCGTGATCGATTCCCATTGCCACCTGGCTGACCGGAAGTTCGATGCCGATCTTGCAGCGGTGCTATCGCGTGCAGGCTTGGCAGGAGTTGATCGTATGATCTGCATAGCAGACTCAATCGATGAGTCTGAAAAATGTTTGAAAATAGCTGAAAAGTTTGATCAAATTTTTTGTACAGTCGGAGTACATCCGCACCATGCTGCGTTGTGGGACGTAACCAATGGCCAAGGGCAAATGGCGAAGATGCTCTCCAACAGGAAGGTCGTCGCTGTTGGGGAGATCGGGCTGGATTATCACTATATGAAAAGTCCGAGAGAGCTACAGATTGCAGCATTTCGTGCGCAAGTTGAGATTGCCAAGCATCTCGGGAAGCCCGCGGTCGTCCACTGTCGTGAAGCGATTGAGGACATTCGGGCGATCATCCTCGAAGTGCAGCCGCGGGTTGTAATCCACTGCTGTACGGACAGGTGGGAAGATGTTGAGCCGCTGGTGGCAGCTGGGCATTTCCTCTCTTTCACAGGGATAGCAACGTTTCCTTCTTCCGAGGAGATCCGCAGGACGATCCGGATGTGTCCTATGGATCAGCTGATGATCGAGACGGATAGTCCGTACCTCGCACCGATTCCCTATCGCGGAAAGCGCAACGAACCGGCGTACGTGGTGGAGGTTGCTCGGTGCATCGCCCAGGAGAAGGGGATGACGTTTGAAGAGGTTGATCGCATGACGACGGAGAACACGGAGCGGTTTTTCGGCCTTCCGGATTCGTAATCCCTGAGACATACTCATAGTGCGGATTGTCGCCCTCGTAGGTTAACGGATAGACCACTGGCCTCCGAAGCCGGGAATACAGGTTCAATTCCTGTCGAGGGCACCATAGAAATAGAGAGCGAAGGCGGGAGGCGATGACAGTGGAGCCTGTGGTGAGCTTGTCGAACCATTCAAATCCCGCCGGGCACACCATTTTGATGTTCCAGATGGCAATGTGCCTTGCGCTTCCACGTCTGCATACGTACGATCGTTCGGCGAATCAGATGTCTTTCTCTTCACCGTGCGGATGTAGCTCAGTTGGCTAGAGCGGCGCCTTGCCAAGGCGCAGGTCGCGGGTTCGACCCCCGTCATCCGCTCCACTTCGCGAGGAGAAAACCGAGCGGTTTTCCTCCTGCGCTATGCGGGATTAGTACAGTGGTAGTATGCGAGCTTCCCAAGCTTGAGACGCGGGTTCGATTCCCGTATCCCGCTCCATCCGGCTTCGCCCCTTCGGGGCTACGCCGGGATTTCGATTACCAAAGTGAGAACGAAGCCGGGCATCACATACTCACCGTCAGCAGCACCGGCAGGTGGTCGGAGATGCGTACATCAGAAAGGACTTCTGCTTTCACATCGGTGATGCCTTCCGAGCAGAGGAAGAGGTCGAGGGGTAGACGTGGGTGGCACGCTGGGAACGTCGCAGGATTGGTAGCCCGGATGACGCGTAGATCCGCAGATCGCAGGAGCGGTGTGAGCTCCTTGATGCCGCCGTAGTCGTTGAAGTCTCCACAGACAATAGTCTTGCCTCTGCCCTTTACGAGCTCTCCGATTTCCTGAAACTGCCGTTGGCGTACGGAGGCATGGAGTGAGAAGTGTCCGACCAGCAGAGAGAGATCGTTGCCCATCGTCACATCGTAGAGGAGCTTCTTCGTGCCGCTGTGAAACTGTCGGGCGGCGCAGGGTAACTTCTCGACGCTGAAGATACCGTTGCAGTTGTCGCGAAAGAGAGGAAGACGACGGAGCACACTTCCCATGCCGTACTTCGTGTCTACACGTTTGCATCGGTAGGCACCAAAATTGCGCATCAGGGCTGGATCGTGGTGGATCTCAAGCAGGCAGCAGACATCGGACGGACATTCTCGATGAGCTCACGAAAGCCGCTGTGTACTGCGTCAATGACGGCGCGCGGCGTGTGGAGGTAGCGCCATGACCGCGTCAGGTACCCCCGAAGCGAACCGTCGAGACCCGTCTCGTAGCCGAGGTTTAAGCAGCAGGATGGTCAGGTGTGCATTTTTATATATTATAAAATATTATCACAAATATAGCAAATACACAGAGAATGCGTTTTGTGGTAGAATATTTCGATGTTCTCGTTATGGAGCACCCTCGGCAAAACGCTCTCGCAGATGGCATCTGCGCAGAGTCAGGTGAATAGCAACGTCAATCTGATTCAGCCACTGACAGGTGGGTCGAGTGGCTCGATTCCTCTTTCTGGACTGCCGATTTTCACGTACATCACCACAGGACTTGCTTGGCTCCAGGAAGTCGCCGTTGGTCTGGTGATCCTGTGGCTCGTATTTGCGGGTATCAGCTACATGATCTCGGGCAACGATCAGGCCAAGCGAACGCAAGCAAAGGACCATGCCGTTGCGGCGATCATCGGTCTTCTCATGCTCTTCCTCCTTGGATTCATTTTGACTCTTCTCAATGCCAATTTCTTCAAACAGTGATGCAAGTTCGCCCTCTGCAGATCGGCGCCTTGCTCGCACAACTCTTCCTCGTGGGCACGGCTTTCGCAGGACCTCCGCCGGTAGCATACCCCGAGGGGGATCCGTGCACGTACATTGGAGGTAGACACTGCGGCGTGAGTGCTGCGTCTGTCGAAGCTGACGTCAATGCCTCCATCGTGAAGATCGTGGAATTCCTGGCAGCGGGTGCAGGCGGGCTCGTCGTGCTCTACACCGTCGTCGGTGGTCTCCAGATGCTCTATTCCTTTGGTGACGAAGGGAAGTTTGCCCGCGGACAAACCAGTGTCCGCTGGGCGCTCATCGGGTTTGCTCTGGTGCTCGGGTCCCAGATGATCGTCAACTTCATCTACGACCGCGCAAGGGTGGCTGTCGGAGCCACTCCATTGCTCAGTCTCATGACCTCGATCGTCGACACCATCACCAACCTCATGACGGTGATCTTCGTCATCGTGGCGATGGCCGCTGGCGTGAAGGCGATCATCGGGCAGGGTAAGCAGGAGGAGTTCACTGCAGCCAAGCGGGCGATTGGCTTTGCCATCGCCGGCGCGTTCGTCATCAACCTCGCTCGTGCACTTTCGAAAGCAGTCTTCATCGTTCTCGGATGATCCTCTCCTGGCTCCTCACATTGGCTCTCCTTCCTACGCGAGTTCTCGGGCTCGAGTGGGAGACGCGCTGGGACAAGTTCCGCAAACCTGTCGCTGGCCACGCCTCAGGGTTTGGCAGCAATTACATCAATGCGCTCGCCTGCGGCTGGTTCAGCTTCATCAGCGGCTTTATTGCCTTCGTTTCCATATCGGCGATCATCTGGGGTGCGACGACCATGCAGGGAACCGCGATCGATGAGGGGAGGAAGGAGGAGGGCAAGAAGATCATCATCGGGGGGATTATTGGTCTTGTCTGGGCTGTGCTTGCCAAGTCCATCGTCGAGTTTCTCTACGAGTTCATCAATGGAAGTCCTGGAACCTGGCCCTGCTAGAGGCTATAGAATGGATTGCGCTTGCGGGGAGCTTTCCGATGGCTAGCCGTCATCGACTGTAGGTTGGATCTTTCTTTGTTTCCTGGTTCTTGTATCTTGCTTTCGATGGGAAGGCAGTACATCACCACCGCTATCGACTATCCCAATGCTGCACCGCATATGGGCCATGTGCTCGAAAAAGTCTTGGCTGATGTCTGCGCGCGGTGGATGCGTCTTCGGGGCGACGAGGTGCGCTTCCAGATCGGTACCGACGAGCATGGCATCAAGATCCAGCAAACTGCGCAAAAGGAGAAGGTGACACCGAAGCAGCTCGTCGATCGCAACGTGCCCCTCTTTGAGGATCTCTACCGAAGGCTGGGGATTTCGAGCGATCAGTTCATACGGACATCGGATACAAAAAAGCACTGGCCGACAGTCAAGGCGCTATGGGAACGATTGCAGAAAGCGGGCGTACTTGAAAAACGCACGTATACGGGGCTCTACTGCTCAGGGTGCGAACGGTTTCTCACGAAGAAAGACCTCTTCGATGGGATGTGTGAGAATCACCAAAGGCCTCCTGAGGAAGTACGCGAGGAAAATTACTTCTTTGCGCTTTCCCCAGAGAGTGCATGGCTCAAAAAACTGCTGAAGAAGGAGTACAAGATCATTCCGGAATTTCGCGAAAAGGAAACACTCTCCCTCATCGACCAGGGCCTCGAGGACGTTTCCTTCTCACGCCCGAAATCATCACTCGCGTGGGGCATTCCCGTTCCTGGAGATAAAGAGCAGACGATGTACGTGTGGTGTGACGCACTGACGAATTATATTTCCGGACTCGGATACTTCACTGATGATGAAAAAACGGAATGGTGGGACGACGCAACGGTCACCCATGTCATCGGCAAGGACATCGCGCGGTTTCATGCACTCATCTGGCCGGCAATGCTCAAGGCCGCTGGCGTCCGCGCACCCGATCAGCTGCTCATCCATGGGTTTCTCACGAGTGAGGGGCAGAAGATGAGTAAGAGTACGGGCAATGTGGTCGTCCCCGACGATGTTCTTGCGAGGTTTAGTGGCAATCCGGATCCGCTCAGGTTCTATCTCAGTCACGAGGTTCCCGTCGGCAACGATGGGGACTTCTCATGGAAGCGCATTGAGGAGCTCTATATCGGCGTACTCAGTAACAAGATCGGCAATCTTCTGAACCGGGTGCTGGTGCTTTTGCAGAAGGACGGTAGTGTGTTTTCCCTCAAAAGAGACAGTGAAATGTCCGAACTCATTTCCGATATGTGGAAACAATTCTCCGGAGACATGAATGCTTTTGATGTGTCGAAAGCCATAGGGCATGCAGTGGCCTTGGCCGTCGCGGGAAATATGGAAATGGAAAAAAAGAAGCCCTGGACGCTAGCGGGAGATGAAAAAATTGCTGTCCTCGGAACTCTTGCAGAGATGCTCCGTCACATAGCACTGATGCTCCTTCCTTTTATGCCTGCAACTGCCCAACAGATGAGCATGCAGCTTGGCGTGGAGTATGCGGAATCTATGCACTTGCCTACGTTCGTGATTACGGAGGAGATGAAGGCGTGGGGCGGCATGAAGCAGTGGAAAAGGGTGGGAAACCCCTCCATTCTCTTTGCTCCATTGAAATGAAGTCGAAACAGTGGAAAGTGGTACAAGGATCCACTATCCTCTTGCTACCTCTTTCCTGAGAGTGCGGTGCGAGCGCAGCAGGAGTATGCGGCAACGGCATCGGCGGCAGGACAGAGAGATTTATTCCTTTCACCCATTTGTATGTTCGATCCTATGTCCGAATTGACCGGCTCTGGCGGAGGTTTTGGCGAACCCACGTCCGGATCCGCTCCAGCGCGTCCTCCCCGGCAATCCGGAGGCGGTCGCTTCGCAGATGAGATCCACTCCATCACGATCCACGGTCGCCAGCGCACGTTCTACATCGACTTGAAGCAGAGCGGCAACGGCAAGTTCTTCAAGGTCTCCGAGAAGTCCCGCGGCGGACAGAAGACCACGATCATGTTCGATGCTGAGGATCTCCCGAAGTTCCTGGAGGCGCTGCAGGAGATGCAGGGGAAGATCTAAGGAAAGCCGTAAAGGGCAGGGAGGTCAGGAAAGGCAATTCTTCTGCCCTTTCTGCCCCCCTGCCTTTTTACTTCGCCTTCACAGAGGAATTCCTCTCCATGAGGAGCGCCACGATCTTCGAAGCTTCTGCTCGGGTGATGGGGCTCCCTCCGCGAAAGGTCCCGTCGCTGTAGCCCTGGATGATGGAGTTACCGACGGTTGCCCCGAGGAGTCCGCGGATCTCTGCTCCGTGCATGCATCGGTCATGGCCGCTTTCCCCGTTCCCACTCCTGGCCCGTGAGAGGCTTCCCGCCTGCCGTTTGCACTCTGAGGAGATAGAGCGTCGTTGCATCGCGGCAGGCGAGTTTTGCTGCGCCTGCAGAGGGCTTGAGATCTGCAGCGAGGATCTTCAGCATCCGCCCGTCGCCCTGCATGAGCGTGACCCCTGGCCAGGGATGCAGTGCGCGTACGCAGCGATCGATCTCCTCCGCAGTCATGGTCTTGGGGTCGACGACACCGCTTGCGCGGGAGAGCTTCTTACAGTGCGTGACGTGGTCCTCCGACTGCTTGCGTGGCTCACAGGGGCGCTGCAGCGTTTCAACAAGAAGCCTTGCCCCCATGGACGCAAGGCGGTCATGGAGCGATGCGTACGTCTCCCTCGGATCGATGGGCGTTCTCTCCTGCGCCAAGACCGGTCCGGCGTCGAGCTCCTTGACCATGCGCTGTACCGTGACTCCTGTCTCGGGGTCTCCCGCGAGGATCGCGTGCTGTATGGGGGATGCCCCTCGCCAGCGCGGCAGCAGCGACGCATGGAGATTGATGGGGGCGATCATCGGGATTGCGAGGATCGATGGCGCGAGGATCTGTCCAAAGGCGACGACCACGAGAAAATCACAGGGCAGTGCTTGGAGCTCGGAGCTTCGAGTCTCTGCGTTGATGTCCTCCGGTTGCCATACCGGTACGCTAAGGCCCTGCGCAGCGATTTTCACAGGTGGCGGCGTGATCACGCCCTTGCGTCCGACCGGTCGGTCGGGCTGCGTGACAACGAGGTCGACGCAAAACGCGCTGTTGTTTGCAAGCGCCTCGAGGGAGGGGATGGCGAATGCCGGCGTGCCGGCGAAGACGAGGTGCAATGGAGATGAGTCTCGTGTCATTGAAGAGAGTGTAATCCAAGAACGGGCGAGGACGAAGAAGACGAAAAACACGAAGAAGATGATGCATTCCGCTATGCTGGTTTCAGAGTATGTCTGAACCCCTGCGTCCTTTTATCCCTCTTTCGTCTTTTTCGTCCCCATCCCTATGTCCCGCCGTCCCTCCATGCTTGCATCGGAGATTCGCAAACTTCTTGCGCCTTCATTGCGCTTCTGTCCACCGGACTGTGGTGTCGTGACCATTACGGAAGTGGAGGTGAGCGACGACTGTTCGGTGGTGACCGTATACCTCAGCGCGCTCAGTCATGGAGACCTTGCTCTCTCCCATATGCAGGAGCGGAGAAAAGAGCTCCGTCATGCGCTGCGGACGCTGCAGTTGCACCACGTTCCGGAACTCCGGTTCTCACGGGATTCCCGTAGTGAGCGTGGCCAACGCATCGAGCAACTGCTCGATCAGTGAGCGTGCACAGTTTTTGCGGCATTTGATCACTGCAGAACAGCTGTATTTGCACGCAACACGACATCATTGCTGCTTTTCCCGCTGCTTCCTACACTTTCGTCCTTTTATGATAGCGATCGCGGATGTGCGGCGAACCGAAGAGATCATCCGATCCGCCTCTCGCGTTGTGTGCATCTGCCACCGCAATCCCGATGGAGATGCCATTGGCTCTCTGCTCGGCATTGGCGCACTCATCGAACACGCGTTTCCCAATATGGAGGTCATCTTGCAGTGCGTCGATCCTGCCCCGGAGACGTGTGCGTTCCTCCCCGGTGCCCTCAGGATGCGCTCCAACTACGCGTATCGCGATGGAGATGTGGCGGTCATCCTCGATTGTGGCGAGGCAAAGCTCACCGAAATGGTTGAGAGCCATCCGATGCTCTTTCACGGTTCGGTGCCGACGATCGCCATCGACCACCATCAGCACAATCCGCACTTCGCAGCAGTCAACATCGTTCTTCCCGAGGCGGCATCCACCTGCGAGATCGTCGTCATGCTCGCAGATCTCCTGCAGTGGTCGATTACCCCCGATATCGCCACCTGTCTGCTGACGGGTGTCTACACCGATACCGGTGGCCTCTTGCATAGCAACACCACGCCCTCTGTGTACCGCACCGTCGCGAGACTCATGCGGTGCGGAGCGCGGCGAGAGGAGATCGTAAAGCACGTTTTTCGCACGGCGAAACTGAGCACGCTGAAGCTCTGGGGGAGAGTGCTGGAAAAGATCTCCCTCACAGAGGAAGGCGGGGCGATCTCGGCGGTCACGGAAGGGGACTTCCGGGTATCGGGTGCCGATTACTCCGAGCTTACCGGTGCGATCGATTACGTGAACGCCGTTCCAGGTATGCGCTTTTCCCTGATTCTCTCCGAGCGCGAGGGTTCGGTGAAGGGGTCACTCCGAACGCTCAGGGACGATGTGGACGTTGCCGCGATGGCCGCGAAGTTCAGCGGTGGTGGGCACCGCAAGGCTGCAGGGTTCTCGCTACGAGGCAAGCTAAAGCCCGAAATCCGCTGGAAAGTGGAACAGGAAGGGGATGACGGCGCAGACGCTAGGCCGACGTAGGCGGCGGAGCCGTCGGCGGGGTCGTCGGCACATCGGAGGCCGTGGCCTGCGCATCCGCGCCCTCGGCGTCATCCTTTTGGAAACCACTGAAGAGCTCACTGTGTTCGTCGGGTTTCTCTTCCTGCTTTGCGGGGGCGATGCCCTGGTCGTCGGAGGAAATCCTCGCCTTTTTGTTGGTCTTCAGAGCGAGCACCTCTTCCGGCTTTGTCGTGATGACACGCTGTTCTTCCGGGCTGGCGACGATCTGGATGGCGACGTGCTTGTTGCCCGCGAAGAAGATGCCCTGACCGACTTCGGAGTTCATGAGGAGAAACTTCTCCCCGTCGGTGAGATAGAAGAGCTTCTGGAGATTGTCGACCGCGGACGCAGATTGCTTGAGGAGGATCTGCAGCGCGGCGTTGGTGATGATCGGCTTTCCGTAAGGCGAATTCACGAAGTCCTCAATGTCCTGCGTGATCGTGGTGACGCCGAGGTAGTACTTGCGGGCGCGCTTGATGAGTCCGTAGAGGAAGCGCGCGGAGTCGTCGTGCTGCAGCAGATTCCACGCTTCGTCGATCACGAGGAACCGGCGCCGCAGGTCCGCACGAATGCGGTTCCACAGGAAGTTCAAGATCACGTACATCGCGATGGGACGCAACTGCTCCTCGAGGTCGCGGATCTGGAAGACGATCATCTGGTTGTCGAGCGTCACGTTGGTCTGCTGGTCGAAGAGTCCCGCGTAGCTGCCGTCGGTGTACTTCTTGAGGGTTTGCGCCATGTTCTCTCCGCCCTGCGTGGTCATGAGCACGTCGACGAGCTCGTGCATGGTGGGAGGTTCCATAGCGGAGGGGTCGGCTGTTTCGAGGGTGATGCCCTTGAGCGCGTACGTGTCGAGGATGGCCTTATCGAGGATGCCGTCTTCCGCCGGCGTGAGCGTTCCGAGCATCAGCTTGAAGAGACCGTGTAGCGTGATGGATGCCGCGCGCAAAGTTTCTCCCGTGAGCGCTTCCTCGCCGCGAATCGCTTTCGGAAGATCGAAGGGATTGATGCGGTTAGAGCTCTGGAGCGACATGGGGATGAACGTGCCGCCGACGGTTGCGGCGAGCTCGACGTATTCGTTCTCGGGATCAATGACAAATACCTCCGTGTCGAACATCAAGGATCGGAGGATCTCAAGCTTCACGGTGAAGGATTTTCCGGCTCCGGATGTCGCGAACACCGTGGCATTGGCATTGGGAAGATCGAAGCGGTCGAAGATCACGAGCGAGTCGTTGTGGCGGTTGATGCCGTAGAGAATGCCGTGATCATCGGTGAGGTCGGCGCTGGAAAAGGGGAAGCTCGTCGCAATCGGAGAGGTGTTCATGTTGCGGTTGATCTCCAGTTGATCAAGGCAGAGGGGCAGCGTGGAGATCCACGCGTGCTCCATCTGGAACCAGGCGGGCTTCGTGAGGATGAGTTTTCCTCCGAGGATCGATTCCACATCCACTTGCATTTTCTTCAGCTTATCGGCGTCCTCGTTGTAGATGCTGACGTACATGCCGAACTGGAAGAGCTTCTCCCGGCCGCGTGCCAGAAGGTCGCGCAGTTCCTCGGCGTCTTGAAGGGCAGCTTCGAGGATCGGGTCGCGGACGATGCCGCGCTGCTCAAGCATGCGTATGGAACTGCGCATCTCGGCAACTTTCTTCCGCAGCATCTTCATGATGATCTTGCTGCTTGCGGGATAGATGTACTGGGCGACGTCCATCTGCGCGTCGTAGTTCACGAGGGGGGAGAGCCAGTTTGGGAAAATGAAGTTCGGCCAGTTGAAGGTGAAGAGGGTGTGAATATGCTGTTCATTGAGCATGATCTCGTTCTGGCGTATCTCCATGGAAGCCGGGGAGATCAGATCGAGGGTCTTCTGCAGCCCTTCCTCATAAAACCGCAAGATCTGCTTCTCTTCTTCTGGGGACTCCGCGGCTTTGGATTTCAGTACCTTGCGGGCACGCAAGTGCAGACCGAGCAGATCATCGATTGCCGCAATGGCAATTTGTAGCGTCGATGGTGCCGGAACGGGTTGTGTCTGCGGAGCCATAGAATCTGTTTATTCTAGCAGAAATTGGCATTACATGCAATATCTGCTCTTTCGGCATTCCCAAGGTTTCAGAGCGCATCCGTTCCGAATGTGCTGCGTGTCTCGCGATGTGCCTTTCCGCTATCGAGCAATATGTGCAAATCCTCGATTCCCGGGAGTTTGATCACTTTCAGGCCCGCAATGAGGATCACGCGGTTACTTTCGATGACGATGATCCGCTCTTTGGCGACAGCGATCAGATCCTCAAAGATCTTTTTGACGCTCGCAGTCTGCTCGCGGCGTGTCGTCAGGGCCGCAAGAGCGGTCTGGCGTTCCGTGAGCTCTGCCTGGCGGGCACCAACAGCGGTGTAGTCCTCGTTCTCCATGGCCTTGTCAATTTCCCGTTGAATTTCCTGTGTTTCTTTTCTCTTCGTTCGCTCCTCTTCCTCGAGTGTCTGGATCGCCGTCGTCAGCTCGACCATTTTGCGCTCCGACAGCGCGAACACATTGCGCAGTGACTGCACGTACTCATCGAGGGCCTTGCGTCGGTTAGGACTGCGATTGAGCGTATCTTCCAGGGCAATCTGCAGGACATTGCCGAGTGCTTGCAGAAGCGAGAAGGTCTCGTCTCCCGTCGCCCCCTGGCCACCGATCATCTTTTTGCCCGCTTCGATGCCATCGAGCGCGGACTCGATGCGTACAAAGATCCCCTGCGCGAGGTACGCACTCACGTAGATACCCAGCGGCCCCCCGGGTCTCGATGCGATGCTGCCATCGGTCAGTGCATGAAGCGCCTCCATGCCGAGCTCCGCCGATGCATTCTCTGCAGCTTTCGCCTGGGCAGGGGGATCTGCAGAATCACCCTGACCACATGCGGCAAGGGTAAGGGTAAGAGCCATGATCAACCAATGTGTACGCATTTCTCCTATTGTAGCGGTTCTCCAAGCATTCGAGAAGTGAGATTTTTTGTGAAAATTGCATGAGATTTTTGCAGATTTCATCTGTGTTTTCCTCTCAGTAGAGATGTAAACGCCAGTTCAAGTTTTGTGTTCAAAACATGAGTACAAACTGTGTGCAAGATCAAATTATTGTTTCCCATGGAAATGCGTCTCTTTAGTGTTACATTTCGCACGGTTTTCTGGCGATTTTTTTTGTTCAAGGATTGTGCTGCATCCATGTTTTCCGCTCTACAGTCAAAGGCTCAGCAAATTGTTCAGTCTCTGTACGGCCTAGACGGTGTACACATTTCTTGGGAGCGACCGCAGCAGACGGTGTTCGGGGATATTGCGACGCCGGTGGCGCTGCAAGTCGCGAAGCGCATCAAGAAACATCCCAACGCTATTGCAGGGGAGATCGCCGAGCGGCTTTCCAAGGAGCCCTCTGTCGATCGGGCAGAGGCAGCGGGGCCCGGGTATGTGAACGTGTGGCTGAAACCCGAGGTGCTCATCGAGGAGCTTATGCGGACGCGCGAGGCGTGCACCGCGAGGGACACACGGACCGAAGAGCATCCGGTGATCGTCGAGTATTCTCAGCCGAATGTGGCAAAGCCGCTCGGTATCCACCACATCCTCTCTACCGTTATCGGGCAGACGCTCGTGAATTTCTACAGGCACGCTGGTTATCCCGTCATTGCATGGAACTACATGGGAGACTGGGGGACTCAGTTTGGGAAGTTGGCTGTGGCGTTTAAGCGGTGGGGGGAGGGAAAGAAAGTTTCCGAGTGTTCCATTGAGGAGCTTCTCGCTCTCTACGTACGTTTCCACGACGAGGCGGAGCAAGATCCCTTGCTTGAGGAAGAGGCACGGAAGACCTTCGTGATGCTCGAGCGTGGCGACGAGGGAGTCCGCGCGTTCTGGAGGGATGTTGTCGGCGTCACCAAGGCCTCGCTCGGTCACCTCTACGATCGACTCCACGTGAAGTTTGATCTGGACATCAGTGAAAGCTTCTACGAGGACAAGATGGCGCCGATTCTTGAAGAGGGAACAAAGAAAAACATATTCACCAAAGGGGAAAAAGGGGCGCTCATCGTTGAATTTTCCGAGGAGAGCAAGCTGCCGCCAGCACTCGTGCAAAAGGCGGACGAAGGGACGCTGTATGCCACGCGCGATCTCGCGAATCTTCGCTACCGC
The DNA here is from genome assembly GCA_016866875.1 of Candidatus Peribacteria bacterium. Lineage (GTDB taxonomy): Bacteria > Patescibacteriota > Gracilibacteria > Peribacterales > Peribacteraceae > 2-12-FULL-55-11. The sequence continues at coordinate 16,042 of VGKY01000009.1, forward strand.
ATCGATACCTATCGCCCCGAGCGCATTCTCTATGTGGTGGATGTTGCCCAGATGCTCTACTTTCAGCAGCTCTTTGCTATCGCCAACCTTCTCCAGTGGAAACTTCCGGAGTTGCAGCACGTGGTGGTGGGACGCATGCGGTTTGCTGATAAAAAAATGAGCACGCGCAAGGGCAATATCCTGCGTCTCGAAGAAGTCCTCGACGAGGCCGTGAAGAGGGCGGGGGATTTGATCAAGAGTCGGGGTGACAGCATTCAATCCGACGATCCGCAGGACCTTGCGGAGATGATGGGCGTTGGAGCGGTGGTCTATGGAATTCTGAGTCAAAACCGCCAGAGCGAGTTGGTTTTTGATTGGGACAGAATGCTTTCCTATGAAGGAAACTCCGCGCCGTATCTCCAGTACACGCATGCACGCGCACGGTCCGTACTTCGCAAGGCCGACGCGGGAGAGTCGATCGCGTTTCCCCAATGCATCGCAGCACTTACGGAAGCGGAACGGGCGCTTGTCGGGACGCTTCAACAGTTCCCGCATTCCTTGCAAGAAGCATTGAGCGGGCATTTGCCCCACCACCTCACGCATTACCTGTATGAGCTCTGTCAGTCGTTCAATGCGTTTTATAACAGCGAGCCAATATTGCAGGCCGCCGAGCCCCAGAAAACACTGCGCCTTGCGCTCACAGCACTAACGGCAACCGTTCTGAAGTGTGGTGCAGAGCTCCTGACACTGCGCGTTCCCGATCGCATGTAATTCTTCATTCTTCATTTTTCATTCCTCCCCTCCCATGGTCCAGTCCTCTCCTCATCGATCCCGCCACTCAGCGGTCTATCGGCGCAGCCGCAAGCACTCAGGATTTCGCTCGCATCCGTTCGTGGCGTTCCTGCTCGTTGCGTCCTTCGGCATCCTGTTTGCAGGGTGCGGCCAGCCGCAGTCGGAGGAGGACACCTTTACCTTCACGGAGGATGATGTCGCGAGGTTCCGTGAGGTTGCGGGCGAGGATGAGGCCGGCAGCGGAGCAACAACGGAGCTCAGCCCCGTTCTTACGGGACAGACGGATCCCGAAGCTCTTCCCAAGCTCGATCTATCGATGGCCAAGACCTATGACGCCGTACGCTCGGGACCGGCTGCGGCAGGGGAGGAGACCTACCGCGTCACCAATGCCTATCTCAACGTCCGGGCGGAGCCGAAGGTTACTGCCACGGAAGTGGCCCGTCTGACGCAGGGGGACACCGTGGAAGTCCGCGATTTCATGGATGCGGCTTGGGCTAAAGTTTCGTTGGGCGGCTCGAAAGAGGGGTACGTCTCCACGCGCTATATCGCCAAGCTCGTCTCCGAGGAGCAGCTTTCGGCGGAGCGTAAGAAGTACGACGGCGTGTACTTCGTCGACTTCGGATTCCTCAACGTCCGCAAGGCCGCTGATGCGGGAGCCGAGAAGCTCGGAGAGCTTCCGGGTCAGGCGCTCGTTCGTCCCATTTCCTCAGATAAGGTCTGGGCGAGGATTCCCTTCGGCTCGGGCGAGGGGTACGTGGCTGTGCAGTATCTGTCGCCGTTCTCCCCGCAGTTCCTCGTTCGGCAGGATTCCTACCGCCTGCCGATCATCCACTACCGCATGTCGACGATCGGCTTCTCCGTGGAGGATCTGCCGTCGCACGTCACCGCCCTCAGGAACGCAGGGGTGACACTCTGGACGTTTAAGGACCTGCGTCAGCTCGTCCTCAGCCAGGAGCAGCGCGATGTACGCGTACCTCCCACAGCCGCCATCCTTGCTATATCCGATGTTACTGCAGAGAACGTTCAGAAGGTTGCCCAAGCACTCAAGTCCGCTGGCGTTCCTGCAACTCTGTTCATCCGTACGGCGGAGATCGGCTTATCGGGAATCAACGAGAAGACGCTGCTGACGCTTCTCGCCAACGGTCATGACATCCAGTCCGGTGGTCACACGGGGGATGATCTTCGGTCCCTCACCAACGCCCAGATGGAGCTGGAACTCAGTCAGAGCAGGGCGCTTCTTGAAGAGATGACGGGAAAGCCGGTCTTTGCGATTGGCTACCCGATTGGAGGTGTGAATGATCGCGTGATCGAGATTGCCGGCAAGCAGGGCTACCTCTTCGGCGTCGGGTCGTCACCGGAGTCGACGTTTAGTCGCAGTCAGTTCCTCAGACTTCCGAGCTTCGTGGTTTCCGAGTCAATGACCGCCGATGACATCATCAGGACGATCACCGGGAAGCCGAGTGCATTGCGTATGCGCGATCTCTCTCCGCGTTCATCGCGACCGAGGGGGCAGTATCTCGCCTTCGCCTAGAGCCCCACCATCCGCTGCAATTCTCCTGCGCTCTGCCGCATCATCGCCGCGGATTGCTCCGCAGCGGCCTTGGTGATCTGGGTGAGTACCTCGTCCCAGTGGGCGTAGGTGAACCAGACGCTTCCGATGAGGATCACAATGGGGATTAGGTGCAGGATGCCGCGCACAAAACCCCCCCACGTTCGAAGTTTATCGCGCTTGTTCATGCGCTCCAGGATGCTGACAATCTGATCGAGCCTTTGCTCAGTTGAGGAGACACTGAGTGTGGAGGGTTTGGGCATGGCGTACTGAAGAATGAAGAATGACGAATGGAGAACGATGCATGCAGAATATATTGCATACGTATTGTGCGCTTCCATTCTTCACTTTCAATTCATAATTTCTCAAAACCCCCGTTTCCATTTGCGCCACTGTTCAAAACAGCGCGTGAGATAGTACGTTTTGCGGATGGGAATATCCTGACAATGCATGAGATTGAGCAACTGCCCTCCGAAGCCGGTTTTAAAGAGTGTGACACCGGCGAAGGGATGCTTCGATGCAGAGATTTGGAACCCTTGCTCTGTGAGATTTCCCGGTGCCACTCCCCAGAAGCTGTAGACGCGGTCGCCGCGCTGGAGGGCGTCGCAGATCGCGGTCCACTGGAGCAGGTAGCTTGCGGGGATCTTCTGGAACGCATGCGAGCTCGCGCCGTGGTGGTAGCTTGTCTCGCCAAAAGCGTGCATGTGGATGGACGAGGCGATCACATTGCCCCGGTAGCGTGCGAGGTAGAGTGTGCATTCCTTTCGTGGAGCGAATCGGGCGACCTGAGCGCGGAAGAAACTATCCGTATACGGCGTAAACCCGTGTCGCTTTCGGGTTTCGTCGTGAAGAGCGAGGAAATGGGAAAGATCACCAAGGGGATTGTTCGATGCCTCGATGGTTACGCCCTCTTTCTCCGCACGGCGGATGAGATTTCGCGTGGTCTTGCGCATGTCAGAGAGAAGCTCTTCTTCGTTTTTTCGCCTGCCTGTTCGGCAGGCAGGCCTGCCTGCCGGATAGGCAGGTTTCTTCGTTTCTTCGTGCATGCCGCTCATCCATGGATCAGGTTCCTGCAAGGGTAGGTACCAGATGTGCTCGGCAAGGAGATGGAGGGGGGAGGGAACCGAATGAGGAATGAAGAATGAGGAATGAGGAATGGCAAAAGGACTAATACGAATGAACGCGCATTGGTGATCTGTTGCTATTTTTTTTAATGTTGCAATGATCTCGCTCCATATTTGCTCATAGCTTAAAGCTAAAAGCTTACAGCTGATGACAGGTCCGTAATGCACAGCCAGATGCCTGCCCCGCTTGGCGTCGACCAGGATCGCCTGACAGATGCCGACGATTTCGTTGTCTCGCTTCGCAACGAGACGCACGGGCTCTTGTCCGCAGTCGCGATACACCTCGCCCATGGTCCAGCTTTGTAGGAAGGGCCTCCATTGCTGCATTCCTAAAAATTGATCCCACGCAGTTTGCTCCGTCGCTTTCTCGATGTGCATGTGGGCATTGTAATTCTCCATGCTCAATTCTCAATTCCCAATGTGCCCAAAGTTTCTCTGAGCACGGTAAGCAGTCGCCGCGCTTGCTTCGTGCTCATCGTCGGGTGCGTGGGAAGGCTGATGATTTCCTCGCAGAGACTCTCTGCTTTCGGGTCGTCTCCGGTGGCAAAGCCGAGAGCTCCAGCATCCGAATCCCGCGGACAGACGACGCAGCCGGACCATCCGTCCTCGAGATGGATATCCTGTGTCTTGAGGGATTTCCGAATGAGGTCGGCTTTTTTGAAGAACAGGGGGAACTTCTGGAGCGCATGTGCCTCATTAATCCCCGGGAGGATATTCCACCCCTGCTTCGAACACTCTCGCACGTAGAACAGTGTCAGTTCCCTGCGATGTGCGTTGATCTTGGGTAGTTGGCCAAGTGTATAGAGCGTAAGCGCTGCACAGGCATTGGGACACTGCCTGAGGAGCGGGGGCATGCGGCCTTGTTTTTCCTCTGGAGTGACGATCGGGAGGAGCAGATGCAGAGATTTGCAGAGGTGCAAGGCGCACGTTCCGAGACCGATCATGTGCAGCGCCCGGGCTTTGCGGTAGATGAGCGGATAGCAGAGGTAGCGCGCGATGATTGATTGCGGCAACGGCCGCGCATGTCGTTCCGTTACCTGCAGGGCAGAAGACACGTGCGCGCTCCGCGAGAGGATCGCGCCCCCGCTCACGCCCGATATCGCTTTGTCTCTGCCGAAGCTCAGCAGGGTGAAGTCTCCCGTCCGGCCGAGGGGGGAGGAGCCATCATCGGGGAGTGCATGCGCGCAGTCCTCGATGAGGAGAATCCCTCTCTCATCGCACAGCGAGCGCAGGCGGTTCAGATTGGCCGGGATGCCGAAGGTATGTTGGGCGATAACGGCGCGCGTTCTCGTCGTGATGCGTCGTTTTACGTCCGCAAGATCGAGATTGAGCGTATCACCGTCGACATCGGCGTATACGGGTACGCCGCCCGCAGCGTGAATGGCGTTGGGGACGACGACGCAGGTGTATGCCTGGAGAATCACTTCCTCTCCACAGCGCAGTCCGATGGACCGTAGGAGTGCAAGGAGCGCTTCACGACCGGAGGAAAACAGGAACGCTCGACCGCCGAAGGATTGCTCGAGCTTTGAGCGCAACGCCTCGTGGTGACGACCGTGTCTCCACTGCCAGGGTTGCAAGAGCAGCAGCAGGCTACGCAGGGCGTAGGGGAGCGTGACGTGTGGGCCGAAGGTGTGGTGGATGAGTGGGCGGAACACGGCAGGGGATTACGAGAGGGGGATCATGCGTTCGACGGCTTTTGCGGGAACGCGCCCGAGGCAGACGAGGAGGGAACCGCGAGGTACCCGGGGGATGGTATCGGAATAGATCTCAACGGTTTTCCCATATCCTTGCTCAAATATTTGAGCAAATCTTTTGTTCGTAAAGATGACTCTCCGGAATGTACCTGCGCATTGAGCCCCGAGCTCGCGGTGGACGCGCTCGCTTTCCATGCCCTGCTCGATGATGCCAGAGGTGAGGAGAACCTTCTCCCTTTCGTCGCGCACGGTAGCCCAGCGCACGGCAGCAGAGGCGCTCTCGGGGCTACAGTTGTGCGTGTCATCGAGAACGGTGACCCCGTCGCGCGACTGAACGCAGAACGTCCCGACGAGGGGCTTGAAGCGCGCGAGCCTATTGGCGACGACATTGCGTTGCACCCCGAGGTGCTCGGCGACTGCCACTGCGAGGAGGATGTTGCTGGCGTTTTGGGTGCCATGCATGGCGACGTGGAACATCGTCGTGCCGATGCGCATCCGGAGTCCTTGCGAGGTCTCTTCGATATCGTAGGCTTGCAGATCTCCGTTGCCCCCCGTTCCAACCGTCGTCACGGGGCAGGAGCAGCGGTCGCGCATCCCAAGCACGCGCTCGCAATCGGCATTGAGGAATGCCTGTCCCTGCTCTGGGACTGCGGCGAGGAGCTCCCCCTTTGCCCGGACGATCCCTTCCTGCGATCCGAAGAGTGCGATGTGTTGGGTGCCGACGTACGTAATAACGCCGATGGTCGGTTTCGCGCATCTGCAGAGCTTCGCGATTTCCCCTGTGCGGTATGCACCCATTTCGACGACCAGCACCTTGGGCAGTGTCTTCTTATCTTTGGAGAGGGTCTGGATCAACCAACGTGCGACGCCAATCTCGCTGTTGACATAGGCGGGCGTGGAGAGCGCGTCGGCACCAAGTGCACAGGCGACCAGTTCCTTGGTCGTCGTCTTGCCGACGGATCCGGTGACGCCGATCACCACCAGGTTGGGATGCTGTTTCCGTAGCTCACCGGCTCGACGCAGGATCTTGCTTTTCAGTATGGTGTCGAGTGGCAGGAGCGCACTCCAGACGAGGGCGCAGACAAGTGGCTGGAGGAGGACGAGGAGGGGGAGGGCATGCAGCCCGGAGTGCCTCAGCACGGCGGCCGCGGCTGCCGTAATCCCTACGGATGCGCCGCAGACCATGATCGATTTGGCTGTCCACACCGGCAGGCGCTGGTGACGACGCAGAAACTGGGCCGCCCCGAGTATCACCAGTGAAGCGAGAGCTCCGTCCGCAGCACGCTGACCCGTGAGCATCCCTACGGCTGCCGTCACGTACCAGGCAGCAGTCAGCGGTACGCGCGCGATGCCAAATATCTGGCGCAGCGCGCCTTCGGTTCGCAGGTGGTCGTACAGACGGTCGATACGCCACTCCTTGATCTGCCAGAGAGCGCAGAACGTGAGGAGGGGGGGGAGCGATGCGAGGATGGTTGCCAGGAGGCGCATAGCGAAAGCAGCCTAATGGAAAGCCGTCATCTGGCACAGGATCTGATCCTATTCGTACAAATGCTTTTGAAAATCATATATTGCATCTAATGAAATAATATTGCAAAATATGTAAAAACATACACAAAAACTGCATGAAAAACCGCACCCCTTCCTGTCACTGACTATGGTCAAGCAGCTTTCGTTGCAGCCGCCACTGTCGTCGTCAGTCCAGCACGTCTCCTTGAAAGCTCTTTGGAGTTCTTCTCCGATACAACTTCACGGGAGGCGCTGTAGAGTTTTGACCAAGACAACGACGGCGTTCCGGATTTCATCAGGCCCGACCGCATCCTCCGAATCTTCATCTCCGCTCCCCAGTGGCTCAGTGCTCTTGTAGGCACGAGCTAGATTCTGACGATGATCCGGATTGATGAGTGGCAAAGTGTCCCCGTCCAACAATAGTTGTTTCCTAGGCTTTCGCAGCGATCACCTCTGCAATTTCCTCCGCGCGATCCCGGTGCACGCGGTGGCGAACACCGTGGTAGATATGCAGCGCACTTTCGGCAATCGCCTTGTGCATGATGTGAGCGTCTCCTACGGGCGTCATGCGATCATCTTCGCCCCAGAAGATGTCTGTTGGGACCGCGATACGCGGGAGGAGTGGTCGCAGATCTTCCCGGGAAACATGGATCAGTGTCTGCTGCATGATGGGGGAAGCCTTTTCGTAGTCGTGCACGCGTACGAGTTTGTACAGCAACGTTTTCCCCAGCGGCTGCAGTACCCTCAATCCGGGAATGCGTAGGAGTGCCTTTCCGGTCTTGGCCAGCGTGAGGCCGAAGATTCTCTTGAGATGCCTCGGATGTTTTATTCCTGCAGCGGCGCAGAGAAACACGTGAGTAGGGAGCAGGGGGCAGGGAACAGTATTTCCGGACGCTAACAATTTGATCGCGATGCGGCCTCCGTGGCTGTGACCGAGGAGCATGTATGGTCCCGAAATATTGTTGCGGATGTAGGTAGAGACCCATGCGACATAGTCATCCGTCGTCCAGGGTTCTTTCGGTTCTGACTCCTCGCCAAATCCCGGGAGATCCGGTGCAAGCACAGTGATCCCCGATCCCTCGAGCGCGATCTTGAGTTCATGAAACGAATGGTGGTCGCCGCCCCAGCCGTGGAGGCAGAGGAGAGTGGTGCTTTTCACGGATGAAGCATAGTGCTTTCCCGATGTCTTTGTCGAAGGATTACGCCATTCCCATAGCCCTCTTGATCTCTTGCAAAGTCGTACTCTCCTCGCGTTTTGTGTTTACGACTTCCTTTCCTTTGATTCATACTGTTGGCATGTCACGGCCCGCCCGTACCGAACGTCGGTACGTTCGGGCGGGTAGCCCTGCCTGCCGGCAGGCAGGTCAGTTGACCGCCGAGCGCTTGCGCGAGGCGTAATCCAAAGAAATTTGCTCGATCCTTCATCATCACATCTTCATACTTGACCCATGTCACGGTAGCTCAGTTGGTAGAGCACGGGACTCATAAGCCCGGGGTCGCCGGTTCAATCCCGGCCCGTGACACCATTCGATTCGGCGCTTCGCGCCTCACTCATGGTCGTCGGCCCTTCGGGCCTCCGGCCACCTCTTTGCCGAATCGAATGACCCTGAGCGGAGCCGCGTCGCAACGCGGCGGAGTCGAAGGGCCCAACACATACAACACACAAAACATTCTCTGGTATCATCAGTCACTATGCCCGAGTCATGGCACGTCTACATAGGCCAAGCGCCAACCGGCTGGTACTACACTGGCATTTCGACCGATCCGCATAAACAGATTCAAGACCACAACTTCGACAAGGGGGCAAAATTCTCACGCGATCAAGGAGCACTGAGATTGCTCTACGTTTCTCCGCCATTTGAAACGAAATCAGAGGCTCGCAGACGCGAAATACAGATCAAAGGCTGGACGAGAGAGAAGAAAGAGAAGCTGATTCGAGGGGAGTGGGAGTGATTGCCATCCAGGGCTCCCCAGAGTGATTAATTCTGATACGATTACATCGAATTTTCAGAACTTATGCTTCTTGTCCCTGCAGTCATTAAGCCGTCTTCGGTCCAGGGTGTTGGCCTCTTTGCCGATGCAGATATTCCCAAAGACACTGTTGTATCCCGAAGGCTTCCCATTCCGTGAAGCGAATGCACAATCCTGCTATGAACATTCGACAATGGTTTCCATCATTCCTGGCTCTTGCACTCGCGGGCTGCACTTCTGTGCAGTCTCCGCCTGTCTCGGAACCCGCACCGATTACCTCATCCCCGGCTTCATCCATCAGCTCGATTCAGGCATTCCCCTATGTTCCTCCGGGCGAGGAGATGTCGAATCCCGACGAACTTCCCTTTAGCTACAATGCAGGTTCGCTTGACCTCAAGCTCTACCGCTTCACGGAACCCGCATCCGATGAATTCGACTATTTGGTGAAGAACAGTGCCGATACAAGCTGCGCGCCCAAGCGCCCAGCAGGATATTTTGAAGCACTCGCTAAAACCTTCGCAGGGGCTACGAAGACAACCTATGCCTTCCAAGCCCAGTCAGGCCCATATAGGGGCAGTGTCTTTCAGCTTGTCCTCATCCCGAATCGCCAACATTATCGTGATGTGGAGAAGGTAAGAGAGGACTTTTACGCTTGCCACGTTGGAGCAATGATCGCCTTCAAGGTCTCGCCAGAGTGGCTCCTCTTGGAATCCGGTTGTGGAGGAGTAGATGAGGGATGCGGCGTGATCGGTGATCAACTGAAGCCTACGATCCATGATTAACTGCTTAAGCGAATTCACCCCTGTGAAGCTGACCTCTCAATGGGCATCGGAGATTCAATGTGTATACTGTGCCTCCCCTGTCACCACCGTGAATCACGAGCGTGATTCACACTGTATGACTACGTTCTGCGTTGCCCGGCCAGGTGCCGACCATCAGTACTAGCGCAAGGATCACCAGTGCGGAAGCGGGCATCATCTGCCTGGCAAAGGATTGTCCGTTGAGCAGGAAGGCGACGTTTGGTGTTGCAAGGTAGATGACGGCGTTCATGGCGATGATCGCGAGTGGCCAGAGGAGAGCGGGGAATGCAGATGCATGGATTGCAGGGTGCCGATGGTGACGCAGTAGCAGGAGAGCGGCGATGGGCGCCAGGATCCACGTTACTCCAAGGGAGCCAAGCTCCCACAGCGCGGCGAAAAACATGCTCACGCCTTCCGGGTGCCACGCCAAGGAGAAATCGGAGTCGTGGGGCGTGAGGCCATATCCCTTGAGCTGCAGGAACACGAGGAAGGGGAGGAAGGCGAAGAGGGGAACGGCGAGGAGCGAACGCCATGGGCGCATCCGTCCTCTGCGCCATGCGATGAGCGTGCCGAAGGCAACCCACGGAAGGTAGCCGAAGTAGAGCCCCTCGGATTTCGTCCACAGTGCACCGAGCACGCAGAGACCGGAGAGCGTCGCCCACCGCACCTCTCCCGTTTGTTCGAAGAGTGCGAGCGAGAGGAACGAGAGCATGAGGTATGTCGTGAGGTGTACGTCGCCGTAGCCTTGAGCCAGGTGGATGCTCATGAGGGGAATGCCGGCAACGAGCGTCATGCCCATGAGCGCGGCATCTGTCCCACGCAGTTTCCTCAGCATCAGGAATGCGGCGAAAAGCGACGTCCACGAGAAGAGAAACGTCACAGCATTCGCCGCTCGGTCGCTCCAAGGGCCGATCTGATTGACCACGATCTGCAGGCTGTGGACGAGGATCGGGTACTGTGGCTTTGCCACTCCGCGCGCTTCGGTGCGGTCGAAGGCGATCGCACGATCTTCGAACGATACGCGCGAGCGCATCGTCCAGTTCGTGAAGCTGTCGATCGAGAAGCTATGGAGGACGAGAGCGTGGATGGCACTGAAGGAGAAGATGGCCGTCAGGAGCAATGTGCAGCAGATCCGGTACGAGCGTCGCTGGCGCACGGCTGGCCTTGGGGGTAGATCGATGGATGGGCATGCGTCGTCGGATATCTGCCGTCGTGAGCGCAGCCACAGGAGTGTGGCGATGACAAGGGCGTGACCTCCGAGCAGTACCAGAGGCGAGAGCTTTGCCCCGATGACCGTGCAGAGGAAGACCAGCAGGACGTTGCTTACGGCCGCGAGCGGTAGCGCGAGGCTCCAGAGTAGAGCACAGCGGCTCTTGCCGAGCGTGAGGGTGCCAAGCAGTCGCCCTTCGGTGAGGAGGAGCGAGAGAGCGAAGATGCATGCGAGGAGCTTCATCGGGTGATGGCGAAGAGCACGGAACCGTCCGGGAATTTCTGGAGGAATCTTGCAGGTCCCTCGACTCTCCCGCAGTGTAGTACGCCGTCTTCTTCGTACCATCCGGGCTGAGCATGTACAACGATGAACGTCGCTGCGGCTAGGCTCTCAGGATCGCGGGAGACGGAGCTGGGGTAGAGGAAGTACCGCAGGGCTTTCTCGTAGAAATCGCTCTCGCTCGTGCAGACGAAGACGAAGCGCTCAATGTCTCTAGCCTCTGCTTCCTGGCGAATGGTATGTGCCATCGCCTCCACGGATCCGAGTTGCGCGTACGTGCCGTCGGAAGCCCACGTACGAAGGTGCATAGCGGTCATCGTCACAAGATCCATCGAGAACCATGCCTGGTACCCTAGTGCGCAGACGAGCACGATCGCGAGGGATCGGCTGAGCGCTCTCTCGCGGCGAAGCTTGCTCATGAGGAAGATCCCGAAGAGCGCTGCTGCAAGCACGATGTATCCCAGTGGGATGCCGACGATGCGGTATCCGCGCAGCGTGTGAGCGCTCGATGCTTGATACTCTTCGGGAAGGCGCAGGTGCTTGCGTGCTACCCGAACGATCGTCGTGAGTCTCGCAGAGGTGAAGACCGCCCTCCCCAGCTCAGCGGTGCTGCCCGCAGTCCCCATGCACGCCACCAGATAGTTCTGCGACCAAGGTGCCCAGCCCGGTGATGTCGTGAGGTCAATGGATGCCCGATGTGATCCTGCAGGGAGCGCAAATCGTACGAGGTGCTGCGGATCGCCCTTTCCATTGCTGCGCAGTGGTCCTGTGTCGCAGGAGAGAGGGTGCGTTGCGGCATAGGAGATCTCCACGGTTTCCCCGGCTCCGACGAGCATTACCGTACTGACGGTGTTCATGCCCATGCGCTCGATGCGCTCCTCCTCAGTCAGGTGTCTGTGGGGGGTGATTTCCACGATCTCGCCTTGCGCAAACGCGCCAGATGACAGCGCGCACAGGAGTGCGGTACCGGCGATGATGCGCATATGCATGCACACGGAGTATAGAGAAAGTGGGGGATTTGCAGGGAATCCGGAATGCAGCCCAAATAATTGACTAATGATCAATATATTTTACTCCGCTGTGATGGAAGCGCTGCGCGCGCGGGTTGCGGCTGATACCTTTGTGCTGATCGAGTACATCCCAGGGGAGACCGATCCCGAGCTGGTCGAAATGAACCTCGCGAAGGACTTGGCTCTTATTGGCTGGACTGCTTCTCCGTAACGGATTTCACGTTTCATGCTCAAAACCACCGTCCAGCACCTTTCTCGCGAAAGGTGCTGGGTTTTTCAAAGCAGGATCGCGAGTGCCACCGCACTAAGCATCAGCCCTAGATCCCGAACGAAGAGATCATTGATTCCCGTTTGCGTGAGAATGAAGCAGAGGTGCAGCGTCATGCCCCATGCAGCGATGCGACGGATGATGGTCTTTGGAAAGAGGAGCCCACTCGCAAGAATGATTTCGGAGGCTCCGGTGACCATGAGCCACTGCGATTTGGAAAGCCCGACAAGTCCGTCGATCCACGGGGGCATCCAGGCGATCCACGAAAGCGGATGGAGGAATTTGTCTATCCCGAAGACGCCGAAGACGATGATCATGGCGCTCATGAGCACACCCCGCGCGATCGCAGTATTTAGCATACTCCTCAGTGTACCCTACACTCGTAGCGCTTCCATTCTCCAAGCATTCATGACGTTCTTCCGCCTTCTTCCTGTTCTTGCTCTCCTCGTGGCCTGTAGCCAAAGCAATCCGTCAGTGCAGGAGCCCGCAGCCGATGGTCCCGCCATGGGTATGCCGGTGCCCGGGATGGAGGACGTCGATGAGATGGTTGTCACGGAGGATGCCGGAGGAGACGGATCCGGTGTCGTTCCTGCGGCTGCGCCTCGCATTGTACGCATGGAGGCAACTAATTGGGCGTTCACGCCGAGTGCACTGACGCTGAAGAAGGGCGAGAAGGTCACTCTGCAGCTTGTCGGCGTGTCAGGTATGCACGGCATCGGCATCCCGGATCTTGGTATCAGCCAGAAATTCGGCCCAGGAGAGACGGTTTCCGTTGCCATTCCCACCGATAAGACCGGTTCATTCAGTTTCCGCTGCAATGTCCCGTGCGGAGCGGGGCACAGGGACATGACGGGAACGATAGTGATAGAGGACTAAGAAGACGAAGAGGACTAAGAAGACGTAAAGGGCGAAGAGGAGTTCCTCTTCGTCTTTTTAGTCCTTTTCGTCTTTTTCGTCAGTTCCAGTAAGCTTCTTTCCATATGAAACATTCCCTCTGCCTCACAGGAGTCCTTGTGGCACTGCTCCTCAGTGCATGCGCCGCACGCGATCCCCATGCGATTGCCAATCCCGATCCCAACCACACCCATGCAGACTTCGCCGTCTGGATGGATGGAGTGCGCATGGACTACTCGGCAGAGGAGCTCATGTCCGGTACGTCGACCGATGAAGCGACGCACGATGAGGAGCATGAGCGACATGATCCATACCTACACCTTCACGATGGCGTGGGGCATGTGGTGCACCGGCACAAGCCGGGGCTGACCATTGGGGAGTTCTTTGCAACGATCGATATCGGCATTGCAGGGAATTGCTATTCTGCACATGCGCCGCTCGCGGATGGAGAGATCTGTGGCGATCATCCCTTTCGCATGTTCGTAAACGGGGAGGAGCGTCCTCTGGATCTCGCATACGCTTTTGAAGATCTGGATCAGATGCTCTTCACAAACGCGGTTGATGATGCAGAAGCAGAGGAGCAACTGCAGCGATTGACGGACGACGCGTGCCTGTACTCCAAGCGTTGCCCATGGAGAGGGGAGCCCCCTGCCGAAAGCTGCATTGCAGATCCTGCGGTGCCGTGTGTGGAGTAGATAAGGATGAAGAGGACGAAGAGGACGAAAAGGACGAAAAAGACCAAAAGGACGAAAAGGACTTAAAAGACGAAGAGGAACTCCTCTTCGTCCTTTACGTCTTCTTAGTCTTGTTAGTCCTCTTAGTCCTCTTAGTCTTCTTAGTCTTGTTAGTCCTCTTAGTCCTCTTAGTCTTCTTAGTCTTGTTAGTCCTCTTAGTCTTCTTAGTCCTCTATGGTAATCACTCCCTTCATTTCGCTGTGGCCAGATCCGCACGCAACGTTACAAGAGAAGGGGAACGTGCCGGTTTTATCTGTCGGGAGCGGGAACTCCACAGTCTGCCCCTGCGCGATGGTCTTCGTGATGCCGAGGCCGGGGATGGAAACCCCATGCTCACCCTCAGCACCGACGAACCGCAACTTCACCGTGTCGCCTTTCTTGACCGTGAATGTGCTTGGGGAAAATGCCCAGTTCGTGACGCGGATGGGGACCGTGTACACGGTCGGTCGTGCACGTGAAGAGGTTTGTGCGCCACCCGATGGGGCGGCGGCTGGTGCCGGTGCGGGGACCGTGTCGTTGCGGACATTCTCTACTGCCTGGAGGAAATCTGCTGTGGGTCGGGCGCCCATCACGCGCTGCACCCTACCCGATGGGATGTGCATGACGAAGGTCATAGGAGTGCCGTTGACGCCCGCTTCCTTCGCAGGAGCCATATCCTCCTTCACACGCGCGGCGAATTCACCAGAGGCGAGACACGTGGCGAACGCGGAATCCCTCAGGCCGATTTCCTTCGCGAGCTCGACGAGCTTCGTGTTATCGGATCCCTTTTCGAAGATGATCTCGATCATCTCCCAGAGCTTTCCGTCTCCACCGAGCTTGGCCGCACACTCCACAGCCTCAGAAGCCTTCTGAGCGTTCTTGTGAGGACCTAGGGGGAAGTGCCGGTACACCCACTGCACATTTGTATCTTGGTCGATCACCTCCTGAAGAGTGGGATGGACGCGCTTGCAGAAGGGGCACTCGAGATCCGAGTACTCGATGACTGCGACATCGGCATCAGCATTGCCGCGGATGTGATCGCGGTCAGCGTCGACTGTGGGGATCAGTTTGTCCTGTGCTGCCGTATCGGCAGGAGTAGGAGCAGCAGGAGCTGATGGCGCACTTGGTGGTGATGGTGGCGATGGGGGGGCGGACGGTGCGTTGAGACTGGGGATGGTGGGGAGGCTCAGCCATCCGGGAAGTGCACTTCCTTCCTTCATAAGTAGGAATGCACCGATGAAACCGACGAGGAGCATCGTTACGCCAAACCAGACGTTGACCTTGCGGACGGTGATGACCTCAGGCGCGGCGGGAGGAGGAGCTTTACGGGGCATGAGAACGGAGGGAAGCAGAAAAATATTCTATCCGGATTCTACACGAAGTCTCAGACGTGAAACACGTCAGGATTTCCTCACGCGTATATCCGCGCGCATCATGCCCATGGAGCAGGTCAGCACGAAATCGCTCCGAGGGTTTTGGATGGGGCCCAGCCAGTTGCCCCCCTGCGCGATCGGCGTCGAAAGGTTGTGCGTGGGGTCGGTGAGCATCGATGCACAACCCCCTACGCTTTGGGGCGCATAGGCATAGATCCAGGTCTGCAGCCCAGGCTGGATCGTAAAGGAGTCGGGAGAGTAGCCTGCGTTGCTCACGGTCATGGTGACGATCTGGCGCCCCTGCGCATCGATGGAGACGTTCGGGTCATTGACTGCGGCAACCGCAGGTCGCTGATGGCGAAGCGGACCCGCGAGGTCGATACCGGTGAGCAGAAGCCCGTTCTGGATGTTCCAGATGCCGAGCATCAACACGAGGGCGCCAGAGAACGTGAGGAACCAGCGTGCGGTGCGCCCTTCGACAAGCGAGCTCACGGCAGAAAGGCCGAGGAGGGCGGGCAGCGTGCCAAGGGCGAAGACGAGCATGATGATGCCTCCTTGGATGAAGCTTTCCGATCCGAGCGCCAGTAGTTGCATGGACTGCGTGAAGCCGCATGGCAGGAAGAATGTGAGTGCGCCAAGGAATGCCGGGGCGAGCGGGTGCTCCGAGCCACTGAGCTCGTGGATGCGCCGCGAGAGTGCTTTTGGTAGGGGGATGGTGCAGTAGCGCTTGGGGACGATTCTCAGGATGTTTAAGCCGAGCACAATCATGACCGCAGCGACCGCTACCGTGAGCATTCCCGTGGCTTTGGTGGAGAGGGTGATGGCGCTGCCGAGGAGCCCCACGAGACCTCCCAGCAGGAAGTACCCAGCGAGACGACCGGCATTAAAGGACAGCAGCGGCTGAAACCGGTACCACCGGTTTGCGCCCTGATGGGACTCCGTCCACTTGGCTGCGATAGCAAGAAGCAGGCCGCCGACGACCGCAAGGCATGTAGAGGATGCCGCGACCAGACCGACGGTGAAGACTGCTCCGAGGCTAGCCGCATCTTCGATGCCCTTAGCAAACGCGAAGACGCCGAAGCGCTTGAGCAGAAGGTAGCCGGCGAGGATTAGCAGGATCATGCCCCCGACTTCGGACCAGTCGGGATTCTCCGCCGCTGTAGCTGAGACGCGGAAAGCGCTTCCCTTTCTGTGGAGCCGATACTTGGTTGAATGCAATGCATGCTGAAGTTGCTCCAGACGAGGTGAGCCGAGAGTGGGATCGGAAAAAATCTCCACCGTGCCGCTCCGTTCGCTGGCGTGCACTTCGCGTACACCAGCCACATCCCTCAGACGACGTTCTAGGAGCAGTTCGCAGCTCCTGCAGGTCATGCCTGCAACGGAAAACACCTGTCGAAGTAGAGAGGGGGATGTATGGGAACGCTTGGTCATGGGATGCGGTGGTGAGGAGGCTTGCAGTATATCACGGTGTTCCATTGCTCGTGGGCGCCTGAGAAAAATCGTCGGCTTCTGTGGCGCGCGATTTTTCTCGACGTATACTCACCGCGATGTCCGCAGTTACTACCAGCGCAGGGGGAGATGGGTCGCTCGAGACGAGCGTACTTCGAAAGCAGGTCGAAGATCTGCAGGGGCAGATCGTCGCCCTCACGTCTGAGTTCGAAGCTGCGAAAGCTGAGGCAGTGAAGATGAAGGATCTCGCAGGACGCGCGCAGGCTGACCTGCAGAATGCGAAAGCGCGCGTAGATCGCGAGCGCACAGAACTTGCGGCGTTCGCGCTCGAGGCGATCCTGAGAAAGCTCCTCCCCATAATCGATAGCTTTCAGCGGGCGTTTCAGCACCTGCCTGAGGCTCTGGCAAACGACGAGTGGACGAAGGGGGTGGTCGCGATCGAGCGTCAGCTGGCTCGGGAGCTCGAGGCTGCTGGTTTACAGAAGATGTCCTCCCTGGGTGCGCCCCTCGATCCACAGCGTCATGAGGTGCTGCAGCAGGGATCTGGAAAAAAGGATGCAGTGATCGAGGTCTACGAAGAGGGCTACGAACTCCATGGTCGAGTGCTGCGTCCTGCCAAGGTGAAGATCGGCGATGGAAGTTCTAAGCATTAGACCGCCATGCGCCCGAGAGAGAAGATGACGAAGATGCCCACCGTGTTCATCACAAAGCTCAGCAGCGCAAAGCGCCACCCATCGACCTTGGTCACGCCTATAAGCAGCGCTATCCCGATCTCGTCGGGAAGGGGAGAGCCGATGATGATGCAAGCGATAGCCCATCGCGTGACGTTTCGCATCTGATCCGAGATCGTCTTGTGGTGGAAGAGCGCATGGATCTTGCGGAGGATTGCCGTCCTCTTGAATTGCACGATCTCGTCGCCGACGGATGACTTGGTGAACCGCAAGATGCTCATGTCTGTGGCCATGGCACCTGCGGCAGCGAGAAGTGCAGCGGGCAGAGGATCAACGATGTGAGCGACTTCGTAGAAGTACGCGGCGGCCAGTGGTGAGGTGAACCCGAAGGTGAAGAGCATGCCTCCGAGAAGCACACTCGCGTAGTTCGCACCGTCGAGATGCGTCTCGATCCAGTGGAAGGCGTCCATCTTGAGGAGGACATACGACAGCACGATCGATGCGCTGAAGAGGAGCAGTTTTGGGTATCGAACGATGTGTTTCACATAGATATTATACCACTTTTATGCCTTTTATGCATCTCGCGAATTCTGCCCCCTTTTCCTCAACCCCTCGACTACGCTCGGGGTGACATATCTGGGGATTCTGCCATTCCCTGTTTTATGCATGCGCGAAATGCTTCCCCCTTTTCCTCAACCCCTCGACTACGCTCGGGGTGACATATCTGGGGATTC
>VGKY01000010.1 GCA_016866875.1 Candidatus Peribacteria bacterium
GCTTTTGGTTGATTTCCCCTTTGCCTCACTTACACTGGTTCAGCCATCTCGTTGGGGAGTCGCCAAGTGGTAAGGCAACCGCCTCTGGAGCGGTCATACGGGGGTTCGAATCCCTCCTCCCCAGCCAATAGCTGCACGCGACCGTGCTGGCTTCAGGACACAGTAATTGTTGAAGTCCAGAGTTTGTAATTCATACGCTAAGATAGTGTTCATGTTTGCTCCAAAACTCAAAAAAGGCGATGGCGTTCGGATTATTGCGCCTGCAAGAAGTCTCATGCTGCCCTGGATGAGTAATGAATTGAAAGAAACTGCTCAAAAGCGATTGGAGAGTTTGGGACTTAGAGTCAGTTTTGGGAAATATGTAAATGAGCGAGATGAATTTGACTCCACAACAATCGAACATCGCATTGAGGATTTACACGACGCATTTGCCGATGACTCTATTCAAATTATTCTGACGGTTATTGGCGGATTCAATAGCAATCAGTTACTGCGATACATTGATTACGATTTAGTTCGAAACAACCCTAAAATTCTCTGCGGTTATTCGGATATTACAGCTTTGGCAACAGCCTTTTATTCAAAGACAGACGTAGTGACATACTCTGGACCGCACTTCTTTAATTTTGGACAGAAACAAAACTTCGAGTATACGATGAATCATTTTAAAAAATGTTTTTTCGAGGAGGATCCAATCATTCTTCATCCTTCTGAGAAGTATGTGGATGATTTATGGGCCACGAAGCAGGATGATGTGCAAATGCTTCCTAATAACGGTTGGCATATATTGCAGGAAGGAAATGCAAAAGGTGTCATTATCGGAGGTAATTTAGGGACATTCCATCTTTTACATGGCACGGAATATATGCCGAATCCATCAGAAGATGTGATTTTGTTTATCGAGGATGATAGGGACGATCACCCTGCGGCTTTTGATAGAAATTTGCAGTCTTTATTACATCAAGATTTTGCAAAGCGCATTAGAGGTGTAGCTATTGGTCGTAGTGAAATAAAAAGCGGAATCTCTCTTGAGCTGCTTAGCAAAATTATTGCCAGTAAGCTGGAACTTCAAAATATACCAGTAGTGGCAGGCTTGGATTTTGGACACACTACTCCCATGTTTACATTTCCAATTGGAGGAAGAGCCGCAATGTCCGTCTCCGCGCAGGAGGCATCCATTGTTATTGATCAGCACTGACTCTAGATCAATCTAGCAATTCCTCCATTATTTTAAAAGAATATGTCTGGGCAAATTTCATTAATGCTTCACGCGTGAAGCCTATGATATTGCCTGCATCGTCCTTCTGTGCCTCTAGTCCTTGAGACTCCACCCAATTAGGAATGAGCGCCACAGGCGACTGGAGAAACTTAGCGGCATCCTCCTCGGTGTAAAGCCTATGATGATCGGACTGTGATTCAACTGACATAATGTATGGGTGAAAAAATTATTTTCCCGCTTGCCGCACGCGCAATGCGGATTTTAATTTATGCAAGAAAGCAAAGTGAGTTCTATTGAGCATGGGATGATCTTCATGAGTGGGGCCAAAATCACTATCAGGATGGAATGCCACCACTCCCAAGGTCTTACCTTTTACCGTATGGAATGAATGCCATGTTTCAGGGGGCAAGAAGAAAGAATTGCCTTCTTGCAGTGGAATATCTCCTACAGGTGTTTTGCAGATGCCCTCACCGCTGGAAACAATACCAGCTCTAATACTGGGGTGAGTATGCTGCGTTTGTTCTACAGCTTCAGGAAAGTAGAGTGAATTCATGCATGCGTCACCTTTCATAACGGGAGAAATATGCAGAGTTGATGTGCATCCATCTATATAATTTTGCCTACCCCAATCGCCAATGTCTCCGGTGATATTCATCAATCCCTTTTGGCCCAGTGCTGTGAAAATTCTCATCCTGGCTTTTCCGGCAATTTTTATTGCATCTGGGAAAGAAAACATTGTATTTGGATATAGAGGATATTCCCTCCCATTGGGAGCTTTTGCCACATTCGTCGATCCATCTTTTAGAACATATCCAAAGTGAGTGCCAACATCACCCAATTCCGTTGTCTCTCCAGGAATATGCGAATATACCTGCGCAGGGAAATGGGGTGGCTTTGCCAATATATGAGTTGCATCCAGTAATTTTAAAAGCTTTTCTCGAACGCTAACCTCATTGCTAGAAAATAATTTTTCATATGCATCTTTTATCATTTCTTCAATTGATGATTTTTCTGTGTAAATTCATGGAGACTCTGTTGTAGGTCTTCCTCTCGCTGTGTAATACCAACCGTCATTAAATACGAATTTACTTCTTGCACAATGATTCCGAGATCCTGATCCTTTGTAAGAGCTGCGTGTAATATGTTTCTGGATTTATCGAGATCCGTTTCTGCTGGAGGATCGGTAAAATCAATCATCTGTCCAGGCTCATAAGGAGCAGACATGAAGTAGTTTGGAGATTTGATCTCGGAAGTGATACGCATAGAAAGTAGGGGGAATTATGAAGAAGGAAAGAGAGAAGAAAGTGAATCAATTGTAATCTGTGCATCTTGATTCGTTTCCATGTTCGTTATCTTAAGAAGACCGGAATCCAGCTCGTTATCTCCGATCACAACAAAATGGGAAAATCCCTCATCTTTAAAATAGGAAGCTGCCTTACGGATTCCTTTTGAGCTGGTATCTTCTAAGACAGGAATTCCTTTTCCACGCAGTTCAGCAATCATTTTCTCGGCTTCGCCTTGGCGTTTCGTCATAACGTAAACGCCCACAGAAGTCTTTGGCTGCCTCAGCTTATCGTCGTGCTCGAGCAGATCATCATGCCGGATGATTCCACTATAGACACTACGGATGCGTGGACTGAACTTGCTGCCATACTCGTGATAACTCCCGCCGTCTGCGGTGCGCTTGTCCTCCCCTTCGAGATACAACTGATATCCAAGAGCGCTGAAAAATTCTGAAGAATGAAAATCATTGAGATCAAATGTACACGACTCAACGCCGGGCAATTCTGCCAGCTTCGCGATTCTGTCGTAGTACGTTTCCAAATTCGCAGCTATAGCAGGTAAATGAGTTCGAATTTGGGTAAACTGATCGTTAAACTCTTTGGGACCTTCATCATGCAAAGACGAAAGAGAGTCAAAAAGCTCCGGTTTTTGACGAATACGATCCAGTACGGAAGCCAGTTTCTCATCAGTTGGTTTTTCTTTTCCATGGTGGAAGCGCCGATAGAAAAAATAATTTCGCGCATCTTCCTGCGAAAAACCGTGTTGTTCAAAAAGGGAAATCCAAAGACGGAATTCGTTCAGGACAATTTGAACTTTTTTCGATGTGACCTGCCTCAAAGTTTCAATCAGAATACTAGGTATAACCGTCTCATTCTTTTCTGAGATTGAATCATTAACAAAACTCACTCCAAGATGATGATAGTGCCTTAACTTCACATTTCTGTAGCGAAAAACCGGTATAGAAAACATAAAACGAGCGAGCTTCTCTCTGTTGCTCGCGACGTATGATCTCATCACAACTGGTAGGCTGTCGCAGTTCAAAACGAGAGTACGATCCGATTTGTCTTTAAGTTGGTATGTTTTTTCCGGATCTAAATTCGTATCGGCAAAATATGTCTCTTCAAATCCCGCAGGAGCAACTCGTAGTTCCTTGGCCCCGTATAACCTTGCCTGATCATACAAAATTCTCTGGGCATCCGACAGACGCTCGGCTTCGCTGCCTACGCGGTCGACGAATCCCTTTGGTGTATCGAACTTGCGGTCCATTATGAAATAGCGGAATGAAGATCGTCCAACGAGACTTGCTTTTGATCGCGTGTTTCAAGATTTTTTAATTCAAGATTGCCGTCTTCGCCTAGAAAAAGGACGTAACGAATACCTTTGCGTGTCGCGTATTGGATCTGCTTTCCGATCTTGCTGTCAAAATTAAAATACTCTTCACATGGTACAGCTTTTTCTCGTAACGAGTTTGCGATTTCATGGCAACGGTGGCGCTGCATCTCCGAAAAAGCGGAGATCAAAACTTTTGATGTTGTCGCGGGTCCGGTTTTAATTGCATCCGCCTGTTTCAAAAGTGCATAGAGTCTTGATATGCCGATGGACATACCCACACCCGGTCTGAATAGAAGTGCGCGCTTTTGCTTGCTACACAGCAGAGCGGTCTATGGAATCCCTTCTTCCGCAGGCCACCGTGTTGATGGGATGATGTGAATAAACAAAAACACTCTCCTGTTATTGCAGGAGAGTGTCGGATTTCTTCGTAATCTATTTACCGGACACGACGCTCCTGCGGGGCAAGAAGCCCGCGAAGGAGGAGGCCAGAGGGAAACAGACAGTTGGTCATTACTTTATGAGTATTCTAGATTGTCAGATTTTCTTGTCAATACAGCTGCCAACATAGCAAATAGTGCAAAATCACCAATTCAAAGCTTCTTCAGCATTTCAGTATAACGATCTGTGTAGCTGCACTTCTCGTAGAACACATGCGTCCCGGTATTGGGAGCGAAGCATCCAACACGGATGTATTCGCAATTCTTCTCACGGAAATACGTCTCCATCTTCTCCATAAGCGCACGTCCGGCACCTTGCCCTCGATGCTTCTGAGAAACGACTAGTTCAATGATGTTTCCTTCCTTGGCAGGATAGTGATCGAGCGCGTCATCGGGATCTTCATTCGGAATGGTTCCTGCAATGAAGCCCAAAAGTTTGTCCTGTTCTTCGGCTACAAATATTTCCCCCTTGTCATGCCTGACTTTCTCAAGAAGATGATCGATGTACTTCGCGCCATCGAAATCTTCGATGTTCCGGATTCTCTTCAATGGATCCATGGCAGAGAGATGTTCCTGCAATTCCGCCATCAGTTGCAAGAGTGCCGATTGATCAGTGGAATGGTGGGGGCGAATGTCGATCATAGATTCAATGTTCCAAGGATACACCTGCGACATCTACTCCCATATGCCGGAGCGCCACACTTAGTGCAGCAACATCGTTCTTTTGATCATCATGCCAATACGTCTTCATCCCCATCTGTGCAGGTACTTCCAGATTCTTCTCTTGATTGTCGATGAAGATCGCCTCCTCCGCTTTGTATCCAGCTCTGCTGAGAGCCGCATCGAAAATTGTTGTCGTTCCATCGCGCTTCGATGCATGCTCTGTCGCGGAAATGACAATGGGATCAAATAGCTTTTCGAGTTGCATATCGGCGGTCAGAAGATCCATCCGTTCGCGATTGTTATCGGTGATAATGCCGAGGCGATAGCGAGAGAAGAGGGATCGCGCTAGATCGAACATGGCATTATTCTTGGGTACCTTGCTCATCATCTTCCTGAGAAGATCGTCGTTTGCGGGAATCTTGAAAGCAGCGCACATTCTCTTCCATACGTCGCTCATGGAAATCTGCCCCATGTTGAGTGCTTCAATATCTTCCCGGTAACTATCGAGGACTTCTTGAACGGATAACCCAGGCACCAACTCGCAAAGATTTTTACTCATGGTGAGGGAGCCTTTCGCGTCGGTTGTCAGAACGCCATCGAGGTCGAAGAAAATTGCTTTGATCATGCATTTGAAATTGTATCAGAAAATCTCTCATTGCCATACTTCCATTATTCGTCAATTTCCGCTTCAGGAAGCCCCGTTCTACTGTCACATTTGTAACATTCAGCCCCGACCGTCTTGCCCTCCATTCCCTGAAACCCTACCCTCAATAACGTTGTCAGGGATTCAAAGTTAAAGTTCTAGACCGAGCTGCTCAGCCAAAAGAAATCGTGTTTATAGACCCGGTTGCCTCACGGGATGAACTGCTCTCTTATTTCCAAGACCGTCCCATTCGAGATTGTTACCCAGAAGGGAATATTTTTAAAATTGCGTTGCGAATTATCAAGCAGCTTACCAAAGTCCTCAAAAGATATTTTTGTGCCAGGTTGTTGTTTATATGGATCGAGCGTTTCCATAAGGATCTGCGCTTGATCTGATACGGGCAAAGTGCTGGCAGCCGTATCTTTATTGCGCAGGTACCAGCCTTGCGGTGGCTGGCATGTTGCATCCAAGGAATCCTTGGCACAGTCCGGATTGTCCTCGCGAATCGCATTGCCAGCGTCCTGATCGGTAAAAAATCCTTCCGTAAGATCGATATCGACCATATGTTTGCCATTTTGGTCGTATGCCCGATGGATGTAGCCGATCTTCTGATTCTGACTTCGACTAGAAGTCGAAGAAGAGTTAATGCCTTGAGTAGCAGTGCCACCATTGCTCGGAATATTTACACAAGCTGATAAGCTCAGCATTAGACCTATCAGTGTTGGAAAAATTAGCGTCTTCTTCATGAAACTAATGGTACATCCAATACACAAGGTATCAACCGAACCGCTTGCCCTACCATCCTCAAATCAAGCCCTCCCACAACCTCGAAACACCCCCTTAAAAGTGAGTGCCTGACCCGTCCGTCCAGCCATCACGTGCATGCGTCAATAGACCCGCATGCCCCTTTTTCTGCGCTCTGCCACACTTATGACACTATGCAATTTCGTATTCCGCAAATACTCGTCGGCATCTGCCAAACCGCAGGAATGGCAGCGTATTTTTTTCTGCTCACCATTCTGCTCGATACTTGGATTGATGATTGGATGCTGATGGGAAATTGGATACTGCTTCTTACGGTCTTCTCAGTCTTGTTTTGCGCTACTCTTGCGATTGCATATCCTCTGTATTTGTTTATAAAAAAACGAACAGGAGACGCCATTGCTGTCTTTGTATCGATGATGATTAGCATGGCTGTACTGATAGTGATCGGACTCGCATTTGCTCCACCCACGACTGTTTCCTGAATCATCGCTGACCCGCTGCCCTACCCCCATCAAAACAAGCTCATTCACAACCTCCAAACACCCCCTCAACTTTACATCATTTTGGTATTTAAGTCGATAGTAACTGGTCGGCTTCGGTTGGCCTGCTGTCAGACTTGATCATAAAACCATAGCCTCTTAGTACTGTTCGGTTTGTTCGGATTAGCCCCCCAGTCCCACGTGCCTTTCTTTGAGTTCCCAGCACCCTCCTACAACCCCTGAAAAATCGCTATGGTGTTGCTGAAGATGCCCAGCCAACCATGACATTGTCTGACATTCTCTCCGGCGGTGATTCCTTCTTCCTCACCCGTCTCCTCCTCCAGCGCGGTCTGGCGCTCGTGTACTTGATCGGCTTTCTCGTCGCGCTCCAGCAGTTTATCCCGCTGCTCGGTGAGAAGGGACTGACCCCCGTACCGCCCTTTCTCCAGAGGGCGCGCTTCATGGATTCGCCGAGTCTATTTTTCTTTCATTACTCTGATGTCTTTGCGCGAATCATCTTCCTCTGCGGGACGGGACTTTCATTATTCGCCCTGACAGGTTTCTCCGAAAGATTTGGCATCGGCGTTTCTGTCGCGACGTGGGCACTCCTGTGGCTCTTCTATCTCTCCATCGTCAACGTCGGACAGACGTGGTATTCCTTCGGTTGGGAGACGATGCTCTGCGAAGCGGGCTTTCTCGCGATATTCCTCGGTTCACGCGACGTCCCCCCGCCGGTCATCGTCATCTGGTGTTTCCGGTGGATGTTTTTCCGGACGGTGCTCGGGGCGGGACTCATCAAGATGCGTGGCGATTCCTGCTGGCGCGATCTCACGTGTCTTCACTATCACTATCAAACCCAGCCTATTCCCAGTCCCTTGAGCTGGTTCTTCCACTGGTCGCCGGAGTGGACCAAGAAGACTGGTGTTTTCCTCACGCACGTCATCCAGCTCGGGACGCCATGGGGCTATCTGGTTCCTCTTCCCATTGTCTCGGGCATCGCGGGAGGTCTTAGCATTCTCCATCAAGTCCTGATCGCCCTGAGCGGCAACCTTTCCTTCCTTAATCTGCTGACAATCGTCATCGGGCTTTCCACACTGGGAGACCGAATTCTCAATCAGCCCTTCCAGATGCCAATTCCTACGCTGCACGCCCTTCCCGCATTCACCATCGCCACGTACCTGTTGGGAGGTCTTGTCCTCATTCTCAGTGTCTCCCCAATCCGGAATATGATCTCCTCCAATCAGGCGATGAACACGAGCTTCGAACCGCTTCATCTGGTCAATAGTTACGGTGCCTTCGGATCCATCACGCGTGAGCGCTACGAGATCATTCTCGAAGGCACCGAAGACGCAGTCCTGACGCCACGGACTGTCTGGAAGGAGTACGAGTTCAAAGCGAAGCCCGGCGATCCTGCACGCGCTCCGCCGATCCTGGCCCCATGGCATCTGCGTCTCGATTGGCTCATGTGGTTCGCCGCCATGGGATCTCCGCGGTATTACCCCTGGATTTTCCCGTTCATCGAACATCTGCTCCAAAACGATCCGCAAACACGTTCACTGATTTCCAAGAATCCTTTTCCCGATCATGTGCCCCGGTTCATCCGGGCCGAATTGTATCCGTATCGATTTTCCTCTGCTGCTGAATGGAAGGAGACGGGCAAATGGTGGATTCGCGGGACTCCCGTTGAATATTTGCCGCCGCTCTCGCTCACGGACCTGCAGTACAAATAATCTTTCCTTGATCAAGAATATAGGCGGGAGAAATATCTGGCGTGACGGTATTTAGATCGGAGACGCCAAACGCATTTCCATCAAATGATGGCGAAATGAAGCGCATTTCTTTAGGTCAGCGCATGAAGGATGCACCCACTTCTTTTCGCTCAAGAATCACAAAATCCTTACAGCCAATTTTCTGGAGAAGGACACCCATTCCTACGCCTATTGCACCCGCTCCTACGATAATGATATCGGCTTTCCGCATGATACGATCTTATCCACATGCATACCAAATGCAAATGATTTGCATTTATACTCCCTTTGCGATACCCTTTTCTGTGCGGAGGAAAGATAGTTGCTCCGGCTGAGCGTGGTCGATAGGAGTGTTCCATTCATCTCATTCTTTCACTCTATGCTTCCAGTGACGATCATTTCGGGCTTTGCAGGCGCAGGGAAGACCAGATTCCTCCTCGATTGTCTGAAGCGCACCAAAGGAAAGAGGCGAGCGGTCATCATGAATGACATTGCGGAAACTGTTTCGGCAGCTGCATCCGTGCGTAGGGCCCTCAGCAAGAAGGATGCCCTCATCGAGATTCCCAATGGTTGTATCTGCTGCAATCTTGACGAGCAATTTCTCGCGCTGGTTGAAGAAATCGCACAGCAACAATTTGATCATTTATTCATCGAAGTGAATGCGACAGGAGAGCCGATGCTGGTGCAAAGACTTCTTGAGCGAGCATCAGTGGCTGATGCATTGACTCTGCATTCCAGCGTCACTGTTGTGGATGCCGAGCGCTTCCTGCGGGATTTTCTTTCTTGCGACAACCTTAGAGATCGCTATCTTGTCTCTGTATCCGAAGATGATCGCTCTGTGGGAGAAGTCCTTGCGGAGCAGGTGGAGAATGTCGATACCATTGTCATCAGGAAAGAAGATCTGATTTCGGCTGAGGAATTAGCACTGTTCGTGTCGGTCATGCATTCACTGAATCCTTCTGCTCGCATCCTCCAGCGCGGAGAGATCTTGCAGGGAAATTTTGCAATGCCACTGTCATTCTCTTTTACGGCAGATCGCCCTTTCCATCCTGAGCGTCTTCACGCGCTGCTACAAACTGATGCCCTCTCCTCTGTGATTCGTGCGAGAGGAACCGCATGGTTTGCCACGAGAAATGATCGCAGGATATTTTGGTCTCAGACAGGTAGTATTTGCACTTTGGAATCGGATGGAAAGTGGTGGGCAGAGGATCATGAGCATCCTGAACAGGAGACCTCGTATGCCGAATGGTTTGAAGCATGCGGACAGCGGTTTCAATCCATCGAATTTGTCGCTATGCACGGCAAAGAGAGCCTACACAAGAAGCTGAATGACTGTCTCCTGACAGAAACCGAAATGGAGCTGGGGCTTGACCTATGGCAGTATTTTCATGATCCGTTCGATGAATGGCTCGATCACATGGATCGCAGTAGCTTCGTGGTGCGATCATCTATTGTTTCCGCTCTATGATCGAACTTGATACTCAACGCAATCCACCACTCTGTCGTTTACTCATTTGCAATGGTGGAGTCTGCGGCAGCAATAAAGATATTCCATTGCAATTTCTCGAAGACACCTGGAAAGAGGAGGGGCTTCACTCAGCAGTCGCGATGAAAATCTGTGGTTGCCAAGATGCCTGCGAACATGCCAGCGTCGCTCGCATTATCACCGCATATGGGACGGAATGGTTTGAAAACTTACAGAAGGAACACTATCAGGCGCTTCTCGATTGGGCGCGTGATTGCCGGAAAGCAGATGCTGTTGTTTCTCGCCCGGAAATCCTCCAAAAACTGCGCTTCAAGGGCCATATTCGCGACCGTTCCTGATTTAGGGTAGTCGAAGAAGCGACACTGCCCCTGTAGCGCCGCCAACGGCGATCAGCGCGTCATCGGGAGACCACGTCACGACACTGATACCTTGATCCAATCTCAGACCTGATAACAAAGACTCCGCTTTTTCGTGCTGCCATACGCGCACGACTCCACCCTCATCACCCGATGCCAGCAATGCACCCTTATGTTGGTATGCAAGTGTAGAAATGAGCTCTTCATGCCCCTCAAGACGTACGGGATCTTGTCCTTCTGGCCCCTTGCCTGCGCAATCCCAGATCGTCACATGGATGCCGCCGCCTGTTGCGAGAAATTTGCTGTCACTTGTCCACGAAAGCTGCAAGGCCTTCACCATGTAACCGTGCATCTGCAAATGCTCGCGTATCTCGGGGTACCAGAGCTGCACCGTGCAATCCTGATCGCCCGTTGCGAGCATCTTTCCGTTTGGGCTCCAGACACAGACGAGTGTCGAGCCTTTCCAAAGAAGTTTCTCCGGTGGACCATCTTTCTCTGTCGGATACAGGAGAACCCCGTTGTACCCTGCAGCAGCAAGATGCATGTGGTGGGGCCGCCACGCGATATCGGCGATCGTGCTTTGAAAATCAGGGAATGTATGTGCCTTTGTTCCGTCCGCATTCCAGAGGATCACTTTCTTGCCGCACGATGTGGCCAGTGTCTCGCCGTCATCACTCCACGTCACGTGCTCCACCCATCCCATCCCGCACGGCATCGATGTTTTCTCCGTGCCGCTTTCTACATCCCAGAGCTTTGCGTTGCCATCTTGTCCCGCTGACGCAAGGAGTGGCAGCGTCGGATGCCAATCTATCGCTGTCGTCCCCAATCCATGCCCGGTGAGCTGATGCAAGAGATGTAAATCGCTCCCGCGAAAAATGTGAATGGGTCCGCTGATGGAAGCTGCTGCGAGGAACGCGCCGTTCGGTGACCAGCGCAGACCAATGACGTGATCACCGATATCAGCGCTATGGAGCTTTTGGAGAGGAGGCATGGTTACTTGGCGAGGCAGGAACGGAACTTCTGCTCCAGATCGTCCCGATCCAGATGTCGCCCAATGAAGATGAACCGGTTCTCACGGGGTTCATTGCCCCACGGACGATCTGGTCTGCCGTCCATGAGCATGTGCACTCCTTGAAAGACGTAGCGCTTCTCTTTCCCTGAAACGCTCACGACCCCCTTCATGCGGAAGATGTCCTGTCCCTTCTCTGCAAGAAGCTTCCCGAACCACTCGTTGAGCTTATCTAAATCCAGATCACCGGGGATCGCGATGCCTACGGATGTGACGGTATCGTCATGGACATGATCGGGTTTGAATTCCCGATGGGCGACTGCCTTGTGCTCTTCCACGTTGCTTTCGATCTTCATGGCAAACTCCGATGGAAGGTGTTGAGTGAACAATGCGTAGAGTCCCGATTTCTTGATTTCCCAGGACACAGTCATGCCTCCAGGTTCCAAGAAAAATCGCTGAAGCGTTTTTCCAGCAGAAATGCTGTCACCATTCCGGATCTCCTTTTCCGCATCGGAGAAGAGGAGCACGGCATCCTCGGTGACTTTCTTATTTTGAAGAGCATCATGAGAATCGACCGGCAGCATGACAAAATCCATTGATGGATCTGGTCCTTCCTCGAGATGGATTTGGTATACATTGTTTTTGAGGTCAAATATTCCGCCCCATTCGAACGGGTATTCGGGCTCGAGAAATTTTGCATCAACTTCCATCGCGCGACTGAGATCAAAGCCCCCCACACGCAGGAGATGATTGATGTCTGTCACGCCACGCTCTGTACGGTGAAGTTTGGCTGCGCCGTTCATGGAGCGGATGCGATGCTCTAGCTTCTCCAGATCCTTTGGTCCAACCAAATCTGTCTTGTTTATCAAAATGACATCGGCAAAGGCAATCTGCTCCTTGCACTCGCTGCTCTCATCGATGTGTTTCCGGACGTGCTTGGCATCGATGACGGTCACGATGCCGTCGAGCTTCAGATGCTTCTGTAACTCATCATCCACAAAGAAGGTCTGCGCCACGGGGCCGGGGTCTGCAAGGCCAGTCGTTTCGATGAGAATGTGATCGAATTTGTCCCGCCGTTTCATCAGGTTACTGAGAATGCGGATCAGATCACCCCGTACCGTGCAGCAGATGCAGCCATTATTCATCTCGAAGATCTCCTCCTCGGCACCGATCACAAGTTCCTGATCCACGCCGACTTCTCCGAATTCATTCTCGATCACGGCGATGCGCTTGCCGTGTTCGGCGGTCAAGATGTAGTTGAGAAGTGTGGTTTTTCCTGAGCCGAGAAATCCCGTCAGTACCGTTACAGGAACGCGGTTGTCCATAGATGCATGGTGGAAATGAGGAGAAACAGACGGAGCAGCCCCGCGTATCGCCTGTCTAGTTAGAGAGCATACGATTCTCTTTCGTATCTTCTTCAATGTACGTCAGGCCTTTTCTGCGTGCAAATCATTTGCACTTGTATATGCAAATTGTTTGCATTATATTTCCGTGGGTGGCGGGGCCGATCTGCCATACGCCACCTCTTTATTTATCTCATTTTCATTCATTTCTATGGCTTCTGGTATTATCAAGAAAATTCTCGAGAAGGGATTTGGTTTCATCTCGGTTGAAGGCATGGAGGACGTTTTCTTCCATATGTCCGCCTGCAATGGACAGTTTGAATCTCTCAGGGAAGGACAGTCAGTGCAGTTTGAAGTAGAGGACGGGCCAAAGGGCAAGAAAGCAGTCAATGTCACTGCTATCTAGCAAGCCGCACCTTCTTCTTTCATAAGCGACATCGAGGGCATCTGCCCTTTACTCTGCATATTTATGCAAATCATTTGCATTTAGGGAGTTCTTCGTTAGACTCTTGCCGATTCGATGCAAGGCTCACGCGAGGCATCGCATCTATCCTATCCTTCTTCCCAGTTTCTCATGTCCAATTCTCTGTTTGTCGGCGGTATATCGTGGAACACCACCGAGCAAGCTCTCTCTGAGTATCTCTCCACCGTAGCACCAGTGCTCTCCGTTAAGATTCCCACGGACAAAATGAGTGGCAAGTCCCGCGGATTCGCTTTCGTGGAAATGCAATCTGCTGAAGACGCCCAGAAAGTCATCGCCGAACTCAATGAGAGCGAACTCGATGGCCGCTATCTTCGCATCAATATCGCCCGTGAAGAAGACACCGAGCCGTGCAAGCTCTACGTTGCGGGGCTTGCGGATTCCGTTACGGACGAAACATTAAAGCAATACCTTTCCGAGGGCGGATCCGTGACAGGAGTTTCGATTGTTTTCGACCGTGATACAGGACGCTCGCGTGGTTTTGCATTTGTCGATACGGCATCCGAACAGGATTCCGAGGCGATCATCAATGCCTGCAATGGTAAGATGTTTGAAGGCAAGAGCATCCTTGTCCGCAAATCACGACCCAAGACCGAAAAGCCCCGTCATTCTTTTAACCGCAACCGCTAGTCTTGCTCTCTTCCCCAATCCCCTTATGAAGCACTTTCTCCCCACCCTCCTTCTCGCTGGTCTCCTCTCCGCTTGTACGGGGACCCAGACAGCGAACCAGGCAGTGCCGTCTGAGGAAAAACTCAAGGTAACGGCGAGCTTCTATCCCCTCGCGTATCTTTCCGAGAGAATCGCGGGCGATACGGCGATCGTTATGCAAGTGATTCCCAGCGGCGTGGAGCCCCATGACTACGAACCATCCCCTCAGCAATTGATCGAAGTCTACGATTCCAAGGTGCTCGTCATGAATGGCCAGGGTCTCGACCCATGGGCGGAAAAATCACGAGAGCAGCTCATGGCACGAGGGGTCGCGATGATCTCTGCGACCGAAGGTGGTGATTTGCTCCCTGCCTTTGAAGAAGAACATGGGGAGGAAGAGGAGGAACACCACGAACACGAAGGTCAGTTTGACCCGCATATTTGGCTCGATCCCGTGCAGATGCGTTCCGTGGCTATGCGTGTCCGTGATGCGTTCATTGCCGCAGACCCCTCTCACGCGGAAGCCTATCGTGCAAACGCCGATGTGCTCATCGACGATCTCCAAGCTCTTGATGCTCATTTCCGTTCAAGACTCAAAGAGTGCGCCCAGGAAAAAGCCGTCGTCTCACACGATGCCTTCCGCTACCTGGCCAAGAGATACGGATTTCAGACGGTTGCCCTTGCGGGCATCTCGCCCGGCGAGGAGCCGTCCCCGATGAAAATAGCGGAGGTTATCGATACGGTAAGGCGCGAGAATCTCAAAGTGGTGTTCTTCGAGACGCTCGTGAGTCCGAGACTTGCCGAGTCCATTGCCAACGGAGCAGGCGCACAGACGCTCGTTCTCAATCCCATCGAGGGATTAACGTCCGATGATCTTGCGGAGGGCAAGACATACCTTTCCATCATGCAAGACAATGCCGATAATCTTGCCACTGCTCTAGAATGTCAAAGATGAGTGCTACCAATGCCATTGAAGTACAGGATGTGTGCCTCTCGCTCGGGGGGCACACGATTCTTGATGCCGTGAGCTTCGCCATCCCGCAGGGTAGCTACGTTGGTATCGTTGGTCCAAACGGCGGCGGGAAGACGACCCTGCTTCGAATCATCCTGGGATTGCTGCGTCCGACACACGGACGAGTCGCGGTCTTCGGTGAGTCGCCGTTTGCAGCTCGCAGACGAGGTAACATCGGCTATGTTCCACAGCGCATCGCGCAGGCCGACATTCCATTTCCGATATCTGTAGAGGAGATAGTGTGGAGCGGCAGAACTCCGGCCATCGGTGTGGGCAACCGGCGATCCCCACACGACCGTAAGTTCGTGGAGGAAGTGATGGATCGCGCCAAAGTCGGGCATCTGCGCCACCGTCTCGTCGGCAATCTCTCGGGGGGCGAGAGGCAGCGCGTCTTCATCGCCCGTTCCCTCGCAGCAGATCCCTCGCTTCTCATCCTCGATGAACCGACGACGGGCGTGGATATTGCGGCGAAGGAGGAATTCTACGCGCTGCTCAAGACCCTGAACGCCGACTTGGGGCTGACCATCCTCTTCGTCTCGCATGATATCGAGGTCATGACGAGCGAAGTCGCCTTTGTACTCGCGCTGAATCAGCGGCTCATCTGCCACTGCGAGAGCCACAAGTTCCTCTCGGAAGACACTGTCGAGCGCTTGTACGGGAAAGCCATGCAATCCCATCCGCTGCATCTGCACCTATGATTCCCTCGATCTTCCAATACGAATTCATGATTCTCGCGTTCATCGCGGGGATCGTGACAGCGATCGTCGCGCCGACGATGGGAGTGTTCCTTGTAATCCGCCGGTATTCCTTCATGGCCGATACACTCGCCCACGTCTCGCTCGCAGGCGTGACAGTCGGCTTTTTGACGGGCACACAGCCGATCCTCTCCGCGATGGCCGTCTCGGCGATCACGGCGATCTGGGTAGAGGAGTTGCGCCGCAAGCGGCGCGTGCTTGGCGATTCCGCGCTCTCCATGTTCCTCTCGGGAGGCCTCGCGCTCGCGGCCGTACTGCTCAGCGCGTCACGGGGGTTGAACGTGAATCTCCACAGCGTGCTCTTCGGCAGCATCGCCACCGTCAACCGTTTGGATGTGTGGATCATCCTCTCGCTTGGCGTCGCGATCTTTCTCGCTATCGTGTGTTTATACAAAGAACTCTCCTGCATCGCCTTTGATGAGGAACTTGCGGAGACTGGGGGCGTGCAGACGCGTCTGATCAATCACATCTTCGTTATTCTCACGGCAATCACCGTGTCCGTCTCCATGCGGATTGTGGGCATTCTGCTCATTGGCGCCCTCATGGTGATCCCCGTGACGGCCGCCATGCAGCTCAGCAGAAGTTTCCGGGGTACGCTCTGGATCGCTATCGCGCTTTCGCTTCTCTCCGTCATCGCGGG
Organism: Candidatus Peribacteria bacterium; assembly: GCA_016866875.1. Taxonomy (GTDB): domain Bacteria; phylum Patescibacteriota; class Gracilibacteria; order Peribacterales; family Peribacteraceae; genus 2-12-FULL-55-11. Next base: position 16,301 of record VGKY01000010.1, read on the forward strand.
TCTCTTCATCGCCTACTACGTAGGCTTTAGCAGCGGAGGAACCATCGTTCTGCTCTCGATGGCCCTGTTCTTTCTTGCAAACCTCTGCAAGAAATTTGTCGGCAGCCCATGAATTTCCCTTCTACTCCCGATATACTCATCTCCATATGAAGCGCACGGAATTCATTCTCCAATCGCTACGGCAGAACGGTCACCGCATCACCAAGGCGCGGAGAGCTCTCATCAAGGCCTTGTTGCGGACAAAACAGCCTGTTGCCGCTCTCGAGCTGCATGCTCGAATCTCAAAATCGAAGGTCGCGATCGACAGAGTGACGGTCTACCGCGAGCTCAAGTTCCTTGCTGACATTGGCGTTGTCCATCCCGTGAACCTCAAAGACAATATTCAGCGCTACGAGATTGCTCCGGTGAGTGGACACAAGCACCATCTCGTTTGCACGGCATGCAAGACTGTGAAGAACGTGAACGTAGCTTGCGCAGATCTTCATAATCTTGAGGCCCTTCTTGGTAAGAAGAACAACTTCATCGTGCGTGAGCACTCACTAGAATTTTACGGTCTCTGCGCACACTGCGCATAATCTCCATGCAGCCATTTCCTCTTTTGTCACGAGCGCTTCTTGTCACAGTGTTCGCTTCCTTCTCCGTGCATGCTGAGGCTGCTGCTTTGAGCATGGAGCCGCCTCGAGAGGAATTTGCCACAGCGAAGGTCATGAGCATTCTGAGTGAAGTGGAGGAGGATGCCTTCGGTTTTCAGAGGAAGGTACAGCAGGTGCACTTGCGTCTCACGAGTGGTCCAGATGCGGGAACCGAGTACTCGACCGAAAACGGTATCCTTGATGACCGCGAAGACATGCGCATGAGCGAAGGCGAAACGATTGTTGTGCGCAAACTCATCAAATCCGACGGATCCGTCGAATATCTCACCGCGGAGAAATACCGTTTGCCATTCGTCATCTGGATCGGGATGTTTTTTCTCATTCTCACGGTTCTGTTTGGAGGATGGATAGGCCTCACGTCCATCGGTGGTCTCCTCGTGAGCATTCTCATTCTTGCGCTGTATGTGGTGCCGGGCATTGCGTCTGGGGGTAATCCGATGGCGATCAGTCTCATCGGATCCTTTGGCATTGCTTGCACATCGCTGTACCTAGCCCATGGTTGTAGCAAAAGAACATCTGTTGCACTCCTAAGCACACTGACAACCCTTGGCATCGCCGCTACTCTTTCCATTGTCTTCGTCCATCTTGCGAAGTTGTTCGGTATGGGTTCAGAGGAGTCGATGTTTTTGCAGTCAGGGGTGCTTCAGAACGTGAATTTACGCGGACTGTTGCTTGGGGGGATTATCATCGGTTGTCTGGGTGTGCTCGATGATGTGACGACGGCCCAGACTGCGGCTATCGATGAAATCCGCAAGGCCAATCCTTCTCTGACTCCAAAGCAACTCTGGCAGGCCGGCTTCTCAGTAGGCCGCGAGCATATCGCGTCGCTCATCAATACGCTTGCATTGGCATACGCAGGTGCATCGCTTCCGCTGCTACTCCTCTTCAAGACGAACGAGAGATATCCACTGTGGGTGACGCTCAATAGCGAGTTTCTTTCGGAAGAGATCATCAGGACGCTCGTGGGAAGCGTCACGCTCCTCTTTGCCGTACCTATCTCGACGTGGTTTGCTGCACGGCTGCTGAAGGGCAGTAGCAGTTCTTCTTCGTGCAGAGGTCATAGTCATCTGCATGCGCATAGGTAACCTGCACGTTTGCTGGATTTCTGCCGTAGGGTAGCACTTCGCAGGTGCTGAAGATGAGAAATGCAGTCTTACAATTGCATTATCTGAATAAAAAATGTGAACGAGTATTTAGGCTTATATAAGGTCTATAGTCATTTAAAATAGTAGAAATTAATAATGCTATCGGTTCTTTGCAGTTCGACTCTCATATCTCTTGTCTGTGATTCAGCTATGAGGTCATCAGCCGCTCTACATTGCCAATCCAGCCCTAGCGATGCGTATCACTGGGGTCAAAGATAGAGGGCTGAAGCTGTATACCCTTCAGTATTTTGCCAATTCTTTTCCCGCCGATGACCGATGGAAGAATGCCAACGCCGTTGCAGCCTAGGTTGTAGAGAAGAATCGGATTTTTGGGTTCTCTGCCAACGCGGCGGATCTTGTTGGGGGTATAGCCCATCAGCCCTTGCCAGAGGAATGACTTCGATGCGCGCGGGGGCAGGTCCACATACGTCGTCCGGAGTTCCCGATCCAGTGTTTCCTCGATGTCTGCGGGGATGGGCGATTGTGGATCGTACGCGGAACGGTCAGGAAGGAAACGTTCAGGTCCTCCGATGCATACAAGAGATATTGCTCCCACTGTCGGATGCTCGTACGGTCGACGTGTAAGGTAGATGTACGGACCACTTTCGAGATGCGCTTTGTAGTAGCTGATGGCTGCAGGGTCTTGGCGCGGTTCGTCGGTGTAGCCTGCCATGTAGCCGATGATGCCTTGGATGTCGCCATGGAATGAAGTGTCGATATCGGGACCATCTCTATTTACAATGCTGAAATTCTCAAACCCATTGGTACACAGCACGACGCGGCTAGCGCGAATGAGGCGCTCGGTTGTCGAAATCTGAGCCTCGGATGCAGTAAGCGTAATCTTCGTTACCGGAAGGTGTTCGGCGATGTGCAATCGGTTGCCGTATTCACGGAGCATCCATCCGGTTAGCTCTTCACAGAACCGGGCGCTATTCATACATCCCTTCTTCGATACTTCGGCGGCGATGAAGCTGCTGTCGAGGGTCTTGAGTGCATCGAGGATCTTCGAGTGGGGTACCGTCAGGATGAGATCCTGTAGCTCAGGAGGAATCTGCGACTGTAATGTGGGATCGACTTTCATCAACAGAGGCTCGAATGGCAGCCCCGATACCCTGCGGATTTGCAGTTCATGCAGAGCACCGAGTATCTGTTCCGTCGTGGTGAAACCTGCGTATCCGGCGAATGCGTGCAAATGCACATTGAGTGCACATTGTTCGAGAATATCCTCCAGAATTCCCCAGCCCGATTCCACTTCCGCCTGACCGCGAACGGCCATTTCCATGCCAAAGGCACGAACAATGTCGGAGAATGGGCGCTCGAAGTAGCTCACGACCTGCCCCGCGTTTCTGCCAGTTGCTCCGTGCGCTATACGGCCGGCATCCAAAAGAAGAACTTTGCCCGTTGTGTACTTCAGGACATGGTAGGCGGTTGCAATGCCTGCGATACCGGCACCGACAATGGCGATGTCAAATACCTCTTTGTCGTTGGTAAGCTGAAAGTGAGGACGCTCATGTTTGAGTTGCAGTAACCAGGGAGATGGCGAGGAGAGCATTGGTGTTTATAGTAGTTTTCATGGCATTATAGCAATATTTCAGAATATTTCCTATGATATTGTAAAGCTCCATACCATCTTTTCTTTAAAACTTCCTCGCGTCATACGCCCAGTGCAGCACGGCCTGTCGTTGGCGTTTTCTGCATGCGACATCACCGCGTTTACAGTGACGCAGGATCTGCACGATGTGCCGGCGAATTGCGAGCCATCGCCGAATCTGCAGGTCATCCTCCTCCGGCAGGCGGCGGCCCATGAAGTAGCGGCAGTACCACTGGAACCATCCGCGTGGATCCATAGGGTGGATCCATCCTTTCTTGCGCCATACGGAGAGTGGTTGGCTTGCGTTTACCCCGAAAAAGTTCAGAGCAGGGTCATGCATAGTTGGACAAAGTTTGGCATGGGCAAACCAATCCTTCGGAAATTCTTCTTTGCAATCGGTCATGTACTTTCCCCCGAAGACTCCGAGAGCCAGCATCTCCTTCGGAGTGAGATCCGGTGTGAAGCGCGGGTCGAAGTTTTTCCCCATAGGTTCAGAAAGTACATATTGCGCAGTCTGCATTTTGTCATGCACATGGACTATGCGTTTCCTGAAAGGCCTTTCCGGTATTGATGAGGATTTCATTTGGTGGGTGAGATGTGGCAACTCCCCATTCCCCGCTTCATGAGGTACTTCTGGTGATAGTCTTCCGCAGGGTAAAAGGTCAGTGCTGGTAAAACCTGTGTCACGATCGGTCTATGAAATATTTTGGCTTTATCCAGGGCTGAAATCGAATTATTGGCCTCAGCTTCTTGGGCGGCATTATGCGTAAAAATCGCCGATCGGTACTGGGTGCCGATGTCCGGACCTTGCATATTTCGGGTGGTAGGATTGTGGTTGTTCCAAAAGATCTGGAGCAGCTTCTCATACGATACTTTTTCCGGATCGTAGGTGATTTGCACTGCCTCTGCGTGGCCGGTTTCCCCCGTGCAGACGTCTTGATATGTCGGATCCTTCGTCGTTCCTCCGGTGTATCCAACTTTCGTATCGATCACTCCTGGAGTCGTACGGAAGATTTCCTCTACTCCCCAGAAGCATCCTGCGGCGAAGGTGGCGGTCTCCATGGAGGACATACTTGCAGTATAGCGCACATGGACATTGATTTCTTTCTCTCGCAGAATATCGTCCATGATCTTCTTTCGTCGTAAGCGCGAGGAGTCGAGGAGAACGGTAGCGATATTCTCTGCTGCGTCCTTCCTCCACGATGTGGGTGCTGAAATGGTCTTCTCTGTTTGGCCGCTCTTCGTCACGCACGTTCTTGGCGCGAGTGCCTCGGCTCTCGGCCTCATCGATGGTCTTGGGGATGCAGTTGTGTCCTTCTCGCAGGCCGGAGCAGGCATCATTTCCGACAAAACCCGCAAGCGCAAAGTCTTCGTCTGGATGGGGTACTTCTTCGGATGTCTCTCGAGGATCGGCTACGCGATCGCGCCCACCTGGCAGTGGGCGGTGCCCAGCCGCATCATCGACCGCGGTGGCAAGATCCGCTCGGCACCAAGAGATGCCATCCTCTCCGACATTTCCAATCGAGGAAACCGCGCGACGCACTTCGGGGTGCTTCGATCCTTGGACAATCTCGGCGCGGTCGTCGGTGTGCTTGCGGCTATCGCCCTCGTCGAACGCATCGGCTACCGGTACATGTTCCTCCTTGCCTCGCTGCCCTCGTTCCTTGCCGCGCTGCTCATCATCACACGCATCCGGGAGCCAGCGCAACGTATCGGCATCCGCCCGACCTTCCGGTGGAAGGGACTTTCGAAGAATCTCTGGCTCTTTATCGTGCTTTCGGCGTTCTGCGATCTCGGCGCGTTCAGTTATTCCTTCCTCATTCTCTCGTCGCATGAAGCAGGAGTGTCTGAAGGCAGCGTGCCCTTTTTCTACCTTCTCTACATGATCGTTGCAGCGCTCTGGTCTCTCCCTTCCGGCGAGCTTGCCGACCGCATCGGCAGGCGCCCGGTGCTCATGATCTCCTACGCCTTTTGGATCATCACGGCGATCCTCTTTATCCTCTACCGATCGCCGTTGCCACTCGCCCTCGCGTTCATTTGCTACGGTATCTACCGCGGCGGCATCGACACCGTGCAGAAGGCCTTTACGGCGGAGCTTGCTCCAAAGGAGCACATCACGAGCGTGCTCGGGGGATTTCAGCTGATCCTTGGCGTTACGAGCTTCTTTGCTTCGATGATCGCCGGTGTGCTCTGGGATCGCGTGGGCGTCACGGCGCCCTTTCTCTTTTCGATCGTCATGACCGGCATCGCTTCGGTGCTCCTGACGTTTGTCTCCGAAGGCAAACGCACGCTCGTTCCCCATGCCGTAGCTGTTCCGGGAGGCGAAAGCAGAGGGGAGTAGTGAGTCAATTTCGTTACAAAAACCCCGCAAGGAGCGGGGTTCGATTGCCCAAAGGGCAACCATTGGATCGACAACCGTATCGATTTTATCAGTAGTTCGTGGGCTATACAAGAAAAAGTGGTTGTACGTTTGTACACCTGACAAGTCCCTTTTTCTCTGAAAATCTAACCATTGCCTTACTGTGGGGCGTGGCTCGGCAGCTCCATTGGATCGACAACCAATGGAAGGGGTTCGATTCCCCCACGCTTGTCCTGAGCCCTGTCGAAGGGCTCCACCAAGGCATAGAATTCTTCCATGCTTCCTCTCCGCGACCACGAGCGCTCCGAGCGCTTTCCGGTTATCACCATCACTCTCATTGGTATCAATGTTCTCGCATTCGTCGTGGAAGTGATGTCTCCTGATCTCGATGCATTTGTTCAGGCATGGGCACTGGTTCCATCCGTCTTGAATCCCGTTACATTCCTTACATCCATGTTTCTCCACGGAGGCCTCATGCATATCGGTTCCAACATGTGGTACCTCTGGATCTTTGGGGACAACGTCGAGGGGCGCCTCGGGCATGGCCGTTTTCTGCTCTTCTATCTCGCTGCGGGAATCGTTGCTACCGCTGCGCAGCTTCCTCAACTTCTGGGTACCGATACCCCTCTCCTGGGTGCATCTGGTGCTATCGCTGGAGTGCTCGGGATGTACCTCGCATTCTTTCCGCATCACCGCGTCGATGCCCTCGTGCCGGATTTCTTTGGATTCTGGCGCATGATGACGATCCCTGCAGGCGTAGTCCTGGGGTTTTGGTTTGTGCTCCAGGTCTTCAGTGGTGCGGGGTCCATTGGGGCAACTGGAGGCGGGGTAGCATGGTTTGCGCATATTGGTGGTTTTGTGTTTGGATGGATCCTCGGAAAAGCCCTGCATACCCGATTGCGTTCATCAAAGGCAGAGGGGATGTGAGGATGCGTGTTTATGCCTCTTGCTGTGCAAGTCTTCGCTTCACGATCATGGTGGCGAGGATGCCCGCGCGCTCGGTCTCGTCGAGCTTCATCTTGATGTACTTCACGGTTTCTAGCAGATCAGGGATCATCTTGTGTTCGAGAGCGTTGACGCGCCGGCGTGTGGTTTCGAGTTCGATGGCGAGGTTCTCTGCTTGCTTCTCGATCTGTGCGAGGCGGATGAGCGTCACGAAGACATCGTCGAGCTCCGCTACAGCCTCATCGAGCAGCGCGTTGGTATCGGCATATCCATACGTTCGGATTTCTCCTTCCTTTTGGACGGTGAAGAAGGGAATCTTCACGCTCATGACGCTCTTCGTTTCGGCAGTCAGAACCACTTTCGCCTGAGGGCTTGAGAGGGCGTTATCCATCTTGGCCTCGGTGAGCCACACGGACGCATGGAGGAACATGCGGAATGCTTTGCCGAGCCGTTCCTCGACTTTGATGCGCAGCTCCTTTGCCTCACGAACGATGCTCAAGAACTGCTGCATCAATCCATCCTGCTTGTCTTTCAGCAGCTTATGCCCTCGCTCCGCAGACTTCTGTCGGCGTTTGAGGTCCATCAGTGCCATGCGGGTTGGATTTACGCGCAGGAGAGCCATGGTGCAGGAGGAGACAGTGGGGGGAAGAGTGTGAAATTACTTTTTTGGCAGGAACTTTTCGATGTGGTCGCTCTTTACGCGCTTGAGTTCGGCCTTCGGCAGCTCGGTGAGCAGATCCCATCCAATGGAGAGGGACTCGTAGATCGACCGGTTGGCGGTATCGCCCTGACGGATGAATTCCTTCTCAAAGCGATCGGCGAAGCGCAGGTATGCCTTGTCAGTCTCATTGAGGGAGGATTCGCCGAGGATGACTGCAAGTTCGCGGATTTCCACGCCGCGCGCGTAGGCGGCTGTCAGCTGGGCATCCATACCGCTGTGGTCCTCGCGGGTTTTACCCTCCCCCTGTGCCTTTCCTTTGAGACGTGATAGCGACCCCATTGGGATGACCGGCGGGTAAATGCCCTTCTGGTGAAGTCCACGGTCGAGGCGGATCTGTCCCTCAGTGATGTACCCCGTGAGATCCGGGATCGGGTGGGTCACATCGTCTTCCGGCATGGTGAGGATCGGAATCTGGGTGATCGATCCCTTCTTGCCCCGGATGCGTCCGGCGCGCTCGTAGATCGTGGCGAGGTCGGTGTAGAGGTACCCCGGGTAACCGCGACGACCCGGCACCTCCTTGCGGGCAGCGGACACCTCGCGCAGCGCTTCGCAGTAGTTGGTCATGTCCGTGAGGATGACCGTCACGTGGTAGTCTAGTTCGAACGCGAGGTATTCCGCCGTGGTGAGTGCAAGGCGGGGCGTGGCAATGCGTTCCACGACGGGATTATCTGCCGTGTTGATGAAGAGCACGGCGCGGCTGAGAGCACCGGTCTTTTCAAATTCCTGCTGGAAGAATTGGGCTTCCTCAAAGGTCACACCCATGGCGCCGAAGACGACGGCAAACTTCTCCGTTGACTGGTGCGCATCGCCGGACTTTCCCTCGGTCTCCACTTCCTTGGGCGAGAGCACGCGAGCCTGGCGAGCGATCTGTGCCGCAAGCTTGCTGTGTGGTAGTCCTGATCCCGAGAAAATCGGGAGCTTTTGGCCTCGCACAAGGGTGTTCAATACGTCGATCGTGGAGATACCCGTCTGGATGAAGTCATCCGGAAATTCGCGTACTGCGGGGTTAATGGGCGATCCGTTGATATCCAACTTCTTCTCGGGGAGCACCGCAGGTCCTCCGTCGATGGGCGTTCCAGCGCCGGAAAAGACTCTGCCGAGCATCTCCTCCGCGACGCCGATCTCGAAAGTACGGCCGAGGAAGCGGACTTTGGTGCCCTCGGTGGCCACGCCCTGCGTGGATTCGAAGAGTTGCACTACTGCCATGCCTTCGCGGGATTCCAGGACTTTGCCTAGGCGGTGTGCTCCGGAAGGCAGCTCGATTTCGCAGAGCTCATCGAACGCGACGCCCTCCACTTCACGGACGAAGAGGAGAGGGCCTGCGATGTCATGAACGGTCTTGTACGCAATGTTGGACATAGAGAGTGGAAGAAGGAAATGTTGGGATCAGGCGGGAGTAAGCGTCAGGGAATCCAGTTGCTCGGTGATCGCCCGTTCGAGTGCATCAAATGCGTGCTCGTCTCCCTCCTCGATCAAGTGGGCCTGGGCGATCTTCTCTTTTACAGCGAGGTCTCTCAGTTTTGCGAAGTCAAAGTCTTCCTGCATGATGACGCCTTGTGCCTTGTCCATGAAGTGCAGGATCGCACGGACGATGCGGTACTGCTTCTTCAGCGAAGTATAGGCATCCTTTGCGTCGTAGGCGTTTTGAAAGAGGAAGTCCTCGCGGAGCATGCGTGCCGTCTCGAGCGTGAGCTGCTCTTTGGGCGAGAGTGCATCCGTGCCCACGAGGCGAACGATTTCCTCTAGCTTGCTCTCTTCCTGGAGGATGCTCAGAGCGCGATCACGATTGCTCATGCAGTCTTCGGCTACCTCGCGATTGAAGAAGTGCTGGAGGGACTCCGCATAGAGCGTGTAGCTCTGGAGCCAGTTGATGGCGGGGAAGTGGCGCTTGTAGGCGAGCTTGGCGTCGAGCGCCCAGAAGACCTTGGTCACGCGTAGCGTGTTTTGCGTGACGGGTTCTGAGAAATCTCCTCCGGGAGGGGACACGGCGCCGATGACGGAGAGAGAACCCTTACGGTCTTCCGCGCCGAGGCACCGTACGCAACCTGCCCGCTCGTAGAAGCCTGCCGTACGCGATCCCAGGTACGCGGGATACCCTTCTTCGCCGGGCATTTCCTCGAGGCGCCCGGACATCTCACGCATGGCTTCCGCCCAGCGGGAGGTGGAGTCGGCCATCAGTGCCACATCGTAGCCCATGTCTCGGTAGTATTCGGCGATGGTGATTCCGGTGTAGACGCTCGCCTCACGGGCGGCAACCGGCATGTTGCTGGTATTGGCGATGAGGATGGTGCGCTTCATGAGTGGCTCCCCGGTATTGGGATCCGTGAGATGCGGGAACTCCGTGAGCACCTCCGTCATTTCATTCCCTCGCTCTCCACAACCGATGTACACAATCACCTGGGCATCGCAGTACTTTGCAAGACTCTGCTGTGTGACGGTCTTCCCTGCACCGAAGGGTCCCGGGATGCACCCTGCACCGCCTTTGGCCATGGGGAAGAGCGTGTCGAGGATGCGCATGCCCGTGACGAGCGGGCTCGAGGGGATGATTTTGTTGTGGGATGGCCGGGGGATGCGGATCGGCCAGCGCTGCAGCATGGCGATCTCGTGCTCCTTGCCATCGCTGCCCTTGATCACCGCGATGGTGTCCTCGATGCGGTGGGATCCGGCATTGATGCGTACGACTGTCCCACCTTTGTCCACGGGAACCATGACGCGATGCTCGATGAGCGACGTTTCCTGGACAGTGCCGAGGACATCGCCTGGCTCCACCACGTCCCCCGCCTTGACCTTTGCGGCAAAATCCCACTTCTTTGCGCGGTCGAGCCCCGGCACGGAGATGCCGCGGGAGATGTACGCACTCTTCGCTTCGCGCTCGATCAGCTCGAGCGGTCGCTGAATACCATCGTAGATGGAGGTGAGAAGCCCCGGTGCAAGCTCGACGGAGAGCGTTTCACCGGTGCGCTCCACCGGTTCCCCCGGACCGATGCCGCTCGTCTCCTCGTAGACTTGAATCGAAGCGGTATCGCCATGGAGCTCGATGACTTCGCCGATCAGATTCTCCTTCGAGACGCGGACGACTTCGAACATTTTGGCTCCCGTCATGCCCTTGGCGACGACGAGCGGTCCTGCGACTTTGATGATGGATCCAGACATGGGGGAGGAGGGAAGAGAGGTTTAAGCAAGGATATTGGAACCAATGGCTCGTTCGACTGTGCGCATCAATCGCTCGAGGCCGAAGCCCGTGGCTCCGTGATGACAGGGAATGGTGATGATGGCGGGCAGCGCTCCCTGTGCGAGCTTCTTTTCATCTTCAGGCGTCATGCCTGCGGCGTAATCCTCGGTGATGAAGATGATGCCGTAGACAGGACGAGGGATGCTATGAGCCTCGCCCGACATTTTCCTGCGCAGAACGTACAGCGTATCGATCGCTTCTTTCGCCGAGCTGACGGGGTAGGTATCTACCCCGAGCAGGGAGAATCCTGCAATGGTTTCCCGTGAGCCGACCATGGCGATAGAGTAGTGAGACATCAGTGTTGGAAGAGGGAGCCGCCGAGGAAGGGCGGGAGGATCTGGCGAATTTCCTGGGGAGAAAGGCCGTTGCGCTTACCGATGACGATGGCACGCAAAACGCGCAACTGGTGAAACACGGTTGCGGCAAAGGCAAAGGGTGCTTCAACGGTGAGCACCTTCTGCCACATATCCTCAATGTCCTCAGTGAATACTTTCTGGAGACCCGATTCGAGGACGTTGCGATCTTCTAGGTGATCGAGCGCTGGGAGTAGGTGGTAGTGCAGATCAGACTGTGCGATGGATGAGCGGATGCCCTCGAGGGAATCGAGATTTCTCGGATCGATCGTTCCTCCCTTGAAGCAGTACAGTTCAATGCTCTTCGCTTCGTCATGCGGTATCCTGAGCGCAGTGCGAATATTTTGTGCGTCGATGCTGTGACGAACCAGCCGGAGGATGTCCGCACTCCCAGATGCTTTTGCGAGCTGCAGGCGCATTTCGCAGTAGCTTTGTGCTACTGCACGATCGATTTCTTTTGGAGAGAGGCTGTCTGCTTTCAGGAGACCGCGCACACAGGTTACGAGCGTTGGAGGAAGCGTCCCAGCCTCGTCAGTTTCGATGAGGCGCTGCAGATCTTCCGGATGGATGACGTAGACAGTGCTCTGCGGTTTTCTGCTGACATTTGAGGTCAGGCCACGCTTTTGCTTTATAGCATAGGCCATTTGTGCCCCATCATTTTCCATCCAAACGATGTGGAAGACCTTTTCCTGCGTGCTGTCGACCATGTCCTCCACTTCTGCCTTCAGCCAGTGTTCGAGGGCCTCGAGCACGAGCCCTGCCTGTGTGATGGACTGGTCGATGACGCTCGTGAGACGCAATTCCGTAAGGATCCGTTCCAACTCATTCATGTCGTGGCATCCGACAAGACGGTACACATCGGATTCCGCCAGAATCAACTGACGGAGTGTGGCCATGCGCCCGTAAGCAAAGGCATAGTCTTGGCCGACGGGAAGGGTAGAGGCGAGCGACACGGTCAGGCGGAGAAGTACTGGTGGGAAATATTGAGTTCGGTCTCTGGACGGAGAACGGACTGCACGATGGCTTCCAGTGTGCAGTCCTTTTCATGTGTTGCAGAGACGAAATGAAATCCTCCTCTTGCATCAATGGGTTTTCCCATGGTGCAGTTCTTCGGTGCCATGCTCTTGATGAGTGCAGCGTGCTTCTTGGCCGGGTGCACGACGCCTGCAGGCAGTGTTGCAAGGCATGCCTGCAGCAGGGGCTTGATCTGATCATCCGGCAGTTGCTCTAGGCGTTCGATGACGCCCGCATAGGTTTTATCGAGCAGACGCAGGCGGGTCGTCGCGATGGCATTGCGGCGCTGACCTGCAGCCAGGCGCTCGGTTTTCTGCCGAAGCTGAACCTTTTTTTCCTGAACGTTCTTTGCCATGGCCTGTTCACGGGAGCGACGCTCCTGCTGGAGCTGATCGCGCATGTGTGACAGACGTTGTTCATGTGCAGACTTCGCCTCGGCAATGTGATGGTCTGTATCGCCGATGATCGCATTGATGATGTCTTGGAGAGCCATACTGCAGAGAGTGAGCGGTTAGCTGATTACAGATGCCTTGAAGGCGTTCAACATGAAGAAGGAGATGAGGAAGCCGAGGAGTGCGTACGTCTCGACGAGAGCGGCGAGGGTGATGACGCGACCCGCAAGACGACCGTCCTTGGCAAGCATGTGAAGACCGGAAGCACACACCTTGCCCTGGTAAGGAGCCGAGATGAGACAGGTGATGGTCACTGGGAGGAATGACGCGAAGAGGATGAATCCCTGTAGGGCAGAGACGGATGCTTGCTCAGAGATGAGCGGTGCGTACGAGAAGATGAACAAGAGCGAGATGACCATTCCGTAGAGACCTTGCGATCCCGGGAGAACGGCAAGCGTGATGACTTTTCCCGCAAGCTCAGGCTTCTCAGTGAGGAGTCCTGCACCGGCCTGACCGACCAAGCTGACGCCGAGAATAGAACCAAGACAGGGCAGTACGGTTGCGATTCCTGCGCCGATGAAGGCGAGAAGCAGTGCCCATTGGGTTGCCTGGGCATTGTTGCCTCCCATGTTCATAACGGCTTCTTGCGCAAGTGCGAAGAAGGGGAGTGCCAACATGGCGATGATTGCTCCGAAGATCACCTTTTGATTCGACGGGGCGGTAAGCTGTTTAAGCATAGAAGGGAAGTAAAAGGGTAAAAGGGGAAGGAATTAAGAAACGGAGTGAGCAGTAGTCTGTCTCTGGAAAGGGAGGAAGGGTCTACCCCCTCCTTCAAAGAACTGGCTGAAGAACTCGATGAATTGGAGACGTCCGGAGTGGATGAAGCTTCCCAGGGCGTTGAGGGCGATGCTGACGGTGTGGCCCATGAGCGCTATGAGAATCACCACGGGAATGCGCACAATCATCCACGGGAAGAGCCTGCCCATCTCCACGGCAACCTGATCTACCGCCATGGCTATGGCTCCCGTCACAAGCCCCAAGGCGAGGATGCGCAGATAACTGAGGCTGTTGCTGAGGAGGCCGATCATCATGTTGGCTACTCCCAAAAAACCCATCAACGGACGCACGAACCACTTGTTTCCGTATCCCTTGCCCCAGATCAGCAATCCGATTGAAACGTAGAACGCTAATTCGATGGGTCGCTTCCATGGAACCGGTGCAGCAAGTATGCCAATGACGAGCGCGAGGACGAGGTGGGGGGTGAAGTCCTGCCAGAGCGCAGCAATCTTATTGCCGTGCACCCATTTGTGGTACCCAGAGAGGAACATCCCGAAAAAGATATGGGTGACACCCAGTCCGAGTGCAAGGTACTGCAGGAAATTGATTCCGCTCTGCTCGCTGAGGTTCCAGATCTGTCCACGGAAGAGGCGACCTCCTCCAGCAACTTCTCTAGTCAATACTTCGGGAACTTGGTTGGGGGTCAGTCCGAACCATCCACCAAACGGAATACCAACAAAGAACGAGACAATGCCGCTGTACAAGAGCAGCCAGATCAGGGGGGATCCCTCGATCGACAGTTTCTTCTTCCAGATGATGGCTCCCATGATCAGAGCAAGTGTTGCGCCGTACCCGCCATCCGTGAGACATAGTGCGTAGTAGATGATAAAGAATGGCGCGAGGAGCGGGGTGGGGTCGAATTCATGAGGAAGCGGCAACCCGTAGAGCGTTGTGACGCTCTCGAAGGGGGTGATCAGCTTGCAATTTTTCAGGAGGACCGGTGCCTCTTCGCTTTCGTGAGGAAGAGCGGGCTCGACCGCAATTGCCGGCGAAATCTTCTGCAGTCTGGATGCAAGCTCACGCACATCTTTCTTCGGCATCCATCCGACGAGGGTACTGAGGGAGCGCGACTCAGACAGATGCTCGCGTGCGTGCTGTTTGCCGTTAAGCCAATCCATATAGATGGAAATGCGGATGAGGTCCGGCAAAAGTGTCGTCAGTGCTACGCGCCTGTCGGCGTGCTTGAGGCGTGCAGCCATTGCGGTTTCTGCGTCACCCTTCGCTTTCCTGAGCAGTGCATTCGGAGTGCCATGGAGGTGTGGCAGGGTGCATTCGAGCCATCCGTGGCTTGCGGCAATTTCCTCAAATTGTCCCAGATCCTCGCTCCATACGATTGCATCCGCGACGACTTTCTCTCCAAGAAAATCTACCTGCTCTACCGCAGTGCGCGGAAGCTTTTGTCTCAGGGATGCCTGAAAATTGAAAAATGTGTCCTTCGGAACCATGCCGAGCATCAGCACGGTTCTAGCGGTCTTTCGCTCGAGATCTAGGCGGTAGGGGAGCTTCTTCCATGGTTCGAGAATCTGGGACAGGGAATCCGCTTCCTTGAGGACTGCGGAAGCAGCGGTGTCTTTCTCCTCGAGTGCATGGAGCTCGTCGACAATGCCCCGAACATCCACTTTACTGCGAGCAGCAAGGATTTCATCGACACCATGCTTTCCCAGGGCGCTTGCGAGAGTCTTTTTGGAGGAAACCTGTTTTAAGGTGTCGATGGCAAAGTGCAGCTCGGCAATGCGATAGTTCACTTCGCTGTGATCGACGGATGCAGAGGGCTCTTCTTCGCTGATATGCAGCATTCCTTCGGCTTGCAAGGCGTCGAGCACCTGCTCCCGCAGGGGGCGGAATGCGAGGACGGCCACTTTCTGCATGCGAACGATCGCCATCTTCTATAGGTGTAGGAAAAAGGATGGAGAAAGGAGCTCTTTGGTGAGGCGCTCCACGGTCGCTGGCATCTTCGCGTCCACGGCGGCGTCCACCGCCGCACAATCCTTGGTAATCTTGTCGTGCTCCGCATGGAAGATTTCCGGTAATTCCTTCTCTTTATACGATCGCAGTTCCTGCAGTGCCTTCGCTCGCAGGCTTTCGTCTAGTTCCTGACGCTCCTTTCCATATGCCTCCTTCGTCTCACGCTCGACCTGATCCATCGCAGCGACGGCCTTCTGGTAGCGTTGTTCCTCAGAACGCTCGAGATTTGCAATTTTCTCAAGAGAATGTTTTTGCGTATTTTCCATGGCGGTTGCGGTGACAGGAGAAGTACTCATGATACCCCTGCATAACGAATTTTCCTCCGAAAAACAAGGGTCTTGAAGCTGCTTTTCTTTCGGAGAGTGTCTGATGACAGAGGGTTTCTCGGCATGGGAGAACGGACGATGACACGTCACAATCTTCAACCGAAAGGCACATAGACTACATTGTGAGCATCGCCCAAATCCGGATCCCGTTTTCTTTCAGGATGACGAGGATCGCGAGGAGGGCGAAGAGTAAGACGATGCGAGGGAAGGTTCGGTGAGGATGCTGCATGAAGATCATTGTACACTCTGAGGGGTCTCCAGAGCTGCACCGCAAAGCCACAGGATGACGTTACTTCGCGTTCCTCTGAGGCCGTCCGCAATTTCTGTGTTCACCATTGTCCGTACCAAAAGGGATGACTCTTCAAATTCTATGCTCTGAGGGTCGGGCGATCCGAGATTGTTGAGGAGGATCATCTGCATATCAGCGAGGAGTGCAGCTCCACTGCTTGCGATATGTTTCATGATGTCCGCAGCGCATCTCTGCACAGCATTTGTTCTGATGATGGGTTCTCTAGCGAAGTGGCGCATGGGATAGGGTGGGAAACTAGAAGACATCGGGAAGGTGTCTGGTCAAATCAGCTCTTTCCTGAGCCATTCCAAGTACTTTCATCGGTTGTTCCATCGCATCGGTTGCGGTGATCTGCTTCGAAAGTGCGTGAACCCTCTCCATCATCCGTCCGATACTCAGAGAGTTGGGCTCTTCTCCGGGGTAGAAAGCTAGGCCGCCTTCTAAGTCTATGGGACCTGCAATGTGACTGAAGGAGTTCGCGCGGTTATCTATATGGGAGGTCATGGGAATAGGGGGTAGGGGGTGGGGCGTAGGAAAAGGTGGAATGCTAAAAAACCGCCTCGGCTGAGAAGGGAGGCTCATGGTGCTTATGTTTCCTTTATGCACGCAGCCGCCCTTCCGCCGTAAGGAGGAGAAGAGTGAGGCCGAGAGGGAGATTCCTCTTGTGCATCTGTAGCGACTGTAATCGTGCTGTCTTAAGGGTCAAGTACGTATCTGCCTATCGAGAAGCCACTGAAGCGGTCCGTGGAGAGGGTTGCAGTGTTGCGGATCCCATGAACT
>VGKY01000011.1 GCA_016866875.1 Candidatus Peribacteria bacterium
TCCCAAACTCTTCTCCTGTGCGTCTTTGGACACTGCCGATGGCCATCCATCCGGATGATCCCTCCGCCATGCTACGAGCTCTGCGTAGCGCTCATCCCATGACTTTTGCTTCTCCACAGGTTTCACGCCGAGTGCCCGCAACTGCTCCGCCTGTCCACCGTCGAGTTCTCCGTTCCGTAACTTGCCACGCTGCCCACTGAGCCACATTCCCAAACTCTTCTCCTGTGCGTCTTTGGACACTGCCGATGGCCATCCATCCGCATGATCCTTCTGCCATGCTACGAGCTCTGCGTAGCGCTCATCCCATGACTTTTGCTTCTCCACAGGTTTCACGCCGAGTGCCCGCAACTGCTCCGCCTGTTCACCGTCGAGTTCTCCGTCCCGTAACTTGCCACGCTGCCTACTGAGCCACTTTCCCAAACTCTTCCCCTGTTCGTCTTTGGACATCTCCGATGGCCATCTATCCGGATGATCCTTCTGCCATGCTACGAGCTCTGCGTAGTGCTCATCCCATGATTGTTTGACACCTTCCTTTTTCTCCGCAGGTTCCACTCCGAGTGCCCGCAACTGCTCCGCCTGTCCACCGTCGAGTTCTCCGTTCCGTAACTTGCCACGCTGCCAGCTGAGCCACTTTCCCAAACTCTTCTCCTGTGCGTCTTTGGACACTGCCGATGGCCATCCATCCGGATGATCCCTCCGCCATGCTACGAGCTCTGCGTAGCGCTCATCCCATGACTTTTGCTTCTCCGCAGGTTCCACTCCGAGTGCCCGCAACTGCTCCGCCTGTTCACCTTCGAGTTTTCCGTCCCGTAACTTGCCACGCTGCCCACTGAGCCACATTCCCAAACTCTTCTCCTGTGCGTCTTTGGACATCTCCGATGGCCATCCATCCGCATGATCCCCCCGCCATGCTACGAGCTCTGCGTAACGCTCATGCCATGACTTTTGCTTCTCCGCAGGTTCCACTCCGAGTGCCCGCAACTGCTCCGCCTGTCCACCGTCGAGTTCTCCGTTCCGTAACTTGCCACGCTGCTCTCTGAGCCACACTCCCAAACTCTTCTCCTGTTCGTCTTTGGACTTCTCCGATGGCCATCCATCCGGATGATCCCTCCGCCATGCTACGAGCTCTGCGTAACGCTCATGCCAACCTTTCCGTTCCCGAACCTCCCGTAGTATTGCCGGTGTATTTGCGATGGGCGCATCTGCAGTCAAACACTCACGCATCCTGTCCATCCACCTTTCTCCCATCACGATCTGCCACCCAATGCCTGGAGCTTCTTCAAGTCTCGCCTTCTTCTCGTCTTTTCCCATAGCAGCGAACATTTCTATGTCAGCGGAATCCGCAGTCTTCCAGACAAAGGAGCGGTTCCCAACCTGGTTGCAGAGCTCGATCAGGCGCTGTACCTCGGGAACAAGCACGCTCACATAGCTTACGCGTCGCATCATGTTTTCTCTGATGCGACCGATTTCCATCACAACACGCTTGTCGTCATTCGGATCGATTCCGAGACTCCAGAGCAGGTAGCGCAGGGCCGTCAGGCGCTCTGAGAATTCGCTCATCCGTATGCGTCCATCGCCATCGCCTTCGGGAGGTTGCCACGCGTCCGGCGGAGTGTGTATGTCCTCTCGCACGGTGATATTGGGACGTCCTTTGACCGGCCCCTGATCTCCCTCCTGCATCGCTTGCAGTTCCTCGGTGGAGATATGCAACCTGCGAATGACCTCGCTGCGGATTTTCTCGATTTCCTGAGCAACAGTTAAGAGATCATCGATAGTTGGCATCTCCAGTTGCTTTGCCGCTGCATCTTCTACCGCAGCTCCGAACATCCCTTTCGTTTTGTCTGCACATGCATTGCGATACTTATGACTGATGCTGACGACACGATCGAGTACAGCATTTTCGTTCGTCAGATTTTGAAGCGCATCTTGAATGCGACTGGGGTCAAGAGTGGCCTCTGTAAGCTCGGCGATTTCCCGTTCAAGCGCATCGCGATCGATAATTGACATATGTGTATTATATGTTTAAAAAATAATGTTGCAAGTACCTTCGACAAGAATCTTCAAACATGTCGCTCCCTACTTGCTGAGCTGCGCGAACGAGTGGAGACGGTTGAAGACCGTGTCCCAGAGGACGACGGTGCGGTAGAGCAGAGGGTTGTCCACCTTGGGTACGGCGTAGCGCTGCGGTCCGTATGCGGATTGCAGTGTGCCTAGATCCATTGCGGTGTCATCCGGGAACGTGACATCGCGCGGATCGACGACCGTCGTGAGGTAGATGTGCAGCGACGGAAGGGGATCGACCTCGAAGAGCGTGCCGAAGTAGAGCGAACCGGGGACGTAGAGGACATCGCCCTTGGCGAACTCGCCCATGGGGATCAAGTTGCCCTCCATACCTTCGCGCTGCATCTGTCTGGCGTCTCTGGCAATCTGGAGCCAGAGCTGACGCTCGGAGTCGAGGCGCTCTTGCACCGAGGGGGTCTCGAGCGACGGATCTTTGGTAATCTCCATCTCCACGAGTCGATCGACCATCGCCTCCGCGTAGCGCTCGGCAAAGAGCGGGTTTTTCAGATGGTCTTTCAGTGTCAGCGTGCCGCTGCTTGTGCAGGCGGCAAGGAGGAGCGCGGAGAGACTGGCGCAAGCAAGTGTGGTATGTCGCATAGGGGGGCATTGTAGCTGAGCATTTCGCTCCGGCAACCGATTACGCCGCTTTCTTCACGTGCCGTTGCTCCTCGATTGATCGAACGCACCGCATCAACTTGGGGAATACGCTGTAGAGGATGTAGCTGTGGGTTGCAAAGTCGACCCCGCGCGGCAGCAGGGTACTCCAGTACTTAAACGCATGGTTGCTGGCTTCCTTTTCCATGACGTTTAGCAGCGGCCCCTCGCCCCCGGGATTGAAGTGCAGGATCTGGGGCGCCCACGCTCCGCGGTACTGCCGTACTGCCGGCTGCCCGTACTCGAGGGTGTTGTTCTCGTACTCCTTGCCGTGCCCCTGCTTCACGACCTGCTCGGTGTCTTTGCGGGAGCGTTGGCGCAGCAGCTCCTCGCGCTGGTCATCGAGGTGTCCGTGTTGCCTGCACCAATCGCGGTTGAACCAGAGCGCTTTGAGGCAGCGCATCGTTCGCTCACCGCGCTTCGCCGCTTGTGCAAAGAGGGGCTGCACTACTCCAGGAAGATCTCCGATGAGCGCGTCGAGTTCTGCCTGCGGATCCTTTTCCGAAGAACCGGATTCCGTGCCGTGCTCTTTACGCTGCGTGCGCAGATAGTTCTCCATAGACCGTACCTTGCGTGCATCATCGGGAGAGAGATCGCTGCCCTTAGCCTGCGCGATCAGGTGCTCGGCGGAGTCCCAGTCGCGTGCATCCAGCTCTCTGCGGATGTCGAGAAGGAGTGACGGCACGGATGCGATCTCGCGATCCTTGAGCCGGCACTCTGCTTCCTGCAGGTAGGCGAGGCGGCTCTCGTAGTGCATGTTCAAGAATTTCTTCTTCGTGATGAAGGTGAAGCTGGGGCCTGCGCGCTTGTTCGCTTTTTTGCTCAGCACGTCGAATTGCTCGGCAGCACTGCGCCATCGGTTGATGAGGCTCGTGAGCGGAAGCTTGCCTTTGCCCTCTACGAAAGCCTCAATGAGTGCGGGATCGGCTTTGCTTTCAAAGATACGCTCAAGCCAGGTGCCCACCTTGTCTTTCGCGATCACACCGTCGTTTGCGGCATTTTGGAGCATGGATTTGGCTTTGTTGTAGTGCTTTTCCATGCGGGATCCTCCGGCAGCCATCGCCGCACGGACCATTGCACATAGTCCGACGCGCTCTCTGTAGTGGAGATTCAAAAACGCCTCCTCATCATGGAAAGTAGCGATGTCGGGGACGTCGGCTGCAGTGAGTTGCTTACACGTTGCATTCTTCAGGAGATCCTGTCGCTGATGTGCCACCTTGCGCCAATTTTCAACATACGTCGGAAGCTTATTGTGAACGAACGCTTCGCGTTGCTTATAGTGCACGCTCTCGCGCTTGAACCGGTCGTCCCACTCGCCGATGGACTTAAGCGAGATGATCCGTGGTGTTTCGTTGTACGCTCGCAGCATCGCGTCCATGAATTCCTCGTGGTAGAGGCGGTGCGCGGATTCGGCCATCTCTGGGAGCCTCGAATCGATGAACTGCTCCCAATCAGTTATGAATGATGTATTGAGCGAGAGGTTCTCTGCTGCACGCAGAAGCGCCTCTGTTTCCTCTCGGGAAGCAGCGTGGAGATTATTGAATGTCTCATGTGCGTAGCTGCGCACCTCAGCGATGATGCGTTCCTTCCGTGATTGAAGGTACTCCTGATCGACGCCGTCACCGGCCTCTCCGCGCATCCGCTCCTGCGTGGTCATTTGTGGCATGCCGCGGCATTGTTACGTGGGGTAGGGGGGACTGCAATGTTTCTGGTTACTAATTCATTTTGTGGTGTTATGGGATGAGGCGTACCGACGGCAACTCTCTACGGTGGATTTTGTCCTTTCCTCCAAGCAAGTTCCGCTTTACTCTCTGCGCATGATCCTCTCGGACCGTGACATCAAAGTCGCCGTTGCTTCTGGCAGGGTGAAGCTCGCTCTTTCTGTGGAGATGTCTCCCGAGGCGACGCAAGCGGAGATCTTTTCGCGCATCCATGCTTCATCCATGGATCTGCGCCTTGGTTCTACCTTCAAGCTGTACGAACACAGCAAATTTTCCGTCCTCGATCCGAAAAACCCTGAGAGCTTCGCTGGCAACATGCGCACGATCACCATTCCCGAGGGTGAAGCGTTCATCGTGCAGCCCGGAGAGTTTGTCCTCGGCGTCACGCAGGAGACGATTACTGTCCCTGACGATCTCGTTGTCCGCGTGGAGGGACGAAGCTCGCTGGGGCGCCTCGGGATCATTGTCCACTCTACAGCGGGATTTGTGGATCCGGGGTTCTCCGGCACGATCACGCTGGAGATCAGCAACTTAAACCGCCTCCCGGTCGCTCTCTACCCCGGCATGCGCATCTGTCAGCTGGCATTTGAGATGATGAGCAGCCCCGCGGACATGCCCTACTACAAAAAGCCGCACAGCAAGTACCAGCATCAGGTATTGCCTGAAGAAAGCAGGCTGGCTGCGGATCCGGAGTTTGCGGGTAAGGGCGCATAACCAAAGACATACCAAAGAGCCCAACAAAATGTTGAGCTCTTGGTCGTTGGCATATACACGGTCTCCAGTTCGGTGGATTTGCGTCCTTAGTTCTTCATGACGCCGAAGCCTGCGACGAGCAGTCCGGCTCCCAGGAATGCAAAGATAAGCATGCCGACTTTCCGCTCGGCGCTCACTTTTCCTGGGTATGGCCAGCAAGCGCCGGCCAAAGCCCAAGATAAGAAACACCCGCCGAAGCAGGTCATGAGTTTGTAGAATGCGGACAGGTTGGCGAATGCATCCAAGACACTAGGAAGACTGTGCTTCACAATGAGATAGACAAACGCGCCGAACATGTAGGTGGCGGTGACGATCAGGAACGGCCACCCCCATTTCTTCGTGTCATAGATTTGGGGGAACAGGAGCCCCATGGCGACTCCTGCAGAGCTTCCGAACCACATCGCGCTACCACCGTAGCCGACGCAGTATGCCAGGAGGCCCCAATCGAAATCTTTTAGGGCCAGACAGACTGCGGTGAGAGGGATATTATCAAACCACGCAGACAGGAGACCCATCAGTATGGCGATAATATCACGCGGCATGGTGTTCAGCATCGGCTTCACGCTGTTGAGTGGCAGCATCTCGGCCGCACCGACCAGCAGGAGTAAAAACCCCGTATTGGGCAGTGCTTCCTTGAATACTTTCCATTCAAATTCGCGTTTTGCCAGTGCGAGACCGATCACCAAACCTGCCCAGACTCCCAGTCCGGGTTGGTCTTGGAGATTGCCGATAATCAATCCTGGAATGGCCAGCATCGGCCACATCTGACTCCACTGGACAGCGTGCTGCGATCCAGCGAGGCCTTCAGCTTCCGCATGGCCTGTTGCTGCATCGTCACCTGTACGGTGTGCGGCGCTTTCGAGGAGATCCATCTCCTCAACGACTGCACTTGCTTCGCCGCTCTGTGCGCTTATGCCATGCTTGGTTGTCAGCATGGTGAGCAGGATTTGTGCCGGGATCGTGGCGATGAAGGCCATGAAAATGTTCGAAACCGGGATTTTCGGGTTCTCGGAAATGAACATCATGACGGTCGTCGTATCCCCGACAGGTGAGCCTGCGCCACCGAGGTTACTTGCCCCGATGACTCCAATGAGAAGCAAGAAAGGCACTCGTGGTGCGCCGTACTTGGCCAGTACAATCGTCCCACCGATTAATGCAGCGGCAATGTTGTCGAGCACGGTACTCAGAAGGAAGACGACCCAAAGGAGGGCTACGTCTGACTTCAGAATCTTTGCGAGGCCGTGGGAGGCACCGCTGTGCTCGAAGTAGTACGCCACCAGCGCGAACGCCGGCAGCAACAACCAGAGGTTGAAGAGAAGATGGCTCCTGTGGTGTTCCATGAAGTGGTTCACCAAAGTGTGCCATCCATTGTGCTGCTCCTTGAAGGTCAAGGACAGCGTGATGAATCCAATCATCACTACCCATAGTTTGTGATGGTGAAACAATAGGAGTCCCACCAGCATCATCAGGAACATGACGAACATTCCAATCGCGTACGCAGACATGGCACACCGTCCTTTCTTGAAGGCCTTGGCCCAGGAAATGGTTGCACCCACAGTTGGGCGCATATATGAGACAGAGACAGACACGATGCGACGTTCGAACGTTGAAACGCCCGATCGTGTCTGTCCATGTGGTTTTATTGAACTGGAACCGTTGATGCCAAGGACAGGTTTCCTTCCTGTTGGACCGAAAAGCCAAAAAGAAGGAGATACGATATAACAGATAAAAGTCAAATATACAAGAAATCTCGCCTGCTTACGGACTGAACTACGCGGGGGCAAGCCCCCGCGGTTTCCGCTGCGCTGCTAAATTTTTTTTACAAATCCCCAAATCCCACCAGCTCTATTCCACGACTTCGTATAAACGCCGGAAGCTCAGGATCCAGCAACATGTTTCTCTCGGTTTCCCGCTGGGGATTTCTGCTGAAGTCATCGCCGAGGGGATCGCAGGTGCCGGGGTGTGTCATGAGTTCGGTTGTGCCTTCGGGGAGAGCGGCGAGGAGGTTTCGGAGCTTCCGTGCGTTTGCCATCCCCGAGAGCGCCATGCCGCGGTAGTGATCCGTCGTTTCGATGTCGAAGCTTTCGTAGATCGACTGAGCTGCTCGTGCCAACATCGCAGTGCTCTCGATGTATGCTCTACGTTCTTCGGGAAGTTCCCACGAGAGCCGCTCGAGGGATTCTGCCGGCGTGCGGATGCGGGAGATGCCGTAGCGTGCGAGGATCGGTCCGAGTAGGGGAGCGATGAAGGGATGGATATGGATATTGTGGTGCGAATCGCAGTGCGTGGGCATACCCGCTGTGTCGAAAAACCATTCGATCTGTGCGCGGATCTCGCGCTCTACGTGCTCTGCTTCGATCGACCCCTGCGTGAGTGCTTCTTGTAGTTTCTCTTTGCTCAAAAAGTAGCCACGCGTGTCGAGGAGGGAGTGGATGTCGCGCTCGGGTGTGAGAGCAGATCCCTCGACGAGATTGATGTGGATGCCCGCCGGGATGTCGCGCTCCTTGATCTTCCGTGCGGCATTCAGAGATTCGGGCATGTTGGGTATGACCGTGGTACTCGTCACGATTCCTTCCTCCATGCACGTGAAGATGGCATGGGTGCGTGGAGCACTCACTCCGCAGTCATCAGCGTTCACGATCAGTCGGCGCATGCGTGCATTGTAAAGACGCGCTTGCGGCGCGTCTGTACGTTTTTATCGTACGGAGATTATGCGGCGAGATTTGCTGGCGTATGCTCTTCGTCGAATTCCTCATCATTTGGTAAATAGTGTCGCATCACACGAAGTGCTTCAATGCGGTTTTCTGTTGAAAATCTGTCGGATACGTCAGGCAGCGGGTACTTCATGACATTGCGGTATAGAGCTGCAAGCTCCTCCATTTCTGTCATAACTTCCATCCATTCGCGCTTCTCTGCGGAGGCGAAGTGATCGATGATGTCGGCGAGAGGGTGGAGCTCATTGGAGGTGTGCTCAGGCATGGATGGTGGGGAAACGAGTGCGTGCGCTCATTTTCCACATTGCTGTGTAACGCGAAAGTTGGAGGAAAAATGAAAACGGACAACTCGCCTTTTACATTTTCCATAAGGGAAAAAAACGGGACGTGTGAACTTCTGGAAGTTGGTGACTTGCCTCCGTACTATAACGGGTTTAGTGATGCTCGTTTGAACGGACCGTTTCCGTTGCCGTGAAGGGGCTGAGACACTATTCTCTTTTCGATGGACGATTAGCTCCCGCCTTCGCTCTTAAGAGCTTCGGCGGGCAGGCAGCTTCAGCTTCGCTCGTAGATATTGAGTAGATTGAAGATTATCCTCCTTCACACCATGGACGATTAGCTCAGCTGGTTAGAGCGTTCGATTCACATTCGAAAGGTCACTGGTTCGAATCCAGTATCGTCCACCACGTAAAATCGCGCAGCGAGATTTTACGTGCCACGTGGCCACGCAGCGGCTTTACGTGGCTCTGGGGCGCGACACGTGGCACGGCCAAAGTCTTAACCGCAGTTCTCGCTTTCTGTGACGCAGCGCACCATGATATTGACAAATTTATAAAAAAAATATATAATACAATTATATGAGCAATTCATCATCAAATGCACCGAAGGATGCCGTCGATGCTGTCCTCAGACAGTATGCCGGCGCAAGAGATAAGGAACGCGACCAGCGTCCGGTCGTGGAGAGCACTGATGCGTTTTCTGGTCCTGCAAATCTGACTCCGGTCAGTAAACGACAGAAAGATGTTCGAGATGAGCTGTATCCCAACCTTGGTTCTGCAGGGACTAGGACGACTGTTGATAACTCAGCTGCTGACGATTTGCAGGATAAATAAGCGCATGATCCTCCGTTCCAGTACCATGCTCGTATGAGCATTTCGCCTGACCGGATTCTTTTTAGCGACGATCATCTTCTCGTGGTTTCCAAACTGGCGGGGGAGCTAACGGTGCGGGGAAAGGGTCAGGTGGGGAAGCTCCCACTCTACGATTTTTTACATGAGGACTACCCCGGGCTTCGGGTACTGCATAGGCTCGATTTCGATACCTCAGGCATTGTCGTATTTGCCCGCTCCAAGGCTGCGTGCGATGCCGTACTTGCTTCGGGGTTTGCCGGATGGAAGAAGGTGTACAGAGCGATTGTTGCCGGCGTGATCGGCAGGGAAAGGGGAGTAATCCGCGCACCGCTTCCTGCGCGCAGTATCAAGGGAAAGCAAGCCCAGAGCCTGGTGCCTGCGGTGACGAATTTTACGGTGCTTAAGCGATTTGCCGGAGCCACATACATCGAGTGCAATATCGAAACAGGCAGGCATCATCAGATCCGCAGGCATTGCAAAGCCATTGGGCATCCACTCGCGCTCGATGAGGTCTATGGTGATGCGAAGTTCAACCGCCAGTTCGGTCGTGTGACAAAGTTTCGCAAGTTCTTCCTCCACGCAAGCGCGCTCGACCTTCGCCACCCGATTTCTGGCGAGCACTTGCACATCGAAGCGCCGCTTCCGCGGGCGTTCCTCCAGGCACTCGAGCGCCTGGGTGGCCCCGGAAAGAGCTGACAGCCGCAAGCTACTAGCTGTAAGCTGGCGTCATGCGAGTCCTCTCCGCGATGCAGCCCTCGGGGCAGCTCCATATCGGTAACTACTTCGGTTCGATGCTTCCGAACATGGCACGCGCTACCAAGGCGGAGACGAGCGTCTACTTCATCGTCGATCTGCACGCACTCACGACCGTCCAAGATCCCGCGCTTCTGCGCCAGTTTCGGATGGACGCACTCAAGGATTATCTGGCTTGCGGAATCGATCCCACTCGCTCGATCGTCTTTTTCCAGTCCGATGTTCCCGAGCACACGGAGCTTGCATGGATCCTGTCGACAGTGACGCCCATGGGACTTCTGGAGCGCGCCGTCAGCTACAAGGAGAAAGTGGAGAAGGGAATTCAGGCTTCCGTCGGGCTCTTCACGTACCCCGTGCTCATGGCGGCCGATATTTTGCTCTACGATGCCGATGTCGTTCCGGTCGGAAAGGACCAGAAGCAGCACGTGGAGATCGCCCGTGATATCGCTGTGAAGTTCAACAACGCGTATGGCGAGACTTTCGTTCTCCCGGAACCCGAGATCCAAGCGAATATCGCCGTGGTGCCAGGGACTGATGGGCAGAAGATGAGCAAGAGCTACGGCAATACGATCCCGCTTTTTGGGAGTGAGGCATCAATCAAGAAGGCCATCATGGGCATTGTGACCGACTCCAAGGGCATGAATGACCCGAAGGATCCTCAGTCGTGCGCCATCTTCCAGATTCACAAGCTGTTTCTCTCTGCGTCGGAGGCGCAGGCACTTGCGGCCGAGTACGCATCTGGCCTGCCGTATGGCGAGGCCAAGAAGAGGCTACTCCTGACGTACATGGATCACTTCGCTCCCCTGCGTCGTCGTCGTGAAGCACTCACCGAAGCAGATCTTCGGGATGTAGCGCAGAACGGTGCCAAACGCGCCCGGGAGATCGCAGGAAGGGCTATGGAGCGGGTGTGTAAGGCAGTCGGTCTTCGGTAGACTACCATTGCTCCAACCATCAATTCGTGGTACAATGGTGGGATTTCCCATCACTCCATGGAACGCTCATCCTCCCGTGCCATTACCGCACTTCTCGTCGCCATCATCTCCGTGCCGCTTTCTTCTCAGGCCATCTTCCGTTCGCAGGATCAAGACGGTCGCCTTTCGGAAAATCTGGGAGACATGCGCCAGGAGGTATATGAGTATCAGTCAGGAGAGCGACAGATGATCAGGAGGGCCTACTCCCGTGCGATTGAGGATTACCGTGAGAGGCTGAAGCGTGGAGAGCAGGACGCCATCAAGCCGGATATCAACAACCCATCGACCTTCAGGGATTTTTTGAAGGAGGTCGGGCACAGTGCGGCACGTTCCCCCCGCGTGCGCAGTGCAGCTTCCAGTTCGAGTGACAGGGAAGCGGTACGCGCGGATTCCACGGAGGATCTTACGACGCGTCAGCGCATGCTCCTCAGGAACTACACTCGCGCAGGATCTTGTCCCCCGAGCATGGAGCGCCTGCTCCCCGGGTTCCACGTGCTGTGCAAGAATATCGTCGGCAACACTGCGGAAACCGCGTTGCCGCGGGGCATGATGAACGATCTCCAGAGAGCGCGCCGCAAGAGCATCGGTCCGGCGACGATCAAGCTACGCATGGAGATGATTCGCCAGGCCAACGATCCCTCGACGCGACGCACGGGCGGCGCCGTACCGGGGAGACCCAAGCCCTATATCGGTGAGTAACAGTGCTCAGCGCGTATGAGAAAATAGCTGACAGCTATCAGCTTTCAGCTTTAAGCTGCTCCCATGCGCCTCATCCTTGCATCAGCAAGCCCTCAGCGAAAAACTCTCCTTGCGGGATTGGGAGTTCCGTTCGATGTCATCCCCAGCGTGTTCAACGAAACTGGGTGCAGTGAACGTGATCCCCCGAAGCGTGCGAGCATCCTCGCGCGACGGAAAGCGGAGGATGTACATGCAAAGCATTCCGGTGCCTGCGTCATCGGTTGCGATACCCTCGTTGTCGCGTCCGATGGAACGCTCCTCGAAAAGCCCACGAATGCCAACGATGCAGAGAGGATGCTCAGGCTCCAGAGTGGTCAGATTTCCATAGTGCATTCGGCCATATGCGTCAGGAGTCCGCGTGGTATGCACGAGGGCATTGCCTCTTCCCATGTGCATTTCAAGAAATTATCCGAGCAGGAAATTGCATGGTGGATTTCCATAGGGGAATGGAAAGACCGCTCCGGTGCATTTCAGATCGATGGACGTGGACAGTTGATGATAGAGAGAATCGAGGGGGACTGGACGGGGATCGTGGGGTTGCCGATATTTTCGCTAGGGGAGTTGATGGAGAAGGTGGGGATCAAATGGAAAACGGAAAATTCCTGCCTGCCGGACAGGCAGGCGTAGTCGAACCATAGACATGGTTGCAGAGGAATGTCGCCCTTCGACTACGCTCAGGGTGACATTATTCATTCTTCATCGTCAATTCCTCAAAGACAAATCTCTCCACATCAGCAAATATCTCCTTCGTGCTTGCTGCACACAGTACGCCCGACCGGTCGTTCCCTTTTTCCTTCAATTCCGTGCGCGATCGGCCCCCTGCCTCTTCGATCATCAGGCATCCTGCTGCGGTATCCCAGAGCTTGGGCCCGCTGAAAAATACTCCGTCGTTCCAGCCCTTGAGCACCACCGCAAATTCCTCGATGGCATTGCCGTAGTTTTCGATGGAGGCGCAAGAGGGGATGGGGACACTGAGGGTGCCGTCGGGATTTTTTACAGCTCTATGTGCGATATTGCAGCTAAAAATGGCATCATCCATGCCAAGAGTTTTGCGGAGCTGACAGCGTGTGCCGTTGAGATATGCACCCTCACCGCGGATTGCCGTATAGGTTTCACCAAAGCGAGGGCGGGTCATCACTCCAAGAATCGTTTCGCCGCTTTTCTCGAGAGCAATGATGGTCCCGTAGTTGGGTTTTCCGTGGATGAAGTTTGTCGTCCCGTCGAGCGGGTCGATGATCCAGCGGTAGGGGCAGGAGGGATCTCCGAGATGGTCGGTGTCGCCCTCTTCTCCGAGAAACCGATGGTCGGGAAACTCCTTCTGGATGATCGCAACGATGGCTTCCTGTGCCTCCCTATCTGCACTCGATGCGTAGTCATGGGGGCCGCTCTTCGTTCCCACGCCAATGGCGTCGTAGCCACCTGCAAGCAGTGCAGATTGCTTGTGCTCGAGGAGAGCTCCTGCAGCATTGGCTGCTTTGGTTGCTACTTCGAGTGCTCTCTTGCAATGCATCATGCTTGGATCGTACAGGGGATTGGCGCTCTTGCCATTCGGTTGGCCATTTCTTTTGTCTTGCCAAAAGAAATGGCCGAAAGAAAAGCGTGGTCGCCGGTGGAACAGTGCCTACGCATCTGCAGTTCGCTCAGCGGAAAGCACAAACTTCTCGTCCAGCACATGCTGGACTCGTCGCACAGTGCGCTTTCCATGCTTCGCTCACTGGATGCGTGACGGCACTGTTCCAAGGCGACCAATTCCTGCGCGCCTTAGACCGTGGGCAACCTGTACTCGAGAAGCTCCTTGCGTACGCGCTCATAGCTCGGCATGGCACCCTCAACGATCTTCCAGAATGCCTCGGAGTGATCGGCGCGGATGCGATGACTGAGCTCATGGATGATGATGTACTTGAGAAAGCGCGGCGGCAGCAGCAGGAGCGCGACATTGATCATAACGATGCCCCGAGGGCTACAGCTGCCCCACTGACTTGAGGCGAACTGCAGACGGACGCCGCGAATGCGTACGCGAAGTGTTTGGCGATTGATGCTCTCCGTGAGCTCCGTGATGCGGCGTCGCTCCGCGTGTGCAAGGGTCTTCCAGAGAAATCGGTGGATTGCATCGCGATGGGTCCTCGGTCCGATCGTTACTTTCCAAGTATTACCCTGCAGTGTCGCCCGAGTCCTGGATCCCGCAGCAAGGCTATAGCGATACACTTTTCCCGTCGCCAGACGCACAGTGCAGGTGCTGTCTCCCTGCAGGATCTCTCTGAAGGGATTGACCAGTACTTTCGTGCGTTCCTCAAGAACGATCTTTGTCATGCGACGCAGGAGATCGCGGATGTGCACTTGCTCTTCTGTTTGCGAGAGATTGCGCGCAAGGCGAATGATGACGGTCTCGCCCTTGAGCACAGCCCTGGAGTGCTTGTTGCTCGTCCGTACGATGCGGTGGGGGATACGACGCTTCTTCATGGAAGCGGCAGTATAACCCGATCGGCAAGAGCCGCTTCGATGTGGATTGGGAAAATTCGTACATGTGGATTTTTACATGAGAAACGCCCGAGGGCCCCGGAATCTTTTCACTGGTACAAAGGATAAATGGAACTAATTTCTTATTTTTGGCAATGTTTGGAGGGGTCTTTCTTCAGGGGGTCTCCTGCGGTGGGGTGGAGATCTAAGCACATCCCACGTACAGAGCAATCATCGCGTATCCTCCTGCGTGCGGAGCACGTGCCCCTTGAGCGTTGCGATGACCGCGTCGATGTCGTCATTGACGAGCAGGTGATCGAAGAGCTCCTTGCGGTGGCTGAAGAAGTCGAGATCCGACGAAGCGTTTCTGACGCGGTCGGCGATGCTCTGCTCAGAATCCCTGCCGCGCGTGCGCAAGCGGTGGAGAAGCTGCGAGAGCATGGCTCTGCGGCTCGTGCCGGGCGGCAAAAGCCCGCAGGAGAGGATGGACCGTCTGCCAAACGATCTCGCCAATCCCTGCAGTAGGTGCATCTCCGTCACGACGAGCGGCACCCGTCCTTCATTCCAGATCTTGCAGATGTCTTCCGTGCGGTAGCCATAGCGGCGATCTTCGGAGACCGAAGGGATTCTCGTTGAGGCAGCCAGGGCTCCCGCATCTTCCAGGCGGATGAACTCTTCCCGCGTGACATAGAGGTACTCCCCATCGTCGCCGTCTTTGGGCTCTCGCGTCGTGAGAATGGGTACGCGCGTCACGATGCCGCTGAGCGCCGAGCTCAGCACCTTGCTCACGGTCGATTTGCCGACGCCAGAGGGGCCGGTGAGTGCGAGGATGTACCCTTCGAAGACGAAAGGATCTTCCTGCAAAGCAGCAGGCGCAGCGACTTCATACACGACGTCGTAGGCTCGAAGCTTCTGTTCGTTTACGCGCTCCATACTCATGCGTGGCACCACACGATCGCCGATGCGCGGAGAGATTCCCGCGATGCGACCAATGACGGATGATCCTCCATCGAGGGTGATGAGTCCGATGATGCGAGGCTCATCGGGGAATCCTGCTGGCGGATGACGGACGGTGGTCACAGCGGAGATTGTTCCGCGTTCCATGCGCTCGTGCCACGATCGTAGATGCCGATGGAGGGACGGAGGAGTAATCATGGTTCGCAGGCGTGTTCGAGGATGTGGACGCAGCAGGTAGCACCGGCTCCGCCGAAGTTGTGGGCTGCACCGAAGCGCTGCTTGCTCGCCTTGAGCTGCTTTGCGAGATCACGGATCTGCTTCACGCCGGTTGCTCCAACGGGGTGTCCGCATCCTTTGAGGCCGCCGCTGAGGTTCACCGACATCTCCTGCAACCCGTCTCGATAGATACCGATTCCCTGACCAGGATCGGCAAATTGCATGTCTTCCAGATTGATGAGCGCGGCGATGGAGAAGCAGTCATGGAGCTCGAGGTGCGCGATCTCCTTACGGTCAATCTCCGCTTCCTCGCACGCACGGCAGAACGCATCGCGCGTTGCGGCAAATGAGGTGATCGTCGGTCGCTCCGCGAGGCTCAGTGCGTCTGTGGCCAGTTGCGAGGCTGCGAGGCGCAGCGGACTTTTGCGCGTTCGAGAAAGGATGATGGCAGCCGCTCCGTCGCTGATAGGAGAGCAGTCGAGCAGGCGCAGAGGGTCGGCGACTGGAGCGCTACTGCTCACGCTCTCTGGTGACACTGAGGAGCGGAACTGCGCGTAGGGATTGGCTTTTGCGTGCTCATGGTGCCTACTGCTGACGAGGCTGAGCTCTTCACGTGTCAGACCATAGTCATGCATGTAACGACTGGCGATGAGCCCGAAGATGCCAGGGAAGGTGAGTCCTGCCGGCGCGTCTCTCTCGCTGTCGCCTGCTCCCATGAGCGCGCTTGCAATGGCGGTATTTTCCGCGTCCGTCATCTTCTCTGCACCGACGACGAGCACCGTTTCCGCGCGCTTGCTCTCCAGAAGCGCGCAGGCAGTGTGCACAGCGACAGACCCCGAAGCACATGCGGCTTCCACCCGCAGCGCCGGCGGGCGGTGCGGCAGGAGCGCGGAGGTCATCGCCCCGAGCTGGCCTTGCCCAGAGATCTGCTGGCCGATCATGTTGCCGATGACGATAGCGTCGATGTCGAGTGCGGTGATGCCGGCATCGGTGATCGCTGCAGATACCGCTTCTTCGATGAGCGCCGGGAGCGATTTGTCCCACCACTCGCCAAAGCGGGTCTGCCCTGATCCCACGAGGAAAACGTCTGCATTCATTGCTTCCTGTGTAGTATACCCGATGCGACTAAGGCGCAACAGCCTTCTACGGGCTTTTGTCAGTGTGCAGATGCCGTCACCCTGCGCAGGTACGCGCCGTAATCCATGTATGCGGGAATCCGATGATCGACGGGAAGCGGTTGGCCATCGCGCAGCATCGTCATGGTGAATGCGTCGCAGCCAGCACCCGATCCGTAGGAGACGAGGAGGATGCGTTGATGCTTCTTGGCGTGCTCCAGGACGTACGTGAGACCGAGCAGTGAGCATGCAGCGTACGTATTGCCGATCCGCGGAACGATGAAGCCATGCTGGAGCTGCTCCTTGCTGATGCCACATTCCTTGGCGATGCGCGACGGGAACTTCGCATTGGGCATATGCAAGATGACGTGCGAGAAGTCGGCCATCGCAGAGTTGCTCACATCGAGGATTCTTTTGATTGTCTCGCGCATGTGAGCGAAGTACCCCGGTTCCCCGGTAAATCTGCCGGCATGGACAGGAAACTGCTCACCCTGCGCTCGCCAGAAATCCGGTATGTCGGTGGTGAAGGAGAGCGTTTGGTCGATGCGACACAGCGCATGCCTTTCTTCGCTCGAACCAAGGATCACCGCTGCCGCGCCTGCCGCCGCGGTGTACTCGAGCGCATCGCCCGGGCGCCCCTGGGCGGTGTCGCTCCCAATTGCGAGACCATAGCGGACTTGCCCCGAACGTATGAAGGCATCGACGATCTGCACACCGGCCGTTCCCGCTTTGCAGGCAAACTGGAGATCGGCGCAGAAGCAAAAGGGATGCACCTGCAGTGCAGCAGCTACCATGCCGCTCGTCGGCTTCACGGCGTAGGGATGGCTCTCGGAACCCACGTACACTGCGGAGATATCACAAGGCTGAATGCCTGCCACGTCGCTCGCGAGCGACGTGGCCTGCTTCGCGGCCTCGAAGGCCATGGTAAAGCTGTCTT
This sequence comes from Candidatus Peribacteria bacterium, assembly GCA_016866875.1. Taxonomy (GTDB): domain Bacteria; phylum Patescibacteriota; class Gracilibacteria; order Peribacterales; family Peribacteraceae; genus 2-12-FULL-55-11. The sequence continues at coordinate 17,178 of VGKY01000011.1, forward strand.
CCCCCTCTGCAGGGACGGTCTTCTCCTCCACGCCCAGACCAACGTGAATGGCAGCTGGATCTTGCCCGTGTGCCTTTGCGATCTCCTCCGTTGTGATGCGACCGATGGGGAGGTAGCGGCCAAAGCTCACGATTGTTGAGTGCTTTCCTTGCATGTCTTCCCGAGCGTAGTCGAGGCATCTTCCTGCGGCCAGAAAAATGTCCGCGACCCCGAGGGGTCACGGGAGGATTTGGTTGTCGAGTCAACCCGGAAACGGGGTCATCGACGCTCAGTGGTCGATGGTCGTGCAGCAAGTACCGAGCCGCTGCCCGACGTGCGTAGGTAAGGAGGCATTCCTGATCACCTGAGCAACTCTATCGTCGTGTGGTTACTCCACGAGCATTCTCTCCTAGGAGGTTTGATCATCAAGGAGATTTGCGAAGAATTACCTGCCGAGTGCGCGATGCGCCTTCGCGAGGGTGTGACTCGCTTGCGCCGCGAGCAACGAAATCTCTCCCGCGAGCACCGCTGCAGCAATGATTTCTGCGAGATGTCGTGGCGTATGGATGTGCTTGCCAAAGAGAATATCCAGGCATCGAGCTTGCGCTGGAAGTGTCGTACCTCCACCGCGAATCCCCAGAAGGAGCGCGGGAAGACGAACGGAGATGCGTACCCCGTCAGGCAACGGTTCTACCGTGGTATCCGCCATCGATCCTTCGACGACATGCGCGGCATCTTGGCCGGTTGCCAGGTAGAGCGCGGCGATGATGTTGGCGGCATGGAGATTGCTGCCGATGCTTCCGGCGATCTTCGATCCTGCCTTCAACTTTGCATTCGCTACTTCGAGCATGGCCTCGGGGGTTGCTTTGAGGACGTCTCGAATGACCGCAGAAGACAGATGGCAGGCCGCCGATACTTCATATCCTCTCCCACGATCGTGCGTACGCTTGCTCGGTTTCTTGTCACTATCCACATTGCCTGCGACGGTGACGAGCGTGCAGCTCGGTTGGTGCTTCTGCATCCACTCACCGATCGCTTGTGCTGCAATGGTCACCATGTTCATCCCCATCGCTTCGTCGGTATCGGCAGCGATGGTCAGAAACACATGCCCGTCTGCCTCATCGATGTCGTACGAAACAATTTTGAGGTGGGAGCTCGTGGATTCTCCAACGGCCTTCCACGAGTGTTCATGGGCGCGTATCCAATCGGAAATTTTCGATGCGGAATCTGCGATGCGCAATGCGATGGATCGGGTCACTCCATGATAGATCGAGGACGTTCGTACACCCTTCGATCCGTCCGACGCGTCGGCCGAGACGGAAAGGCTTAGGGCTTTGCATCCTCTATTGACGCTCGCAACAAGCGCACCCTCGGTGGTTGCCAGGGGAAGGTGTACGGTCGTCTCCGTGCCACTACTCAGAGTGAAGGTGACGGGGCCCGCGAGCCCCACGGGAATCGGCACAGCACCGAACATGTTCTCACAATTTTTCTCCTCGCTGTGTCCGAGTGTAGAAGCGTTGACCGCGAGTGAAGAGCAATCGACACCAAGCTCCTGCTCGATCATCGTGCGGCGCGCGTTTACTCTTTGCAGAGCATCCAGAGCCGGCGGGAGTGAGCGGAGATCCATGGAATGCAGATAGTAAGGCGACAATGATGTCATCCTGAGCGTAGTCGAAGGACGATATCGTTTGTCGCCGCATGTCGCACTTCGACTACGCTCAGTGTGACATGCGGATTATTCTCAATTCTCCATCCTCAATTCTCAATTACTTCGGCGCCTTTTCCTATAGAAGATTCAAAAATCCGACAGTTTTTTTGGGCATGCGCAAAACGCTTAATGGCATCCAGTGCTTCTTCCTCGCAAATGAGATGCACCGTTGGCCCAGCATCCATTGTGTAGAGGACGGGGAGGTGCTCGCGCTCCCGCAGATCCTCGATCTCTTCCGTGATGCGATACGTTTCGTCGTTGAGGTACTGCAGCGATGGCGTCTGGGTGCGCATCACGTTGTGCATGTCCCAACAGTCTTCTTCCGTGACTGCTTGGAGTTTCTCAAAATCCTTTGCGAGGATCGCGTCGATGCATTGCTGTTGTCTGCGCTGTGTGATTGCTTCTACACGCCTTGGGAAAAGCGGGCTCGTGTGCGCCATGTGATGCCCTTCGGTGGATCCTACCTTCTTCTCTTCCATCGTCGGGACGATGATGATGTCGAAGAGGGGCCAATGGTGTTCGTCGGCGATTTGCGAGGCGTAGGCGGAGGAAATTTGCGATGACGCTTCATCTTTCAGGTTTCGGCTTTCAGGATCATTCACAAGGGCAACAAATCCTCCGAAGATGCTGCGGGCTGCGGAGCCCGATCCGAGGCGAGCAATGATACTCGTATCCTTGTCTGAACGGTTTCCCGCAAGCGCTGCATAGCACTTTGCTAGTGCCGAGAAGACTGCTGCCGATGAAGCGATGCCGATTGCTGGTGGTATTGCCGAGCGGATGACGACTGAGAGGGATTCTGGGATGGCATCGGGGAGATTACGCTCTGCCAAAAATTCTTTTGTGAGGCTCAGGTGGTGCTCAATGCGTGCGATATCTTTCTCCTTCAGTACTTTTTCCGTTCCATCAGAGAGGAACGATTGGAACATAAAAGAAGGCGAGTGCTTCATCGTTACTTCCACACATGGTGTATCGAGTGTGATGGAGACGCTGTCTGCTGCAGGGAGGCGGTAGGCGTCGTGACGGTTGCCCCAGTACTTGATGAGGGCGATGTTCGGTGTTGAGCGAGATGTCACCATAGCTGCATCATGGCACGAATGAGCGAATGGAAGAATTGAAGAATTGAGGAATTCCCTAATTTTCAAACGCAATCACCATCCCACTCCCTCCCGTCCTTCCTCCCGCACCAATCACTTTTGCGCATCCTCCTTTTTGCTCGATCTGTTCGATCAGACTTTGCGTCTGCGCATTCACGATACCAAGTTGCACTTGTGCGCGGTGGTGATCGCGAATGATCTGCGTAAACATTTGCTGCGCCTCGACAGAGCTCAGCGAGGCAAGCTCTTGTATGCGAAGCGCACATCCGCCAATCGTATGGATCGCAGGTTCGATCGCTTTGTCACCTTGTACATGACGCATAGTGATCCACGTTACGAGTTGTGGCGTCGTCTCGTTCGGGGCCCCCGTGTCGATCAGGGTGGCAGTCTGCAATGCTTGGATGATGACGTGAGGGAGATTCAGGGGTTTCGGAGCGTTCGGTTTTTTGAAGTACACCGGTTTCTCTTCCCAGATTACCGCAAAGTCGATGCCGCTGTGTCCGGGGTTCACGCTGTCTTCGGCGGCAAGGATTTTCTTCCGTAGCGCCCCTCGACCCGTCCGACTCGCCGGCCGAGGCGGGCTATGCTCGGGATGACACCCAAATATTGCCTTAGTGACAGCGATGGTGAGTGCCGTCGATGATCCCATGCCTTTGCCCAGGGGGATGGTATTGCTTATATGGAGATTCCCCGGCTCTATAGCGCATTGCTCTGCGCAGGCGTCGAGGATTGTGTGAACGTAGGCATTGGCTTTGGTGCTATCCCCAGTCACACCATCCCATGTGATGATCCACTCATTTCCTGGTGTATAGGTTACCTCTACGCGCTTATCCGCAGGTACGGCAATGCCTGGATGCCCGAAGATCACGGCGTATTCGCCACAGAGGATGATCTTTCCCGGAGCCGATGCAGTTGTAGCCTTTGGCATGCGAAAGCCATATTCCGTTTCTCGCGGTTGACAGTCAATGCGTCGGCTTTACGATGTGGGTCTCTTCTGCGCTGCCTCTGGCAGACCGTAGAAGAGCCGCTCCCAGTCGATTTATGTCGATTGCGGGGCCCCAGGCAACGGTGTCGCGCCGCCTCGAGCGCGCACCAGCCTCCGGGTTGACTATGCTCCAAAGCGCCGTTTTCTTCGTTCGAGCTCTGCCACAGCTTCTGCAAGATCTTTTTCCGTAATGTCGGGAAACAGTTTTTCCGAAAATACCCATTCTGCGTAGGTTGTCTGCCACAGGAAGAAGTTACTCGTGCGCTGCTCGCCCGAGGATCGGAGGATGAGATCGATATCGGGGAGTTCGGGGTGGTCGAGATACATTCTCAATGCGTCTTCTTCTGGGAGATCAGGAGCATCACCGTTCCTTCGTTTTTTCGCTTCTTCGTACCGTGAGACTGCCCGGAGAATTTCATCTTTGCCCCCGTAGTCGACAGCAAGGTGCAGCGTGAACTCACGCTGATCTTTTGTTTCTTCCTCCACTTCTGCAATCAACTTCGCAAGCGACGGCGGAATACGGTCGCGGCGGCCGGAGTGGACGAAGTGGGTCTTTTTCTCCAAAAATCCCTTGCGCTCCTTGCGCAGATATTCTTCGAGCATGGTCATGAGCTTGGCGATCTCCTCAGGGGCGCGCTTCCAGTTTTCGGTAGAGAAGCACCAGACCGTGAGCACGGACACTCGAGGATCGTTGCGGCACCATTCGGTGATGCCGCGAAAGTTGTCGATGGCTCGTTCGTGCCCCTTCCACGGGTGGAGAGCCTGCGCGCGCGCCCAGCGTCTGTTGCCATCGGGGATGATGGCGAGGTGGAGAGCTTGATCTTGCTTCATGGGAGTGATTCGCGAATGGCGTTCATGCCGAGATGAAACCACGGAGCGAATTTCTGAGGATCGAGCCGCATTTCTTTCTTGAGAACGTTGATCGGCATCCACTCGATTTCCGCGACTTCATCGGGATTCGGCACTGGCTTCACGGTCTCATCCACCAGGCCCAGCAGCACCGTCACGTGTTCGTGCTCCACGCCGCGCTCGCCATCGTTTGCCCGGTAGACGAAACTGCAGACGGGCTTGAGATCGCAGCTGAAGCCGAGTTCTTCCATGAGCCGTCGCTTGCCTGCATCCTCCGGCGCTTCGCCCTCCATCGGGTGGCTGCAGCAGCTATTGGCCCAGATTCCCGGCCAGAGCATTTTTTTGCTGCTGCGTTTTTGGATCAGGATTTCTTTGCCGAAATTGCGAAAGACGTACACCGAAAATGCGCGATGCAGTTGGCCATCGCCGCTGTGTGCCGCAACTATTTCCTCTGTGCCAATGGCATGGTTTTCCTGATCGACGAGGATGACGGTGCGACGATCCATGCGAAGATTATAATGGAAATATTCATGAATCGCTTGCGGTAGAGACGGCATTTTTGCCGTCTCGGGGATAGAGCAGACGGCACGGAGTGCCGTCTCTACATGGGCACATTTTCCTTGGATTGCCCTTCAACCTCCATATACTAAGAGCGATGCAAAACCGCAACATCCTCGGCGAAGATCTCGCACGCATGCTCAAGGGTGGGGTGATCATGGATGTCGTCACGGCAGAGCAGGCCAAGATTGCCGAAGAGGCTGGTGCATGCGCGGTGATGGCCCTCGAGCGCGTCCCGAGCGATATCCGTGCGCATGGCGGAGTAGCTCGTATGAGTGACCCTCAGCTCATCGAGGAGATCCAGGCTGCGGTATCGATCCCCGTCATGGCGAAGGTGCGCATCGGGCACACGGCTGAGGCGCGGATCCTCGAGGAACTTCAGATCGACTTCATCGATGAGTCCGAAGTCCTCACGCCCGCAGATCCTTTTGCGCACATCGATAAACGACCATTCAAGATTCCTTTCGTCTGTGGCGCCAGAAATCTCGGTGAGGCGCTGCGGCGCATCGACGAAGGTGCTGCCATGATCCGCACGAAAGGAGAGGCGGGCACGGGAAATATCGTCGAGGCCGTCCGGCACTGGAAGCAGATGCGCATGGACATCCTAAGCCTCAAGGGTATGCGATCAAGTTTGATCAAAAAATTTGCTCAAAAGGAGCGCGTTCCCCAGGAGTTGGTCCTGCAAGTTGCCTCCATGCAGCGCCTGCCCGTAGTGACTTTCGTCGCCGGAGGCCTCGCTACGCCCGCCGATGCAGTGCTCATGATGAGTCTCGGTGCCGAAGGGGTCTTTGTTGGATCGGGGATCTTCAAATCCGGCGATCCTGCGCGCGTTGCCCGTGCGATCGTAGAGGCGACTGCGCACTGGAACGACGCCGCAGTCCTTGCGCGCGTCTCTTCGGGCCTCGGAGCGCTGATGCCGGGACTGGAGATCGGGGCGCTGCCTACGAAGATGCAGGAGAGGGGACTCTAAGAGAGAAAAAGTAGGAAGGAGTAGGTAGCAGGTAGTACGTAGTACGTTGTACCCTTTCCTACGATGATTGGTGTTTTGGCACTGCAGGGAGACTTTGCGGAGCACATGGACGTGCTTCAGGCATTGCATGCGATGGCGAAGGAGGTGCGCTCTATAACGGATCTTGAAGGTTGCTCACATCTCATCATTCCCGGTGGGGAAAGTACGGTGATGGCGCGGTTGATGCAGTCGTGCGGACTATGGGATTGCATTCTGGATCGCGCCCAGAAGGGCGATCTGGCGATCTTCGGTACATGTGCAGGGGCGATTCTTCTTGCTTCAGAAATCCACGGAAAGAACGCTCCGCCTTCATTGGGCTTGGTCGATATGACCATAGACCGCAATGCGTACGGTTCGCAACTGCAGAGTTTCCATGCCGACATGGATCTTTCCACCATGGGACGGGTGCAGTGCGCGTTCATCCGCGCACCGAAGATCATCCGAACGGGAAAAGCTGTCGAGACATTAGCTACGTATGAGGGAAACCCCGTTCTCGTGACGCAGGGGCGCTTCCTTGCGTCCACATTTCACCCCGAGGCAAGGGGGGAGCGTGCGGTACACAGGATGTTTATGGGGTTGTGATGCAAGGACTACGCCCGTGGGTCGAAGAGCGGCGGCGCGGGGTGCTCGGCGTTGTAGACCATGCTGGTGCGGTACGCGAGGGAAACGTGTTCTTCCTTTGCGAAGGCATGCAGTGTTTCTTGGGTAATCTGCGTGATCACGGCGCGACGCATGCCGATGGGGATCGTAAATCGCAGGCGTACCGCGATGCCATCTCCCGCAATGTCCATGTAGATCTCGGGGCCTGAAGGTTCCTGGCGTACGAAGAGCGTACGAGTGCGGACGTCGTACTGTTTGCGTGCAGCGCGAGTGTATTCCCCCGTGACGCGATCGAGGATTTCCCCCAAGATCGTTTCTGCTTTGTGCCAGTCGCTTTCGAGGGTGAGGGTAAAGCCCATCTCCGCCTTCACGTAGTCCGACGTTCGATTGAAGTTCACGACGTCGTAGGTCAGTACCGCTGCATTGGGCATGGTGAGGGTACGGCCCGTGCGCTCCTGTACGGCAGCCTCAGGTGAGGAATGCACCTCGAGCATCGTCGTGCGCAGCAGGGTGATGTCGACGATATCGCCGGTGTACGGACCCACAGACACGCGGTCGCCGAGCGTGAAGAGGCGCTTTTGGAGGATCATGATCCAGCCGACGACATCCTTCACGACGTCCTGGAGGGCAACGGCGAGACCGGCGCCGACGATGGCGAGTGATGTGAGGATGCCCGGGTGCTCCGCAACGACCGTCGTGAGTACCCACACTGTGAGCACGGTGTACACCGCAGTCGTGAAGAGCTTTGTCACGATGTAGCGCTTCTCCTGCAGCACGATCCTGTGCGAAAGAATACTGCGGATCATGCGCTCAGCCGCGACGACGGCGACGAGGATGCCGATCCATGTGAGGATGCGAATGATGTGGCCGAACTGTGCAAGCCACTGATCGCGGTTGAGTTTGCTGAAGCGCTGCTCTTCGAGTGACAGCACCGACTCGAGTACACCGATGCGCTCCTCGTCGATGGCGAGCTTTGCGAGCAAATCCTCATGGCTTTTTGCCAGGCGGAACTCTTCGCCTTCCTCTTCTCCTAGGGGCTGGCTAGTGCCGTAGTACTTCTGCTGCTCGGCAAGGAGGAGATCGCGGTTCACTTTGCGTTCCTTCAGGCGCTCCTCGAGGCCACTCACCACCGTCCTCTGCTGTTCGATGGCCGAGGGGAGCCCCTGTCCATCCTGAGGGGCTGGAGGCTCCTTCGAAGTGTCCGCGGTCTTCCGAATCTCCTTTTCGATAGCGGCGCGTACTCTCGCCCTCTCATCGGCAATCCGCTTTTGGATGTACTCGTCTTGGGGGTACTTGAGGAGCGATCGGTACAGGCTCGTCAACTGTGATTCGTCGTATGCGGTGACGCCTTCTTGCGCGTAGCCCCACGATGGAAATGCCAGTGCGGCAACCGCGCCAGCGATGATCATCAATCTCTGCATGAGCAGAGGATATCATGGATCTGTCGCTATCGAAAAATCTCTTGAGGGGATTTTCCTCCATGCTATACTCTCTCCATCACCGACCGCCACGCGCGATTCTTGGGTGACGTATCACCGACTTTCCCATTCTGTGCAATGTCAGCAGCTCTGCTCATCACCTTCCGTGAAACTCTCGAAGCTTCCCTCGTCGTCGCGATCGTCCTCACGGTCATCGATCAACTGCAGCGCAACCGCCTCAAGCTCGCGCTCTGGAACGGCGTTCTTGCAGGAATCCTGTGCAGCATTGCCATCGCGGTTGCCGTCCACCTCTTCTTCCAGAGCCTTCCTGCACACCTTGAAGAAATCGCCGAGGGTGTGACCATGCTCGTCGCGGCGGCCTGCATTTTCTGGCTCGTGGTGTGGATGGCGCGCGTGCGCGGCGATGTCCGCATGCAGGTGACGGATGAGGCGACAGAGCACATCGACCGGGGGTCTTGGTGGGGCATCTTCTTCATGAGTTTCTTCGCGGTCGTGCGTGAAGGAACCGAGACCGTTCTCTTCCTCCAGGCATCGGCTTTCCGTGCGTCGCAGATTTTCTCGAGTGTCGCTGCTGCTATGGGAGTCATGCTTGCCGTGGGCATGACGGTTCTGCTCTTCCGAGGGCTCCATCGCGTTCCGATGAGGAGAATCTTTCAATTCACGAGCATCCTGCTCCTCCTCTTTGCCGTGAGCCTTGTGATCGGCGGGGTAGAGGAGCTGATGGAGGCTATGGCCTGATGTGGTTTAGTATGTGTGTATGGATCGCACCGATGCGCAGTGGCGGCGGCTCCTCACCGAGGAGCAGTACGACGTGCTTCGTGGCTGCGGAACGGAGCCACCATTTCACAATGCCTACTGGGACTGCAAAGAGGACGGAATGTATCTCTGTGCAGGCTGCGGTGCGGAAGTATTTTCCTCGGTAGACAAGTTTGATTCCGGTACCGGCTGGCCGAGCTATACGCAGCCAGCGGCAGTGGATGCCATTGCCACAAGCGACGACGATTCCCTCGCTGTGCGCCGTACCGAAGTGCGCTGCAGTCGCTGCGGAGGCCACCTCGGACACGTCTTTCCCGATGGCCCAGGGAAAGGGGGGCTACGGTACTGCATCAATTCGGCGGCGCTTCGCCTCCACAAGAAGTAGCGAGGATTGATGTGATCAGCTCCAGATGTACGCTATGATGCATATGTCTGTCGTTCATTACCTCTGCGGGTGTCGTATAGTGGCTATTACACCAGCCTTCCAAGCTGGGAAGGGCGGTTCGATTCCGCTCACCCGCTCCACGAAGTACTGCTCACTTCGTTCGCAGACTTCGTGGCACAGCCATCAGATTTTGTGAAACGACATCAGCAGTACTGAGTGCCGTGTAGTGATCGAGGTGCGAAGCACCGAGATCTACTACTGCGGCAATACATTGCCACCATCTCATAACTCAGGGAAAATACACTGCTATGTTTCATGTCTATATTCTGCAGAGCGAAAAGGATGATGGTCTGTACATCGGCTATACCACAAACATCAAAAAGCGTTTGAAAGAACATACGGAAGGCAGCGTGATTTCCACGAAAGCGCGGCGACCTTTGGCACTGATATTCCTCGAATCGTACATAAACAAAGGTGATGCTGTTCGCAGAGAAAAGTATCTCAAAACAACAGTTGGCAGAAAAATGTTAAAAGTGATGCTGCGTGAGACCCTTCATGAAAAATCTGCATACGGTGCTATGTAGTCTGCGAACGAAGTGAGCAGTACTACATGGTCTAAATCCTTAGGAGCCTGCTCATGGACACAAACTCCTAGGAGAGAGGAGCGGGTACATACTCCTGTTCCATTGTATGAGTTGAATAGGATGAGTCAGGCATAGATTCACGAAATGCGTTCCCATTCAATAACCTGCCCAATCCAGCCGAAAACCCAGCAAGATAGAGAGCAAGTTCGTCGTGTTTTGCCACAAGAGATCGCTGATCCAGTTTTTCATCTGCATCGAGAATATGCAGCCGCCGCAATGAAGCTTCATGTGTTCCAATCTGCCTTCGCAAGCTCTCGGTAGAGCAGTACAGACTTGCTGTTTCCCTCTCGCTTGCATTCGGCTCACCATTGCGATTGCCCGATCCACCTTCGTTGAACGGTATTTTCTTCCTCATTGCGATGGACATGGGCAAGCCAATTGCTTTTCCTACTTTCCTCAAAAGATATTTTGAAAGCACTGCGTCCTGCTCTTTCCCAATCACATAATCAGGGTGGGCATCTCGCAATGATTGGAGAACTCGATGGCTGGTAAATGGCATTCTCACCTCCAATGGATGTCCCCGATTTGGTGGAAAAGCAAAAGAATGCAATGCGCTCGTTGTTCCATGAAAACATGAGAGGGAAATTCGAGCAGCGTCATTGAGAGGAAAATCATCAAGTTTCTGACGGATATTGCGTCTCATGTCCTCTGCATTCTGAACGCCACTCCTCATGGAGTTATACCCTGCGAATAATTCGTCTGCCGCATCTCCTGACAGGATAGAGGTCAGATTTGGCGCTATGCGGACAATGGAACCAAGCAATGCGGACATCATGACCGTGTGTCTCACTTGTGTTCTCAAAATCGGATTGGGAGTAATGAGTCGTGGACGAGCCGTGAAAACTTTCTCTCTCAATAAATAGCGTTGCACTGCTGCAATCTCACGCGGGTGAATGACATGCAAATGTCGGGCTGGATCGAGACCTAGATGCTCCATCAGCACAAAGACATTGCGAAGATCATTCTCTTCCGATTGCAGTCCAAGCTGGGTATCTCCAAGAGTAAATATCCTCAATCGATCTAGCATTCTCTGCTCTCTCAAAATGCTGGCTGCTTGAGCGCATACGATGCTGCTATCCAGACCACCACTGCACAGAACTCCGACATCTCCTTCAATGGGAATCCGAAGTCGTATTGCCTCGCGTAGAGTCACCGCAATATCTTCAACTTTCCTCTCAAAATGCGCTGCGGAATACTCCGTACCGCTATACACCTGTCGTGCATCATTTCTATAGGCAATCGCCTCCTGGCTGCCATCTCTGTCAATTTTCAGATAGGTACCGTTCTTCAAAATATTGATCGGGACATGGGCAGGAGCACCCAATTGTTCCAAGGCGGCATGAATCACAGCATGTTCCGAAGCTAAAACCAGATTGCCCTTGTAATCAGCAAAGAAGCATCCTGCCGTATTGAGTTGATCTACAACTGCATACCATATGCCATGCGCCTTATCGTGAATCAGCAGTGAACCTTGGAAATCCACGTCAGCAAGAAAGGCCTCAATGCCCTCTTTTTCGAGTACATCTAATGCGAAGTGCACGTCGCTCTCATGCCTGCGTTCATCTACAAAATTCCTCCCCGCATGACCATACACTTCGCCGTTGTAGCAGAGGACGTAACGCTTTCCCTGCAACGGATACTGCCTTACTGCAACACGCTCTGATGTGACGGCAAAGCGATTGAGGATCATCGCTGTCTCTCCATTTTTCCATGACTCCACATGCCTATTACCGCCTGCTTTCTGCATGTCTCCAAGCAGTTCTTCCAAATCGGAGCCGCCATTGGTGAGGGCAATTCTACACATTCAAATTTTGGGGAGCTGGGCGATTACCTGGTTGCACCTCTCTGAATGGTTTTGAGCATGTCTCCTATGTCCCTCCACGTTGCTAAGAACATTTCATGGCTATTCGCGCTTGCGCCGCTCGTTGGTGTTACAGGGTGAACGGGCTGCACAGTTAGGCCTGTTTCACCCGTTGAGAATCTGTGCCATGTGCCAGGAGTGAGGATGATGAGTTTTCCTGGAAAGAGCTCAAATGGCTGATCCGCACAATCGGGAGTTGTGCCTGTTTGCAACGTCCCTTTCCCCGCTGTGACGTGCACAAGTCGCA
>VGKY01000012.1 GCA_016866875.1 Candidatus Peribacteria bacterium
TTGATGAATTTCTGCATGTATCCCCGGATCATCTCCTCCGCTTCCGCGCTCTTGCTCCACTGGTGGTTCACTGCTCTGCCGAAGTGCTCGACGTTCCCTTCGCTCGCGCTTGCTTCATTGCTCATGACGACAGCGCCAAATCCATAGAGCTCCGCGATCACGACGGCCAGGGCTGAGAGGTACGCGGTAATGGGAACGTGTCCATTGAGCGCACCTTCTGCGTTGAGCGTCAGCAGCTCCGGAGCAATCGTTCGCTCTACGGTGATGCACGGGAGGCGCATTGCCTCTACGAGCTGATCGATCAGTGGATGCTTGCCCATGCGAAGCAGGGTGATGTCCTTGCCCTCTGCGCGGAGTCTCTCGATCGTGACGATACTGTCTTTGCCGCCTCCGATGGGGACAAGGTACTTGGTGGGATTGTTAGGCTTGTGGGGTTTGTGGGATTTGCTCTGAATGGATGCATGAGGAAACACAATCTTTCCCCAGAGATTCATACCGTTTTTGTAGGCGAATTCCCCGAGACCGTTTTCGTAGACTGCTTGGAAGAATTCCGCTTGGTCTTTGGTCAGGGGTTCTGTGCTGATTGCAATCTTCTTTGGGCAACAGGTTTTGTAGTAGCTGATACCGCCGAGGAGATGGAGCATCTGCAATGCGGCTGAGAAGTTGATAGTTTGTAGTTGGTAGTTGGTAGTTGGTAGTTGAAGGGTTTCGGTGAAATGCAAAGAATCATCCAGGCTGTAGCGAAGCTCGATAAGGCCTTCTTCCGGGAAGAAGGCGTAGGAATCGAAGTTGAAGGACTGATATGTTTGCACCGGAGCTAGCATATCCGACTTTGTGCTGACCCGTTGAAAAATACGGGTAGAATGCAGCTATGCCATGGTGGCGGAATGGTATACGCGCGCGACTCAAAATCGCGTTCCCGTAAGGGATTGAGGGTTCAAGTCCCTCCCATGGCACCAGTGTTCATGCGTATCGCCTCCCTCTCTCCGGCAGTAACAGAGATCCTTTTTGCCTTGGGAGTGGGCAAGCAGATCGTGTGTACGGATCAGTTCAGTAATTTTCCGGAGGAGGTAAAAGCGATTCCGCATGTGCGAGATATGGTGAAGATCGATCCCGAAGACATCAGGCCATTTGCTCCGGATGTCGTATTTCTCGGGACATCCATCCAGACGAAGCTTGCGGAGGCTCTTCGTGCAGCAGAGTTTTCTGTCGTGCACGATGACCCCCGGAGCCTTGCTGATATCTACGCGTGGATGATGTCCATCGGAGCGATCGTCGATCGCGAAGTGCAGGCAAAGGCATTGGTGCTAGCGATGCAGAAGGGATTTCGAGAGGTAGAGAAGAAGGCCAAGGCGATGTACGCGGGTAGAGACGTGCCGCTGGCACGTCTCTACATCGAGGAATGGCATGCCCCGCCGTTTGCCTCCGGCAATTGGGTGCCCGAAATCGCACGCATCGCTGGCGGGGAGCAGTTCCCCGTTGCTTCGGGTGCGCTTAGTCCCGAAGTCACCTTGGATCAGGTCGCTGAGTGGAACCCGGATCTTCTCGTCATCAGCTGGTGCGGGGCAGGGGCACTGGCTTCGAAGGAATTACTGCTGCATCGCCCTGGCTGGGATCGACTTCGTGCAGTTCAACAGGGCAATGTGAAGGTTATCGATGATTCACTCTTGAATCGCCCAGGGCCGAGGCTCGTCGAGGGCGCACAGCGGTTGTATGGCTGGATATTTGAAATGCTGCACTGATGCTCGCTATGATGCGGGTACTTTCCTCTATCACCCATGACCTCTCCCGCCACGTTCGATCCCCTGATTGCTGACATGAGCCTTCTCAAGCACCCCTTCTACCAGAAGTGGAGCAAGGGCGAGCTCTCTAAGGAGGATCTCCAGGTCTATGCAAAGGAGTACTTTCACTTGGTCAGTCGGATTCCAGGTATTGTCGAGCGTGTCCGCGTACGTGCTGATGAGAAGAGGCATGATCTGGCGGGGATGATCGAAAAGAACCGGATCGAGGAGCAGGAGCACGTGGAGCTCTGGAAGCGGTTTGCCAGCAGTCTCGGTATCACAGAGCAGGAGCTCACATCGCACAAGCCTTGCCCAACAGTCACTGCAGCAGTCATGAAGCTCGAACAGCTTGCGGATGGCTCTTTCGAGGATGGTGTCGTGACCATGTACACCCTCGAGGCGGAGCTACCGAAGATCGCGCAGACCAAGAAGGAGGGACTCTGCATGTGGTACAACCTCGCTTCTGAAGATGCGCAGATCTACTTCGACGAGCACCGTAAAGAGGAAGAGCATCTCCAGGTCTGGCGCGGCGTTGCGATCGATGCGAAGAGTTCTCAGGCTACGGCTCATACCTCCCTGCAAGCGCAGAATCAGGTACTCGATGGGGTGTGTGAGCTCTGTGGGATCATGGCGTGCTAGGCGTAAGAGGTTCAGCATTTCTCAATTTTCAATTTTCCATTGAAGCGTTTAAGCTAAAGCCATGTTTGACGTTCTGATTATCGGCTTGGGCTGCGCTGGTTACACAGCTGCCATCTACACCGCTCGTTACAAACTGAAGACGTTCATTGTCGGCGCCGAAGATGGGGGGATGGGACTCACAGCAGCGGAAGTCGGGAACTGGCCCGGGGAGATAGATATCCGGGGGCCGGATCTCATGGAGAAGTTCAAGAAGCATGCGACATCGTTTGCCGAAGTGACGCACAAGATTGCGAGGGTGGAGAAACTGGAGAAGGTATCCTCAGGATTCCGTATGACACTGCAGGGTGGAGAAGTTGTCGAAGGGAAGACGGTGATTCTCGCAACAGGTTCGGCAAAGCGCACGCTTGGTACCAAGGGAGAGAAGGAATTCTCCGGCAGAGGCGTGACGTACTGCGCGACCTGTGACGCGTTTTTCTACCGTGGCAAAGATGTGGCGGTGATCGGAGGAGGGGACTCCGCTGTCGAGGGTGCTGCTATCGCCGCACAAGTCGCCAAGACCGTGTACTTGATTCACCGACGTAAGGAGTTTCGGGCGGAGCCCTACTGGGTCGAGCGCGTGATGGCGCGGCCGAACGTGAAATTTGTCCTGGAGCGAAATGTTCTGGAAATCTTCGGGGATACAAAAGTGAAAGGTGTGAAGCTCGATAAACCTTTCGAAGGCGCGGATACGATTCCCGTTGACGGAGTCTTCATCGAAGTCGGCTCCATTCCTTCCGTGGATCTTGCTACGAAGCTCGGGGCTACGCTCGACGACAAGGGGTTCATCGCCGTCACTCCCGATCAGCAGACCTCTGTGCCCGGCATATTTGCGGCGGGAGACAATACGAACGCTAGCAATCACTTCGCCCAGTTCACGACGGCGGCGGGGGAGGGGGCGGTAGCCGCAAATGGTGTATTTACGTTTTTACAGAGTTAATGATCAAGAAATTTGAAATGAAGAATGATGAATGAAGAATTATGCAAGTAATCAGGGATTCATACCTTCAGTAATTCTTCACTTTTCATTCTCTATTCTTCATTTTTGCCTGTTCTTTCCCTTGCGCCCATTCCATTTTTCCTTAAGCTACCACTCATGCCCCGTGGTAAGCGTACTGTTTTTGCGGCGTTCTGCTCAGAGACCGGCTATCGCATCGGTACTTTTCGTTTTCACAAGCAAGACAAGCGCGGCAAGGCCTGGAAGGAGCATGCGGAGGGTCTGACAAAGTTCTGCCCCGTTTGCCGCAAGCGCGTGAAGCTCAAGCTCAAGGAGGAGAGGCATTCGGCGTAAGAGCCATTGGCGTCTGCTTCCCTGTACGCTTACACTTTCGCCGTGCCCGATTGCTACCGCCGCTGTGCGTCGATCCTGCTTCTGCGACCGAAGGGTGCAGCGTGGGAGATCCTGCTTCTTCGAAAGCCGCGCAAGCGTGATGCCTGGCAGTTGCCGCAGGGAGGGGTGGAGGAGGGGGAGACCCTTGCCCACGCCGCACTCCGTGAGCTTTTCGAAGAAGCTGGTATCGGTGCATCCATTTTGAGCGTCAGCGAGCACTGCTACCAGTATGACTTTCCCGATTCGTACAGGCGGTTTCGTCCGGATCATATCTGTGGCCAATGCATAGGCTTTGTCATTGCCCTTGCTGAGGCAGATGCGAGTGTGCGCGTTGATGGCAAGGAAATCGAAGATCACGTCTGGGTGCTCCCTGAGGACATCGGACGCTACATCAAGCGTCGAGCGTATCTGCGGACGGTTCGTGATGTTCTCAAAGAGGCACAGAAGCAATTGCCAAGGAGCTGCTGAGCATCGAACATGGGTGCATGCGCATCGCGCGTCTGCACATCGAGCGGTTCCGCTCCTATCCATTGCAGGAGATGGATCTCTCCGGCAGTGCTATCCACGTCTTTGTAGGACCGAATGGTGCGGGAAAGACCAATATCGTCGAAGCAATCTCTCTGCTTTCGGAAGGCGACTCCGTTTTGGGGCGCAGTGACCCAGAGATGGTACGGTGGGGGGAATCCTTTTACCGTGTCACCGCCGAGGGGGTGCGGGACGAAGGAGAGCGGATGTCTTTTGAAGTCGCTTGCGAGCAGGCTCCGCGTAAGCGCAAAGCGTATTTCCTGCGTGATGTACGCGTGGCACGAGGGGAATTCGTCGGGACGCTGCCCACCGTCGTCTTCCTCCCTCAGGATCTTTCGCTCTTCACGGGCCCGCCTGCCCGCCGTCGCAGTGTCCTCGACCGCACCCTTGGGCAGATTTCCCCGGAGTTTCGCAGATCTGAGGAAGTCTACGGCAAGGCTCTCAAGCAGCGCGGGGCACTGCTCAAGCATATCGTGCGGGGTACGGGCAGACGCGAGGATCTTGCGACGTGGAATGCCGTGCTTGCCCAAGAGGGGGCGGCCATTACGCTCAGGAGATTGGAGCTTCTCGAGATCCTGCAGTGCACGCTTCCTTCTGAGCTGCGGTTGCTTGGGGAGTGCTGGGACGATGCCCGGTTTCTCTGTGAACGCACGGGGACAGAACGTACCCAAAGCGGCATAGAGAGCGAACTCCTCGCAGCCCTCGCAGACGGCGAAGAACGCGATCTCCTGCTGCAGTCGACGGGTGTGGGGCCCCATCGCGACGATTGGACGATCCTCGCGCATGGCCGCATCCTTCCGTCCTTCGCCTCCCGCGGTCAGCAGCGCTCCGCAGTGATTGCACTGTTGCTGCTCCTTGGCGGCTACACGGAGCTGCAGCGACGAGAACGCCCGGTGATTCTTCTCGATGATGTCCTCTCCGAGCTTGACACTTCGCATCAGGAAGCACTGCTCTCGTCCTTTGCCGATCACCAGGTCATCATCACCACGACGCATGCTCCCGAGAGGATGCCCACTGATGCAGTCCTGTGGGATGTCGCTCATGGAGCGGTGTCCCCAGGGAAGATCACAGGCAAACGTGCGGGGGGCGCATAGCAAGAAGCCGCTTCCTCCCATTCCTACTCCCATTCCTACTCCTACTCCTATTCCTATTCCTATTTCCCACTCCCAATCCTCGCGAGCTCTTTTCCATGCAAAGCTCCATACACCGCGAGTGCTAGGGCATCGGCTGCGTCTGCGGGCGTCGGGATGACCGTGAGATTGATCCATCGTAGGAGCATGCTGCTCAGCTGCTGCTTGTCTGCGGCGCCGTCTCCGGCGATTGCGGACTTGAGTTGCATGGGGGTCACTTCGAGAACCGGCATTCCGCGCGAGCTTGCGAGCATCATGAGCACCCCCCTCGCATGCGCGACGCCGATTGCGGTACGCGCATTTTTGGCGAAGAAGACCTGCTCTACGACCGCGAGATCCGGCGCGTACTTCGCCATGATCCCTTCGGCGTCCCTCGCAATCTCCGCAAGTCTCTCCGGAAGTGGGGTGGTCGGTGACGTGGTGATGGTGCACCAATCCACCGCACGCATCGATTGGGGGAATGCCTCGATGATCCCGATGCCCGTGGTGGTGAGTCCCGGGTCGATGCCAAGTATCCGCATACGCCGAGGGTAGCGCAGAGTCCCAGTTCTCCGCTACGGCACGCTGCTTATTGGAGGAGGGGAGCATTCACGAAATGCCCGTTTTCTGCTATAATGTGAGGAAACCCCCATGCCTTTCCCGGCTCACCGCCATTGGGTCATCCTGCCCGTTGTCGCGCTGCTCCTTGCGGCGAGCATGGCGGATATGCGCGGACTTCCGTATGGGGCCCAGGTGGTCGATGGTGGTGCCTCTCGCCTCGTCGGAGGGGGGAGTGTCCTTCCGGATCCCGAGACGGCTTGGAGCCTATCTGGTGACGCTGTGCGCCTCGAGCATGGAGCGCTCCTCATTCACTCCGCCGCTCCGGTCTCTGTTGTATGCGGTCGTGCCCGCGTTACCGTTGTTGCAGGAGCTGCATATGTGCGTCATGACGAAGGATCGCTGACCGTTGCGGGGATCACGGCCCCCGTCCTCGTAGAAGTCGGAGGGTCCTTTGTGGCTGTTCCCGCGGGGATGCAGTGGTCAGGAGATGCGAAAGAGCTCATGGCGGAAGATCCGGTGACGTGGTGGGCGCTCCGGAAGGTGCATACGATTGCCGATCGCTTCGCTCGGGAGCAGCGTGATCTCCTCGCTCGTCTTCCCTGGGGAGATGATGCACCGCCGCTCCAGAGGGATTTCGTCTTCCTTGGCGATGCACTTTCCATCCTCCCCGGGGCACAAAGCCGCAGGGAGGCGCTGCATGAGGAAGTGCTGCTTGGAGCGGTACGGGAAGCCGCAGAGGGAGGAAGCATTCAGGATGTCGAGCGTGCCATTCTTGCCCTCGGGGCCCTCAGTCCTCGTGCACAGTCGGTGCTCGTGTCTCTCGCCGTGCACCGTCCCCGTGTTGCCCAACTGCTACTCGCTCCGTTTACAGGCGATCCCGATACGCTGACACTCCTTTCACTGCTCCCTGCAACGAGCGATGCAGCGTGGTCACTCGACGATGCAGGCATTGGCGGTGCTCGCAGGGTAGCGCGCATCGTCGCATTCCCCTTTGCCGATGCCGAGGTGGATGCTCTCGGAGGCTTGGCACGCTCGCGCTGGGAGCGCGATCTTCGTGCCTGGGTGGAAACGTCGCATCGCCCCGCAGAGTTCGGAGCGGCTGCACTTCGGGCGCTACATGATCTCGTGATGAAGCGCGATCGCCAGGGGTACCCTGAGCGCGCCCGCTTCCTCGCGCATGCTCTCCTTTCCCTTCCCGGAGCTCAGGACCAAAGCGTTGCCGATGGAGCGGCTCTCCTCAGGGCACTGGACCTCGTAGACGCCGTAGTAGACACCCCTGCACCGATCTCCTCAGCGCATGCGTCTTCCGCATCATCCTCCGAGCGCTACGATGCGACGGCACTTGTGCTTCGGGCGCGCCGAGAGCTTGAGCTTTCTGGTGCACTCCCGTTCCTCGAGACAGAAGTGACGCCTGTAGCCCCCGAGATCGTGCGCGTTACCCGTGCAGTCTTCGGTGGTACGCACCAGGATCGCATCCTCGGGTTTACCCTGGATCTGCGACGCATGGAAGCAGGGGAGATTGACGAGGGGTCGACAACCTACCCGCTTCCTATGCCGTGGAGCGACTTCACGCGGTGGGCCCGGCGGTAGACTAGGCCGAGGGCCTGCTTCCAAATCCCGTCACGAGACAGAGTGCCGCGATGGCGACGTGCAGGTAGTTATCCTCCATATTGACCGAGAAGAGTCCGAGGACTTCTCCGGACATGAATCCGAGGATAGCGACAACCGCATAGACGATGCCAAAGACGATCAGGAAGAGACGTGCGTAGCTGTAGGTTCCGGCAGCGACGAGAGCTATGAGCCCGGAGATAATGTGGACGATGTTATGCACGGCATCGACCTCAAATACGAGCAGGGTGCCATTGACGAAGAATCCGGCGATGCCTGCAAGGAGCAGGACGATACCGAGGATCTTCGTGACGATTTTGACGAGCGACGTCATGAGAGTGGGGGGGAATTTCCTCCTAGTGTATCACGATGCTTTGCCTTGCAAGGGGAAATGGCGATCGATGCGCTCGATAGTGCCTGCGGACGTCTGGCCCTCCGCGATGAGTGCGAAGTTGGTCACGGTATACCCCTGGTAGGGGGCCATCATGCCGTAGAAGTACCGTACGTACTGAGCGGGAAGTGGGGATCGTCGAGAGAATGTGTACGAGAAAGCGCACAGGGTAAGGAAGAGGTAGGCCAGAATACCCAGTGAAATGATCTTCTCACGGAGAGGCACATGTCCATCGTACCATTTCTTGTGGAGTGGTGGGCGATGGAGTCTGCTTTCTGAACTCAGAGAAGTGTACGAGATGCTGAAGAACTGTGACGTACTCAGGAGTCTGCAGAGATTAAAGGCGGTGTAGTGGTTCCCCGCTCTACGGGAGCTTAGAACTGGTCAGCCCAATCAACAACTCCGTACTTGAGTGCGTTAGAACAATTAAGGATTACAGGTGGACGCTACGAAAATTATTCAGTAGATGCACTGCACAATAGGTACTGTTAAGGCTTTTTCGGCACATGCCAGTTCACTGGACGAGCAGTTTTTTCAATCTGATCAGCAACATCCAGAACGAGAGCAAAGATCGCCATGCGCACAGGGATGCCATTATCAGTTTGATTAAACATTGCGAGTCGCGGATCTCCATCCAAATCGTGATCCAATTCGTTAGACCCTTCCCTGCTATCTCTCGGCATGGGGTGCAGAAGCATCACGCCCGGCTTCCCGAGGGTATCCAAAGTTTTTTTGTCTATCCTCAGCTTCCCCTTATATCTCTCATACTCCGCGGGATCGGCAAAGCGTTCTTCTTGGGTGCGTGTGATGTAGATGACATCGGCATCCGAGATAGCGTTGATAGAATCGTGATCAGTCATGGTGTGCTGACTTCCAGAAGTTCGAATGCTCTCTCGTACGTTCTCTGGCATCTGCAGACCATTTGGCGCAATAAACTTGAAATTGATGCCTTGGTACATCTTCGATAAGAGGCGCGCGAAGGAATGAATGACTCTTGCAAATTTCAGGTCTCCAACAATCGCGATCGTCTTGCCATTGGGCTTTCCGAGGCGTGCTTCGATTGTGTAGACATCTAGCAGGGCTTGCGTGGGATGTTCGCCGACTCCATCTCCGCCGTTGATGACTGGAACATCCACTGCATCGGCAACTTCCTTGGCGGCTCCAGTTTTTGGATGTCGCACCGTGATGACATCAGCATATCCACCCACGACCCTCGCTGTGTCATAGAGGCTTTCCCCTTTTGTGATGGAGGTCGTTTCGGTGCCGCTTGTATCCCGCACTTCTCCACCGAGCCGATTGAAGGCAGTGCCGAAACTGATGCGTGTCCTCGTGCTCGGCTCGAAGAATAGGTTTGCCAAAACCGCACCCTCCAAGACACGGGTGAGTTTCTGTCGGAAGGCAAAAGGCTCCATCAGCTTTGCTGTGTCGAAGATGGCTCTTGCATCAGCGGCATCCAGGCCTTCGATGCTGGTAAGATCCTTTCCCTTTAAGTTATTCATAGACAGGCTGAAAAATTAGATTAGCAATATACATAATTATCGAAACAAAGTCCAGAGCCTCAATTTGCCTGTTCTCCTCAGAAATCAGCGTTCTTTTTTTTGTTTAGAGTTCGTGATATTTTGACAGTCCATGCCTACTCACTACCTATGATCAAAACTATCTTCTTCGACTTCGATGGAGTGCTCACCCTCGATGGATCAGGCTCATTTACGACTTGCACGAACATCCAGAAGGGTATCTCCGGCGTGACTTTCGATCATATTCTTCAATGCTACAGAGTGAATCACCCCAAGATGCTCTTGGGGCAAACAACCCATGCCGCTATTTGGAAAGACTTTTGCGCATGTGTAGGGAAGGATCTTGATATGAAGATTCTGGATGAGGCTTTCAGGAATACTCCAATGAATCTAGAGATGATGGAACTAGCAGAGAATCTGAAAGATCACTATAAACTGGGGATTCTCACTGATAACAGCAAGGAACGACTCGATGCATTGAAAGAAGAAATGAAACTCTCTGATCTATTCGAGATCATTGTCGTGTCGGGTGAGACTGGCATACGAAAAGATGGTGAGGAGACGTTCATACGCGCCCTTGAGCTCGCAGGATGCAAGGCGGAAGAATGCGTGTTCATCGATAACAGCGAGGACAATCTTATCGCGCCGAAAAAATTGGGATGGAATACCATTTTCCATGATCACAAAAAGAACGATATGGAATTTTTGGTAAAAGAGCTTGTGCGCTTGGGAGTTCCCGAAGCTGAATCACTGCTTGCCGCCTCTGCGTGAGGATAAGCTCTGGAGCCAGAGTTCGAGTGTGACAAGCGCCCAGATCACTCTTCCATGACCCCACTTTTTGCTATCATGTTCCTGAATATACTGCTCCAGTGCATCAGATTTGAGCCACCGACGTGTCTGCGCATTAGAATCCAGTAAAATTTCAGAAGCCCAGACCGCACCTTCGCCCGAAGTCCATTGGTCGGCGAGACTTGGAAAATGGACTTTTGAGCGATACAGAATCTCTGAGGGCAGGAATGGTTTTGCGACAGCCTGCAGGAACTGCTTGCCCGAAGTCCCCACGATACCTTCATGAGGAATCCCCAACGCAAAGTCGACGATACGGCGATCAAGAAATGGCACCCTCGCCTCCACGCCACGCGCCATCGTCATTCGATCAAGCCTGTTGCAGTGATACTCAGTTAGGCGGTCGAATCGCTCGAATTGGAGTGCTTGATCTACATTCAGAAACGGTTCGATGGGCTCGCCGGAGTAGCCAACCATTGGCCTTATCTGAGACTTTGCTTCATCGGTATACAACCTGTCAGCCTCTTGGGGCGATAATGTCCACAGTCGAGGTGGATATTCCACTGTCGGATTTGCCCCTTCCTCAAACCAAGGCTTATGCCTGCTGTATCCAATGAAGAATTCATCCGCTCCATCCCCCGTTAGGACGGATTTGATATTCATTTCCTGTGCCCGCTTTGCCAAGAGATAAGTACCAATGTGAATCGGGTTCTCCAACGGTTCATCCATGAATGGTGTAGCTTCCTCGAGCGTCTTTCTTGCCGTGTCATCTGAAACGTCCACCCACTCAAAACGAGTGCCAAGGTGTTTCTCCAGCATCTCTGCATACGGCTCATCTTCCACGGCATTCGGCGTGAAGCGCAGGGAAAGCGGCTGTCGATACGATGAGTCTGTCTGCAAACCCATTGCAGTAATGAGCGATGAATCCAGTCCTCCAGACACGAAGAATCCACCCTTCACATCTGCTTGAGTGTTTTCTTGGACGACACGCACAAGGAGACGCCGGAATTCATCGGCTCCTCTCTCTGTCTCTTTCGATACAGACGCTTTGTCATTCGGACGGAGCGCCCAATATTGTCGAGGTGCTTCTTTGTCATCTCGGAAGGTAATTGTTTCGCCGGGTAATACGCGCTGAATACTCGGAAACACTGTCGCTCTGCCAGGATGGAAACGGTACTTTAGACAGTCATCGATTGAAGGAAAATCCACCTCTTGGGTTTGGTCTGAGACCGCATACACGGCCTTCGCTTCCGAGGAGAAAACGACGCGGCCGTTTGAGTGAGAGTAATAGAGAGGCTTGATTCCCAAAGGATCACGCCACAATTGCAGCGTGTTATTCAGTCGGTTGTAAATGGCGATAGCGAACATGCCTGCCAGCATCTCAACGTACTTTTCTCCAAGTTCTTCATAGAGTGGAAGAATCACAGCGCTATCACCCAAATCAACACCGGGTGCATTTTTCAAACCCCTTCGTAGATCAATGTGATTTACGATCTCTCCATTAAAAACAGCGAAACGTATATAGTCTCTCGTGGATTGCACGGTTGAGCGAACATCAGGAGCAACAATTGCCAGACGGTTCATGCCAAAAGCCGCCTTCTCGAAGGCAACAACCTCTGAGTCGTCGGGACCACGATGCTTAATTGCCTGTTGCATGGTGGTGATCTTTAGAGGAAGATCCTCACTGTCTCTGCCATTGAAGTCGACGATGCCATTAATGCCGCACATAGCGAAAAAGAGAGGAGATCATGAAAGCTTTCGGATGATTTGCTTCAAGGGATCAAAAAACACGCGCATGCCAGTTTTCAGTTGTTTCGATTTAATCCCTCCGATGGCCCCCTTTCCTAACTCCCTCGCTCTCTGTGCACCATGCGCGACGATACCCGCATTCTCAATCACCAGACCCGCAGACTGGGCAATGAATGGATCATGGCTCAGATTCATCTGCGTGGCGACCAATACGACAGAAACATTTAGAGCTTGATACTGTCGCATCAACGCTGCCGCCTGATCCAGGTTTTCACATTCATCGAGATTGACTATCGTACCCTCCACGAGTGGACCCTCAGCAAGGAATTTCCCCGCAGCCTCTGTAAAATCAACATCGCTATCCGAAGCGAGGCTGATTCCATCCACATCAGACTCTCTAATGACGCTCGGCATAGCCAACTCCTCGTAGTTTTTGAACGATTGTCTGCGTGCTCGTATGAGGTGAAGCATCGAAGAAGGATCTGCCACCAAAGAGGCCAGCTCTCGGGGATAGAGGAAATAAATGTCTCCATTCTCGAGGTTTGTTTTCTGTCCGAGAACCTCCAGCGCGTCTCTCAGCAACAAGTACTCTTTGGTAAAGAGATATTTCACTGTCTCTCGGAGTGCCATGTACGTTTGGGATGCGCGAATGACTTCCCGTAATTCGATTCTGTCATCCTCGGGAAGACCGGTGAGCAGCGATCCCTCCGCTTCCAAGCGAGCCGCCTTCTGCGTCTCAAATTGCTGCTTGTAGTTTCCCGTTTGGCGGATGCCTGTGACATACGTCCTGAGCGCCTCGGGGTCGTCTCTCAGGCGCTTATGCCGTATCTCCAGCATCTCGCCGGTGCTGAAATGTCCTATCAGGAACGGAGCAATTTTCATCGCTTCTTCATCCGATGCAGCTTCGGCGATAGCGACGTTTGCATCCGTAATCGCGCTACCATCGAGACCCTGATTCAATTTTGAAAAAATCTTTTTCGCCTGCTCGCGGCCATGCCCCAATTTTTGCACAAGCAGTCCCTGTAATCTCTGAGAATAATAGAAGCCCAGTCGCGCAGCTTTCACAAAATCCACATTCGATTCCGTCCGAATGTGTTCCAAGATCGCCGTGGCATGGCCTAGCAGCTGCTGGCAGCTCATGCCTTCTAAGTCTGCTTGCCCCATGGTTTCGGCAAAGGCGGCATTGGAGAAGAGTCGCTTCTCTCTGAATTCGGTGATGAAGTCCCGAGCGAAACCCCGCATCCTGACCGTGAACTCCTGATACACACGGAAGTACTCCTCAGCTCTATCGCCGAATCTTGCCTGCAAGTCCTCCAAGGTCGGATCTTGGAGAAACAGCCCCATCTGTGGGTACGCTCCTTTTTCGGGATTGGTTTGGATCGCCTCCAAATACTCGTTCACAAGTGTGCTGAAATATTCTTCCTTCGTTTCAGGAAACCCCGCATGGTAGATAGCCGCATAGCGGGCGATGCTGGAATACGGCCTGCCGCCGAGATAGCTGATGATCGGAACCGCCCCTGGCCCCACCTGGTATCCCATCTTTGAGTGTCCTATCTGCTTTGCGCCGGGGATGCCATTACTTCCTCCCCACACATACATATGCAACCCAACATCCATCTCCGTGGGTTTCGGGAGGAGTTCGCTATAGTTTGCATCACTGAACACGGCGGTTTTGGTTCCGAGCTCCGCTTTCTCTCTTGCCATGAGCCTGCGGATTTTTTCTTTCGTATGGGCTTCGAGACACTCAACTGGAGTTTCGCGTAATTCGACCTTTCCTAAATCGGTTGTGAGTGGCCGCGCCTGCACGATGGAGACAACGCCATCGCGGAACGTGAATTCAATATCTTGAGCCGCATCGGGGAAGAGTATTTCGATCACCCGCGTGCAGTGCTGCACTTGAACAACTGCCTTTCGCGGGAAAGGACGCATCTCAAATCCTGTCGACTCTACGATTCTACCGCTTGCATCGACGATGAGGGCGCTTCCCCGTGTAGTGCCATCGACCAAGAGAGCGCCAAAGCCATCGATGTACTGGATGAGCAGCTTGTCCCCATTGACGCGGGTGTAGATGACGCCCGATAACTCTGGTTCTATCAGTCGCTGTATCACGAGAGCCATCTGCACGTCTCCAGCGGACTTGCCATGTAGTGCCATGAAACTTTCAACGTCCCGCGATCGCGCTTGCTGAAAAATTTGCTCAATCCCGCTCGCAATCTGCCGGTCGTCATAGAGGTATAGAGATTCGAAGACACCCGCCATGCTCAACTGGGAATCGTCCTCACACGTTGCAGAGCTCCGCAACGCGATTTTGCCTCCAAGCACCCTCTTCGCTTCGGTAATGTCTTCTATCAACCTCTCGGGGATTTTTCCGTGTTCGAGAAACTGCTGATGTGCGCTGATGGGAACACAGTAGCCCGATGGAACGGGCAGCCCTGCCTTTTTGAGCATAACAAGATGTGCAGCCTTTCCTCCGATATCCGAAGCATTCGGCGCATCGATCCTGTCAAAGGACAACACCGATTCAGAGATGTTTTCAAGAGTTTCCGTTTGATGAAGCAGAGTCTCTGAGGGACTCTCGGCTCTCCTGAGAGTAGACTCTGCATTTGACATAAGTTGCAAATATATTTATTTATGTCTAATAAGTCAAATGGGAAACTCCGCTAGGATTCAGGCATTTCCCTGCTTTAGGTGTTCAGCCACTTGATCCATGGCTGTGCGAATCTGCGTTTCTTCCAAATTCCTTCGTACCCGAAGAATTTCAGGCTCCAGAGACTTTAGAAGCAGATCAGAGGATTCGCGGAAAGAAGGGGTATCCAAAACAAGAGTTGCGGCAAGAAGCTCTTTGGGAATCGTGGAGAGATGGTATTCACCAACTTCAATGTGATGGGTTTGTCCCTCGCGTAACTCCCTCGGTAAACGAGGAATGGCCTGAACCAGAGTACCGTCCGTTCTCAAAATATCCTTCCCGCCAGGAGTTCTATGCGTCGAATACAAGCCGTACACATCACTTCTTTTAAGAGCTTCTGTCTTCGATTCCGATTCATCCGTGATTGGCTTCACATCAAGGATAACATCCGAATATTGACCAATGACGATCCGTGATGAGAGGTGCAGCGCATGATTATGCGGATTGGGTCCCTGGTCTGTTTTCCTCTCCATCCCCTGTGGCCAGACATGGAATCTCAAGGAAGAGCCATCCTCCAATAAGCCAAGAGGAAAGACCATAAACCCGCCGGGGTTCCATTTGCCTTTCGTAGAAGCAAATATCTCCTGCACGTTCGCCAGAACGGTAGCGCTTATCTGTGCCAAAAAAACTTCAGCTCTTTGAGTGTGGGCTTCAAAGGGAAAAGCTTCTACTGAGGCTATCTGCTGATGCTGCAGATCTTCACCGGTATGGACGCCGAATTTCTCGAGTGCTTTCATGAGAAGTAAGACTATAAATGAAGTTGACCACATTGCAATGTCGAAATATAGTGCCTCTTTCCCATTTTATGAAAATTGATATCCCCGGCAACGGCCCCCTGGAAATAGAGACGATCATTCTGGATCTCAACGGAACGCTGCGAGTCGGTGGGAAACTGGTACCAGGTGTCGCTGGCAGAATCGAGGAGCTCCGCAAGAAGTGTAAACTTGTTCTTTTCTCGGGAGATACACGCGGCGATGCTGCACAACTTGCCAAGGAACTGGGCATCGATTTCACGAAGACAACGACGGGACAGGATAAAGTCAAAGAAGCAGAAAAGTTGCATCCTGAATTTTGTGCTGCCGTGGGCAACGGTTTGATCGATCTGGAGCTCATCAAGCGTGTGCGACTTGGCATTGTCGCACTCCAAGGAGAGGGGGCACATGCGAAGACGCTTCTTACGGCAGACGTCATCGTGCCAAATGTGAACGACGCGCTCGACCTCTTCTTAGACGAGCAAAGATTGATCGCCACGTTACGGGAGTAAACCTCATTGCGTCGCAGTAGTTGTATTTTGCGACATTGCGGGGTTCTAACTTCTTCCAGATTGGCTCCCCATTCTGGCTGTTTCTAGAACTGATGCGAATTTACAAGGTGCTCATGAGCGCCAAAGTACCTCAAAATCAAGTTGGTTGAAGCAAACTTCTATGACTGTGCTGTAGTCGCTTTCTTCTGAAAAAGAAAGAGATCATCCACGTTAGAAGGTTTCACTCTCATGGGCTTTGGCAATGTTCTACCTTCAATGAATATCGAACCAAACATTTCATGACACCCTTTTGCTCTCGCAAGATATTGAGGAATAGCATTGCCTAGATTAAAAATTTTGGGGAATAGAGTCCGGAATCGTCCATAAACGAAACGTTGAATCTCTCTGTATGCTTCAGGGTCTCTCGCACGATACTCTTCATCAGTTGAGAGCAACGTAAAATATCCCGCCAGAGAACCATCATCGATACTATCATTACTAATATCAAACCTCGCGATAGGCGAGAATGCACCTTGAACACTCATCTCATCTGCTGTGCCGTGGTAATTATTGCATATGACGTATCCGCGGTCTCGAACCCAGGAAATTACATCATTAGGTGATATCTGCGGATTGAGGAGAATGAGAAGATCTGGGTTGGTTTCAGGAGTGAACAATGGTGCTTCATGCTGACTCAATGAATCTTTTTCAGACCTTCCTGAAGGAACTCTGGCACAAAACGCCTGATACCCTTCACTTTTTAGTGCACCTATTGCATTCTGGTCTACATCGACATATGTGACTTTTGCCTCAGGAAATACGGAGCTGGGAGTAACGTCTGTTCCACAACATGGATAAAGAATGCTCTGTGGGTCTCCCGCGACATGTGACATGAGCAAGCGATAGCACTGTGAAAGGCTCTCACTCGTATACAACCGAATCTGCTGCTCTTCATTGGCATACGGCGGAGGCTCGATGGCAATTTCTTGCTCGGCCATTCCAACCAAATTCCTGATGAATCTTCCCACATTCATAATTATATTTTGATTATATTTTAAATATTGTCAAGTTTCTGGCTCCCCAAACTGGCTGTTTTCCGAACTCCGGACGATATTTCAGCTCCTAAGGCAGTACCCCACCACGGCACTCACTATTGGTTGAGTGGAGCGGGTTATTGGAAATAATTACAACCGTAATGAGTCCTGCTAGGAGCTTGTGTCTATGACTGGTACAGTGTCACTCGTGAGTAGAACGCAGATTTTCAGAGGTCTAGTGGTGTCCATAAGTTTGTTCGGGGCATTCCTCTTCGCACCCTCTGTACTAGCAACAACAGGTTGCAATGCAGTCGGTTGGGATTGGAAGCATAACGACGTTCACGGATGCGATCTGTTTTACCCTGCAATTCAGTGGATGTACGACGAGGGAATTGCGGAAGGCGAACTTCAAGAAATATTGCCCGCAGGGGAAAAACGTCTTTTTCACCCAGAACGGCCAATCAATCGCGCTGAATTTACAAAGCTTGTGCTTTTGGGAAGTGGTGATCGTGCAGCTCCACCCCCATGTGAAGAAAATCCGTTTCCCGACGTTTCGAAAAATGAGTGGTATGCGCCCTATATCTGTGCAGCCAAAAAGAAAGGCATTATCAGCGGTTTTCCTGATGGAACATTCAAGCCAAGTATTAACATTAACTTCGCAAATGGCACCAAGATTCTCATAAAATCATTTGAAGTCACTACGAGTTCCAGCGATTTGACGGCAATTGATGGACAAGAGCTATGGTACAAGCCCTACGTTCTCGCGTTTTCTGAACTCATGAAGGAAGCATCATCTCTCTACAGAATGGCAACAGATGACGAAAGGCACAAACTTACGAAGCTCATTTTTTCTGAACTCGTCATGAAAGACGGAAACCTTGTCGAATACACTGCAAAGCCCGAATTTTCCATTTTGCTCGATAGAACAAAGAATGTTGTCGGTAATGGTGGGCGATGGCTGACTTGAACAGCCGACCTCGACATTATCAGTGTCGCGCTCTAACCAGCTGAGCTAATCGCCCACGGAAACAGAGATGAAAGAACGGTAGTAGAAGGAACGATGGGGCGAAGCTGGAAGCTGCCTGCCCGCCGAAGTTCTTACGAACGTAGGCGGGAGCTCATCGCCCACGTGAGAGGAAGGTTACGAACGAATGGGCATTTCGTCAACGCAGAGCGTCCAGGATCCGTCTCATGCCTATGCCTCCTTTCTGGCTATGAGGAGCAGGGAAACGCCAAAGAGCATCATCAACATGGCATTGAAGTACGGAGAAAACGGTCCTTTGAAGTACGCGATATCCAGGTACAGACGTTTTCCCTCTAGCAGCTGCCAGGCGACGGCGAGCTCCTGCCCAAAATCCACTTGTATGTCACCAAAACGCTGCCAGCGCACTCCGGTGAGCGTGAGAAACGTCAGCAATGGCAGCAACCGGAGAAACCACCGCTCCGCGTGTGTTCGCTGAATATCGAGAGCTTCTTCCACCGTCATCGCTTGTATATCGCCGTGACACTCTCGCCCCGCTGCATGCTCCCAATGACCTCTGCGAGCATAGGCGCGATGGGGAGCACCGTGAGGCCGGGGAAGAGCTTGGGGGAGACCGGAAGGCTATCGCTCACGACGACTTCTTTGAATTTAGCCTTCTTCAGGCGCTCCACGGCGGGCCCCGAGAGGATCGCGTGCGTGGCTAGCGCATAGACGTCCTTGCGTGCGCCGCGTTTGAGAAGTTCCCCACGCGCGGCGGCAAGCGTGCTTGCGGTATCAATCATGTCATCGACGATGACGCAGGTCTTGTCCTTGACGTCGCCGACGACCTCAAGGATCTCCGCCTGGTGGTGTCCTGGGCGGCTCTTGTGGAGGATGGCGAGCTCTGCATCTACGAGATCGGCAAACTTCTTGGCATCCTTTGCGGATCCGATGTCTGGTGCAATGATGACGAAATCCTTGAGGCCCTTTTTCTTGAGGTACTTCGCGAAGATCGGTCGCGTGTCGATCACGTCGACGGGGATAGAGAAGAACCCCTGGATTTGGTCACTATGCAGGTGCATGGTGATGACGTGGTCGGCACCGGACTCTTCGAGCAGGTGTGCGATGAGCTTTGCCGAGATTGGTTCTCTGGGGGCAGCAACTCTGTCCTGGCGTGCGTAGGGAAAGTGCGGGATCACTACGTGCAGGGATTTGGCGAAGCTCAGCTTCGCTGCCTGGCAGAGCAAGAAGAGCTCCAGGAGATCTTCGTTGGGATTGCGTGTTCCCGTCTGGAGGATGTAGACGTCTTTCCCGCGGATGGACTCTTCGAAGCGGACGTAGCGCTCTCCATTACTGAAGGCCTTGAGCATCACATCCCCCAGGTCCACGCCGAGTTCTCTTGCCAGGGATGCCGCGAGCTTGGGGTGGCTCGATCCGGAGAAGAGGTGCACGCTTCTAGTATAACAGAAAGGTTCTCGGAATGTCAGGGGTTTGCGGAGTGGGGCTTCGCAACCCTGCCACTTCGCAACCCTCGCAACCTCCGCAACCCCGCCACCCCTCCTCTCCGTTGAGCATTCGTGTAGTCGACAGATGCTGTTACAGTGGATGCATGCACCTGCGTCTCTCGACCAGTCTCGGGACCGATGTCATCGATCGCGATACTGGAGATGTCCTTGGCGCGTGTGCGGGGATCTTCATCCACCCAGATACCGGCAAGATCGAAGGAGTGTTTGTTCGTACTTCTGGGGGGTTGCTTACAGAGGGCGCGACACTCTTTTGTGCCAGTGCAGATATCGTGCACTGGGGTATGGATTTACAGGTACGTTCGTCGCACTCTGTTGCTCCGCTAAGTGAAAACATCCGCCTAGAGCGTCTTTGGGCAG
This sequence comes from Candidatus Peribacteria bacterium, assembly GCA_016866875.1. GTDB lineage: Bacteria > Patescibacteriota > Gracilibacteria > Peribacterales > Peribacteraceae > 2-12-FULL-55-11. The sequence continues at coordinate 19,840 of VGKY01000012.1, forward strand.
AAGGCCGGACCATCGTACTCCAGCGCGTCGTCACAGAGCAGGGGCGTGTGCTTGGGCGATGTAGAGACGTGCAGTTCGACACCGCGCGCATGCGACTGGAGTGGCTCTTCCTCCGGCGGTTTCTGCGAGCCGGTCTCCCGGTGCCCACTTCCGAGATCATCGAAGTCCGTGCGGATGCGGTTGTCGTGCGCGATCCGCTTTGTGGGCAGACGGCTGCAAGCAAGAGTGCTCCTTCTGAGGAGGCGTCTACCTTTGAGGGATTCCCGGAAATAGCGGAGGCTTGTTCTCTTCACGGTTGATCACCCTACCAAAAGACCTCCATGCGGAAGTCTTTTTGGAAAACTGAATGATGGTCTCGCTACTGTACCACACCTATGATGAATGTAGCAAGCGCCCTAGCGAATACGATGACGATGAGACCGATGATGAGGTAGATGATCGTCTTCTTCGCGCTGTCGCGAGCACCTTCGTCACCCTGCGAGAGCAGGAGTCGGAATCCGGAGATAACGATGAGGACGAGGACGATGAGCGCGACAAAGTTCAGCAAAGCGTTGACCACGTTTACAACGCCTTGATGCAAGTTGGCTTGTCCAGCAATGGGAGGCACAGCACCATATTGAGCGTAAGCAGTTCCGGAGAAGAACAAACCGGCAACAGTCGAAGAGACGCGAGCGAGGGAAGAGCGGATTGAGTTCATTGAGATAAGGGAAAAAAATAACAGATATTGGCTATAGTTCTACGCTGCGCATAGTCCTTGCGCAAGATCTCAGAATGTCTTGAGGGAGTAAAAGGCTTGACGCATTGTGAGGACTGATTTTCTTTGATACAAAAATTCACTTTTTACTCAACACATCGACAAGGAGTAACACGCAGGCGGGTAGGGCGAACCAGAGATCGCGGTATTCCAGGATAATCCGCAGGATCATGCTTTGCTCGAGAAGAGGCACGAGCCATGGAGCCACTGCCACACCTGCCCCCTGTGTTAGGGGCATGCCGGCGACGTAGGTTGTGAGCGTTGAGAGCAGCAGCCCTGCCTTGGCGATACCGAGGAGTCCGGTGATGGCGACATTGGCAATGATCCCTGGTTCGCCCTCGTATGCGGCGGCGAGACCTCCGCGAAGTGTCAGAAGGATCACTCCGACGATAAAGAGCCCGAGCTTGAGGAGCGCGATCGAGAATGGCGTGAGGGCGATGTGGAGGTTTAGGAGCGACCCCTGGATCTGCGGTGCATACCGGAGCGCGAAGCTCTCGAAGCCCTGCACGGCGACGATTGCCACGTAGGCCGCGACGATGACTTTCACGGATTCGTCTTTGCCGATGATGAAGCTGTAAGCAATCACCAGTGCGAGAAATACGGCGATGAAGAAATCCCAGGTGATCGAAAGCGGCATGGGGATAGCTTAGAGCTATCACCTATCCGCTGTCAGCTGTATGTTACGATGCTCATATGCGCCACGGATTCCTCCTCATCGACAAGCCCTGCGGACCGACGAGTCACGACATCGTCGCGTCCGTCCGTCGACAGCTCCACGAGAGCAATGTCGGTCACCTCGGTACGCTCGACCCCGCAGCTGAGGGGCTCCTCGTTCTTGCGGTCGGCGCGAAGGCGCTCAAGGTCATCGAGCTCTTCCCGGCCCTCACAAAGGAGTACATCGCCGGTGTACGGTTTGGTGCCGTCAGCACGACGTACGATCGGGAGGGGGTGATCGAGGTGCAGGAACCGAAGCCCGGCTGGACGGAGCCCGAGCTCGCCGCGCTCCAGCGCCTCATCGCAGAGAAGTTTACCGGACGCATAGCGCAGGTGCCCCCCGCCGCATCCGCTGTCCATGTTGGTGGAGAGCGTGCGTACCGCAAGATGCGCCAGGGTCGCAGTGTGGAGCTTGCCGCTCGCGAGGTGCACATCGAGGAGTGCGCGGTGCTTGCGTACACGCATCCCGATCTCTCGCTCCGTGTGCGCTGTGGTTCGGGAACCTACATCCGCTCGCTCGCGCACGATCTTGGCCAAGCACTTCGCTGCGGGGGCTATCTGTCCTCACTGCGTCGTGTCAGGGTGGGGGAGTGGCGCGTCGAGGATGCGCGTCCTTGTGATGCCGTGCGGTGGTCGGATGTCCTTCCTCTGAAGGATGTCTTAGCGTCCTTCCCGAGGATGGAGCTCAGTGATAAGGAATGGGAGGATGTCACGCACGGCAGGGACATTGCCTGTGACGTATCTCAGCAGACACTAGCGTGGCATGGCGGCCTTCCCGTGGCGATCCTCGTAGCTAAGGAAGGGGGATTGGCGCATGCACGGAAGGTGTTGTAGCAGAGTCGCGACTCTCCGTTACGAGCTTTGAGCTTTGAGCTTTGAGCTTTAAGCTTATCGGGATGTTTCATCGATGCTTCGCCCCACTTCTGACGATCGCTGTCCTTGTGACGATCGTCGGAGCATCCATCTCCACTACCACCTCGCCGATTTCCTGGGATGACGGACTTAGGCACATCACCATGGCCCGCGTCATGCGTCAGGAAGGAGTGGATCAGACCTGGAGTAGATTTTTCTTTGGCGGATACTTTGCGGAGCATCCGGTGGACCCATGGCTCCTCGCTGATGTCTCCTACATTCCCTTCACTGCGTTCGCCGATCCCGTAGCTCTGCGTCTCTATAGCATCTTCGGCATCTTCGTGCTGCTGCTCTCGATGTGGCGCGTGCTCCAGTCTCTGAAGCTTCCGGCGGGGTGGCTCTGTCTCCTGCTCATGCTTACGCTCATGGATTCGGGCTTGTACGTGCGACTGCTTCTCGGACGGCCCTTTGTCTGGAGCACGATCTTTTCATTGCTCACGCTCGATGCGATCCTACGGAGGAGGCCTGCCGCGGTCGCGCTCGTCCTCTTACTCGCCACGCTCTTCTCTCAGCTCTTTGTTTTTCCGCTCCTCGTCGTCGGCGCTGCTTCCCTCTACAGCCTGCTGTGTCGCAGGGTAGGGGATGGTGTGTGGATCGCTCTCGCCACGCTCATCGGCGTTGTTGCCGGCATCCTCCTCCACCCGCACTCATGGGAGTACGTGCAGTACCTCGTGCATGTCTTCATCCAGATTCCTTTTTCCTCGCGCACGCTCAGCCTGGGGTCGGAGATGCAGCCGAGCATGAGTGCGTCTCCGGCAGTGGCATTGCTGGGTATCACGCTGCTCCTCCTTTTCGGAGGGGTTCGCCAGGGGTCTGCGCGCTGGTCCGATGCCCTGCGCATCGGGACGCCACTCATTGCCCTTCTCGTCCTTCCGCTCCTTCTCGCGTACGTGCTTGCGTGGATGCGCGCGATCGATCTGCTCTGGCCACTCCTTGTTGTGCTCCTTGGGCACGTCTTCGTCCTCAGTCGCCCCTTCGTTGGAGATCTCTTTCATGTGCGGATGGATCCCGTCCTCCCCAAGGTTCGCGGTGGCACGCTCGTCGTTGTGATTTTGATCCTCGCCTTCGTCCGCATTCCCATTCGCCATGCAGGCATCTTGTCGAAGGATGATGCTGAGCGATCCATGACCCACCTTGCAGCTCTCCAAGTCCTCCCCGACGGTGCGCGCGTACTGAATCCCGAGTGGTTCTTCTTTCCCCCGTACGTTGCGGCCAATCCTCGCCTGACGTTTGCGACGGGCATCGACAACACCTTTACCTGGAAGCCGAACCCCGAGGCGTACGAACTCCTCGAGGCGTACTTCTCTATCGCAGCGCGCACGCCGAACCCCGTACTCGACATCCCATCATGGCTGCAGCAGCTCATCGAAATCTATCCCAGCGACTACCTCGTCGTGTCGCGGAAGTGGGCAGAGCGATTGCTTCCGAAATTGCGTGTGACTCCCGGTCTCACGCCGCTCACCCAAAGCGGCGACCTCATCGAAGTCTTTTCCATCGACGCCACCACATTCTTGCAGGAGCAATGATGCCGCAGAAATGCATTGATATTCCTGCACGGAAAATGGAAAATACATCCGTTCGGGTCAGTAGCTCAGTCTGGTAGAGCAGGAGCCTCTTAAGCTCTTGGCCGTGGGTTCAAATCCCACCTGACCCACCATTGATAAATATATCTAATGCATCGTGCGTCAGGCACCCTACGTGCCAGCAGAGTAGCTCATTTCCCACTTACCATGCAGTGGCGCTGGATCGTGCGCCAGTCGTAGGGGAACTTAAATGTCTCCAGTGCGCGCGTGAGTGCCGCAAATGCTGACCATGCGGTCAGCTCGGGTTTCTCGTGTTGCTCGAAGATGAAGGCGTTCCCACGTTCCTGCACAGGGTCGTAGTTTTCGAGATCTCCTCCGGTCACAACCGGGACTACACCGTACTGCAGACAGGTCTGCACTTCTGTCACTCCAGTAGCATCGTGGAGGAAGAGCGCGATGTCTGCTGCGGCGATCATGGTGTGTAGCGAGGCTTCCGTAGGCGGAAGGATGGCGATGCGGTGCCCGTGCGATTTCTGGAGCTCCGTGAAGTACGCGCCGTACTCTTTGCTGCCTTTGCCGAGGATGAGGATCTCCACGGACTGCGTGAGCAGTCCCGGGAGCATTGCCTTGAGTACCGATCCTCCGAGTGCCTCTGTCATGCCGAGGGGGAGGCACAGTGTCGCGCGTCGTGGTTCCTCCGGCCAACCCAGATTCTTTTGCATCTTGGCTTTGTTGCGAGCCTTCTGGTCGAGGGTTTTTAGGCCATACTTTGCCGTTATGTGGGTGTCGGTTTCCGGGGACCAGAGAGCGCTCATGCAGGCAGGAAGAAATCCTCTCAGTATAGCGGAAAACGGGATTTTTGAGAAGGTAGGTAGAGTTGCGTAACACCGTAAATAGTATTGAGTGAACTTGGGCGCTATGATCCCCCCATGGAGAAGCACCTGGTGCTCATTGACGGCCATCATCTTATGTACCGTGCCTATTGGGCGATTCCGCGGGGGATGCAGACGAAGGCCGGTGAACAGAGCAATGCCGTCTTCGGTGTCATTTCCATGCTTCTCTCTATTCTTTCAAAGGAGCAGCCAGGGAGCCTGCTCTTTTGCTTCGATGAGGGGGAGGAGACGTTCCGTCACCAGCAATCCGACACATATAAGGAGGGGAGGGCCGAAACGCCGGATGATTTCTACACGCAGATTCCGAGGATCCTCCAGGCCATCGATGCGTTTGGCATTCGCAGGGTGAGTGATGCGCAGTACGAAGCTGATGACTTCCTCTGCGCTTACGCTCGTGCGGCTGCAAAGGATCCCGATGCCCGCGTCACCATCGTCACGGGTGACCGCGATGCCCTGCAGATCGCCACGGACCGTATCCGCATCGCCATTCCCCATAAGGGGTATCAGGCTGCGGAGTATCTTGGACCGGGGGAGATCCTCGCCAAGTACGGCGTCCGACCCGACCAGGTGCCTGCCTACAAAGGGCTCACGGGTGACAGCTCCGATAACCTTCCGGGAGTGAAGGGTATCGGACCGAAGAATGCCGCACAGCTTCTCCAGCAATTCGACTCCCTTCAGGGCGTGTACGAGCACCTCTCGGACATCAAGCCGAGCGTGCGGGCGAAGCTCGAAGCGGACCGCGAGAGTGCATTTTTCTGTGAGAGGATGGCGACCCTGGTCTGCGACCTCGCCTTACCGGTTTCTCTCGATCGGCTTACCCTCAGAGACATCTCCGCAGATGCCGTGGTGGACTTCCTGCGTTCCATGAATTTCACACTCCTCGAACGTAGGTTCCGCTCTCTGCTGGCGACTGACTACGGGAAGGAGATCTGCACAGCACCTCTCGTCGCGGCAGTGGCGCCGACAAAAGGGGAGGCGCAGATGTCGATGTTTTAAAAGCTGAAAGCTTGGTAGGAGCGGAGGTTCATGAACCTCCGCTACAGAGTGGAGTCTTTCACTGTTCATATTTCGTGTTCATGCATATTCCATCCGTTTTTCCAAAGAGTACATAAATAGTTCCTTGGCTGATCTCTGCGATAATTCCTGCATAGATTTTGTGATCGCACTATGCGCTCCTGAGTACCAAACGTGATCAAAGGCCCCTTGCTCCGCGTAAATACGGCCCAGTAGACTCACCTCCGTTCTCGTGAGGGTTTACGCTTCACGACTCTCTTCATTATTCACCATTTGTTTTATGCCAAAGGAACGGGTACTCGCCAGTCTGGATATCGGTAGTGCGAAGATTCGCACCGTTGTTGCTGTTGCGGATGCGGAGAGCGATTCTGGGGTGCCCAACGTCATTGGCGTGGGCATCTCCCCGTCGCTTGGTATGCGCAAGGGGCACGTCATCGATGTTGAGGAGCTCATCCACAACATCATCTCCTCCTTAGAAGACGCCGAGCGGATGGCAGGAGTGCCGATCAATCATGTCTTCGTTGGCATGAGTGGCGCACACATCGAGTCCTTCGACAGCCGAGGAGTCATCGCCATCTCCGGTCCCGAGATCACCGTGGAAGATGTCGCCCGCGTTCTCGAAGCTGCCCAAGCGGTGAGCATCCCGGCCAACCACCGGATCCTCCACATCGAGCCCAAGGCCTATGCGGTCGACGAGCAGCACGGCATCAAAAACCCGATCGGCATGACGGGCATCCGTCTGGAGGTCGAGGCACACATCATCACTGGCCATGTCCAGCACGTGAAGAATCTCGAGAGGTGTGTGGACCAGGCGGGCGTAGACATCGATGCGCTCGTCCCCGCTACCATCGCCGCATCGGAAGCAGTGCTCACCAAGCGTCAGAAGGAACTCGGCGTTGCAGTGATCGACATCGGTGCGGGGTGCGTGAGCCTCTCGGTCTTCGAGGAGGGGACGATTCTCCACTCAGTGTGCTTGCCGGTCGGTGGTGAGAGCGTGACCAACGATATCGCCATTGGACTGCGGACCTCCATCGACACCGCGGAGAAGATCAAGATCGAGTTTGGGTCGGTCCTTCCCCAGGAGATTCCCGAGCGCGAGATGATCGATCTCTCCTCGGTGAGCAAGGTCGACACACAGACGGTGAGCAAGCGCTACATGGCGGAGATCATGCAGGCTCGGTACTTCGAAATCTTCTCGCTCGTGAAAGAGCAGCTCAAGGCGATCGGCCGCAGCGGCATGCTCCCCGCAGGTGCGCTCCTCACCGGAGCCGCTGTGAAAGCGCCCGGAGTCTTGGACCTTGCGAGAGATACCCTAGGACTTCCGGTGCAGATGGGCTTCCCCGTCGACGTCGGAGGCGTCATCGAAAAGGTCGACGATCCTTCGTATGCGACTGCCCTGGGGTCCCTGATCTGGGGAATGCGCGAGGGGGACAGGTTCTCCGTCCGTCGCGGAGGCATGCAGATGCGCAAGGCCGTACAGAACGTCGGTAGTTGGTTTAAGAGTCTACTTCCATGATAGTTCTTACTTTTTAGTTTGTAGTTTTTCGTTCCCCACCTTCCCATGTCCGATACGCTCCGCTCTCTCTTCTCCGGATCACGCAGCAGCTCCAGTGCTCCTGCGCACATCTCACCGCTCACCACGCAAGAGGTGCGCCCCGATATGTCGCCAGGTGCGGATATCCGCGTCCTTGGTGCTGGTGGAGGCGGTAGCAACGCTGTCCGGCGCATGGTCGACAACAAGGTGCAGGGTGTGGAGTTCATCGCCGTGAATACCGATATTCAGGCCCTCTACCACAATCCGGCAGGGAAGAAGATCACGATCGGTCGTGGTACCACCCGCGGGCTTGGAGCAGGCGCCAACCCAGACATTGGCAAGCGGGCAGCGGAGGAGAGCTCGGAGGAGATCAAGGCGGCCATCGATGGGGCAGACATGCTCTTCATCACCGCGGGTCTCGGAGGCGGCACCGGAAGCGGCGCAGTCTCGGTCATCGCGGAGCTGGCCCGTGGCATGGGCATTCTCACGGTTGGTGTCGTTACGCGACCCTTCAGTTTCGAGGGGCTGAAGAGAAAGAAGCAGGCCGAGGAAGCCCTCATGAATCTCAAGGGCAAGGTGGATACCCTCATCACCATCCCCAACGACAAGATCCTCTCGCTCATCGACAAGACCACGCCGCTCACGGAGGCCTTTGCCATCGTCGACGAGGTGCTGCAGCACGCCATCGAAGGCATCTCCAGCGTCATCACTGTTCATGGGCTTGTAAACGTCGACTTTGCCGACGTGAAGACCATCATGAGCGATGCCGGAACGGCGCTCATGGGCATCGGGTACGGCACTGGCGACAGCCGCGCTGCGGAAGCCGCGCGCGCAGCGGTGGACAGCCCGCTTCTGGAGCTCTCCATCAATGGTGCCAAGGGCATTCTCTTCAATATCACCGGAGGTACGGACCTGAGTATGTTTGAGGTAGACGAGGCGGCGCGCATCATCACCGAGGCCGCTGATCCGGAGGCCAACATCATCTTCGGCGCCGTCATCGACGACGCATACACCGGACAGATCAAGTGCACGGTCATCGCGACGGGGTTTGACGCGGAGCCGATTCAGCTCGCGACATCTGCAACTGCTCTGCGCCACATCAAGGGGTTTGGCTCACATGCGGTTGCCGAGGAGCCCAAGCGCGAGGACGCGCGTGCTCCCGTTTCCACAAAGCCCACGCTGCAGCTTTCTGAAGAAGAGTTGGAGGTTCCTGCGTTCATGCGAAAGCCGGTCGGAAAGTGATATCGACGATAACAGGGGAAAGAACATTCGTAGGATGGGATTCGTCCCGTCCTACGAGTGTTTTGCGTGAAGAGTTGCGTTGGACGTCGGGAGGACTTCACGGCATGATCGCCGTATGCAGGTGCAGATCCAGCGCGTTGACCAGAGCCTTCCTCTACCGGAATACCATACGAAGGGTTCCGTGGGATTTGACTTCGTCACGCGTGAAACGACGACGATCGCTGCAGGAGCTATAGGTCTGGTGCCTGGGAACGTCATTGTGCAG
>VGKY01000013.1 GCA_016866875.1 Candidatus Peribacteria bacterium
GCTGCTTCATCTACTCTCGGTTCACTGCTGAGGTCCTTAGGCGCCTGCCCAAGCTCAAGCTCCTATGCACACGTTCCGTTGGCTATAACCACATCGATCTCGATGCTTGCGCAAAGCAGGGCATCACGGTGTGCCACGTGCCGGACTACGGTTCGCACGTGATTGCGGAACACGTTTTTGCGTTGTTGCTCGGCACGCTCAGGCACATCGGGGAGGCGGACGCGCGCACGAAACGGGGTCAGTTTGACTATCATGGGCTGCGGGGGATTTCCCTGCGCGGCAAAACGATTGGCATCATCGGTACGGGAAAGATCGGTCGCAGGGTTGCGGAAATTGCCCAGGGGTTTGGGATGCAGGTTATTGCCGTCGATAGGTGTCGTGCGCTTACGCTGGAGCGTAGCGGTGTCGTCCGCTACGTGTCTCTGTCTGCATTGCTCAAAGACAGCGATATCATTTCTCTCCACATCCCATCCACGCCGGAAACACATCACTGTATCGATGCACAGGCGCTTGCCTCGATGAAGCCTGGCGTGATCCTCGTGAACACCGCGCGTGGCGACTTGATTGATGCCAAGGCATTGCTCAAGTCTCTGGAGGATAGGCACGTGCGTTATGCACTCCTTGACGTCCTCGAACATGAGCGCAACTTCGCCGAGAACGCGGCGATCATCGGTCATCCAAATGTCGTGACTACCCCCCATATCGCCTTCTATGCGGAAGAGAGCATGCGCAACATGTACGACGACGCACTGCGCTCGATTGCCGAGTGGCAGGCGGGTAAGACTCCAGAGCACGTCGTCCGCCCCATAGAGAAGGTCTGTGATTTGCCCGGACTTCAGCGCTCATAACTCAGCGCACAGCGGGGTTCTTCTGTCTCGTAGTGCGTGGATTGAGCTTTTTGGAGCTCGATAGCTCGTTGATGCGGTAGGTGTCGCGTGGCGGAAGCATGCATTGCCCTTTGCGGCTCTGCTGGATGAATGCCGGAGTGCCAGGGGTTGCGCTGCAGCCGGTGTTCCACCGGATCTCCGTTGGACGCGGTGGCCGCACTGTGCGCGCGGGTCGATCCATCGCATGGTCATCCTCATCTTCCGTTTGTGCCTCTTCCTCTCCTTTGAGCAGTTCTTCCCATTGGCTGTCGGGAATGCTTCCCTCCATGGATCCGATGTCCAGCATGTTCCATGTCGCAGCAACTTCTTCCCATGCAATCGTCTTCTTTGGGATTTCGACGTATACGGGATGCCCTTGCCATTGCGTCTTGCCCTGCAAAACCAAGGAAATTCCCTCCATCTCGGTAGCCGCGTACCACTTCGCAAAGACCAGATCGCCGTTGTTGTTCGTATTGACGCGAATATGCAGATTGATGGGGAGATCTCCGAGGAGATCCATCGCATTGGTATGCAACCCCAATGCATCGCCAATCATGGAAGATTGCACGGCTTGCATTGCCCTATCGAGGCCGTGCGGAGCCAGTCGGAGGGAATACGCCACTCCACTCTGGAAGCGCTCGGATTCCATCGAGAAGAGGGAATCCGTAACGGCATCGAGGACTGCACGCACATCTGCTTCTGTGATGGCGCTGTCGACTGCCTGCATACTCGCTGTCAATGCTGCTATGAAGGAAGGCTGATCCATGGCGTCTTCCGGCATGGTGATGTTTACCCAGGGCTTTTGTACCCATGCGTGGAGCTGAGAGAGGTCCGCTGAGGAGTTGCCTTCGATGCTCAGAAGCTTGATGTAGGCAGAGCCGTGCGCCATGCGTACCGCGCCTTTGGCGCGTACCATCTCTCCGCTTTGTGCGATATCTATGGTGAAATTCTGCCAGGCCTTTGTGGTTTGTGGTGTTGCTCCCTCTGCAGCGCCTTTCATCCATGCCGATAGATGCGTATCTCCATACTGCATATGCAGTTGCGCTTCCATGGTGTGGGGATTTCCCCGGAAGTTCATCTGCGACAGGAGCGTTGCGGGACTTGTCGCAAGCGCCAGTGCCGACATCGGCGTAGCGATGAGTGCAAACAGTGAAACGATTCCAGAAAAACGGCGCATGGAGACGGGGAGGATGGAGATAGCATCGTACTGGGTGCGTTCCATGATTGGCAAATACGGTCGATGCAGACGAAGACCATGAAAAGGACGAAAAGGACGGAGAGGATTGCTCTTCGTCTTCTTCGTCCTTGTATACTTCTTCGTCCTTATTTCAGGTTCACCTTGGCACCTGCCGCCTCGAGCTTCTTCTTCATATCCTCGGCCTCGGCCTTGGCGACGTTCTCCTTGAGGACCTTTGGCGGAGCATCGACGGCTGCCTTGGCATCGCCGAGGGCCCAGCCCGTGATCTCGCGGACGACCTTGATTACCGCGATCTTCTGCGCGCCACCGTCGGCGAGCTCAACGTTGTAGGAGCTCTTCTCTTCGGCTGCAGCTGCAGCGCCACCACCTGCGGCGGGAGCGGCGGCAACAGCGACCGGAGCGGCTGCGGAGATGCCGTAGGTCTTCTCCATGAATTTCACGACGTTATTGAGCTGAACCACATTCAGTTTCTCCAGTGCGTCGATCACTGCTTGCTCTTCCTTGGTGAGCGTTACTGCATCGTCTGACATGATAGAAAGGGGAATAGGGAAGTAGGGAAGTAGGGGAAGTTAGGCGGATTTCTTCTTCGCGACCTCGGAGAGAGCCCGCGCGAATCCGGTAAGGGGGGAGTTGCAGATAGAGGCAAATGACCGCAGCGGGGACTGCACCATGCCCATGAACATACCGAGCAGCTCCTTGCGTCCCGGCATCTTGGCCATGGCCACAGCTTCGTCTTTGGAAAGCATTTTGCCGTCAAAGATTCCTCCGATGAGTGCGACTTGGTTGTGGTCTTTGGCAAACTTGAACGCGACCTGGGCACCCGTGAGAGGATCTTCAAAGCTGAAAATGCAGGCAACGGGACCATCCATCAAATCCTCACCCACTTCAGGCAGACCGATCTCCTTCGCGGCGATGCGCATGAGGGTCTTCTTTGCTACTTTCATTTCCGCTTTGTTCTCCCGGAGCTTGTTTCTGAGATCCGAAACGTCGGCGACCGTGAGGCCGATGTAGTGGGCAAAGATCACGGACTGCGAACGCTTCATTTTGTCCTTGAGTTCCGTGAGTTGTGCCTGCTTCTGTTCCTTGGTGAGAGCCATGGAGGGGAGAGGGTAGGAGGAGGAGTAGGGGGTAGGGCGTAGGGCGAAGGTTCGATACAAAAAGGTCTCCCTTCGTTTGTCCGGGAGACCAGCGAGGCACACGGCACGGTTCATCAAGCCGGAGCCGGGTGATCGATGCTGTATGCCTCGGAGGGGCTTACCTTCGGCCATCAGCCTAATGCCCTCGGTCTTCGGACAGAGGCAGTTTACTTAGATTTGTGAGGTGGTCAAGAATTCATTGGATATTTCGTTGTCGAAGCTTGCAGCGTACAGGTTTCAGCTATCAGAAGCTGACAGCTGATAGCTCACAGCTCTAAGCTGTGCCCATGCGTCTCCTTCTCCAAAAAGTGTCCCAAGCCTCCGTATCGGTAGACGATCAGGAGGTTGCGAGTATTGGCTCGGGGTACGTGCTCTTCCTTGGTGTTATGGAAGGAGATACGGAGGGACAGGCCGAGTGGCTCGCACAAAAAGTGGCGAAGCTCCGCTTGTGGGAATCGCCCGGTGGCCCGCCCGATCCGCATGGGATCGTTCGGGCAGGAAAGATCAATGATCGATCCCTACTCGACCTGGGCGGATCTGCTCTTGTGGTTTCTCAGTTCACGCTCGCGGGGAATGCGGAGCAGGGGAATCGTCCAGACTACACAGCGGCAGCACGGCCCGAAGTTGCCAAGCCTCTCTACGAGAGATTCATTGCGCTGCTGCGGTCAGCAGGAGTGCAGAACGTTTCTCATGGATCGTTCGGAGCCATGATGCAGGTATCCCTCGTCAACGACGGTCCGGTGACACTCATGATGGAGCGATAAAGAGGTCAGGAGGGGCAAGAGGCAAATCGGCTTCCTTTTCGTACGTTCCCCCCTTCCTTTTCTGCACTCTTTCATTGCCCTCTGTTCCTGCTAATCCTACAATACTACCTCTATGGAACCTCGCATTGCCGATGCGCGGCAGATAGCGGAGCGTCTCCACTCCATGAAAGGAGAGGTGGATGAGAAGCGTCTGGAGCAGGCATTCCTTGCCGCGTGCGAGCTCTATGGTGATGACATGCATTGGTCAGGAGTGACGCTCCGTGAGCACGTGCTAGAAGTCGTCGATGTGCTGCTGCCGTTTCAACCCGACGAGGATGCCGTTGTTGCTGCGCTCCTCCATCATGCGCTTGGAGATCGGCGCATTACCGTGGCCGAGCTCGAGGAACGCTTCGGTCCGAAGGTGCGCACGCTCGTGAGTGGAGTGCACCTGCTCGGTCACGTGACGCTGCGTGACAGGCGTCATTCGATTGATGATTTGCGTCTCATCCTCCTCACGGTTTCAGACGACGTGCGTACGGTGCTCATCGCACTGTGCGACCGCTGCTCATTGCTGCGCCGCATCGATCATATACCTCAAGAGTTTGCCAAGCGCTTAAGCCGCGACGTGCTGCAGCTCTTCGCCCCGGTCGCATCGCGACTGGGTATCTACGCGCTCAAGCACGAGCTCGAAGAGCGAGCGTTTCCCGTCCTCTATCCCGAGGAAGCCGCCGAGCTCCTCGAGCAAATCGAAAGTATCATGAAGGGGCACGAGAGGTTTTTAGCGAGCGTATCAGCCTCCGTGAAGGCATACCTTCTCGAGCACGGTGTCGATGCCACAGTCGACGCTCGCCAAAAGCAGCTCTATAGCATTTTCTCCAAGATGCATACCAAGAGCATTGGGGACATTGCCGAAGTGTACGATCTCTTCGCGGTCCGCGTCATCGTTGCGTCGGAAGCGGAGTGCTACCAAGCGCTCGGACTTCTGCATCGCATCGGGCGCCCGGTGCCCAACCGGTTCAAAGACTACATCGCATTTCCCAAACCCAACGGGTACCAGAGCCTCCACACTACGCTTGCCCAGATGCCCGACGTGCCTGAGGGGATGTTCCTTGAGATTCAGATTCGCACCCCCACGATGCACCGTGAGGCCCAGTACGGAATCGCTGCGCACTGGAGTTACAAGGAGAAGGGATCCCGCACAGCTCAGGCCCTCGCACAGGCACAGTTGCAGCGGCTCCTCTCCACGCAGCAGTCTGTAGGGCATGGTGCGGGGGAAGATGCTCTCGTTGATCACATCTTTATCCTCACGCCCCGCGGGGACATCATCGAGCTCCCCGAAGGATCCACGCCTCTGGACTTCGCGTTCCAGGTGCATACCAACCTCGGACTCGCCTTCCGCGCCGCGCGCGTGAACGGCGTGATCGTTCCGCTCGACTATGAGCTCCATAACGGCGATGTCGTGGAGATCCTCAAAAGGAAGGTCCCCGAGCCATCGCCGCAGTGGCTGCACCTTCTCAAAACTGCATCATCAAGGAACAAGCTCAAGCGCTATTTGTATGCTCTCGAGCGGCCGCAGCTCATCGACCGCGGGAGAGACGTGCTGAATGCTGAGCTTGCGAGATTGCATCTCCTGCCACTCGATACCGATCTAGCGATTCTGCGTCACTACAACGGAGAGGCGCTCAATCGTGAGCGCAGGGAGGATCTGCTGATGAAGCTCGGTCAGGAGTCGGAGAAGGCGAGTGGGGTACTTGCCCATCTCGATGCGCTCCAGGGCAAGATTCACCATGCAGAGCAGAGCAGGCACTGCAGACTGACGCGCCATGAAACGACCATCGGTTTTCCGGATAATGTGCCGATGCCCATCCGTTACGCAAAGTGCTGCGAGCCGCAGGAGTGGCCCAGAGGCGACATCGCTGGCGTGATCGGAAGAAACGGCATCGTCACCGTTCATCGTGACGATTGCAAGATGCTCAAAAATGCCAGCAAGGGGAGGAGGATGGGAATTTGGTGGAAGTAGTGCTTGGGTGCATGAGGAGCAGGTGCCTCTTGGCGGGGGTTTTACTTCAGCATCTCCTCCATCACCTTTTCCACCATCTTCTGCCACTTGAGTTGCTCGTAGTTCTTTTCGCCTTTGGCGTACAGCGGGGCAAGCTCCAGCCGCTTACTGGCCTCCAGAGGCTCCATCATTTCCTGGATCGCTTTCTGCATGTCTTCGTCGGAGACAGAGATCTCCTTGTCCTGGATCAGCTGTTGCATGCCGAGGCGAAGCGTCAGTCGATCCGTCGCGCGCTTGCGCATGTCGGCATCCAGATCCTTCGCGGTTTTCTGGGACTTCTGCATCCATTGCTCAAGGGTCATGCCCTGTTCCTTGAGCGATCCGGCGAAATCCTCGATGAGAGACTGGAACTCATCTTCGATGAGCTCTTCGGCGAGGTCCACGGTCGTTGCTGTGAGGAGCGCCTCGAAAAACGCCCCCTCGCGCCGTTGGCGCTCGATGCGATCCTCCTGATCCTTCATGGCCGTGCGGATGCGGTCTCTCAGTGCCGTCACGCTCTGCGCTTGAAACTTCTCCTTGGCAAAGGCATCCGTGAGCTCGGGGAGCGTCACTTCCTCGACGGCCTTCACGACGACATGGAAGGTGACGGGCTTTCCCTGTAGGTGCTCGGCGTGGTACTTCTCCGGAAACTTCAGGGGGAAGGACTTGCTCTCCCCAGTCTTCAGGCCGATGAGCGCATCTTCAAATCCTGGAATCAGCATCTTGCTGCCGATGACCACGGGGCGGTCTTTCATCTCGCTCCCGACGATGGGCTTTCCTTCGCCGTCTTCACCGCGTACGTCGAGGATCAGGCGGTCTCCCGTTGCCGCGGGGCGGTCGATGGGTTTACGCGTCTGGTGTTCCTGCATGAGGGACTTGAGCATGTTCTCCACATCCTTTTCCTCGACGGTCTTCTCTTTCCGATCCACAGTAACCTTGTTCGCTTTCACGCTGACTGTGGGGCGCTCGATGAAGGTGAGGACCACGGTGAGGGGTTCCTCTTTCTCAATGGATGCCTTGGGGGGAATGATCGGAGCGATCTTATGCTCGGTGACCGCGCTGCGGATCGCCTCAGGCAGTAGCGTGCGAACCGTTTCCTCTAGCAACCTACCCTCATCGATCTTGTCCGCGACCAGATGCGATGGGGCTTTTCCTGGGCGGAATCCGGGAATATTGACGCTACTGGAAAGAGCGGTGAGCGCCTGGCTACGTGCTTGTGCAGTTTGCTCGGTGCTGTAGACCGCACGACATTCTACTTTGGACTTCGCAAGACGCTTGATGGTGGTGGCGATAGGCATGTAGCGCGAATCATAGAGAAACAATGAAGAATTATGAATGAAGAATGCAGAAATATTTATGGGAGTATCTCTCACAGGGCAAAACTGTCTGGATGCATATCCATGCGTGGTTGATGGGGTGGGAATTTTTCATCCCCCTTCGTCGTTACTTGTTGCCCTTTGTGCGGCGCTTTTGCCACCAGACCAGTAGAGGGCTTGCGACGAAGAACGAGGAGTACGTTCCGATGACCGTACCAACGATGAGCGTGAGAATGAACCAGCGGATGCTTTCAGCGGCGAAGAAGAAGAGCACGAAGAGCATGATGAGCGCCCCCGTTCCGGTATTGAGCGTCCTGGTGAGCGTCTCGCGGAGACTTCTGTCGACGATGCTCGGGAGTGGCTCGCGCTTGCCGTCGGTGAGGAGGTTGCTTCTGATGCGGTCGAAGATGACGATGGTATCATTGACCGAATACCCCATGATCGAGAGTAGTGCGGAAATGTAGAGCGTGTCGACCTCGAAGGTCGTGTACCACCCGATGACGATGAAGACTCCGAGGGTGATGGTGATGTCGTGGATCAGCGCCACGACCGCAGCCATGCCAAAACTCCAGGGAGAGAGGTGCCCGGGGATCTTCCTGAAGGCCGCTGCCAGGTAGATCACGATGGCGATGCAGGCCACAATTAGAGCCCATCCAGCGCGCTTCTTGAGCGAGGCGCCTACCGTCGGTCCGATGGTGGTGTACTGCAATTCGGTGATGGTGCCGAACTTCTCTTCAAGGTGACCGAGGAGCGCAAGGTGCTCTTCGTTGCTCAGGTCGCGCATGCGCAGCATCAGCGTTCCATCCTTTGTGGTTGCAGCGGCAATATTGGCGATCGGCGCCCCAGAGGGGAGGGGAACTACCTTTGCTTCTTCCAGGATCGCATCCTTGGAGCTGCCCTCCGGCAGCACGATCTCCACGAGCGTTCCGCCCGTAAACTCAATGCTCAGTCGCGGTCCGGGTTTTACGAGGAGAGCGACGCTCGCAATGACGAGCACAAGGGAGACTGGCACGAAGAAGCGGCAGAGTTTGAGGAAGGACATCGCACCGAGCCTAACGGCTCAGAAGAAAAGAGAAAAGAGCAAAGGGGAAAGAAACCGGGAGGGACTGGCCGCCCCTCTATGCCCTATTGCCTTCGCATCTGCAGGTAGCCTTTTTCGCCGTTTCCCTGGAGCGAAAGAACTACACGGTCATCACCAGAGCCGATGGTGAGGCTTAAAGCAGGGGAGGAGTGCAGCCAAATGGATGGGAGTACCGCTCCTATTTCCGTCTGCAGGGCGATGGGGCGCCTGAAGAGTGGGAGCGCAACTGCTCTCCCGCCGATCGCAACGTCGCGGAGCGCCGTTTCATCGTTGCTGTACCACAGCATGCTGCCGTTGATGGCCGTTGCCATCTGCAAGGGCTCTTTGCGGTCCTCCGCGACTTTCACGCTCCATGAGCCCTCTGTGGATTGCCGTTCTACAATGCGGTCACGGGCGATACGTGCAGTCTGGAAGGGGAACCGTCCGTCGAACGTAAACTGCGCAATCTCGACATCTGTCTGCCTCGCGCGAAAGGCATTGTGCAGCAGAGTCTCGATTGCCGTAGCCGTTTTTGATGTGGAGGACTCTGCGCCGATGACGATGGCGCTTGTGCCCGATGCCGTGCGCGTTCCCACGGCAAAACCCTGTCCTCGCAATGCCCTCAGCACGCCGTACTCAATGCTCAGCGAAGGGCCGACTACTGCATCGGCGGCGCCGAGCAGGAGTCCGCGAGCGGTGATGCGGTCTTGCGGATGCAGGTCCTTTAGCACGCGCGCAATGGTTTCTCGTACGTCTCCGACACCGATGCTCCACGTCATGCCTTCCAGTGCAGGCAGGGAACGGTTTGGGTAAGAGGAAGACGAAGTCGGTGATGGCCAGAGTGTCACGAGCATGCCCCCGCTCTGCGCTGCAAACCTGAGGTGTGTGCTCGCGTCGAGGAGGAGGGATTCCAAGACTCGTCCTTTCAGTGTTTCAGGAGAGGGGAGTGCGCTGCGGCGGACAAAGGTCCAGCTGCGCACCTGTTCTCTGCCCAGGGCATGGAATCCTGCCTCATCGCTGAGCACCGCCTCGCCCGCTGTCGTCAGATCCACGCACAGGCTCTCGCCCGGTACTGTGACGCGGTAGATGCCGACGGCGCATCGCGCATCGCCCCCCGGAGGACGACGTTCAAAGAGCACGGGGTACACCGTGTCATCGGGCCCTGTAACGACAGCCAAGGCATCGGGGATGCTCTCCACCATCTTCAAAACATCAATATGCTGCTGCCATCGCATGATCTCCTCTCGGTTCGGTTTCATCATCAGTACCTGCGTACGGAGCGCAGGCAGGATGTCTTGCGGCTCTGTTCTGTAGATCGGCAGTACCTGGATTCCTCCTGCAACGACGAACAGAATGACGCAGACAAGCAGTAGTGAGAGGACGCTGAGCCCTATGCCCGTGAGGATGGCGCGCTTCTGCACGGGGCAGATTGTACGGGTAGGTGACGGAAAAAGAGAACGGCTGTTGCATGTTTGTTTCGGTTGGCCTTTCTTTGTCTGCCCGACAAAGAAAGGGCGGAAGAAAACGCACCCATCGACAAGCTCAGGGCAGGCCGCCGCCAACACTCCTCCGCTCGGCTCTGTATCTCGATGAAAGCGTCTACAAGGATTCGAGGCTTTCATCTCGACTGCACTGCGGTGCAGAGCAGAGCTTTCCCCTTCACCCCTGCCTACCGGCAGGCCCCTTATGGCGCGCGGAGCCACCCCCTAAAGTGATTAAGAAATAATTGTCAGAAATTACCATTGTTGAGGCTGCATTTTTGAATCCAGATCAAAAGCCAAAAACTGAGCAAAAAATGTATTCATAAAATAATGCATACAGCTCGGCAAGCTTCGATATTTGCTGATTCGAAATCAGGGTGTACGATGTTGTGATTTACCCGAGTTGGTAAATCCACACACCAACACTCCAGGGCCCTGGACACACACATCGAAAGATCTTTCACACCACCGTCGCCTCCGCAGGGAAGGAGAGATGCACAAGGCAGAACATATCTATGGACCTATAAAACACGTACACACACAGCCTTATCGTGCCTCTCTTCTTCCTTGCTCTCCGATGATCGTGTCGTCGATGAGAGGTAGCTCGGCGTCATGCATCCACCACTCTCCAGTGCAGCCAGGAGCCCTGCGCACCTGTCGCTTGCCGGTCCGGAGAACTCGTAGGGCTACGAGCATAAACAAGAAGCCAAAGGAGGGCTAGGAATCGAGAACTCCTCTTCTCACTTGGTCTCATGCGGCTCAGCTGCATCAACGCATCTGATAGTCCATGGGTCCCAAACAAACACAAAAAGGCCAGCTCGTCTGGTCTTTTTGTTTTGAGCAACGGATGAAGACACTATAGCCCCAGCTCCTCCATCTTCTCCTTCACCCCTTGAAGGAGCGGGTCGAGCTCGAGGGCTTTTTGGAAACTCGTGCGCGCCTCTTCCGCCTTGCCGGTGGCTGCCAGAGCAGATCCCAGTGCTGCGTGAGCGATGGCGGATTCGGGGAAGCGTTCGATCGCCGTTGTTGCTGTTACGAGTGCGGCATCGGGGTTGCCGAGCGCGAGGGCGATCTCCACGGATTGCACCATGTCCTCACGCGTTGCGTCCGGTGTGGAGAGCAGCGTACCGAGATGCTCAAGGGCAAGGACATCGTTGCCGAGCTTCAGGGCCTCCTGCGCGATGGCGCGGTGGATTTCTGATGCCGGCTCAAAACCGTTTTGCAGACTGTACTCGAGGAAGATCACGGCGTTTTGGTGCTCACTTCGGGCGCTGTATGCGCGCGCCAGGAAGTACTGTGTCTCGGGTTTGGAAGGATCGATGTTGTACGCGTGTTCAAGGGAAGCTACGGCTCCGTCCGCTCGCTCTGTCGTCAGCTCGCAGTACCCTTGCACGATCCACGCGTCGCGGTAGTCGCTCTGCACGGCAGTGACGGTTGCCAGGAGCGGTAGTGCCAGCTCGCATTCGTGTACCTGCGCCAACGCGCGTGCAAGGAGCGTAGTGAGGTGCTGCTCTGAGCTTTCCGGAAACAGGGCGAATTCATCGTAGGCTGCCTGAAGACTCCGCGCATAGGACCGCAGGACCGGTTCCCATCCGGCAATGACCAGCGCGAGCTCCTGCTGCGCCTGCGGGTGGCTCCCCTGCACGAGAGCAAGCAGCGCCAGGCCGTAGTGCCGCTGCGGACTGTCGCTGCCCGCTTCGAGCATCTCGCGGGCGCGTACGAGCTCTCCCATGCGCAGGGCCACGATGCTCTCGAGCAATAGCAGATCTTCACTGCGGGCACCCGCCGCTCTCAAGGCGCGAATGGTGCCCCTGACGCCATCGATATCCCTGCGCTGCAACTGTGCCTGAGCGAGCTTGCGCAGTGCTGGCAGGCCACCACCGTTCTCCACGGACTTCTGATACTGCTCCTGCGCCTGGGACCATTCGCCGCGCAGGGAGCGCATGTCCCCCTCACGCAAATGCAGCACGGCCCGATCGCGCGGCTCTCTTTCGTCATCTGCTGCGATGGGCGGTGCGAGACCCGAAAGGGAAATCGTTCCCGGAGCGTGCGCTGTGCGCAGGCTTTCGCTCGATGCCCTGAGCTGCCACCACGCAATGGCGACGACAGCTGCTGCACAGAGCAAGGCAAAAGCGACGGGAACGGCGATACGGGCGGGGAGTTTCATCAGTGGAGAGCGTAGCAAAAGTTTGCGGAGGTTGCGAAGTGGCGGAGGTTGCGAAGCCTATAACGAAAAACCTCTGCACTCTCTGCAGTCTCGATCACACCGTACGCTTTACTTTTCCACCCTCGGACTCAGCTCTCCATCATCGCTTGACGCACCGACACTCGCGCGTGCGGCAGCTTGTGCAATGTGCTTGGGAAGTACGTTCTCCACGGCACCCCACTTTGCCTCCATGTCCTCCGGCAAGAGGACCGTCACCTGGTCGCCGATCTCCGCCCGGTAGAACGTGACGGATGCCAGAAGGACGCGGTAGGCCTTGCCTTCGGCGAGCACCTTGTACTGGCCGTCTTCCTGGAGCAGCACGCCGACCGCCGTTCTGCGGCGCGTCGGGGCAATTTGCTTGTAGATGAACTTTCCCTCATCGGTAATCGTGAGCTTCATGCCGTCGCCTTCTACGAGCTTGCTCTTGCTGGCGTAGTTTGCCGGGACGGGATAGGTCTGACCCAATGCATCCACCATGTTCTGGCCGTCGAAGACACCCTCGACGACCTTGCCTGATGCGGCGACCGCCGTAGCGATGTTGCTCGCTCGCGTGATGATGCGTTCACGATCGGTATCGGTGACGCCCGTCATTTGCCTCAGCAGGGCGTGCGCGGTCTTGAGCGATGCATTGGCGCTCTCGATCAGTTCTTGAACCTGCAGGATGACGTCGTCGGACATAGAAGGGTTTGTGAAGGTTACTGAGTTTGCCGGTTAGAAATTTTCCATCGAGACATCGATCTTCGTACGTGTGAGGCGTTCCCGTAACTCGATGTCTGTGAGGAGGCCGTCTTGTGCCCCTATGGCACCTACGACACTGCCACTATTTAGTGTACCTGCAAGGAGCGCTGTCGGCAAGTCGCGTCCTGTCATCAGCCCCCATGTGGCTCCCGTCGTGAAGGCATCACCCGCTCCCGTTGTGTCTTTCACGGTGATTCCTGGACAGGGGGGGCAGTGGTACAGATGCTTGCCGTCAGTAGCGAGCACACCCTTGCCACCGTCGGTCATGCAGACAAAGCTCGTGCCGAGGGAGGTCAGGTGCTTGAGTGCACTGCGTTCGTCGGGAAGCCCCGTGAACTGCCGGAGCTCTTCTCTGTTGAGGATGAGGAGACGGGTGCAGCCGAGGAGTGTCGCGATCTCTCCGTCCGCCATGCCCTTCTTGAGCGCACATCCGCCTGGATTCCACGTCAGCCCCTTTCCGGATTGCTTGAGCCACGCAATGAGATCGTCGTAGATCACGCAGGCGTTCTCCTGGATGTGGTTGAGCACAATCCAGTCCGTAGCCTCCATCGCATGGCGATCGAAGAGTGCATCGTGCAGGTGGACATTGGGTCCGGGTGTGTAGAGGATCACGCGCTCGCCGCTGCCGCTGGAGAGGATGATGGAGAAGCTCGTCGTCTCCTTCTCCACGAACGTGAGGCTTTGGGTTCCTACGCCCTGCCTGTGGAAGTTCTGGAGCAAGTGCTCTCCCCATTGGTCCGAGCCGATGACCGCGGAGATCGACGCATCGCATCCGAGCCTCGCAAGTCCGACGGCGGTATTGCCCGCTCCACCTCCACACGTCTCTATGACGCTGTCCACGCGGAGTTTTGTGCCGAGCGGCAGCTGCAAGGCAGCAGAGCGCTCCTCTGCGTGCACCGCATCGTGGGGCAGGCGCACGAAAAGGTCGTAGGTCACTCCGCCGATGGAGAGGGTCTTTGGTTGCATAGTTTGTAATTTGTAGTTTGTAGTGAGCGTTGTTCCTTGTGTGCCAATGAACTACAACCTACAGACTAATTTCTATATTGTGCCTCCATCTTCTGCAGGAACGCCATGGTCAGTCGCATGGTCTTGCGTCGCTGAAGATGGATGGAGAAGGCGATTACCGCGCCCGCGCCCGCGATCCACCAGGCGATGGGCGGGAAGCCGACGTCGGGGGTTTTCGGTGCTCCACTGTGCACAGTTCCCGTTCTGGGAATGCTTGGCACCTGCGGTACAGAGGGCTTCATGCTCCCCCCTGGTCCATTGACCGTAAACCCGACCGGTACCGGATCCGCAGCCGTCGGGCGGAACCCTCGACCGGTTGCTGCAGGAGTGCCCTGTCCTTCTGCCGCCAGATCCTTGAGCGTATCGCCGGTCGTCGTGACGGGCGTGAGACGGAGGTAGTAGGTGACGTTGTTGAGGAGATCGCGGAGCGTGTAGGCACGGAGGTCACCGCTCAGCATGCGCTTCTCTGAGAAGTCCCCGGGATCCACTCCGTACTCCAGGATGAATGAGGAGAGGGGAGCGTCTTCGCCGAGCGATGCCCACTCTATAAGGAGGCTTCCGTCCTGGGGTGTGACGGTGAGCTTGAGGCCGAGGGGGACCCCCGTGGTTTCCATGCTTTTATTTTTGCTCTCGCGGTCCGCACCGAGTGCGGTCACGGCGAAGTAGTACGTCATGCCCGGCTTGAGGCCGCCTACCGTAGCACCGGCTCGCGGGTCGGGACTATCGAGGTAATTGCTGTAGTTCTTCGGCTCCGTTCCCACGTAGATGCGGTATCCCTCGACGGAAGGATCCTCGACAGGGTTCCAGGTCAGTTCGATTTGTTCAATCTTGCCCAGCGCGCGCACTCCGGTAACCGTTGGCAGGGATTGTGCGGAGATGGAGATCTGCATGCGGGTTTCGTTCGTATTCCCGGCTGCGTCCGTGAGCTTCACGATTGCCGTGGTCGGTCCTGGCGTGGTCGGCGTGAAGATGCCGGAGTAGGTTCCGGATGCGGAGCGGCTTTCTTGCAGCACAGTTTCCGTACCATTCACATCGATGGATGCCGATCCCAGCCCCGGTTCGGATACCACGCGAACGGAAGCGGGGGACCCGACCTCGGGAGTGACAGGATCGAAGGTGATGTCTCCGAAAGTCGGCGGCAAGGCGTCGAGGTGGACCCGAATGTTCCCTGAGTCGTAGCGTCCGGATGCATCGCGCACGCGAAGCGTGTGGTCCATCTGGCGTTCGTCGAGATTCACAGCGATCGCGAAGCGGCCGTCTTGGTCTGTCTCCCCCTGTACGTCCCGCACACCTCCCGCGACGACGATGTTGATGAAGGGAGGGCCCTTTCCTTCAACGGTGATGTTGGTGCCTCCCACGTTTCCATCCTGCTGCGGTGAAGAGACACTGATGCTTCGGGCTGGATCGCCGTTTCCATCCACGCCACGCACGATGAGCTCGTACTCGCCGAACACGCAGTTGGGCGAACCCGGCGTGCTGCAGCTGCCGCTCTCCTCGACGCGGATGACGTGCGT
This sequence comes from Candidatus Peribacteria bacterium, assembly GCA_016866875.1. GTDB lineage: Bacteria > Patescibacteriota > Gracilibacteria > Peribacterales > Peribacteraceae > 2-12-FULL-55-11. The sequence goes on from VGKY01000013.1 coordinate 15,302, forward strand.
CAGCTCGCCGATCGCGTTGGGCTCTCCAGGGGTCTGGAATCTCAGCGACAGACTCAGGCGCTTCACGCCGAAGTCACCGGGGGCGAAGCGCACTTCGCTCGGAACGAGCGCCTCAGGGTCCGTTGTATAGATCTGGACGGTGCCGGTGTAGTCTTCGACGACATTGCCGTTGCGGTCCATGGCGGCGATGTCAAAAGACAGCGGCTCGAACAAGGCGACCTCCTTGGCATTGCGGTCGGGACGGATCTCGAAGCGGTGCACGACGTCGAAGCTGCTGCCAACCTGACCGAAGAATCTGCGGCCGGACAGAGCAGACGTTGCGTAGGAGTTGGTCGCAGCGCGCGGAGCGTAGAGGCTGGCGAGTAACTTGGAACCCGCGCCCCAATCGTTGCCCCCTACAGCCCAGCTCTCGGCATTGATGGCGAGCGATCCGTCGACCAATTTGCCGCTGATGAGGTCCATCGCGCGAAGATCCATTGGTCCTGGAGCGGAAGTCGAGAGCGTAAAGAGCTGCTCGCCGCGCTGGTCCGTCTCGCCGGTCGACTGTTCGATGTGATCACTCGTTCTTCCCGAGATCACCGCGAAGCGGCGCCCCGAGAGTGCGTTCCCGTAGCGGTCGCGAGCGATCACGCGGATCGTTGCCGTCGATCCATCTGTATCGACAACATCGGTATCCGATTCGATCGCGCTGCTGCGCGGATTGAAGGAATCCGGAAGTACCGTGAACGTCGTGGAAACGCCGTGCTCGCCATTCGCAGGACTTCCCTCCACCGTATACGTCCCCGCAGTATGCAAGTCTTCGCCGCCGATTCTCGCAGTGCCCCGGTCGTCGAGCGCTACGTTCCATGCAGGACCGTAGGGAGGCGTCACGGTGATCGCGGCGCGTTGATTGTTTTTCCATCCCTGAATCTCCGCGGTCGTCCCCAGACCTGCGATGGTGTCGCGGACGGTGAGCGACGCAGCGAGCGCCGCACGCGGGAGCAATAGGACGAGGAGTGCGATCGAAAGGTGTTTGTGCATAAATCCCACCATTCTATCAATATTTCGCAATTTCCTCAATCGATGGGATATTGTGTCGAGTACTATTATGTTGTGCAACGATACTGTTGTTCTCCATGCTGGCGAATGCCTCCGTCAATACAGTTTTGCGTGCATGGGATTGGGGATTCTCATAGAATGCGAACCATGCGTCGCATTGCACACATTGGATTAGTATGCTGTTTTACCCTTTCAGCCTGCTCGCTCGGTAGTGGGGGGAATGCGCGCAGCTCGTGTGCGGAAGATTACTGGGATGGGGAGCTTGGTGCATGCCTTCCCGATGCATGGGTGGTCGTGGATGCCGAGACGATGATGCAGCGCGGAGTGCCCCCTGAGACACTCGTTGCCTTTCAGGCGGAGGAGGCGGTATCCGGACAGTTTCCCACTGTCGTCGTAACGCGGGAGGCGCTTGGTCAGGAGGTGGCTTCCGGGGATTACTCCTCCGCAGCGATGCGTTCGGTTTCCGTGCTCTCGGGGTACAACCTCATCGATGCCCGCTCTGTGCGGATCGATGGCTCCAAGGTCGATGTGCACATCTTCTCCGCTCAGCCAAGTGAGGCCGAGCCGCGCAGGCGCTTCTATCAAATGAGTTTCAGCGAGGGCTTGCGGGGCTACACCGTCACCGCGACGACGCCTGTAGCGATCGAAGACAGCCTTGAGGCAAGCATCTTCGCGATCTTCGAAGGGTTTACCCTTGTGGATCCGGAGAGTAAGAAATCGTAAGAGGCGCAAAAATTGTTCTCCTCACGATCCCATTTCTTGTATCGTGTGGTCACTCTGGTGCCGTAGCCAAGCAGTAAGGCAGGGGTCTGCAAAACCCCCATGCGCGGGTGCGATTCCCGCCGGCACCTCCAGCCTTCGTTCAGGACTCCTCTGGGCAGATGGATCAGCCTATTGTCAGCGCCTCAGGATAAAATATGAGAAGGATTCCCAGTACGTACATCAGCGCTCCCCCGAAGATCAGGGTGAAGCGGCGGTACTTGGTGGTGAGACCCGTGGCGTGGAGCGTGTAGACGGCGATAGCGAAGATCACGAGGTCGTCGATCATGTACATGAGGATGAAGAGTCCGATGTAGCCGTAGCGCGCGAGGTCGGAGACATTATTGAACGCGAGGATCTGCGTGAAGACCGCGGGGAGACCCGCGGTGCACACAAGCTCGACCATGTTCACGGAGGCCGCGAGCACCGCAACCCCGAGGATCATCGCCGGCCATGCCGAGTAATGTATGATCTCCTTCATCCGTGCGATCATCTGCTGGCGCTTCGAGAGATTGGTCACCTTGCACTGGTTGGGGTCTTTGCCGCAGGCTTCGTAGAGGTAAAAACCGCCGCCGCCGATCGCCACGAGCCCGATGATCTTCTGCACCCAGAGGTTGTAGCCGATGAGGAGGAACACGTTGAGCCACGCCGCGATGAAGAGGTAGTACACGGCGCCGCTCACAAAGAGGAAGGTCCCTCCGATAATCCACACCTTCTTCATGTCGTGGGTGTTGATGAGGAGCGTCAGGAGGGTGATCAGCACCCACATCGCGCAGGGGTTAAATCCGTCGAGGAATCCGAGGAGGATACTGAGTGCCGGGAGTGACATGATCGTGAGATCCACCGGTCCGATGAACCACACGTTCAACGTGTACTTGCTCGTGTCGGTTTCACAGTGCTCCGTGCACGTAGCGTTTGCCGCGCTCATCACGGTGACATCGCGATCATTTCCTTCGAGAAAATCGCGAAAGGGGAGGCAGCCCTGCTCGGATGCCTTGCACGCATCGTAGATCTCCTGCAGGTGCACTCCGGTGGTGATATCTGTTTCGTATCCTTGGAGAATCTTGCCGTCGATGATGATCGTGGGTACGCCTTGCTGGAGAGCCGGGGCGTGATCCTGCACCTGAGCGAAGAGCTCGGGTGCGCCGACCTCCGAGATCTCGTGGTACTCCACGCTCCAGCCTTGCGCGATGCTCAACGCTTCGAAGTCCGCGCAATGCGGGCAGCCGTCGCGGACGAAGGCGACCACGTCCGCTCCCGGTACCGATGCGTAGCGCGCTTCCATCTTGGGACCGGAGACCAACCGCTCGGGCTTCAGCGCACCGAGGATGGCGACGGGGAGGAAGGCGAGGATGAAAAAAGCGGAGAGGCGTTTCATACGACGGATTGTACACAATGGTTTTCTCTTGAAGCCAGAGTCTTTTCTGTGGTACTCTCCGCGAAATACCCCATGACACGTTCCACGCCAACTTCGCGCAGTACTTCCGACTACGTCATCGCCACGATGGGAAGTCACACGGCGCTCCAGATCCTCCATGGCGCGCGCCAGGAAGGCATGCGCAATCTCGTGGTGTGCAAGAAGGGGACGGAGCGTGCATATAAGAGTTACGGTGTCGCTGACGAGATCATCCTCGTCGACGATTGGAGTGCGTGGGAGGCTATCGAGGGGGAGTTGGTCAAACGCAATGCCATCATCATCCCGCACGGATCCTTCATTGCGTACATGGGACACGATCGCGTGAATGACATGCGAGCGATGTACTTCGGTACCAAGGGCATCCTCGAGTGGGAGAGTGATCGCACCATGGAGCGTCAGTGGCTGGAGGCTGCCGGTCTCAAGCTTCCGCGGGTCTTTGCGACTCCCGAGGAGATCACCAAGCCTGTGATTGTGAAGTTTCACGGCGCGGGCGGAGGATTTGGGTACTTCGTTGCCCGGAGTCCCGAGCAGTTTCACGAAGTGAAGGACAGGAAGTACCCTGACCAGAACGACTACGCCATCCAGGAGTACATCGTCGGGGTACCCATCTACGCACACTTCTTCCAGTCTGCGCTCACGGGGGCACTGGAGATCATGAGCTTCGACAAGCGCTACGAGAGCAATGCCGACTCCATCGGTCGCATCAAGGCCGAGGACCAGCTCGCGGCCAATATCCATACGAGCTACACGATCGTGGGCAATATCCCCGTGGTCATTCGTGAGTCGCTGCTTCCGGCCTTCTTCACCATGGGAGAGCGCGTTGTCGAAGAGAGCAAGAAACTGAAAGGTGCGGAAAAAGGTCTCTTCGGGCCCTTCTGTCTCGAGTGCATCGTGACTCGCAAGCTCGAGATCTTCGTCTTTGAAATCTCTGCTCGTATCGTTGCCGGCACCAATCCCTTCACCATGGGGTCGCCCTACAGCTGGCTGAAGTACGATGAGCCTATGAGCACCGGTCGTCGCATCGCCCGCGAGATCAAGCAGGCGATCGAAGGCGGGAAGCTCCAGGAAGTTCTTGGGTAAAATGGAGAATTGAAAATTGAGCAGAGAGAACTACACTGACTCTATGGATATTTCCTCCATCCTCTCCGGCTACCAGCAAAAGCACCTCTCGGTCGGTATGCTCGGGGGCCATAGCGCTCTCGACATCGCGCATGGAGCCAAGAAGCACGGGTTTTCCACCATCTGCATCGCGCGGAAGGGGAGGGAGAAGACGTATGCAGAATATTTCCGGACGCGTTCTTCAAAACATTTCTCCGGGGGGAAAATGAAAAATTGCGGGTGTATTGATGAGACGATCGTCGTCGATAAATTTGAGGATGTACTCCTTAAGAGGCACATACAGAAGCTTCAAGAGCTGAACACAATTTTTGTTCATAGCAGGTACTTCTGGGTGTACTTCAGCGACTACGCGAAGGTGGAAGAAGAGTTCGCTCTCCCGATCTTCGGGTCTCGGCATCTCTTGAAGCTGGAGGAGCGTGATGGTTCGACGACGCTCACCACAGGTCAGCCCTATCATCAAATGCATCTTCTTCGGGATGCCGGTATCCGCACACCCAAAGCGTACAAGTCTCCGAAGGACATCGATCTCGGGCGCATGGTGATCGTGAAAGCCAGAGAGGCGCAGCGCAGCTACGAGCGGGGATTTTTCCTCGCATCAGCAACAGACTATGAGGAGCGCGTGGCTCGGCACATCGCTTCGGGCATGATCACGGAGGAAAGTATGCAAGGAGCCACGATTGAGGAGTTCATTGTCGGCGCTCCGGTGAACTTCAACTTCTTCTACTCGCCGATCACGGGAGAGCTGGAATTACTGGGCACAGATACGCGCCGACAGACCAATCTCGATGGTTTTCTCCGGATGATGGCTGAAGACCAAGCATGGGCGAAGCAGTTCACGCCTGTGAAGATGGTGGAGACGGGGCACATCGCCGTGACGGTGAAGGAGTCGATCCTGGAAAAAGCCTTTGAGCTGGGGGAAAAGTTTGTTGCTCAGTGCAAGAAGCTTCCGAGGAAGCTCGATCCTACGGGGAAGGGGATCATCGGGCCCTTTGCACTTCAAGGAGCTGTAGTCACCGAGGACGGCAAAGAGGATATCGTCATCTTCGATGTCAGTTTCCGCATGCCGGGTTCTCCAGGGACGTTCGCAACGCCATATTCACGTTATCTCTATGGCGAATCGATGTCTGTGGGGGAGCGCATTGGGATGGAACTCCGCGCTGCCGCACATGAAAATATTCTGGAGAAGGTGGTGACGTAAAGCGGAGAGAATATTATATATTCTTGTAGCGATGTCTGCCCCCCTCCAATTTCCCGCCGTTACCGTTTCCCACAAAACCTTCACGGTGTCGGTTCCTGCGATGGAGATTGCTTCCGGGGAGATTCTCGGGATCTTCGGGAAGTCTGGATCGGGAAAGACCACGTACTTACAAAAAATCCGTGAGCATTTTTCCTCCGAACGTGTGCACTACATGTCGCAGGCGGATTGTCTTTTGGAAGAGTGCACGATTCGCCAGAACATCGAGCTGGGGCTCGTATGCTGCGACAAGTCATCCAAGGAATTCCTCGGATGGGAAAAGACCTTCGCCAGGTTACTTTCGGAGCTGGAGATCGATCGGCATCTCCACAAGCTTCCACGGATGATGAGTGGCGGGCAGAGAAAACGTGCGGAGATCGCGCGGTGCCTCATGATGGACCCGGAGATCCTGCTTCTCGACGAGCCTTTTCAGGGGATTGGGCATCTCTTTGAGGCTGTGACAAGCGCTTACATCCTCGCGCGCACCAAGTGCAGCGCAGCGACGGTCATCGTCAGCCATGATTTCCCATTGCTCTGCAAATTCTGCGATCGGGTGCTTCTCATGGATGATCAGGGCGTCATCGGCTTTGCTCCCACCAAAGATAGCCGCTGGCGTCCGGACTCCCCGCGTGCTGCATGGACACTGGGGGTGGAAAACGTTGTGCCATCGGATACGCCCCACCTGCGCATTGTCTCAGGAGCAACCGCCGATCCTCGTTTCCAGCTTGCGTTCTGGGCTCAGAGCGCGCGGTGGATTGCCATGGGCTCTGAGAGCTCAGATGCAGGATTGGTGCTCTCCATCGATCGTTCATCGATTACCTCAGAGCGCACCTACCTGATCCATGGCGTTACCTACACGCATATCGAACTCGGACATGCCCAGATTGAGCTCAATGCCGTGGGAATCATCCCCGAACATGGGGACATCCTGCTCTGTGCGAAGGATCATTGGAGGATTCCTATTGCTTGATGCTCTCCCATGCCTCTTCGTAGAGCGCGATATCGTCGCCGATATCTTTGATGTACTGGAGCTTGGCGATCGTCTCGGCTGCCGGAAACACCATGGGGCTTTCGCGGATTTCTTCGCTGATCATTGGCCAAGCCGCGGTGTTCGGGTTTCCGTACTGGATTTCGTCCGTGATCGCAGCGGAGACATCCGGGCGGAGGATGAAGTCGATGTAGCGGCGTGCGAGTTCCCTATGCGGAGCATCAGCGGGGATCAGCATATTGTCGAGAAACGTCAGTGATCCGTAGTCGGGGATCTTGTACTCGATATCCGCGTTTTGGGTGTGCATCTGAAGGATGTCGCCGCTCCACGCGTACGAGACCCACACATTTTCATTGACCATGAGATCGATGGGACTGCTCTCCGTGATCTTCGCCACATTGGGCATCACGGATTTCAAAAGATTCACCGCTGCAGCAATCTCCTGAGCATCCGTCGAATTCGGGTCAAAACCCAGCTCCATAAGCACCGAACCGAGGACATAGCGCATGTCGTCGATCATCGCGATCTTGCCCTTGTATTCGGGTTTACTAAGCTCTTTCCACGAAATGGGAGTGTCTTTTATATACTGCGTATTCACCGCAAATCCGGTGGTGCCGAATGCGTACGGGACGCTGTATTCCATGTTTTTGTCGAAGTATGTGCCGCGGAACGCATCGCCGATATTTTCCAGATTCTCCATGCCCTTTTTGTCGATCATCATTGCTCCATCCTCGGCTTTGATGATGTCGACCATGTAGTCTGAGACCACGATGACGTCGTAGACGCCGGGGTTGGACTTTACGCGTGCTAGTGCCTCTTCATTACTCTTGATCACCTCGTAGGTCACCGTTGCTCCGGTTTCTTTCTCGAAGTCGCTGATGGTGCTTAGGCCGATGTAGTCATCCCATGAAAGCACGGTGAGTTCTTCCGGTCCGGTATCGGCAGCATTGCGCGAGAGGGCGAAATATCCTGCGCCGATGACGCAGAAGGCAAGAAGGACAAGGAGAAGCTTTTTCATAGAAACGCAGAACGTAAAGGGGGACTAACAATACTCTGTGCCGTTTTTTGGGGCAAGCGTTAGAGTAGAGACGTATGCGTACCGTGCTTGGAGTCCTCCATGCGCTCAATGTCCTCTTCTGGGCTCTCTCCATCCTTCTTCTCGCGCTGATCCTCGTGGTTCCGGTTCTCCGTATCGACCGGAATTTCACCGTGAACTTTGCGCTGTCGCCTGGCGCGATTACCGGTATGTGGGACGGCGCGATGTTCTCGGCTCTCGGAAATTCCGTAGCACTTTCGGTTGTCGCTTCGCTCTTTGCGATCGTGTGCGGAGGGCTGCTTTCCGACATTCTCCGTAAAACGCCGCACTGGCTCTTCATCATTGTCGTGGGTGTGTATGCGGTCAACCCGGTTGTGCGCGCACTCTCGTACTTCGATCTGTTTCACATCTACACTCCTGTCTTCGCGTGGTCTGCGGCTCTCTTCGGCGACCGGCCGTCATCCACTATTGTGCTTCCCGCACTCGTTCTCGGGATTCACTATTTCCCTGTGTACCTCATGCGACACCTTTTCGTGGTGAAGCAGCGCAACATGCTGCATGACCTTCCGCCGCTTCTGGAGTCCCTCTTCGATGATGTTCCGCTCTGGGTCCGCGGATTTCCGATCTCGTTTGCCCTCTTCTTCCTGCTCACCTTTTTCGATTACTGGGTCATCCAGATGATCAGCGGCAATACGGCGCTCTACTGGACACCGCTCTTCATACAGAAGGGTTTTCAGGCACGCGCAGTGAGCGAAGCGGCATTCATGATCGTCGTTGGGCTTGTGGCCACCTTTGTGGCGTACCTTGTCGCACAGTTGCTCTGCAGCTCCATGCTTTTCCTCTGGAGAAAGATCCGTCCGCTCTGGTTTGCGCATATGCGCGGGCAATCATCGCTGATGCTCTACGGAAGAAGAATCGCCGGTTGGAGCGTGGTGCTTCTTCTCAGCTGGCCGCTTTGGTGGTCTTTGGTCTCGGCAATACGAATCTCTTCCATGGGGACATTGGTCTTCATGCCCCGCACGGCGCGCGCCATTTTCGTGATGCTCGGGCTCGGGGCTGCCACTGCAACCCTTTCTGTCTGCGGAGGATTCGCACTCTCTGTGGTCTATCAGGAGCACCCCCGAAGGCGTGCATGGTGGCTTCCTGCCCTCTACTTCCTCGCGCTTGTTCCGGAGGCTGCGTATGTCCTTTTCAGCCTCGTCGTCACCGGCAGCGGGCTTCTGAAGGGCAATATTTTCTGGCTCCTTTTCCTCATGGCTTCCTTCAGCATTCCCATCAGTTTCTTTCTCTGGGAAAGCCTTTGGGGGAACCGTGAGCGACAGAAACTGTGGATGATCGGTTCCGCGCTCCTGCGCGACCCTCTGCAGGCGATGACCCTCGCGGGCAGGGAGTGGAGGCGTCAGGCGGCGATCGCTTTCGTGGTCGTCTTCTGGCTCACCACAGACAACGTCTTCATCACGGATTTTGCAGCGGGCCCCAAATGGAAGCCACTCTCGTCTGTGGTCTTCAATGCGACGAAGCGTGGATTTTCGGACGCCGAGCTTCTGTCGAGTTTCCTCGGGATGCTGGCCATTATCGTTGTGATTGGGTGTGTGATGGGTGTATCGGGATACATGCCAGTGCATCAAAAAAAGCGCGATTGAATTATCTATGGTGGAGCTGAAGGGAGTCGAACCCTTGACCCTCTGCTTGCAAAGCAGATGCTCTGACCAACTGAGCTACAGCCCCAAGACTACTCTCGATGATGCAATGACCTGGAACCGAGCACAATCCTTTTTCTGTTGCGCCTTGGGACAAGCCCTCGGCGGCCAACTGACCTGCCTAACGGCAGGCGGGCCTGCCAGCCAGCAGGAAGGGCTACAGCCCCACTGCAATGCAGTGTAAATATGCTTCAGGAAAAAATACACCTTCTTCGTGGGGGATTTTTCTCTAATTATCTCCGCACTCTTTACCTTCCCACCGGAATAATCCACAAGAGTGGTGCAAGGAAGAAGTCGAGCGTTCCCGTCATCCAGGCGAAGGAATAGAAGAAGAAGAAAACCCCGAGGAAGATGGAGAGCATGTAGGGTCCACCGATGTAGTTCATCCAGTCTGCGCTGCCGAGCATGTCGCCAACGGCCTCGCGATACTTGATGAGCGCGATCCCGAAGAGCATGCCGGCGATGCCGTAGATGATGAACACGTGCGCTAGAGAACCTTATCCAATTCCTGCTTGATGTCCTCCTTCGTGCGTCCTCCGACGAATGAGGAAACAGGCTTGCCATCTTTGAAGAGGACAAACGTGGGGATGCTCATGACGTTGAATTGCCCGGGGATCTCGAGGTTCTCATCAACGTTCATCTTCACGAACTTCACTTTGCCGGCGTACTCCTTGTCGAGCTCCTCGACGATAGGGAGCATCGCTTTGCACGGGCCGCACCATGGAGCCCAAAAGTCCACGAGTACGGGGGTCGCGCTTGCGAGGACTTCCTGGTTGAAGTCGGCGTCGGAGATGGGGGAGGGCATACGGGCGTTGGTAGGAGTGATTCTAGTATAATGAAGTTTGCGAAGTTTGCGAAGGTTGCGAAGGTTGCGAAGGTTGCGAAGGTTGCGAAGGTTGCGAAGTGTATAATTGGAAACTCCGAAATCTCTACTCCGTTCTCCCCCTGCTCAGGATCTGCTTCGTAATCTTCTTTCCTATCTCCACTGCGGGCTGCCCGTAGGGATCGATGCGGTAGAGCTTGCCGAGCAGCACGACCTCCGTCATGAGGAGGAAGAACAGCTGTCCGAGATGGTAGGGGTCGAGGCGAGGGAGCGTGATTGTTACGCAGGGGTGCTTGCCGCCGACGAGTGCGCGGCTCGTTCCCTCGTAGCAGGCATCGACGAGTTGTCCGAAGGTTTTTCCGGCGATGTAGCTGAGGGATTGCTCCACATCGTCGGGAACCGTGAGACGCACTTTCTCCTCCTCGCGGATGAAGAGGTGCCACTGGAGACGGGGGCCTGACATCCACTGCTGCAGGAGTGAGTGCTGATCCTGTGTGCCGATTGCTGCGACCGGGATGGGATTTCCGCTTTCGTTTTTGCCGAGGCTTTCCGCGATAAGCTGCTGGCTCCAGCGTCCAAGCTGCTCCAGTCGCATGGAGTAGGGCATGATCACGCGGAGCGGATAGCCCCGCTTGGTATCGAGGAGGAATTGCATCGCGGCGAGCATTGCTGCGGGATTTTCCTCGAGCGTTGTGGACTGACAGACGGTATCCATCTCCTTGGCTCCACGCAAAAATTGCGCGATATCGCCGCCAAGGAGTGCCATCGGCAGCAGTCCTACGGGGGTGAAGATGCAGTACCGACCTCCGACGCCCGGGGGAATCGTGAGCATCGGGATCCCGCGCTCCAGACAGAAGTTCCGTAGCGCTCCACCATGGGGATCGGTGATGGCTATCACGCGTTCTGCAGCCTTCTCTTTCATTGCGATCTTCAGCGCGTCCCAGTAGAGGAAGAACGCGCTCATGGTTTCCAGCGTTCCTCCCGATTTGGACACGACCACGACCATCGTCGAGCGCCAGTCGAGGATCTCGCGGTACATGCTCAGGATGGAGGGATCGATGGTGTCGATGACGATGAACTCGACGGTTTCAGGCCCCTCGAAGACATCTTGAATCACGCGGGGGCCGAGGCCAGATCCGCCGATGCCGATCCACACCACGGTTTTGATACGATCCGCCTTGGCGCGCATGACCACTTGTTGCACGGCTTCCACCGCTTTGCGGTCATACGGATCCATCGACCAGGCATGCTCGCCTTTCACCCGTTCTTTGAGAAAGTCGTCGACGTAGCGACGCAGTCCCGTGCGTACGGAGGAGAGCTCCTGATCGGGGATGCCCCGAGACGGCGTGATGGCTTTGGCGAGCGCTGCGGAGACGTCGAGGTGCAACATGAGCGCTCACTATATACCATTATCGAGTCCGGATGCATTTTTTCTGAATTGGGGATTTGGTTGCGAAGGTTGCGAAGGTTGCGAAGGTTGCGAAGGTTGCGAAGGTTGCGAAGGTTGCGAAGGTTGCGAAGTGTATAATGAGGAACCTCGCAACCTCTCACAGTGCTCGTAACGCTGCCGCCACTCGCTCCTCCGTTGTTTTCACGTTCTTTGGGAGCTTTTTGAGCGTCTCCAAGACGATAGCTGTTTCATAGCCAAGTCCCCGGAGAGCTTCCACGGCATCTTGGTCGTACTGGTGACCCATGTCTCCGGCGACGGTCGGCGATCGGAAGAGATCGGGATCTTTTTCCGCGAGGGACTTGAGTTCCAGCAGGAGCTTCTCGGCAGTCTTCCTGCCGATGCCCTTAATGCTCTGGAGGATCGATGCGTCCTCCTCGCGAATCGCTTGTGTCAGGAGATCTTTTGGCACGGCGCAGAGCTCGAGACCGAGTCGGGGGCCGATGCCCTGCATGCCGATGAGTTTCTCAAAAAATCTCCGTCCCGATGCGTCGGGAAAACCGTAGAGGTCGAGGCGGTCTTCGCGAACGTACGTGCTCACCCAGAGCATCCTTTGGTCGCCTTCCTGCAGCGCTTCCCAGATGTCGAGTGGTACGGAAATCCGGTAGCCCACGCCCTGTACATCCATCGTCACTTCGCCGATGGGCCCCTTATGGACGGTGCCGCGGAGGGAGGAGATCATGAGAGGAGTGTAGCGCAGTAGACCGTAGCGCAGTAGGCAGCAGGTGGAAGAATACAGTCTGTCTGTCGACGGCTTAATCTGCACACGTGGTACCCGTGCCGATCTTGTGATCTTGCTGCCCCTCTTTCCGGAGTTACGTTGCTTGGGTGCGCGGGCCCATGACGAACGGCGCACATCTGCACTTTAGGTGATTCAAAACGGGGTCAATGTGGACCCGATGGGAGTGCTGCCTTAGAGCACGAGCATCCCATCACCAAATGAATAAAACCGCATCTTCTCTGCGATTGCTTTTCCGTAGAGCTCCATCAGCTTCTCCCGTCCGGTGAATGCCGCAACGAGCATGAGGAGGCTGGTGCCTGGGAGATGGAAATTGGTAATGCAGTGATCGACGAAACGCAGAGGGGTATCTTCGGTGATGAAGATCGATGTCTCTCCGTGCAATTTCCGTAGCGGAGGTTCATGGTTCGACAAGCTCACCACAGGCTCATTTTTCTCTGCAATTGCAGCCGATTCGAGAGTGCGCACGGTGGT
>VGKY01000014.1 GCA_016866875.1 Candidatus Peribacteria bacterium
GGCATTGTCCGGCTCCAGGGAAACGATGCGCGCACCGTCCCATGCTCCTGTTCTCTGCTCCCACATCTTCATGGTGGCATCATGGAATTCCTGCGTGGTGCTTGCTCGGGGAATCACGACGAAGATGCTTCCAGTGGCATCTCGCTTTTCCACGGCAAAGAGGGACAAGACCGGATCAAAAGACAGGACACAGTGTTGCTTTTGCCACGAGGCAATTCTCGAGAAAGACTCCGCATCACGAAGTATCACCAGCTCTGCGCGCGCAACAACCCATCGACTGCACCACTCCCCTACTCTCGTACGAAACGGCCCGATGCCCTGAAATGCCAGAATGATCTTTTTACGAAGGAATCGCGCCCACAGCGCATGCCACCACCATAGGAGCGGCGCTTTGAGGGATTCAATATCCGTAAAGAGTGTACCACCCCCAAAGACCATGCCATCGCAGCGCCGTAGTGCCCCAATCGTCCGCCACCAGGGAGTCTTGAGAAGGGAACGGAGGCCGAAGGGAAGACGGGGAACGGAACAGTAATCCGTACTATGTATGGTGTATTGAGTATGATGGGCTGAAAGGACAATCCACTCGACCTCCCGAAATGTCTTCAGGAAATACTCCCGGAGCAGTTCATCGCCGAGATTTTTGACGCCGTAGTTGCCGACGAGCAGGAGGCGCATGAGGAGAGTATACGTCGACTACTGACGAGGGTGTGAAGTTTGCAGAGTTTGCGAAGATAGCAAAGAGAGCCCCTGCGACGAGTGCAATCCGACAGAACTACTGTACCTTCGTCTCCTCAGCCACCTGATCCACTGATTCTTCTACAACCGGATCGGCAACAGCAACACCAAACTCTTCGCTACTCGTAAACCGCTCCGAGAGTCGAGCTGCCTTACCTGCACGTCCGCGGAGGAAGAAGAGCTTGGCGCGGCGAACCTTCGCGATCTTCTTCACCTCAATCTTCTCGATCATGGGGCTCAAGAGCGAAAACATCTTCTCCACGCCCACGCCCGAGGCGATGCGGCGCACCGTGAACGTAGCATCTGTCGGTGTGTGACCTCGATGGACAGAGATCACGAGACCCTCGAAGATCTGCAAGCGCTCCTTTTCCCCTTCCTGGATCTTCTCGTGCACGCGAACAGTGAACCCAGGACGGATATCGGGGACCTTTTTGAGAAAGGGCTTTGCCAAGTCATGGAGCATCTGGGACGTCATTCCGGTGAAGCCTACCCGTGCACGCAGGGCCTGTAAAGCTAGGAATGAGAGCTTTTTACACAATGATGTGCCATCCACACCTACGCCCTCGCCTCCTCCATCTCCTTCGCAAGGTGGTTCGCGACGATCATATGACGCGGATCGGAGACGATTTCCGTAATGAACTTATCCTTCAGACTGAGGCGGTAGAGGAAGTCTGGCTCAGAGAAGATCGAGTAGCGGACGTTTTTCAGTTGGGGGTCTTGCAACAGCAACGCCTCTAGCATCTCCTTCTTCAGATCTCCGACGATGAGCAAATCGACCTTACTCTCGGTTCCCACGAAGGATCCGGCGAGGATGGCCAGTCGAATATGGGGAAGCTTCTTAAGGCTGCCCACAACGGGGCTATCTGCCTGGATCTCCTTGGCAAAGATGCCTTTGAGCTCCGGAAAAAGAGAGAACTCCGTATCGACGCGGTAGTACTTCTTGCGGTTGCGTTGACGGGACTTTACAAGCCCGATACGGCGGAGATTTTCCAGCTCGCGACGAATCGAGTTGATCTGCTCCGAAAGGAGACGCGTGAGCTCGCGAATGAAGTACTCCTGGTCCGGATGCAGGAGGAATGTGGAAAGAAGCTTTATACGCGTTTGACTTGAAAACAGTGCTTTGAGGATGCCGGAAGACATATTGTTCACAAAGAGTAGTCACGAGTACGGATATAGTGCAAGAAATGTACTCAATTTACTGAATACTAAATGTACTCTGTGTTTTTCTCTTGTTAAAGCCATAATTTCATATTATTATCCTTTTATTGCAAACTTATTGAACAATTTTTGTACTCGCAGTATTACCAATATGTTATGCGATATACACATTTGTGCCCGGCTAGTGCCGTAGTAAAACATGGACTTTTAGGGTATAATTATGGGAATGCCCTCAAAAACCAAAACCATCGCTGCAACCCTCGGAACTCTCCTCCTCGTGCTCTGCATTGTGCAGGGAGAATTCCTCATCCCCCACGCTCTGGCAGATGACAAGGTTATTACCGATACGCAGGGGGGGATCATGGAGTCGTTACTGTTTCTAACTGGTGTATTAAACGCAGGCGCTTTTCTTTGTCTTAAACTTATTTCGTATCTTTCAGACCCAAACATTGTCTTCAACATAAATGATACATCGGGGATTCTCATAAGAATATGGCGCATTTCACGCGACATCATGAATCTTATTTTTGCAATTATTCTCCTGATTGGTTCCATCATGACAATTGTTTTGGGAAAGCAGGAAATTGTGAAGCAGCATATTACAAAATTTCTCTTAGCAGTGGTTCTTGTGAATTTTTCTTGGTTCTTTCCAAGAGTTATTTTCGATGTTGCAAATGTGACAACAGCAACGATTTACGGCCTACCGAGATTGGTTCTAGGAACATCTGGCACTCCCACAGGTAGCGGATCCGTCTCCACATGGCCGTGTGTTTGGAGAAATAAAGCTGGTGTAGCACAAAACTGCGTTGTCATGAGCGATATCAAGTTCTTCGATTCATCAGCAACATGTCCAGCTGGATCTGTTCCTCCATCACCATTAGATCTCGCGATTGCAAAGGTGTGTTTCATAAATTACGACTCCAATGCGAATACTGCATTTGGAATTATCAACGGACTCGTCTTAAACCATGGGCGCCTAATGCATCTTGGACTCCTACAAGGGGCAGCAGGCGGAGGAATAGGCACAACTCCTCAAGAGTCTCTGAAATTTGGATTCATGCTGAGCCTTATAACCTTCATGCACTTCATGCTCGTGTTTCCGATTGCGGCTCTTGCTGCAATACTCATGATCCGCATACCTGTGCTCTGGCTCACAATCTCTTTCATGCCATTCATGTTTATCGGCTTTATCGTAGGTGAAAAATTTCGAGTGAATACGATGGATATCTTCAGCAAGCACTTTCTTACAGCAGCCTTTCTTCCTGCTCTGATAGCCGTTCCGTTCAGTATTGGCTTTATCATGCTCAATACGTTCAATATTGCATATCCCCCTGCTCCACCTGGACTCAACGAGAATTTTCCGGTCATTCCAGAAGTACGATCCTGGTGGGATCTTATCTGGGTACTCATCGCATTCATGGTCATCTGGAAAGGCTCGCGCTGGGCGATGAAGAGCGATGAGATCTACTCAAACGTCACAGAGCCCATCTACCAGA
The DNA here is from genome assembly GCA_016866875.1 of Candidatus Peribacteria bacterium. GTDB lineage: Bacteria > Patescibacteriota > Gracilibacteria > Peribacterales > Peribacteraceae > 2-12-FULL-55-11. Next base: position 3,390 of record VGKY01000014.1, read on the forward strand.
TTGGAACAGGCATCCTCATGAGCCCGGTCAAAACGCCGTTCATCCCGATTGATACCAACAATAACGGCATAAGGGGTGATGCCGGCGACCGGCGCTTCTCGATAAGCGATATCGTTGGAAACGTCCAGGGAGGCAGACTGCCGTTTGGATTCAATAGCGGGCCGCAGGGAGGTGCCGCAGACAAGGTTCCTGGCGGAGGGAACCCCGGTGTGCAAAATGCAGCAAGCGACATCAACACCAAAGTGAATCCGGTCGACTTTAATAAGCTGGTAGATTCCAATGTCAAGGTTGATCAAATGGTTGATACCCTCAGGAAAATCAATGAAAGCGTACGGGCGAACACAGGAGCAGGAAAGAACGTCGATATCACTGTTCAAGCGATTCAAAGCGCTGCAAATGCAAAAGAAATGCGGCTGAATGGTGCACAAATCGACGAGATTAAAAAGAAGTTCACTGAGTTTTACGCGAAAGAGCCCTAGTGCTTCGTATGCGTGCCGAAACACCAGCCGACGGCGCCAAGGACTCCGCTGCGTTCAGCGCCGAGAACTGGGACATGAGCAAAGAGGAGTTTGAAGACGTTCTCAGCGAACACCGCGAGAGCATCCCCGTGGACGTTACGGTCGAAACTGCACGCCATGTGGCAGCGAAGCTTCTCCTGCATTTGAAACTTGCGAGCATGCCCGGACACACCGATGCCGAGCGCAGCGCGCTTGAAGAGCGATCACACGTGATCACAAGGAAGTATATCGGTGAACTTGCTGCCACCATGCATACGCGACTTGAGGAAGAGGGTCGGCGGATCCGTAGCGAATATGAAACCATCGCAAGCGGGCGGGAGGCTATGCTCACTCGCCTCGGCGCACTGGAGAATCTCGAGCCCAATCACCGCAAGATCCTCGAGGAGATCATCGGACACTTCTGCGTCCTGGAGGAAGGCGAGAAAGGCAAAAGCCTCCTCGGGCGCTGGATCAACCGCGACGCCATCAATGGCACACTCTGGCGCCAGGATGTCGAGGCCTGGCAGAGGATCCGCAATGTGGCTCCCCCTGAAAAACCGGAAGGCAAACTCATCGCCGATGTCGGGAGGCAGCTGCAGGCACTGCGGAGGCTGGATCCCCAAAACCTCACGTTCGATAGTTCTGTTCCGAGCTTAAGCCCCGGCGGCAAGTTCGTCGCCACGCTCCTCCTCGGCGGCATCGCGCTCTTCTCCCTCCTCATGGCCAGAAAGAGCGGAACGATGTCGAAGAAGGGGCTCGTCGCCATTGGGCTCCTGCTCTACCTCTACAGAAACCCCGAGAGCAAGCTCCAATTCCTCTCTACGCCCGAGTACGAGCGGCTCACGAAGAATTTGCGGGGAAGTCCTGAGGGTCAGCAAGTCATCGATGCCCTCGGGAGTCGAGGGAATGCCCCTGCGCTTAAAGACTACGCAAAGCGTGAGAAGCTGCGGAGAACGCTTGCTCCGGGCGCACGAGGAGATCTGCCGAGCGTCGAACAATCCCGCGAGGAACTCATCAGCGATCTCGGACTGAAGGGAGATGTAGCAGGCAAGCTCCGCGCAAAATCCCCAGAGGATATCCTCGCCTTAAGCACAGCACTCCAAAAATTTTCACCGAGTGAACTGGACATCGCCCAGAACTTCGCCAAGGAAGACGTGACGCGAGCGGATACGGGGAAGGCAAAGATCGAGGAAGATAAGCCAAAGTAATGGTTCCCTCTCCCCACAAGAAAGCCTGCCTACCGGCAGGCAGGCCTGCCGACAGGAAGGAATTCGAGCGAAGGGAGATTCCTCTGATTACCGCTCTTTTTTCTTCAGTTCCTTGAGGTAAATCTCGAGGATGTCTCGCTCCTGAACGGGAAGCGTTGACTCGATGCGCATGCCGCACTCCTGGCCCTCCTTGGCCTCCTTGATATCCTTATCAACGTACCGCAGCGACGTGATGCGCCCTGAGCCAATGAGCTGAGGCGTCTCTCCGGAACCAGACGACCGCAGGAGACGGAAGGGAAGGCGCTTCACCGAGCCATCCGTCACGCGCCCACCAATCACCTGCTCGGTACGCTTGGTCATGAACACAGCCTTCACCTCGATGTGACCGAGGATCTGCTCACTCTCCTCAGGCTCGAGAAGTCCCTGCAGCAGCCCCTCAACCTCTTCCAGAAGCTCGTACACGATCGTAAACTCACGGATCCGCACGCCCTCACGCTCAGCGGTTTTTGCAACAGCGGGAGGGACAATGACATGGAAAGCGAGGACGATTCCATCACTGGCCGCGGCAAGAGTGACATCACTCTCCGTCACAGCCCCGACAGCCGCATGGATGACCTTCGGCTGGACTCCTGAGCTCTGCAGCTTAGCAAGCGCCTGCTGGAGGGCTTCGAGTGATCCCTGGGTATCCGCCTTCAAAACGAGCTTGAGTTGGGCGAGTTTGCCCTCAGAAAGACGGCTCACGAGATCGGCGAAGCTGCGACGTCGCTGGTCATGTCGATGCGATTCGAGAGCCTCGAGGAGGGTTCTCGCCTCCTGCTCAGAGGAAACGACCTGCAGCACATCTCCGGTATGCGGAACATCGTCAAAGCCCGCAACGCGCACTGCGCCCGAGGGCCCGACAACATCAAGTCGCACGTCGTGCGCATCGCTCATGGCACGAACACGACCCATCGTATGCGCGCAGACGAAGATGTCACCGGTCTTGAGGGTTCCCGTTCGAATGATGACGGTACCGAGAGGACCGAAAGACGGGTCCAGATGACTTTCGATCACGGTACCGACCGCGGGACGGTGGGGATTTCCCGTGATCCCCCGCATCTTGGAAACGAGGACGATGGCATCGAGGAGCTCGTCGATACCCTGCTTGGTGACAGCCGAGCAAAGCACAAATGGCGTGCTACCCCCCCACTCCTCCGGCTGGACGCCGGCTCCGGCCATCTCGCCTTTCACGCGCTCGGGATCGGCGTTGGGTCGATCGATTTTGTTGATGGCGACGACCATCGGCACGCCCGCCTCCTGCGCATGGTGGATGGCCTCCAGCGTCGTTGGCTTTACGCTCTCTTCTGCAGAAACCACGATAACCGCGACGTCCGTCACCTGCGCTCCTCGTGCGCGCATCGCGGTGAACGCCTCATGCCCCGGCGTATCGAGGAACGTGATGCGATGCTGCTCACCGGAAGTTTCATGGACAACTTGGTAGGCGCCGATGTGCTGTGTGATCCCTCCCGCCTCACCCTTCACGACATCCGTCTGTCGAATCGCATCGAGGATGGACGTCTTGCCGTGGTCAACGTGCCCCATCACGACGACGACCGGAGGTCGCTCGACGAGGTTTGCCGGATCATCCTTGAGTAAATCGGACATGTCCGCCTTGCGAAGGGTATCTGCAGAAATCTCACTCTGCTCTTTGCGAACCTCGACGCCGAGCTCCGCGGCGATGATCGCGGCAGTATCGAAGTCGATCGTCTGATTGATGGTGACGAGCATGCCGTTTTTCATCAGAGCCTGGATCACCGGCGGCACCTGCACACCAGTTTTCTCAGCGAATTCCTTCACGGTCACCTGGTCTGGGAGTGTGACCACTCCCTCCTTGCGCTTGATCTGCTCCTGATGCCGTTCTGTAGCCGGACGCGTGCGAACGGCGGGAGTTGCCGTACGGTCTTCGCGCTGCCGCTCCTCGCGCTCTGCCTTCGAGACTTTGAGTGCCTCCTGTTCGCGAACAATCGCTGCTCGGGGAACATCCTCGAGCGTGAGCTTGCGTAGCACGTGAACGGCACTCGGTGCCGCCTGCTCCTGATCCGATGGAGTCGCTGCAACAGCCGATGGTGCAGGAGTAGCAGCAGCTTTGGGCGCTGGTGCATCGTCATCCATCGACAATCCCAGTGCATCCATGTCCACGGTAATGCCGTGCTTGCGGGCGAGGAAACGGATGATGCCCTGTGCGAGCGTGTCGCTCACCTCACGATCCGTCGGCTTCACACCAAAGTTGACCTCCGTCAGTTCGTGACGAAGTTGCTGTCCAGTCATGCCGAGAACCTTTGCCACCTGAACGAGGCGCATAGTGCAGAGAAATGCCAGCCAAGTCTACAATGCATTCGCATGCGACAAAAGCGCAATTACTGCAAAAACTCCTGAGGACCCAAGCGCATGCTACGACGATCCTGCGATAGCCCGAACGATATCACCGCCAGCAGTCCCCATGTTGCCACCCATCTCCTGCACGGGATCTCGTGATGGCAGCTGCGAAGGAGTCGCGTGCGAAACGCCGTGATGAATAGGTGCGGCCTGGATCGTTTTTCTGTCCGAAACATGCCCTACACCAGCTTGCTTACGAGCACCTTCTCCCCGCTCCTCACGCTGTCGGGCGATTCCCGATGTGAGCTTCTCGATGCACTGCAGAACCTGGAGGGCGAAGTTGTTGAAGTGCGCGACACGAAAGCCCGCCGCTCGTGCGTGGCCGCCACCACCGTACGCCTCGGCGGCAAGCCTACTGACGTCGAGTGCTGGCGACGAGCGAAGACTCGCCTTGAGCCCTCCCCCTTCCACCTCCGTAAAGAGGACGTAGGCATCGGCCCCAGGGATGGTGGAGATGAGCTCATCGAGGATTCCGTGCGTCTCACGACTCTCTGCACCCATCTCCGCAAGATCCTCGCGACTGATCGATGACCAGACGATGCCCGACTCTGCATCGATTTCGATGCGGTTGAGTGCGCGACCCCAGATCTTGAGAGTGCTTAAGGGTTTTGTTTTGTAGATGTGCTGGATGATCTCCTGCTGCCGCGCTCCGCGCTCGAGAAGCTCTGCAGCCACCTCGAGCGACCGTGGGGTGGTGTTGGGGTTCTGGAAGCTCCGCGTATCGGTGATCAGCCCCGTAAGGAGAAGTGTTGCAATGTCCGGTGTGATGGACTTGGCAAACTGCGGTACTCCGGAAAACCAGTGGTAGAGAACCTCCGTGGCACTTGCGGAAACCGGATCAATGAGATGGAGCTGACCGTAGCGTGTGTTGCTGATGTGATGGTCGATATTGAGGATCGGTGTATGAGCGAAGAGATCAACGTGCTCCGTATAGAGGGACCCAAAGAGGGCAAGATCAGCGGTGTCGACGGCGATGATGAGATCGAAGCGTCGCTCCCCCTCTCCAAACGTGACGCGGTCGGGCCTGAGCGTCCCCTTCTTGGGAACTACAATGATGTTCACACGGTGATCCTCGACGGTGTAGCGGAGCTTATCGATCTCGAGACCTCCTTCGAGGTTCACCGTAATCACGAAGTTCTGGTGCTCATCAATCTCCGTGGAAAGTCGCTCAAATCCGGGAAGAAACGACAGGCTCTCAGGAGGAGTGTCGGGGCAGACAACGGTCACATCCTTCCCCAGAGACTGCAGCACGTGGTACATCGCGAGTGCCGAGGAAAGGCCATCGGGATCCACATTCGCATGCGGGACAATGAGGATCCTCTGATGGTCCTCAATGACGTTTGTGGCTGCGGCGATGTCGGATGCGCTGAGTGCCATGTATCATAGTATTATATAATAATTTTGCTATTTATGCAAGTACCTCTTTCCAGCCTATATAGGGGATGCACACACATAAAGGGGGGTATGGAAGCACATTGGCCGGATGAGCACAACCCCGTATACTGCCTGCGCTCGGGGCGTAGTTCAGTTGGCTAGAACGCATGCATGGGGTGCATGAGGTCGTGGGTTCAAGTCCCACCGCTCCGACCAAGGAACCCAGCTATCCAAACGGACTCTCATACCGCGCTGCCTTCCCCAGCTCCTCCTCTATACGCAGGAGCTCATTGTATTTACACACCCGATCCGTGCGGCTCAAAGATCCTGTTTTGATCTGTCCGGTAGAAAGTCCGACGGCGAGATGTGCGATGAAGGTATCCTCCGTCTCACCGCTGCGATGGCTCACAACCGCATTCCACCCTGCCTTCTTCGCCATCTGGATAGCATCCACCGTCTCAGAAACCGTCCCGATCTGATTGAGCTTGATGAGGATGGCATTGGCAGCCTTGTCCTTGATCCCCTTCTTCAGCCGCTCGGTGTTCGTCACGAAGAGATCATCACCGACGAGCTGCACCGAGCCGCCGATACTTTTCTGCATAGCGGCGAATCCCGCCCAGTCATCCTCCGAGTGGCTGTCTTCAATGCTGACAATAGGATGTGCTTTGCTGAGCTCCTCATAGAATGTCACGAGATCGCTGCTACGTAGGGTCTTCCCATCGATCGTGTAGTTCCCGTCCTTATGAAACTCCGATGCTGCAGCGTCGATCGCGAGCTGCACCTTGCCCGTGTAACCGGCCGCAGCGATGGCCTGCTCGAGAATGGAAAACGCCTCATCGCTACTGTGAATGTGCGGAGCAAATCCCCCCTCGTCACCGACTGCGGTGACATGACCAGCCTTAGCGAGAATGCCCTTGAGTACGTGAAAAATCTCCGCACCTGCACGCAGGGCATCGGAAAATTGTGCAAACCCCGTCGGCACGATCATGCACTCCTGGAAGCTTAAGCCCGAGTCCGCGTGGGCACCGCCATTGATCACGTTCATCATGGGAATGGGCAGCAGTCCCGGCTTCGGGGCATCAAATTGCTCCGCGAGGGAGCTCCAGAGCGCCCTTCCCTCGTGCTCAGCGCGTGCGCGACTCACCGCCATGGAAACGCCGAGGATGGCGTTTGCGCCGAGGTTCGCTTTGTTTGGCGTGCCATCGAGATCGATGAGCGATTGGTCGAGCGTTCGCTGATCGGAAACGGACGACCCGCTCAATGCTTTTTGGATCGGACCCAGAACATTGGCGACGGCCTTGGAAACGGACTTGCCTCCGTAGATCTTCTTGTCTCCGTCACGGAGCTCCAGCGCCTCATGCGACCCTGTCGAAGCACCCGAAGGGACAGCAGCCCGTCCGAAGGAGCCATCGTCGAGCAAGCAGTCGACTTCAACCGTGGGATTTCCACGGGAGTCGAGAATTTGGCGGGCATGAAGGCGCTGGATGATGGGCACACACGCATCGTAGCCCATGCACTCATGGGTTTGCTAGGTTTGTTGGATGAGTGCCTTTCCTACACGCAACACGAAGAGCCGTGAGCTCCCGGGAACCTGAGAAACTTAGCCGATCCTCCTTCGGACCCGATCGTGCAGCACCCCACAGTAGAGCGCCACCATCGCGAGAGCCACAACTTCGAGCGGGCCGCCGGATGCAGGGAGCGCCGCGGGGGCGGAGCTCGCCTGGCGAAGCATGGCCGACGAAGAAGAGGATTTCTTCGAAGGCACTGCACTGGATTGTCCCATGGCTTTCTCCTCATCCTTGTACATCGCCTCGCGCGAGCTTCTGCGCTCCGCAACGCGCATCTTTTCACGCCAACGCTCCTCAGAAGAGTCTGCAGAAGCAGCAAGCTGTTTGCCGTCCTTCTTTGTCCCCCCAGAAGCCCACTGCAACGAAGGAACAGCTGCGCCCGAGCCAAAGACCTGCCACCAGTCCCCCTTCCAGAGCATGGAAGCTACAGCCCCCTCCCAGTGCACGCCACGACTGGAGTACACGCCAAGGACGACGTACGGCGTCAGCATCGCGAGCAAGACGGCGACTCTAAGGGCCCTGCGACGAATGACGCGAAGGCAGTAGGCTACGAGGGCAAGGACTGCGAGAATGACGAGCGGCAGCATCCATGCCGTCACGAGGATGCGGTGAACGAAGCTGGCGGAAGGTACGTAGAGCACTACGAGCTCGCAAGAAAGCCATAGCAGAAGTATGGCGGCGGGCATCCAGTGCATCCAGCGAAACGGAGTGTCCGCCCTACGCGCACGGAAGAGCGGGGTCAGCATCACGGGGTACGCCACTGCCGAAACAAAGAGGAGCATCCAGGGAAATCCGCCTGCGGGAATCGAAGGAAGCGTCGAGACGAGGACGCCCGTCACCATGACGACAGCGGTGAGCAGGAGGATGAGAGCCGTTTCCGTGGAGTGTCGAAGAGGCATAAAAAGGAGTGGATGGTGTACGCAGCGCGCGGACGAGTCAAGAAGAGGACACTTGCATTTATTACATTAAATTGAATAGTACAATTTCAATGTACGCTACACCCTTCCAAGGGACTACAACCACTTCCTCCGCGCAAAGTACGCGAGCATCGAGACGATGATGAGTCCCATCGCGGCGAGGACAATCTCAAAGGCAAGCGGATGGGATTGGATGGGCAGATCCACATTCATGCCATACAGCCCCGTAAGGACGGAGAGCGGGAGCATGGTGACCGAGAACACCGTGAGGATACGGATCACCTGGTTGGTCTTGTGACTGAGCCACGACTCGTGGGTGCTCTGGAGCGCCTCGATAACTTCCTTCGCCGTCTCCAAAAGGGACCACTGGCGCTCGATGGAGTCGCGGATATCGTCGTAGTAGAGCGCAAGATCCTCCGAGACGAATTTGCGATTCTTGTGCTCCAGCGAAGCGACAATCGTACGCTGTGGCAGGAGGATGCTGCGCATGGTGATGATATTTCTCTTGAGGGTGAGAATCGAGCGCAGGATATCCACTTCCTCTTCGCTCTCGAAGAGCTCGTCTTCCAGGCGCCTGAGTTCGCGCGTGATCGAGTCTACGAGAGGAAACCCCTGCTGGAAGAGGAGGTGCATGAGCTCGTAGAGGAAGTACCCCGTGCCGTGCTGCAGGAACTCCTCGCGCTTTTCTGGCGCATCTCCGAGGTCCTTCCAGAGCTTCTCGAGAGTCGGAATCTTTCCCTCGTGAAGAGTGATGATGTAGTCCTGCCCGAGAAAGATGTTGATCTCCTCTTTGAGGATTCGGCCAGACTGGGGACTCTTGTAGGGAATGTGGAAGACGAGGAACAGGTACTCGTCGTACTCCTCCACTTTTGGTCGCTCGTGCTCGGAGAGACAGTCCTCAATGTCGAGCTCGTGAAAACCGTATCGGTGATGCAGATTCCAAATTTCCTTCTCCGTGGGAGAAGGATCGTCATGCCAAGTAATCCCTTTGTGCGTGAGCGTGCGCATCGGGGATATTCAAAACCTCCAAGGCAACATGTGCAAGCCTTTAGAGAGATTTGAAAGCTGGACGGTGTCAACTTTCAGTGCTTCTTCTTTTTGGGAAGATACTTTTCCCGCGGATCATGAATGGAGCTGCTCGGGAGCACTTCATAGTGCATCGCACGCCAGCGCCTCACCTGCGCGAGGAGCACGAACACCAGAGCGACTGCCCACACGATCCACCACACCCGCATGGAAACGAAACTGATCCCCTCCACACGGGCGACGACGAAGACCAGGGCAAAACCGGCAAACAAGAGCAGTGCCGCACTCCATCCACGCGAAAGACGCTTGGTGACGGGGTTGGTCTGGCGTACGCGCCAGGAGCGGACCGCAAAGCTGAGAGCGACCATCGCCGCGCAAGCGACGAGAATGGCTACGACTTTAGGGCTGTCGTACGAGGTTGCCTGAGGATTGGGCCAGAAGAGGTAGGAGAGGGACATGGAGGGAAGAGTAAAGAGCAAAGGGGCAAGTGCAAAGAAAAAAACCGCGGAGCATGCGGCCTAGCGCGCCGCCTTGTCCTTGCTTCCATCACCGGGCTTCGGCTTCGGCGCCTTGCGAAAATGCGCATGGAGCTCGCTCACCTTCAAGTCAGTCTCACGCTGTGAGAGCGTGCGCGCCGGTCTCACGAGAATATAGAGAAAGAACCCAACGATAGGCAAAAACGCCACAAGGACAATGCTTCCGAGCATTGCAGGAAACGACCGCGTCCGAAGCAAGACATCCCTCGTCACGTAAAAGACGGTGAAGACGACGAGGGACCCTACGAGCATCAGCCCTACCTGGAATGCTCGCAGCAACGGGTCATCTGCGAGAAGGAGCATCCACGGCTCGACGAGGTTCTGGAGAAGAGGAAGGGCTTCCATAAAACGTGCCGTGACAGTGTAGCCGCTCATGCTCGATGTGCCAACTCTTCCAAGTCGATCCCCTCTCCAACGCCCTACCCCCTACCCCCTACGCCCTACCACCTACGTCCTTACAGATGCGGGTACTTCCTCCGGTGCACCGTCACGTACACGATCGTTGCCAGCAGTGCCACAAGCGCGAGGAACTGCGAGAACCGCAACTCGTGGGATGGGAGGTGCAGGAAGCTTCGCACGATGATGTAGAGCGTGAATGAACCCACGAGCGCGCTCTGGTAAACCATCACGGATCGCTTCGTAAGCTTGAGTTCTATAGCCGCGAAGATGCCCAAGCTCAGAAAGAGCGCGCACAGCACGACAATGTCGAGATTGGTCGCAAAGACCGGAATAGTGAAATCGCCGCGAAAATACTCGAACGCGAACGTAACGAGCGCTGCGCAGACGACGCCGACGAGCGTCTCCTCCCCCGCGCGAGTGGACCTCTTGCGAATGACGAGCAATACGAACGTGAGCAAGAGAAAGAACAGCGCGTAGTAGAGCTGCACCGGATGGATCGGCACGGTATAGCGCACATTGAGAGTATCATAGGTGACAGCCCAGAACATGTCGCTCGGGCGGCCGTAGGCGTGGCCGGAGACGAACTTTCCGAGCCAGTCGAAGAAGAGGCCGAAGGACGCGGCGGGTACGAGCGCGTCCAGCCACTGGAGAAACGTCGCGCGGTGCGTGCGGGAAATCCACCACAGGAGCATCCCCACGCCGATTGCCCCCCCGATGAAGCTCCATCCTCCGTCCCACACGATGAAGATCCTGATAGGATCGCCGATGTACACATGGTACTCCGCAAGCATGGCAAACAGCCTCCCCCCACCAAGAAACGCTGCGAGGTACTGCCACGCCTTGTCCTGAAAATGCTGGATGGAAAGATGTGCGCTCACCGAAAGCCTCAAGAAGAACTCCACGGAGAGCCAGATGCCCAGCAGCAAAAACACAACGCGCGTCCACACGAGGAATGGGCCGACCAGGAAAGCTTCGAACATGAGGGAATGATAGCAGAAGGCAAAGCTCAGCGAATGCCCACTTCACAAGTCCATTATCCAATACTTGCTTCCAATCTCCTCTCGGTAATATCCACGCGACACCTCTCCAGAAATTCCTTCATCGCTACCGCCACCTGCTTCTTCGTCTTCACGTTCCGGACGGCGACCGTGCTTGCATCCATCTCCTTGTCACCGAGAACGAGGAGATACGGAATCCTGCGCGTCTCCCCTTCTCGAATGCGCTTGCCGAGGGATTCGGTATGGGGAAGCGTTATGCAGCGCATACCCTGTGCCGTCAACTGCGCGGCGATATCTGCGGCGTATGCCTCATGCGACTCGGCGACCGGAATGAGCGCTACCTGCGTCGGCGCGAGCCACAGCGGAAAGTGACCCGCAAACTGCTCGATCAAAAATCCCACAAGCCGCTCATGCGTGGAGAGCGGCGCGCGATGGATACAGAGCGGCACCTGTTGCTTGCCGTCCTGATCGATGTAGGTGAGTCCCACCTTCGCCGGCACGTCGAAGTCCACCTGGTTTGTGGCCAGGGTGAACTCGCGCCCGATAGCGCTCCAGATCTGCACGTCGATCTTCGGGCCGTAGAATGCGGCTTCATTGGGGACCTCAACGAATGAAACTCCTTTCTTCTGCATGGCGCTGCGCACCATCTTCTCGGTCTTGAGCCAGAGATCAGGCTTGTCCACGTACTTCTTCCCGAGCTCCGCCTTATCATGGAGCGATAGCCGCATGACGTACTTGCGGATAGCGAAGATGCGGAAGTATTCGATGTAGAGATCGAGCACCGCGTTGAACTCCTGCTCAAACTGACCCTCTGAACAGTAGATGTGCGCGTCGTTCATGGAGAGCGAGCGCACACGCATGAGGCCGAAGAGTGCTCCGGAATCCTCGTGACGATAGCAGTGGCCGTACTCGGCCAATCGGAGCGGTAGGTCGCGGTAGCTCCTCGGCGAACTCGCGTAAATCTGATGGTGATGTGGGCAGTTCATCGGCTTGAGGTAGTACTCCTCTTCCCCGTCGAGCTGCATAGGCGGGAACATCGATGTCCTGTAGTGAGCAAGATGCCCCGTCTGCTCGTACAACTTGCCCTTCGCAATGTGCGGCGTGCGTACGCGCACGTAGCCGCCCTTCGCTTCCATCTCCTTCGCGAGCGCCTCGACCGCATCGACGATAACCGTCCCCTGTGGTGTCCAGAGAGGTAGCCCCGGACCGACCATATCGGAGAACGTAAAGAGGTTCATCTCCTTGCCGATTTTCCTGTGGTCGCGCTTCTTCGCCTCCTCGATGATCCGCAGATGCTCTTCCAGCTCTTCCTTCGTCGGAAAAGCCGCAACGTAGATGCGCGTCAGCTGCTCACGCTCTTCGTCCCCGCGCCAGTACGCGCCTGCAAGCGACATGATCTTGAATCCGTCCACGGGGATCTCTCCGAGGTTCTCCACGTGGCCTCCGCAGCAGAGATCGACGAAAGCCTCCTCTCCCTTGGGTCCGATGTTCACGTAGTGCGTCACGGAATCGACCTTCTCGCTCCTCGCGAGATCGTCGATGAGCTCTACTTTGAATCGCTGCTTCCTCGCCTTCCAGAACTTCTTGGCGTCGTTTACGCTCAGCGTGTCACAGCGAAACGTCTGTTTCTGATGGATGATCTTGCGCATCTCCTTTTCGATCGCCGGAAAATCTGCCTCGGAAATCGGCTTGGAGAACAGGAAATCGTAGTAGCATCCCGTGTCAATCGGGGGGCCGATGGTAATCAGCACGTCCGGATGGAGCTTGAGCACGGCCTGCGCAAGCACATGCGCCAACGAGTGGCGCAGTTTGTGAAGATCGTCGGGGACTTCTGCAGAGGACACGAAGGAAATGGTAGCAGAAGATTCCTCTCTCCTCATACCAAATCCAGCTCCTGCTCCAGCGCGCGAACCTCCCGGAGGAGCTGCGGATCGTCCTGGAGGGCCTTTTCGATCTTGTGCACCGCGTTCATGACCGTTGTGTGATCCCTGTTGCCGAAGATCTCGCCGATGTGCACGTAGCTCACGCTCAGGCGGTGCCTGCCGATGTACATGGCGATCTGACGCGGGATGAGAATCTCACGAACGCGGGACTCGCCCACGATCTCATTGACGGAGACCGAATAGTACCGACTGACAGCCTCGATAACCTCCTGGAAGGTTGCACGTCGAGTCTGGGGCACCTGGAAACCCGGATCTTCCTGCGGCTTCTCGTCCTTGTTGAGTTTGCGCATGATGTCCGCGATGGACCGGACGGTGGGCATGCGCTGCTCGAGCTCGTAGAGCGCGACTGCCTGCATGAGAATGCCCTCGAGCTCTCGGACGTTACGGGTTGCATGTTCCGCGATGAACTGGAGAACGGCCATGTCGAGGAAGATCTCGTAGTTGCGTACCTTCTCGATGAGAATAGCAAGACGCGTCTCGTAGTCCGGAGCGGACACGTCCGCAATCATGCCACGCTCGAAGCGCGACGTGAGGCGGTCTTCGAGCTGGAGCTCCGCAGGCGGGCGATCGGCAGAGATGATGATCTGCTTGTGATCCTCGTAGAGGGCATTGAACGTATGGAAGAACTCCTCCTGCGTGCGCTCGCGGTTGGCGAGAAACTGCACGTCGTCGATGATGAGGACGTCGACCAGGCGATACCTGCGCCGAAACTGCTCCATCTTCTTCTGGCCGATAGCCTCGACAACCTGATTCGTAAAATCCTCAGAGGTCGTGTACACTACGGTGGAGCGCGGCACCTGCCGCAGAATCGCATTGCCAGTCGCCTGGAGAAGATGCGTCTTGCCGAGTCCCACGCCACCGTAGAGGAAGAGCGGGTTATATTTGCCCCCGGGCTCACGGGCGACAGCCTGGCATGCAGCGTGCGCGAGACGGCTACTGGACCCCACGACGAAATTTTCGAGCATGTAGCTCGGGTTGAGAATCTTGCTCACGATGCCCTCGGCGAGCTTCACCTCCGGGCGCCCTGCCACCTTGCGCTTTCGAACCTCAGGGAAGAGCTCGAGGATGTCTGGGGAGCGCTCGCGATTGTCCTTGAGACCGACATCGACGGTGTACACGATCTGCGTGATTGCAGGATCGATGGAGCGTGCGATGAGGAGCGTCTGGTCACGGTAATGTTCCATGTGCCAGGTGAGGGCCATCGGAAGCGGCAATCCCACGACGAGCTTCCCCTCTTCCCTTCCCAGAGCGGCGGTGTCCCGGAACCAAGTGATGAACTGACTCCTGCCGATCTGCTCCGAGAGCGCTCTCAGAACACCGACCCAGAGATCTGTGAGCGAGCGCTGCTCGTGCGCAACAGGTACGGGGATCGTGGGCACGGTGGGAGCGGCGACGGGAATCATAGAGGGCGCACGCTTCAGAAAAGACGCGTGATGTCGTGGTAGGTGATGAGTCCGATCAGGAGGATGAGCAGTCCGAAACCGATGGTATTGGTCGTCACCTCGAGACGCCTGTTGATCGGACGCCGCGCGATGATTTCAATGAGGACGAAGAGCAACCTTCCTCCGTCGAGCGCTGGGAAGGGCAAGATATTGAGAGCGGCAAGAGAAAGGCTCAGGAGAGCGACGAGTCGCAGATACATCATGAATCCTTCCTGCACGGAAACGTGCGTGAGCTGTGCAATGCCGACGATGCCAGTAATGCCCTCGGGAACGGTCGCGCGCATGACGAGGGAAGTAACGAGCTGCCCGATACCGCGGACCGTCTGATCCATCATCACCCACGACTCACGGAACGACAGACCAAGAGCGCTGAGAACACTGCGTTTCGGAGCCGAAAGCTCGATGGGGTACGTCGATACAACGATGCCGCTTTTTCCCTCGGTGAGAGGAATCTTCACCTCCTTTTCCTCACGTGTCAGAAGCGAGCGGACGCGGTACGTCACCGCGGACTTTCCCTGCTGGAGGGGAACGACCTCGTCTGGCGCTTGCAGAGCCTGACCATCGATGGAGAGAAGGAGGGACTTCGGCTCGAGACCGACACGCTCCGCGTTTCCTCCAGCAACGACACCATTGATCAGGACTCCGAGCTCCAGGGAAATGTCTCCTCGCTGAGCAGCCTCTTTCAGAGCATCGATCGATGTGTACGTCGGCACCCAGCGGCCGACGGAAAATCCGATGGTGAGGAGAAAAATGGCCAAGAGGAAATTCATGAAAACCCCTGCAACGAGAATCGCGATACGCGCAGGAACAGATGCAGCGGCGAAGCTCCCCTTCGCGGTTCGCTCGCGGGCATCCATGGCATTCTCACCTTTCAGGCGCACAAACCCTCCGAAGGGTATCCAGTTCACCGTGAACGCCGTGCCTCCTCTAGAAAAGAGCGTACGACATCGCGGCGGCAGCCCGAAGCCGAATTCCTCGACAATCACTCCCGCCTTGCGGGCCGCAGCGAAGTGTCCGTACTCATGGATGAGAATGAGTACAGACAAGAGGAGGAGGAACGCCACTGCGGAGAGCAGTACCGTCATAGGAGTCCGATGGTAACGCGAGTGTGGAAAACAGAAAAGTTTTCCACACCCACTTCGGATTGCAGGAGATCGCTCTCATGACCGCGTAACAGTTCGTCTCGAAATGTTCACACGGCAGTGAACAAACTCTGTGATCTAGAGTTTGCTCTGTACTCATACGCGTTCTCTACCCCCTCGCCACCACCCAGCCCTCAACCCACTGCGCGCCGGCTGCCTTGAGAGTTTGCGCACATGCATCGAGCGTCGCGCCACTCGTCGCGATGTCATCCACAAGAATCACGCGCCTCGGCACCTGACTCTCGGTGCAAAATGCACCGAGAAGCGCATGCCTTCGCTGCTCACGGTTACGGTGCGACTGGAATCCCGTCGAGCGACGACGGCGCAAAAGTGCATGCATCGGAATTGCTCGCGCTGCGGCAACAATCGCACCGAGGACCTCCGCCTGATTGAAGCCTCGCCAGAAGCGCCGCGACCAATGGAGCGGCACAGGAACAAGCATTGCCCCATGAACATCGATCGAGCGCGCTCCATGGAGGAGAAGCATTGCAAGATCATCCGCAAGGTCCGGCACTCGCCTAAACTTCATCGTCCACACCGCTTTTTTTAAAAGCGGGTTGCCCGCATAGCTTGCTCCGGCAACGAGTCGATCGAGGTGTCTGATGTGCTTTGCGCGAAGCTGGGAGCGAGACTCAACGATGGGAAAATTTCGGAGATGCGTGAGTTCGGACATAGTGACCCACTCCCCTTCACTACCGGAGAGGGAACGCTTGGGAAAAAGAAAATCGATCAGTCGCCATGGCATTTCCTCACACTAGAACATCTGCGGGAAATGATCAGCTGTACAACCGTACACTTGACAGAAAAGATCCTTGGAATCGCGCATTGACCTGAGTAGAATTCAGTCATCGGGCAATTAGCTCAGCTGGCTAGAGCGCCACATTGACATTGTGGAGGTCACTGGTTCAAGTCCAGTATTGCCCACCATTTCCCGAAAATATCACATTCTGCAGATTTGGCCTCCATTGACCAATAGGAGCTGAATTTTGCATGGATCGCCCAGGAGGTGCTGCGGCAAAAAGGGCATGGGCAAGATGCCAAAAATCCGCTATAATTAGTAGATTTGGAAACATCCACACCCACTGACGTCCTCTACTCCTGGAACGCGCCCGAGCGGATCCCCGTTGACCGGGGAAATCGCTGGAACATCGTTGCTGGAACGGCCGTCGTGATTGCCGCCATCGGCAGCATCCTCACGGGAGCGTGGAGCTTCACGGTCGTCATTGTCATGGGCAGTGCGCTCTACGCGACAGCACTGCGCAGGCCGTCTATGGAAAGGCTCGTGCAGCTACGTGGTATCGGCATCGAGATCGCCGGAAAGCTCACGCCGTGGAACCAGTGCTCAGGCTTTTGGATCTACGGACATGACCCGTACGCGACGATGCACATCGAGACACGCAGCGGCTGGAACCGCGAGATCACCGTGGTGCTTAGTGCAGCGGATTATCTGCGGATCGCCGAGATCATGAGCGCGTTCATCCCTTACCGCGCCGAGCGGCGCGAAAAATTGCTTGACTATATTATTCGCGTTTGTAAACTCTAGATGCTGCGCTCCCCGCGCCGCGATCGCTTCGCCCCCCATCTGCCCCTCGAAAGGGAGCGACGGGAGGCTGCGTTTGCTGATGATAAAAACAAGAATGCTAATGCAGCCAATGAGGCAGAGTCTGTTCCTCGGAATGCGGATGCAACAGTGACAGAGACCCCGGCTCTTGTGGATCGTACCCTTGCAGAAGTCCGCGTGGATATCAGTGAGATGCTTCCTACACCCGAGACTCCCAACTCCTCATCCGCACACACACTGCGATCTTTGCTCGATGCTTCTCTCACGCATGACGAGCAAGATCGGCTAGAAAAGCTCTGCGACGCGCATGGGATCACTAGGTCTGGAGACGCTCAGCAAAGCATCGAAGCGTGGGCCGGGGATGATGCCGAGCGCCGAGCGCAAGTGATGCGCGCCGTCATGGAAGATCCGCACCTCGCGCTCGCTCTTGTGCGTGGCCTACAGGACCAAGCCGAGGCATACAAAGACGGCATCGGGTACATCTTAGGCACGGAGGATCTTGCAGGCGTCACTGGTACGGAAGGCCCCTCAGAGAAGCGCGAGAACGTCGCAGAAGCACTGAGGCGCTACGACGTCTACGCACGCATCACAGGAAGCGCTACGGGAGCAGCTATGATGAGCAGTGGTCAGGGACCTGGCAGCGGTCATGAAATCGTACGCCAGTGGATCGATCAGGCGTCGCCCGATGAGCTTAGAAACATGGGCATCCCCATCGAAGGAGACAGAGAAACCCTTGTGCAGCGCCTAAGCGGTGTCGTCCAGAGTGTCAGCCGTGTTCTGCATCGCGGAGTCCGCTTCTGGGGCAAGGATACACCAGAGGGCGCCGACGACGAGAAGCTGCAGATGGACTTCAACGCCGTCGTGAATCGCCAGATCGTTACCATCAAGCGCAAGCTCGCCAAGGAGATCGAAAGAGAGGCAAAGGTGCTCAATGAAGCGACACGCAGGAGAATGGCCGATCTCACGAGTGAGCTGGGGATCACCGATGCAACGACCCTGGAAGCAAACCCCGAAGTGTGGAAGAAATTCGCAGAAGGCAACAATGCAGATTTTTCGATTTTTCTTGGAGAACTCGGCGGAACACAGGCGGAGCTAAAGCGCGTCTGTGAAGATATCGAAACTTCCGAAGGTGCTTCTTCGGAACCGATTCGAGTTGCCCTCAAGTACCTCGAAGAGGTGCGCGGCAAAGAACTCTTCTCCATCGCCCTTGAGCGGGCAAAGGCCCGCACGGAGAGCATCCGCACGTGGGCAGCGGAGCTTGTACGGCGCTATCAAGTGCTTCAGCCAGCGCTCAGTGACACCGGTCGCAGAGGCGCGATTCTCGCGCGCCTTGGGGACAAGGGGGAGCAGACACTCAGAGAGATCGACAGCCTCGTGCAAGCACTTACGGCCAACGAACCAGAGCTCGATTATCCTGCCCTCGAAAACGTGCAGCGATCGCTCACGCCCCTGTTCGTCGCCATCGAAGGAGCTGCTCAGGCACCCGAGACAAAAGAGCCAGTGGGCTCCGCCGAAGTTGAGGCAGTTGAGAAACGCTTCGAGAAGATCCTCCCGCGTATCGCCACCTGCGAAGCTTGTGCGCACCTCGGTGCGGACGACGCGCTGCGGCGCGCAATCGCGCAGTGCAAAGAAGGACTCAAGAAAGGGGACAAAACGGCAATGCGACAGCTTCAGGAGCTTTCACACGCAGCCGATCTCATCGATCAGATCCGCACGGAGCGGATCGCCTCCGACGAACCCCGCAAGGGCTACGTACGCTTCCGCGAAAAACGCATCATCATCAATCCGACGAAGTGCCGCGGCGCAGACGACGAGCGGATCGTCGAGGACCACGAGTACGGCCACCTCATCCTCCACATCCTCACCGAGGACACGGGTCTCCTCCTGTCGGACTTCGACAGGCGTATTGCCCAGGCTCCTCAGGTGCAAACCGGAGACGGTCGCACGCTCGAGGAGCTCCTGAAGGCCCTGGGAGAGCAGTGGGGGTTCCCCGCCCGTCGTGAGGCCATCGCTGACTTTGCCCGCGAGCGCGGCATCGACCCGGAAGCGCTTGAAAAGCGCAAAGTACTCGAAGAGGCCTACTGCCGCTACGGCACCTACAAGAGGAAGCGGAGGGAAATCGCAGGATACGACGTACAGACGGATATGCAGTTCTCGCGCAACGAGCGCGCACTCTTCATGACGCTCGATCGCTCAGAAGGCGGCACGCTCGATCCACGATTACAACCAGCTATGCGCGATCGAACCGTCGACCTCGAAGCAGATATGGGCGCCGATCAAAATCAGACAGAGGCAGCAGAACTCGCGCCACCGGATGAAGACGAGAAGCCCAAGCTGTCAATCGCCGCAGAAATTACAAAGCTGAAGAAAGCGATCACGAGTATTGAGCAATTCCTCGTAGCATTCCCATCTCAACGCCCGGCGCTGGAGGCAGACCTGCAAGCAATACGGAAGTTTCACGAAGAAATGCTGGAGGCTTTTCGCACCCAGCGCTACAGAGGCATGCCCATCGATCCAGAGACAGATCATACATTCAGAAGGCATTTGGAAAAGGCAAATGAAAAAATCAAAAAGCAAGTTCTCGAACACATCAGCAATTTTGACAATATGGGCTATGACCTCACGAAGCAGCCGCATGGACGGCGCAACTGGTGGCAGTACATGACCAGAGACATCCGGTGGCTCTCGATTATGGACTACGTGCAGATGGCCAAGGAAGCCTCGGAGGACATCCAGCGCCTCTGGAAGCGCCGCGGTGAGGCCTCTCGCGCAAAGGTGGGAAAGCTTTTGACACAGTGGATCAGCAACAAAGTGCCATACATCGGCCAGCTGCAGTACGAGTTCCACCGTCGTGATCAGCAATCGGAGCTTGATGCCGTTGGCGTCTGGGAGAAAGCACTTGAAAACGTCGACCCGTACTCCATGCAGGAGTCGCTCGCGGAGATTAGCAACCAAGACCATCTGAAGGCGACGCTCATTCGACTGACGAAGCTCGGGCGGCTCGACTGGAACGACGTCGAGCTCTGGCGCGCGCTTGGGCGCCTCTCGCACTTCCAGATGCCCGAAGAGCCCTGCAAGCGCGACCAGCAGCTACGCGACTTCTGGCTCAAAAAGTGCATCGAGGACATCTGGGGTGATAAAGCCCTCTACTACGACTGGAAGCAGGCCAATGACGGAGGATACGACTCAGGAAAGAGTAAATTCGGCGCAACGGTAGACGATCTCTCCAACATTGGCGGAGGTATCGCCGGACGTATGGAAATGCAGCTGCGGCTCTTCACGCAGGCCAAAGAGAGAAACGAGCAGATTCCCAACGACGTGAACCCCCATCTCTACGAGAGGTGCCTGCACTACGCCATGACCAACGGCAAGTGCAAGATGGAAGATAAGATGTACTACCTTGTACAGGGCGTAGCATCCGGCCTCCTGCCGCTCGATCGATTGCGCTACCTCGCTGGAGAAGGCGGGAAGATTCTGAACGTCTTTCCGTTCATCGACTACTTCTACCAGCACAACAACACGCTCAGTGAGCTACGGGATATTGCGAGCAAGCTGAAAGAGACGACGCCAGGAGACGAATTCAAGCCAGGCGCGAAGACGACGCTCTGGTTCCACCTAGAAGTCCTGCGCGATGAAAGCGTCCGGATGCGTATCAGCAAAGCAATTTCCGGCGAGCGCTTCCAGAATATCGACCACGAGGACGTCCCGGCGCTCATGAGCCAGGCAAACTACGGCCAGGTCAATGACTTCACCGGTGTCATCAGCGGACAGCGCTATAAGCTCAGCAATGAAGGAATGAAAAACGCGTATGTGGGGTGCACCACACGCTTGGGGCTCCTCGCAATGCAGGCAAAGCTCGCGCAGGATGGCAAGGCGCGCTTTGGGCCCCAGGAATGCCGTGAAGCCGCGCGCACGATCATTACCTACATGCACTTCGACAATACAATGACGCGCAACGGCTCCGATGGGCGTGACCGCTCCTCCATCGAATGGGAGGAAATGGAGAAGAGCGGACCCTCCACCGGATCTAAAAGCGTCGCAAATATTCGCGATGGAGCAGCAGGGTTCATCAATGCCGTTTTTGGAGCAGTGGGTCAAGATATCACCTGGGGAACTGGAGTCAGTCAAGACGACTATTTGGCGTTCGTGAAGCCCAACTATCGAAAGGAAGTGCGCAAGTCCTCAACGAAGCCCGACGAAAAGCAGCAGGCAATATTTGCTACATCAGCGCAAATCGCTCCACAGCTGGAGAGGCTTCTGCTCGCTGATCCACAGATGATCCAGCGATTACTGATCAACTTCCAAAAAAATTTCGTGATAGAGAACGAGGTTACCGTCGAACTTGCAGATGTGGAGCAACATTTCCGTGAGCAGCAATAAACGTAGACTCGCTTGGAAAAAACCGCCACACTGCGCGCATGCACGTCTCCATCCAGCGCGTCGACCCCAGCCTCCCCCTCCCCGAGTACCACACCGCGGGAGCGGTAGGATTTGATCTGGTAACGCGGGAAACCACCGTCATCGCGCCAGGATCGATCGGGCTGGTACCTGGTAACGTCATCGTGAAGGTGCCCGAGGGCTACGCCCTACTCATCCTCCCGCGCTCCTCCCTACCGCGCAAGAAGGGCCTCGTGTGCCCCCACTCCCTCGGCGTCATCGACGGGGACTACCACGGTCCCAAGGATGAGATCTTCGTGCAGGTGAAAAACGTATCGGACCAGCCGGTCACGGTCGAACGCGGCGAGCGCATCGCACAGGGGCTTTTTGTGAAGGTGGAAACGGCACAGTGGGTGGAAGTAGACGAACACGACGCAGAGAGCAGGGGGGGGTTTGGCTCTACAGGAAACCATGTATGAAAGTTGTGGAGGTTGCGAAGTTTGCGGAGGTTGCGGGGTTGCGAAGTTACGTATGTACACCTGAACCGATACGCTGATTGTTTTGCCTGCAGGAACGCAAATACGTAACGAGCTTGGCAATCATCGCGCCAATCTTCCGTGTGCTCTCGTACGCTAACGTGAATTCCTGAGGAAGGACATATCCCTGATCCAACCCGTAATACAAGTGTGATGCCACCTCTGCCGTAGATCGTTTCGCATAGCCTAAGAAATTGATGAATTCTACATTGGTTTTTGCATCGTTGCCCTCAGCGATGTTCGCCATAATCGAAAGCACCGACCTTCCGACTTGATCTTCCCAACCAAAATCCTTCCTCAAGACCGCCCTGGTGCGATATACGCGAATGGCATTGGCTAACTTCCTGGCCTCCTGCCATGCGCCGATCTCTTCGAACCGGTGAAACATCACCTCATCAAACCAGTGCATCAGAATTTTTCCAGTGTACAAACGTCCACCCTAAATGCTCTTCACGCAAAATCTGCGTTGATTGTGGATTTCTCCGCAACCCTCGCAAACTTCGCAACCCTCACTAACCTATTTCCCCACAGGCTTTCTCATGAACGCCGGCACCTCGAGCTCCTCTTCGGAGAGGTGCAGCGAGGGCTTGGAAGCGGCGGGTGATCGCGGGTCCTCACGCTCGCGCTTGGGTTCCTCGGCAACCGCGTGCGACCCAAATCCCTTGATGTGCCGCAGCGCGGCATTGGGAACGGCGGTCTGCAGCGGATCGGCGTCAAACCCCGTAGCGATCACCGTGCACTTGATCTGGCCGGTGTATGCGTCGTCGATGACGGCGCCGAAGATGATGTTGGCCTCCGGATCAGCGGCCTCGGTGATGATGCGCGCCGCCTCGTCTACCTCAAACATACTCAGGTCCGTACCTCCG
>VGKY01000015.1 GCA_016866875.1 Candidatus Peribacteria bacterium
TGATGGTACCCAGTGCCGCACTGATGAGCTCCTCCGCTGCTTGGAATTCTATGCCGAAAGTCGGATAGGTGATCGTCATGCCTTCCTCTGTCTTCACGGGGAGGGCCAGAGCGCCGGAGATCGAAAGTGTGGGAAGCGCGGGGAGAGCAGGAAGGTCGGGGATGGTAATGCTTTCTTGGAATGCTCCGGGCGGCTGGAGCTTTTCATGTTCGATCAGAAGCTGCACAGGCTTGAGCACAGGGACCAAGATGGTGTCGGTGGAAACCTCGAAGGTTGTCACATCGATGAAGAGATCCTCGGGTCTATCGGTGACCGGAATAGGAGTTTGCCCTGTCGTTGGCCTGCCGTACCAAGGGTCGAGGAAGGAGTAGACCGGTGTGGTGAAGGTGTCGTTCTTGCACCACGGCATATTCACGGTGTCGTGGAATTTCCGGTATTCCTCCTGCACCCCCTGCCACTCCTTGCGCAGCTCCTCAACGGTGTTGCGCTGTTCCTGGAATCCCAGGAATGCGCCGCGGTGTCCCTGGAGCCAGTCGTGTATGACGGTTCTCAGGGTGTTTTGCTGCAGCAGCATTTTGCCGAGGACTGCAGGAAGCTGTGCACGCAGCTCGCGCGCTGCGTCGATGCCAACGGCGTACTCTTCGAGGCGGTCGATGAGATCGTTCGCCGCAGGGTCGACAGTCAGCCCATAGTGTTCGCGCAGGGTCTTCCAGCGGACCCACCCTTCCTTATACGCGCGGAAATCTGTGGCTGAACCAAAGGGGACGACAAGAGGCAAGGGGTACTCGCGAGCCGGTGCGATCAGGGCACTTTCGAGCAGTGCCGCAACGTCACCGATGACATCGTCTCCCGCTTCGATCTGTACCTCGATGGTCTTGCGCTCCGGTTCGTGCGACCACTGCTTCGCCGGAGGTTTCGGAGGCTCTGGAGGTTTCACATGGAAGAGCGTCTCTTGGAGACCGAGGTTCGCGCTCACCGCGGAGGGGAAGATGATGTGGACGACGGGCGGCGACAATAACTGCTGCACCTCCGTCTGGACTCTCTGCCATGTTTCCGTGAGCTCACGCTTATTGCCATTTTCATTGGTCACGGTGTCATCGAATGCGCGTCGCAAGCCACCGATAGAGCGGATGCTCACGAAGGGGTCGGGGCCATGTGTGGAACTTGCGAATCCCGACGACGAAGCGCTGCTGGCTGCTGACGAACTTCTCAGCATGAGAATCGGACCGCGGGCGCGCTGGAGAGCATCATCCAACGACAGCAGAGCGAAGGTGAGATCTTGTCCATATTCCCGCTTAAAGACCTCACCATTGAGCAGGCTGAACGCTCCGCCGAGATTGGGGTACCAGAGGTCCTGGCTGACATTGAACAAGCGGTTGCGGATCTCCCTCGGTGCCGTGGGATTGGGGTCCAGCGGGAAACTGGTCTGTCCAAACGATCCTTTCCCGCGCTGTGATTCGTAGAATGTACGGAATTCATTTCCCGGCATGTAGGCACCGATGACGCAGCGCTGGTCTCTGACCGAAGTCGTGCGGATTTTCGGATCGAACTCGTCGTAAAACCCAAAGCAGGCGACGGGGATGTTGATCCGGGTATTGATATCCCTCGGCACACCAGAAACCCTGCTTCTGCGGTAGTCGGACCGTGGGTACTCGCGGAAGTACGAGATGTACTGCCCAGGAACCATCTTACCGCTCTCGATGCGCGCGCCGTAACCGCCCCGGCATCCGGTTTCCATGCGGTAGGGACGGGGGATCAGTTCGCCGTTGTGATCAATTGTCGCGACCGTGCCGTTCGATGCTCTGCACTGTCCGGGGATAGCCGGGTGGGCGCACTGGGAGTCTGCATTGCACGTCCACTCGCGGCAGTTTGTGGGGCAGGTTGCAGATCCTTCGCTGCAGCAGGGATTCGTGCACTCAGGATCGGAGCCATCAACGAGGCCGTCGCCATCATCATCCGTTCCATTCTCGCATCCGCCTCTGATGATTACGTTGCAGTCCTCCGGGTGTCCGATGCGGCATGGGGTGGTGAAAACTTGCTCTGGAACAGCGTTCTTGCAAACCAAGGGCGCAGTGCACTCCGCATCCGCAAGACACGGAGCCTCGGCGCCGGGAGCCAGGCCTACAGGGAGTCCATCGCCGCGGCAGAGGACGCAGTTGCGGCGGGCATCCGGGTGAGACGCGCATGTGGCAGTGCTCCCGAGCGTGCACGTTTCGTAGTCCAATCTGCTGACAATGGCTCCTGAGCAGCAGTAGTACCATCCGTAGAATATGATGGTGCTAAGAACAAAGCCTGGGCCTGGGCTGTTATAGCACTCTGCTCCGGGGGGCATCTTTCCCGGATACGGGTCCCACCGAGCAGTGACATCTTCAGGCGATCCACCGCTGTATTTCTTCGCACATGACGGCGCCTTGTCTCGGGGGTCCGTATCTTCCCTATCGAAAGCCCCGAGCCGTTCGCAGCAGTCTCCGTCTGTGGGATTATCATTGCGTTCTTTTTCCTTGTTACCGTGTTGTACGCAGAAATGTATATCGCCGGTTATTGCGGGTGGTATAGCTTCTCTTACCCATACGGCTAGCCAGATCGGGAACTGCCACTTGTTCATGCGCTGGCAGATCTGGGTGCAGCGAGCCGGCGTTGCCATCTTGTCCTTGTTGGGATCAGAACTCACCTGTTGGCACGGCGGGTCTTCGTCGAAGAATGGAGGAAACCCAGCGCGGCATGCCGTGCTCCATCCACGCGCGCGTGCATTGAACGGAAAGATGAATCCGTCGTTCAGTGCGCCGCTAGTCTCATCTCGCTCTGCCATCCCCGAAGGCATTTTGTTGAACGGAAACCCCTTTCGTCCAGGTACCCCGGCAACGATGGGGATCTTGTCTATAGCGCTCACGCTCGGGAGCATGCCGCCGCAAACGGCGCGTTCGTTGAGATCCTGGTAGATTTCACCGCTTGGTGCCCCAGGTGCTCCAGTGACATCGCGGATCTCCTCGATGCTTCCTGGGTTTGGGGTTGGGATTTTGTATGGCTCAGGAAAATCTGCGGTGCTTCGTGGTGCCGCAAGGGCAATAGGGCCATTGAGGAACATCGCTACCCCGAGTGTTGCCGCAAGGAATCGATGATGGGCAGCAGAGCATGGCACAGCGGTTGCTATGGTAACGCTTAATGGCCCCAAGAGTGGTGAAGGGAAATTGACATGGTTCATGGGTGGTATGGGACTCGCACCTCTACCCCCTACCCCCTACTCCTATTTCTTTTGTCCATTGCACCTTTTTTGGAATGGGTGTACGAATGTACACGTTGATTTCTTGGGGGCGACCTTTAGGCTCTGCCGTCCTCGCATCCCCCCAATCTCTTTTCCCCCACTTCCATGTTTTCCCTCAACCGCGTGTCCCTCATCGGCTACCAGACTCAACCTGTGGAGCTTCGCCAAACGCCTTCGGGCACGGCCGTCACCGACCTCAACATCGTCGTACCAACATCTTTCACTACAGGAAGTGGCGAGCAGCTTTCGGGGAAGGGATTTTTCACGGTGACGCTTTGGGGGCCCATGGCGGATGTGGCTTCCCAGTACGTGCGCCCGGGTGCACAGCTGTACATCAGTGGCAGATTGCAGACCGATAGCTGGGATGATCAGACGAGTGGCGAGAAGCGCAGCAAGACGAAGGTCGTCGCGCAGGAGATGATTCTCCTCGATCCCAAGGATGGTCAGCGCAGCGCTCCCGCAGGAGCGGAGCTCGGGAAGTGCCTGAACCGTGCTGAGGTCATCGGCAACGTCACCAAGGATCCGGAGATGCGTACAACAACCGGTGGCCAGAATGTCCTCACTATTGGTGTGGCCAGCAACGAGCGTTGGAAAGATCGTCAAAGCGGTGAGATGAAGGAGCGCACGGAGTTCCACAACGTTGTCCTCTGGGGAGCGCTTGCTGAGGATGTCGCAAAGCACATCAAGAAGGGCAGCAAAGTCTACGTCGCTGGCCGCGTGCAGACGCGGAGCTGGGAGACGCAATCCGGCGGTAAGCGCACGACGACGGAGATTGTCGCGGACCAGATGAGCATGCTCGGCATCGCCAATACTGTTGCTGCCGAGACCGTGTCTACCCGAGCTGCTATGCCTTCTCGCGAGCGCAGTGCCGAGGAGTCGCCCGTTGCGGTTACTGAGCCGGTTGCTGCGATCCCGGAGGTGCAGTACCAGTCAGATGTGAAGGTGGAGGATTTGCCGTTTTAGGTAGTTATTCCTCGTAGCGGAGGTTCATGAACCTCCGCTACTCCGCTAGTACCGTAGCGATCCATCTGCCTGGACGAATCGCATCTCCACCTCCAGTTTCTCCAGTATTTTTTCCTGCACCGTATGCACAACGTTCATGGCATCCTGAAACGTCGCACCCTTTTCACTGATCAAAAAATTCGCGTGTTTTTCAGAGATCATGACTCCGCCATGCTTTGTACCGCGCAGTCCTGCAGCATCAATGAGTTGCCATGCTGGAGTATCCCCAATGGCCTTGAAGCACGAGCCCGCGGTGCGCTGGTGTGGTTGTGTTTCGATGCGCTTTTGTAGCAAACGTTCGATCTCCGCTTGGATCACCGCTGCATCGACTGTGGGAACGGAGAGGGTACAAGACCAAATGATGGGAGAAGCTGATAGCTGATAGCTGTCAGCTATCAGCTTTTGCTTGAAGATGCTCTCGCGGTAGGAAAATGCACATTCTTTCTTTGTGAGAGTTTTCCACTCTCCATCAAAAACGGTCACAGATTCTATAAAGTGATCCATCCATATGCCCTTCGGTCCTTGGCCGGCATTGCCGAAGATTGCTCCGCCGACGGTGCCGGGGATTCCTGTGAGGGGGGAGAGATCCCATCCTTCCTTCGCAAGTTCGTTGATGAGCATGGGGAGATTTTTGCCGGAGGAGACATGCAGGGTTGTGGAGTTTTCCTTGGTCCACTCCTGGGCGGCTATGCGTACGACAAGGGCATGGATTTCTCCATCCGCAAAAATGGTGTTGCTCCCAGAGCCGAGGACGATTATGGGAACACCGTGCTTTTGCGCAAAGGCATAGGCCTCTTCAACGTCTTCTTGTGTCGCAAGTTCTGCAAAGTACCGTGCGGTACCACCAATGCGCATAGTGGTCTTTGGGCCGAGGGGTTCATCTTCACGGAGAAGCATGGCAGTAGTGTGCCGTGTTTCTGGTGCCCATGGGAAAAGTTTGCAGGGTTTGCTTGCTGGGCTCTATGAAGTGCCTTGCTCGCAAACCTATTTCTTCGAGAGCAATGCTGCTGCCCTTTCCATGCTATCGAAGACTTTCTGGCCCCCTCCTCTGACCTGCACTTTGCTCAGGAGCCATCCGATGATGCCCACGCCAACGAGCCCGCCTGCGAGCATAGCAAGCTCACGCGTTCCCATGGAGATCTGGATCTGGAGCAGCGCAAGTTGCAGTACCGCAAAGGCGAAGACGCCCCCAATCATGCCAATGCCGAGGGTGACGAGCACGAGGTGCACGCGGTTCTCCTGGCTGTCTTGAGCGGCACCCGCAAGTCCTGTAAGCAGCTCCGAATCGACGACAACCGGTGAAGCTCCCCAGTCTTTGAAGAGCGCTGTGACTTTGCGTTGCAGGACGAGCATCACGAAGGTCTTGAAGGGAACCGTTGTCTTTCCCTCGATGATCGCCCGCGCGCCATCGGAACGGAGGGTAACTTCTGTGTCGTGGTTGCTGGAGGTGGTGAAGGCCATAGAAGCAGTGTATCACTATTTGTCATTTACCACTTCCAACGCTCCCAAATCCTGCATCATGCGCCGGATATCCGGTACGCATCCCCAGCTCTTTTCATTGATTGTCACATCAAAGCTCTTGGTCCAGGCATCGAATATCACCGGGCTCTGGAAATTAGCAAAAATCCAGTCGCGCATTTGCGTTCTCGCCGTCTCTGTCATCTTCGTTGTGTCGAAGTGCAGAGTGGGAAACGGCGGCCGAGTTTCCGGGTGATGAGATATGGTGTGGGATCCCATGATGTATATATCACTATTTTCCTATGCAATTTTCAATTCTTTGGAGGGTTTTTCCTCTCCCTAGCGCCTCTGCCACTTCGTAAGCCCCCGGGCTGTAGGGCTTCCCTGTGAGTGCCGCTCGCAGCGGCCAGAGGACTTGGCCCAGCTTGTAGCCTTTGGTTTCTACGAGACCTCGCAGTCGTACCTCGAGTGTTGCCCGGTTCCACTCCTTTGCATCTACACTCTCAAGAATCGAACGGAGTTGCGGAAGGATTTCCTCTACGAGTTCCGGCGTGAGCTTTTGCTTGGGATTGGCCAGGAGTTCCATCGTTACGGTTGGCTCTTCGTAGAAAAACCGTAGCGTCTCGGGGGCTTCGGGAAGCAGAACCAAGCGTTCTTGGATCAAGAGAGCCTTTGCGAGAATCTCAGGGTCTTTGGAGGCTACGGGCAGATCTTTTTTAAGATACGGCAGGATGCGCTCCAGAAACTTCTCCGGAGCACATTTGCGGATCCACTGTCCCTGAATCCAATCCAATTTTTCATGGTCGAAAATCGCTCCTGCCTTCGAAACGCGTTCGATGGAGAACGCATCGATGAGTTCGGGAAGCGAAAAGAGCTCCTGTTCCGTACCGGGGTTCCACCCGAGAAGCACCAGAAAGTTCAGCAATGCTTCGGGGAGGTACCCTTTTGCTTTGTAGTCCTCTGCGGCGACGTCGCCTTGGCGCTTGCTCAGTTTGCTGCGGTCGGCATTGAGCAGGAGCGGCACATGGGCATAGCGTGGCGCTTTCCAGCCAAGGTACTCAAAAAGCAGCAAATGCTTCGGTAGCGACGAAAGCCACTCTTCTCCGCGGATGACGATGTCGATATCCATCAGGTGATCATCCACAACGTGAGCCAGGTGATACGTGGGGAATCCGTCACTCTTCAGCAGTACCTGATCATCGATCGTTGATCCTTCAAAGGAAACAAAACCACGGATGTCATCGGTGAAGGTAACGGTCGAACTCCGTGGAACCTCAAGGCGGATGACGTACTTTTCTCCGGCGGCAATACGCTTTGCGGATTCTTCCTTGGGAATCCCCAGACACTTGCGGTCGTACATGGGAGCCTGCTTATGTGCCTGCTGGTCTTTGCGCATGCGGTCGAGACGATCCGATGTACAAAAACAGGGATAGGCTTTGCCGGATGCCAGAAGTTCGTCGGCATATTTCCTATAGAGATCCAGACGTTCTGACTGGATGTACGGACCCTTCGATCCCCTTTGCACAACGCTTCCTTTTTCCAGAAGTACCCCTTCATCCGGAGGCAGGCCCGCCCAGTGCAGCGTGCGGAGAATATTTTCTATGGCTCCTTCCACGCTTCTCTCCTGATCCGTATCCTCAATGCGCAAAAGAAACGACCCCTTCGTTTGCTTGGCAAGCAGGTAGGCAAAGAGTGCTGTCCTCAGGCCCCCGATATGGAGCATGCCGGTGGGGGAGGGGGCGAAGCGGGTGCGCACGCAACAAGCTTATAGCTTTTAGCTATCAGCTGTCAGCTTCTGAAAGCTGAAACCTCCAAGCTGTTATTGTACTTCCACACTGAACGTCACCGGCGTATTGGGTCGATCATTGCCGTCGCGCGCGACCTTTGCGATTGCGTGGATGACATCTTCGCCTGCAGTGACGCGTCCGAAGATCGTGTAGTTCGGAGGCAGTGGGTAGTCACTGTCCATGATGAAGAACTGCGAGCCGTTCGTGTCTGGGCCACGGTTCGCCATGGCGATCACGCCTGTGGTGTACCCCTTGGCCATCAGAGGATTGCTGTCGAACTCGTCTTCAAAGGTATCTCCAAAGACGCTCGATCCTCCCGTGCCGTTTCCATTGGGATCGCCGCCCTGGATCATGAATCCGGGGATGACGCGGTGGAAGGTTAAGTCATGGTAGTAACCGCTCTGGGCGAGCACGATGAAGTTCGTTGCAGTCTTGGGAGCAGCGTTGGCATCGATCTCCGCAGTGAGATCGCCCTTCGAGGTCTTGATGGTGACGATGTGCTTACCGGAGAGGAGCTTGCCGTCGAATCCTTTGAGCATGGTTGTGGGAGTAGAGGGGATTGCGGGCGCAGGTGCGGGTGCAGGCGCAGGGGCGCGGTCAGCAGAAAGGTCTTTCTGGTCGCCACAACCGACGAGGAGTGCCAACGCGAAGAAGGGAACAATGAATTTCCACATAGGACGCGCAAGCGTAATCATGATCGATGTCCGGAGACAAGGATATCAGAGATAAGCTTTGCGATCTGTCCAGTACTGTCCCCTTGGCGTTCTACCCGAATTTTTGCACGGATGTCCTCGCGAGCGGCAGAATCCGACAAAAGTTGTGAGACAACATTTAGGAGGCTTCTGTCCATATCATCCTGCGTAACGAGCAGACCGAGTCCCCGTTTTTGTACTGACACGGCGTTATGCATCTGGTGATCGTGCGCCACTCCCGTGAGAGGAATGAGTATGGTCGGGATGACATTTCCCAGAAGTTCAGCGATGGATCCGGCTCCTCCTCGGCTGATGGCAACAGAGGCGCAGGCGTAGAGATGGGGAAGTTCTGTGTGGGCGAAGTCAGTAACCCAGTAGTTTTTTGGTTGAGTGGTTTGTTGGTGGATATCTTTTCCTGGACCCGTGAGATGGATCACATCACACATTTTCATTAGTCCCTCCAAGTTTCGTAACGCCCATTCATTGATCGACTGTGCCCCTTGGCTTCCGCCCACAATCAACAGGATCGGGCGGGTGCCGGAGAATCCCGTGATGCGCAGCCCTTCCTCTCGAGAACCACGGGTGATCTCTGCACGGAGGGGGTTTCCTGTGAGTTGATAGTTAGTAGTTGGTAGTTGGCCCGCCCGTGCCGGTACGGACGGGTAGTTTGTAGGGAATCCTAAGCACACACGCGTAGCCATTCGCGCAATGATGCGATTAGCCCGCCCCATGAGAGCATCGGATTCGTGGAGGATGATCGGGATCCCGAGCTTCTTTGCGGCGAAGCACACAGGTATAGCAACGTATCCCCCCTTACTGAAAATGACCTTGGGCTTCATGGACCGCAGCAATTGCAAGGCTTTTCTGTGCGCCAGAAAAAACCTCCATGGGAAATTCCACGAGAGTCGTGGCGCGTCGATGACGGTGTACGGTAGGGATTCTTTCTTCAGAAATTTCGCCTCACCTCTGGGGCTGCAGACGAAGTGCATGACGGCATCGGGGTGGCGCTTCTGTAGCTCCCGCGCCACGGCGATCGCTGGGGTGATGTGGCCGAGTGTGCCGCCGCCGGCGAACAAGACGTGAGGGTGGGGCGTAGGGGGTAGGGGGTGGAGCACAATCGCATACTACCGGTCACTTCCTATGACTCACACAAGATCGCGGTCTTTGTGTTCGAGCAGCTGTTTCAATCCTGGTACGGCAACGCGTTTCTGCAATGAGAGCTCGTCACCATATCTCATACCTACACCCTACTCCCTAGCCCTACTCCTATTTCCTATGTCATGAACTTCTGCATCAATCCTGTTCTGCGCTTACTCCTCCTTGCGATCGCCGCTTCCTCCGTCGAGTACATGGAGATATTCAAAAGGATGCCCGTCCCCATCAGTACCGACATCAACGACGATCCTCCGTAGCTGATAAAAGGAAGTGTGAGACCTGTGAGTGGGAAGAGTGCGAGCGTTACTGCGATATTGAGGAGTGCCTGGCAGGCGATCCACGTTGTGATACCCGTTGCCACGAGGAAGCCGAAGCGGTCCGGTGCGCAACGCGCGATGTGGAAACCACGCCACACGAAGATGCCGTACATGCCGAGGATGATGAGCAAGCGGAAGAACCCCAACTCCTCTGCCATAGCCGCAAAGACCATGTCTGCCTGTACTTCGGGAAGGTAGCCGAATTTCTGGATCGACTTTCCGTATCCCACGCCGAAGGGGCCTCCGGAACCGACGGCGATGAGTGCCTGCTTGATCTGGAAACCGATGGACTCCGTGATCGACGGATCATCCGGTCGCAGGAACGCTGTGAACCGATTGCGTACATACTGCTTCTGCAGGATGAGGGGCAGCCCGAAGACTCCCGCCATCGATGCTCCCAAGCCGACGTGCAGGATGTTGCCGCCGGCGACGAAGAACATCGTGATCGCTATCGATGAGAGAACGAGGAAGGACCCGAGGTCAGGCTGCACGGCGACGAGAAAGGTGGAGACGAGCAAGAGCGACGCAAAAGGGAGAAAGCCCTCCTTCCACGTCGAAATCTCCTGCTCTCGCTTCTGCAGCCAGAGTGCAAGGTAGAAGATCAGGGTGAGCTTTAGAAATTCCGAAGGTTGTATGGAGAGTGGGCCGATGCGCAGCCAGCTGTGTGCCGTGCCGTAGTCCGCGGAAATCCCCGGGAGGAATACCATGAGGAGGCAGAACAGCGTGAGACCGAAGAGCGGAAGCGCAAGGCGCTCCCACATGTGATACGGCGTGATGAGGCAGGCAAATCCCACACTGATTCCGATGAGCACGTGGAAGAAGCTGCGCCACAGATAGAAGGAGTTGCTGGGCAGTGCCATTGCCCCCTGTCGCACCAGCCTCTCGGTGATCTGGTAACTCTCAAACACCGACACACTTGCGATCATTGCGAGCCCGAAGAGCGTGAGCACAACGGTCGCGCCGGCGAGGAGGTGATCCATGCGACGGAACATGACCAAAGAAGTATGAATGAAGAATCAAGAATTATGAATCACCTACCCCTGCTTCATCCCCAACAAAAAAGCTTTTCTGTGTCGTCCGGTCATCGTCGGAATCTGAGCAGCGATTGCATACGCAATGCGTTTCCATCCCCGCGGCAATCGGTCGAAGTCGGGGAGTACCTTCTCCATCGCAACTGCGGCTCTCCCAAGGATCTCCATACGCTTGAGGGAAGATGCCAGGGTGATGTGATGGTGATGCAACGCTCGTGCATCTGGCTCGAAGACGAGGGCAATGCCCGCGTCGCGCAGTCGCGATCCCCACTCGATGTCTTCCCAGCCATAGAGCGTGACATCTTCACGGAACGGAAATCGTTTTGCTATGTCCGTCGGCAGACTGATGTGGCTGGTGTAGGTGAATCGGTGCTGTATCTCTTTGAGGATCGGCTTGTGTTCGTAATGCTTGAGGAGCGGATACCCAAACTGCCATCCGGAGCTCTCCAGCCAGCGCATGACGGGCGTGATGCCCAGAGCTGGGTCCCAGGTGGTGTAGCCAAGACAAGCTGACAGCTGACCCGCCCGGCCAGTGGGTCGTTCGGACGGGCAGCTGACAGCTTTCAGCTTGTTATGCATTTGTACATGCACTTCGCATGCGTGCGGCTCGAGGAAAATGTCATCGCCGATAAAGAGCACGCGCGGAGCGGTAGCGAGCTTCACTCCGCGATTGCGGGCGACGCCCTGTTGGGATTTGGGAATCTCGAGGTAGGAGATAGGGCGTAGGGGGTGGGGCGTAGGGCCTTTCAATAGTTTTGTCGTTGCATCGTCATGGCCGTCACTCACGACGATCACCTCGAGATCTTTGGCGATTGTTTGGGTAGCGAGATGATGCAGGCAGCGCGCGAGGATATCGGCGCGCTCATGCGTCGGGATGATGATGGAGAGGGAAGGGTGACTCACAGCGGTATCTTACAGAGGAAAATCATTCTTCATTCTGCATTCTTCATTCATAATTCGTTGGTGCGCACCCTCTACATCGATCTCGCATCCAACAAAGGGTTTCTGGCCCTGGTGACGGAGCAATCCGTCCTAGCATCCGATCATATCGATCAGAGAATCGGGGATCATGCATTGCTCCCGAGACTGGAAACAGTGTTGGGGGTAGGGGGCGGGGGGTGGAAGGACATCACGCATATCGCCTGTGTCGTCGGGCCTGGGGGATTTATGAGCCTGCGCGTCGGTGTAGCACTGGCGAACACACTGAGTGATCAACTAGGGATTCCGAGCACAGGGATACATCTGAGTGATGTGTACCTTGCGAGAAGTAGTAAGGAGCAAGGTGTAGGCAGCAGCATTCTCTGGTTGCATTCAACGAAGAAGACGGAACTTTTTGTACGGGGATTTGGAGATGCGGCGAAGATCTGGCCGGAGGCGACGCACGTGACATTGGAGCAGCTATCAGCTTTCAGCTTTCAGCTTTCAGGTATGTATTGGTGTGGGGAACTGATCCCCGAGCACCGCGCTGCCATCACATCCGCAGCGAAGGTAGATGAACTTCCACTGCAATCATTGGAAGACATTCTCCCTGCGTTCCTTGCGCATCAGAAATACCAAAAGCAGATTCTTAAGCCGTGGTACGGAAGGGGATGGTGATTCCTGTACATGCGGTAAAAGTGTTGGGCATCCCTTCTTTATCTTGTGGTACAGGTCATGGGCATCTTGGCGATACTTCGTGTCAGCCAATGCAATGCGAGTCGTGATCGCAAGCTCTTGAATACGGTTGAGGAGACTGTTCGAGCCTTGTCATGCCCATAATATTTGGTGGATTCATGCGGAGATAGAGCATATCTCCGCTATGCTTTGATTCATGGCCGTCATTGAATTTCTCAACAAGCTCCTCGGCGATCCCAACGAAAAAGAACTCAAGCGCGTGCGCCCTGTCGTGCCGAATGTGCGTGAGTGGCAGAAGAAGTATCAATCTCTAGGTCTCACAGATCTCCCCGGAAAGACTGACGAGTTCAAAAAGCGCATTGCCGATGGAGAGACCGTTGATGGCCTTCTCCCAGAAGCTTTTGGCCTCGTCTGCCGCGCATGTGAGCTTCTGCAGGGGCAGTCCGCCACCATGGGTCAGCAGACCTTCACATGGGACATGGTGCCCTTTGACGTGCAGATCATCGGCGGGGCGGCATTGCACAGAGGGTGCATCGCGGAGATGAAGACTGGTGAAGGAAAAACGCTCGTCTGCACGCTTCCGGTGTACCTCAATGCCCTTGCCGGCAAGGGCGTGCATGTCGTGACCGTCAACGATTACCTCGCACGCCGCGACAGCACTTGGATGGGACTCCTCTATAGAGCGCTCGGTCTGACTGTCGGGGTGATCATCCACGAGAAGTCGACCGAAGAGCGTCACGCAGCCTACGCATCCGATGTCACCTACGGTACGAACAACGAGTTTGGATTCGACTACCTCAGAGACAACATGGCGGTGGGCCTCGATCGGCAGGTGCAGCGCGGACTCCACTACGCCATCGTCGACGAAGTCGACAGCATTCTCATCGACGAAGCGCGCACGCCGCTCATCATCTCGCAGCCTGCGGAGGAATCCACGACCAAGTACGGTCAATATGCTTCGCTCGTACAGGGGCTGCAGGAGAACACCCACTACACTCGTGACGAGAAGCAGCGTGTGGCGACCCTGACCGAAGAAGGCGTAAAGAAGATGGAAGAACTGCTCGGGCTTGAAAATATCTACACCGACAAGGGATTTGAGGAGGTACACCACATCGAGCAGGCGCTCAGAGCACATGCCATCTACAAATGCGACGTGGACTACGTCGTGCGCGATGGAGAGATCGTCATCGTCGATGAATTTACCGGTCGTCTGATGCCCGGTCGCCGCTACAGCCACGGTCTGCATCAGGCCATCGAAGCCAAGGAGGGGGTCGAAGTGCAGCGCGAGAGCAAGACGCTCGCCACCATCACCTTCCAAAACTACTTCCGGCTCTACGGGAAGCTCGCTGGCATGACGGGAACCGCGAAGACGGAGGAAGAGGAATTTGAATCCATCTACAAGCTCCGTACGCTCGTCATCCCCACCCATAAGCCGGTCACTCGTGCCGACGCATCTGATGCGGTCTACAGCACCGTTGCGGCAAAGTTCCGGGCGGTCGCGAAGATCGCGAAGGAGAAGTACGACAGAGGGCAGCCCGTGCTCATTGGTACGACATCCATCGAAAAGTCCGAAGCCATGGCGCTCCTGCTCGACGAACTCCATGTCCCCCACCAAGTGCTCAATGCCAAGCACCACCAGCGCGAAGCGGAAATCGTCGCCGGAGCAGGTCAGCGCGCTGCGATCACCATTGCCACGAACATGGCGGGGCGAGGCACGGACATCAAGCTCGGAGAGGGGATCGCTGCCCTGGGAGGCCTTGTCGTGCTTGGTACCGAACGTCACGAAGCTCGTCGTATCGACAATCAGCTCCGCGGTCGTAGCGGCAGACAGGGAGACCCTGGGGAATCACGCTTCTTTGTTTCCATGGAAGACGATCTCATGCGCCTCTTCGGTGGTGATCGTCTGAAGGCGATGATGGTGCGACTCAAAGTTCCCGACGATGTTCCGCTGGAAAATACCCTTGTCTCCCGGAGCATCGAGAGTGCACAGAAGAAGGTGGAGGGCAGGAACTTCGACATCCGCCGGCACGTCGTGCAGTACGACGACGTGATGAATAAGCACAGAGAGATCATCTACAAGCGCAGGCAGAAGATCCTGGAGCGACTGGCGGCAGGCGACCATGAGGATGCGGCAGATGAATCGCCTTTGCACATCGTGGTCCTGGGGCTTCTTCGCGAGGAGGCGCAGGCGCTGGTTGCCTTGCACTGCACGGCTGCCGATCCCGATGCCTGGGGTGTAGACATCGTGCACGCGACGGTGGTGGGCATGCATCCCGATCTCGTCGCTCGCATCCCCCTGGAGAAGTGCAAGGAGTTCGCCGATGCCGATGCTCTCGCAGCCTTCCTTGGCGATGCGCTAACGACATTGTACGAAGAGCGTTGCGCCGACGCGGATGCCAGTGCTGTTGCGCAGGCCGAACGCGTTGTGACACTGAGATCCATCGATACGCACTGGATGGATCACATCGATGATATGGCGCACCTCAGAGAGCAGGTTGCTTTCGCTGGGTTTGCGCAGCGCGATCCGCTCATCGAGTACAAAGATCAGGGGTTTCGGAGGTTCCAGCAACTCCTCGCAACGGTCGATGCGACGATCGCCCGCACGTTGCTCCAGGTGGATTTCCGCCAATTCCAGCCGCGTGCAGTCCTTGAGCGCGCATCCGAGGAACTGGAAGGCATCCGTACCAACGAAGACCAGATTGAGGCGGAGCTGGAGGAGACGGGAGTGGGAAGTGGGGGACGAATGGAAAATGGAAAATTCCTGCCTGCCGGACAGGCAGGGAAAATGGAAAATTCCGATATTCTTAGTGCACGTCCAAGTGGTGCACGGCCATCCGCGCCCATCGCGCAGGTTCGGCATACACAGGACATTGGCCGCAACGATCCCTGTCCGTGCGGTTCTGGGAAGAAATATAAGAAGTGTCACGGGAAATAATTTGCTATAGCAGCAATGCTGTTGCGCTCTTGCCAATTACCTTAGCCAAGCATTCTTGTTTGCATTGATCACAACGTCTTCTTCCGAGGGGGTGGTCATGCATGTGCGCGCATATGGTGCGGATTTTTCATTGAGCGCTGGTCGATTCGTTTGCAGGTTGAGAACGTGAGTTACCCCTTCAACAACCTCCCATGAACACCGGCAGCAAGTTCCCTGTCCAAGGCAACTACCATAGAGATTGATACCGATACGATTTGCTGCAGACGCAATGGACTCCCCTTCATTAACCTCGCACGCGTGGGGCTCCCCTCTATGGAGGATGGTTATCTTCATAATATGATTATTATGTATCAATAACAGTTATTGTCAAATACATGTATGTTTCTCGCTACTCCCCAGAAGCTGACAGCTGAAACCTAAAAGCTGTAAGCTTGTCTCCCATGCCCCGCATTCCCTCCGCGATCATCGGCCATGAATCGCCAATCGAGGCACTGAGAGCAGACATCGCTTCCGGCAATGTCGCGCATGCGTACCTCTTTCATGGACCTGCGCACTTGGGGAAGATGACCACCGCGCTCTGGTTTGCCGAGAAGCTCCTGTGCGCCGGTCTCGATGAAGAGCGGCGGAAGCAGTCCGTACAGGAGATCGAACATCTCACGCACCCCGACCTCTTCATCATCGATCAGCTGTGGATGGAAGATGTCTGTGAAGACTGGGATGTCATCGCGCGATCTTCCAACATCCCCCAGGAGCATCGTCAGAAAGCTGGCGCCAAAAGCGACATGATCAGCATCGACGATATCCGCGCTCTCCACGGCCGACTCCACGAAAAGGGGCTCTCACCCTACCGTTGCTGCATCATCCGTTCTGTCGATCGCATGCAGGATCTTGCAAGTAACGTTCTCCTCAAGATTCTCGAAGAGCCCCCGGAGGGACTCGTCTTCATCCTCACAGCGGATTCCGCCGATGCGCTCCTGCCCACCATCGTCTCTCGCGCCCGATCGATGCATTTTCACCGCGTTGCGGACCATGCGCTGCAGCCTCTCCTCGGAGACGTCTCGGAGGACGATCAGGGATTCATCCTCGGGCTCGCGCAGGGGGCGCCGGGATTGCTCTTCGCTCTCCGCAACGATCCTGATGCTCTGCGCGCGCACCGCGCCCAACACAATGCCGCACTGGCGTTCTGGAACGGGCGCACTCTTGCCGACCGTTTGCAGAGCATCACGCCTCTCTTCAAGCGTGGGGAGGAGGCAGGTCGTCTCCTGTTGCACCTTGCCCTCGTCTTGCGCTTAAAGCCCGACCACTGCGTGCCTGAGGTACAGGCCTTCACTGCGCTCGTGGAGGGTCTGCAGACCAATGCGCATCGTCAGATCCTCGCACAGCGCTTTGCTCTCGATAGCCTTGCAGTGTGATTACGTCCGGGCGAGTTCCGCCATCTTCGCCTTCACTACTTCGTCGTAGGGTTCGAGGCGATTGATGCGTCGGTACGTGAATTCGGCGCGCTCCCTCGTCCCCAGTTGCATGTAGCATTCCGCAAGCAAGCGCAGGATCTCGGTGTTGCGCCCCATGCGGTCCGCCGCCTTTTCGAGGAGTGGCGCAGCTTCCTCAAAGCGTTGCGCGGCGATGCAGGCGCGGCCGAGAGCTGCGGAGCGCTCGGGGTTCTTCGGGTCTCTGTTGAGTGCTTCCTGGTAGGAGCGGCAGGCATCGATGAACTTTTCCTGGCGATAGTAGGCGAGACCGAGATTGGCATGGAACGAGACGTCGTCTTGGTGCTGCAGGAGCTCCTTGTAGAGCGCCTCGGCCTTTGGTTCACGATTGGTCGTGAGGTAAAGCTTGGCAAGCTCCGCACGCACGTCGCATGCCGTCGGGTCGATCGTCAGGGCTTGGATGAAGAGACGCTCGGCCTCTTCCATCTTTCCCTGTGCAACCGCCTTCTCGGCATTGCGGAAGAGCGAGCGCACCCGTTGCATCTCCATCGCTGACACTCTTGGGCTTTTCTTGGTTCTGCAGATCGGACGTTCCTCCACCGCGTTGAGCCCCCGACGCTCCGCGAGCGCTGTGCGGTAGCGGACCGAGCGGACAAACCGTCGCACCGTGCGGTTGCGCACGAGGATTTTCAGCCCGACGATGCCGCAAATACCGACGAAAGAGCCGATGAGGACGAAGACGTAGACCAACGGCAAGGCAGCCTAACATCAGGCGAAAAACCCGGCAAGGCACGGGCAGGGTATTCTTCCCGACTTTTTCCACTAATACTCCACGACTTCCACCTCTACGTCTCCCCGTACCTGCGCCTGGCAGCTTAGGCGATCGGGGTCTTCTACGATGCCCATGTTTTCCTCTCGGTCATTGCGAGGACTGAGGTTCTCCATGCCTTTTTTCACCTGACACATACAGGTTGTGCAGAACCCATTGCCGCCGCACGCGTGTTCCATAGGAATGGCGTTGTCGAGCGCGATCTGCAGAATGGTCTCCCCATCCTTCGCCTCCACGGTTTTGACTTGGCCGGAATAATGAAATGCTACTTTAGCCACGAGAAAAATAAAGAATGAAGAATGAAAAATGAAAAATTACCTCTATGCTGTCAGTATCCGCAATCTATCCGTAATTCTCAATTATTCATTCATCATTCTTCGGTGACACATCTCTCCATCACCGGCCTCCATGTCTCCGTGGATGGCAAGGAGATCATTCGCGGCATTGATCTGGAAGTTCCCCTCGGAGAGGTGCACGCAATCATGGGGCCCAACGGTTCAGGCAAATCGACGCTGGTGAATGCGCTCGCTGGTCACCCGCGCTACGTCGTCACCGGGGGCACGGCGCAGTTTGCCAGGCAGGATCTGCTTGCGCTTGAGCCGCACGAACGTGCGCGCCTTGGCATCTTCCTCGCCATGCAGTATCCGAAGGAGATTGCGGGCGTCACACTCCGGAGCTTTCTCTTCGCCGCCTATAAAGCGCAGATGATCGCGCGGGATCCCACATTCACGTCAGCTTCCCCGGTGAAGTTCAAGACGATGCTCGAGCACGAGATGCGCTCGCTGCACATGGACCCGGCGTTTGTAGAGCGCTCCGTCAACAAAGGGTTTTCAGGAGGGGAGAAGAAGAAGGCGGAGGTGCTGCAGATGTGCATCCTCAAGCCCGCGCTCGCCCTTCTCGATGAGACGGATTCCGGTCTCGACGTCGATGCCCTCAAG
Source organism: Candidatus Peribacteria bacterium (assembly GCA_016866875.1). Classification (GTDB taxonomy): domain Bacteria; phylum Patescibacteriota; class Gracilibacteria; order Peribacterales; family Peribacteraceae; genus 2-12-FULL-55-11. Next base: position 18,448 of record VGKY01000015.1, read on the forward strand.
ATCGTTGCCGACGGCGTGAATGCCATGCGCAGCGCAACGTTCTCTGCGCTCATCGTCACGCACTACGCGCGCATCCTCGAGTACATCACGCCGGATCGAGTGCATGTCATGAAAGGCGGCAAGATCGTCGAGAGCGGGGGAGCGGATCTCGCACGGAAGCTGGAGAAGGAGGGGTATACGCAATACGCATGACGGGGTTGACGCCCCGTCGCGATGGGGGATACTGCCGGTGTGGAATTCGATGCAGACACTTCTCTTGGCGCTCTGGAAGAGCATCTGCAGGGCGTGTTGCTCGGGAAGGGAGTTTCATCTTCTGCGTGTCGCCGTTTTGTCAGTTATCATCTTGTCTTAGGAGCCTCCTTTGGGAGGGATCCTCGCATCACTCTCGGACAATTGTTACACGATCACCGACCATGCCAATTAGCAACGTTTGCTGAGGAAATTGATGAGATGGTGCATCGGTTTGGCACGAAGCAGTTTCTTCAAAATCTTCTCCGAGATCCATTAGCCATGCGTTCGGACGAATAGCAGTGTAAGAATCCTCTCCGCCATCCGTCTTAGTGTAGAATCTATTCACTTTCCCCCTCTTTCGTATGGACGAACATCTTCTCAAGCTCCGACCGCCGCTGTGGCTTCCCATCGCTGTCGCTCTTCTCGTCGGTGGCAGCTACGTTGCGGGCAAACACATAGAAGTCCGCGGCTACCAGCCGGTGACTATCTCTGTCAGCGGCGAAGGCAAGATCACGGCAACGCCGGATATCGCACAGCTCTCCTTTGGTGTGCAGACCGGGCCTCAGCCGACGGCAAAAGCCGCTATGGATAAGCTGCAGAAGTCTATGAATGCCGCCTTCGAAGCTGTGAAAGCACTCGGCGTTGCAGAGAAGGACATCTCCGTGCAGTCGCTCTGGCTCAATCCCAGTTACGACTGGAGCAACGGCAAGCAGACGCTCCGTGGATACGAAGCCAATCAATCGTTGAACGTCAAAGTTCGCGATCTCGACAAGGTCAGCGATGTCCTGAGCGCTGCGACGAATGCCGGAGCCAACCAGGCAGGAGGCGTGCAATTTACGATCGATGATCCTCAGGTGTTGCAGGCGCAAGCACGCGAGAAAGCGATTGTGAATGCGCAGGAGAAGGCCAAGGAGCTTGCTATGCAGCTTGGCGTGGAGCTTGGTGACCTCAAGGGATTCTCCGAGGGTGGCGGGGCGTACCCCATGTCGTACATGGCCAAGGACGTCATGATGATGGAGAGCAGGGGAATGGGTGGTGGCGGTGGAGACGCAGGAGTTCCGCTTCCCGCAGGCGAGCAGGAGGTCATGGTGAACGTGAGTCTGACGTACGAGGTACAGGACTAATCCCATCAGTCATTGTTGGTAGAGACGACACTCTGTGTCGTCTCTTTTTCTCTCGCAAATTTTTCTCCGCGCTGGAGAACAAGGAAATGCCGAGAACCGACGGTACGAGAGTGCATAGCGTGCGTATACAGCACGCAGAACTTGCAAATAGAGGAGTTTTTCCTTGAGCGCCGTGCGAATGTTTGTAGAGTGTCCGCCTTTATGGCATATCACTTTGCGGAATTGCTTGAACGAGAGTGCGAGTGGGGTCGGCCCTCGGAGCTCCTGCCAGTCATCATGCCTGCGGATACCATTGCAGATGCGCTTAGATGCATCCATCAGCAATTCGATGGCTATCGGTTGTTGATTGCGCGCACACTTCCGCCAGATGCGGACAAATTTCTTCAGCGCATCCCCAGCGAATACGACACGGATGACCATTGTGCGCTCAGTCAAGAATGCATACAGGATGCAGTGCAACTCGTAGAGACGTGCGCTCACAAGATCGTCCAAGCAAGCCCAGACCTCCCGGCGCTTTTTTATGCATTGCAACACTGTGCGACCGGCGGGCGCTCGGCTGGGCAGTTTCTTGAAGATTTCATCGAGGATGGATTCCCCATGAGCTTCCGCATGCACCGTGGTGATATGATCGAGTTCCTTTCGCTTGCCATTCGCGATCACATCACAGTATTCGTGGAGGATGTCATGGAAGAACTGCGAAGCGCTGCTCCGTTGAACTGAACCGATGACGATCGGGTGAACGCTTGTACACTCGTCTTTTTGCTCTGAGCTCCTAGCATTGGAGGATGCGTACGTACGATGTATATATTGTCCGATGTTCTGATGGCTCGTACTACACCGGTATTACGAACGATGTAGAACGGAGAATTGGCGAGCACAATGCAGGGGTAGACCCCAAGTCCTATACATTTCGCAGAAGACCCGTGCGACTCGTGTACGTCGCAGATTTTTGGGATGTGAACCAAGCGATTGCATGGGAGAAAATCGTGAAGCGGTGGAGTAGGACGAAGAAGGAAGCTCTTATCAGAGGGGAATATGAGAGGTTGCCGGAATTGGCAGTTTGTACGAACGGAACTCACTACTATCATTTCAGGGTGATCACGTGTCACGCTGAGCGTAGTCGAAGCGCGACATGCGATCTTCTGTTCCGTCCCTCGACTACGCTCGGGATGACACAGAAGTAGTGATTTCATATAGATCTTCTGTGCTGGCTTCCAGTCTCTCTTGCCTGCAATTGTAGTTCACTTATTTGGGAATCCTCTTTTTTCTTTGAGCATATCATCGAATGTTGTCATGCAGTCGGTATACTTCCTCTCACATGGCTGATCCCATTTTCTCGGGTCTCTCTCGCTCTGTCTTCGATGACGCCAACCCTTCTCCGTACACGGCAGGCTTGAAAAAGGGTGTCGATGAAGCACTCGTGCGTGCTATCAGTGCGGACAAAAATGAACCCTCGTGGATGCTCGAGCATCGCCTGGAGAGTCTGAGAATTTTTCAAGATACGCCCATGCCAACGTGGGGAGCCGATCTTTCCAAGCTCGATCTCGATAACATTCTCTACTACGCAAAAGAAGGTGCAAAGGAAACGGACAACTGGGAAGAGGTGCCGGAGCATATCCGTCGCGTCTATGATCGTCTGGGTATCCCTGAAGCCGAGCGCAGGATGCTTGCGGGTGTAGGAGCGCAGTATGAGAGTGAGATGATCTATCATCGACTCAAGGAGGAGTGGGAGGCTCTCGGCGTGATCTTCCTCGATATGGATGTTGCGCTGGAGCGGCATCCAGATCTTGTGCGCCAGTATTTCATGCAGTGCGTCCCCGCGTCCGATCACAAGTTTTCCGCTCTGCATGGGGCTGTCTGGAGTGGGGGAACATTTCTCTATGTCCCCAAAGGCGTGCACGTCCGTGACCCGCTGCAGGCGTACTTCCGTATGAACGCAAAGAACATGGGGCAGTTTGAGCACACGTTGATCGTTGTCGAAGAGGGTGCTTCCGTGCATTACATAGAGGGATGCTCTGCGCCGAAGTATGGTTCACAGGGGCTCCACGCAGGTCTGGTCGAGATCTTCGTAAAGCCCGGAGCCAAGTGTCGCTATTCGAGTGTCGAAAACTGGAGTCGCGATACGTATAACCTCAATACCAAGCGCGCCATCGTCGAACGCGACGGCGTGATGGAGTGGGTGGGCGGCAACATGGGCTCCGGCGTCACGATGCTCTACCCTTGTTCGGTGCTCGCAGGCGAAGGTGCTCGGTGCGATCACCTTGCGATTGCCTTTGCCAACGCTGGTCAGTGGCAGGACACGGGCGCCAAAGTGATCCATGCGGCACCGCACACCAGTAGCACGGTGATCAGTAAAAGCATTAGCAAAGGGGGCGGTGTTGCCGTATACAGAGGGTTACTCAAGATCGCTCCACACGCCAGAGACTCCACGGCGAGCGTGGAGTGCGACGCTCTTCTCCTCGATGAAGTTTCCCGCACGGACACCATTCCCGATATGCAGATTCGCAATAACGATGTGACCATTGCCCATGAGGCGACTGTTGGGAAGCTCAGCGAAGAGGATGTGTTTTACCTCATGTCTCGCGGTATCGCCGAAGAACAGGCACGAGCCATGATTGTGAATGGGTTTATCGAACCCATTGTTCGGTCATTACCACTCGAATACGCTGTGGAAATGAATAGACTGATAGAGCTCGAGATGGAGGGAAGCGTCGGATGATGTACTACCGCAGATGCGGACTTTGGGGTGCGATCGCTACGGGGCGGTTATGAATGTCCTCTGGCTCTGATGGCGTGTGATTCAGGATGACATAGGTCAGTACAGCAGAGGCAAAAGCGGCAGCCATGACGAGGACTCTCTCACGAGGATGAGGCGCCGATGAACATTGTTGTAGATCGAGAATAGTCTGGATGAGTGCTGGATCTACATCCTCGTTGCTAAGCATCTCAAGCACCTCATCTTTCTTAAATCCACATTGATGCATGAACGTTGCAATCTGCAAGGGGGGTTCTTTCCGTCGCACACGCGCGCCAAGCATGGTTTGGAATTTGTACAGATCTCCGGGATCTATGCCACTCCCAAATTTACGATCTGCGTCGAACATATAGTTAATTGTATAACTCTATTATAGAATGTCAATAACAGGACTTCGCTTCGCATAGCGCAATCTACCTATTGTAGCATGAGGCTCTATACTGCAACCTCTTGGATCAAGTCATCACCATCCCCGCAGGGCAACATCGTAAGGATCCCGTTTTGCTAAGCGTGGATTCCTCTGCTGATATGTTCGTGAAGCTCGAACGCGATGCGCGGGCGGTTGTTGTGTGCATGAGTATTGCGCGCGGTGACAAGATCGTTGCTCGGCAAGCTGCAGAAATCGCAGCCGGCGCTCATCTTCACTGGATCAATGTCACGGTCGGCGATGGCATCGAGCAGTCCTTGGTGGCGACCTGTACAGGCGATGGAGCAGTGAGTGCGGTGGACTGGGTATTTCGTGCGGGAAAGTCTGATCGCCAGAAGTTGAGCGTGCGCAATGTGTTTGCATCGTCTCGCGGAGGAGGGGAGATCACCATGAAGGGTGTTGCAGAAGACACGGCGCATGTCGACGCCTCCGGCATGATCGAGATTGGGGTACAGGGCGGCGGTACGCATACATACCTTACGCAGAATGTTCTCATGCTCGATCCGACGGCAAAGGTCGATGCCATTCCGGGATTGGAAATAAAAACGAACGATGTGAAAGCCAGCCACTCGGCGACCGTGTCACGGGTCACAGAGGAGGACCTATTTTACTTTGGCGCACGTGGCATCGCGGAAGCGCAGGCTCGACAGATGTACATCGAGGGATTTTTGGGCGAGATCGTTGAGCATATTGAAAATGGCGCACTGCAGGAGGAGATGAAAAGGGCGCTGTTTCCTTGCGCGGCGGAATGATGTAAAAGCCTTCAAAAAAAGCCCATGGCACAAGTAGGAACTTGCTTATATCCCATCTATTAGTGATCCTTCTCATAATCAGCGCGCGCTGAGTGGGGAGGGTCTGTCTCAAGATGGGGGAGGATCGATCATGTTGCTTGTCGGATTGTGCTACCTTTTGATGGCTGGGGGTGCTTTGGCAATCCCTGTTGGCTTTCGTTTGTACGAATGGTGCCGCGAGAGGCAGATCGCGGCGGCGATATCGCCGTCGTTGCTGAAATTCCGCACCTAGCGGCGCCGAGATCGAAAGATCACTGACAGCCGGCCCTTCGGGCCGGCTACCTTTTAAAGTACTTGTCCACTTCACCCAATTCTCTTTTAGGGAAGCTGATCTTTCTGAAATTGCTGCTTCGCAGGATTTTAGTGTGATGGAGCAGGGATACGCACGTATTGTCGTCTCCATTTTGTGGCAGCCTCCTGCCAACTTGCAGGTGGAACATCGCTATTGGCGATCATATGCACAATCGGCAGTGCTGATGCGAGTTGCCACTCCACGCATTCGCGAAAACAAGCGTCAGTAGGCGCATTTCATCACACTGCGCTCATGGGAGCTTGGTGCGCACGACCATTGAAGCGCTGCGCCAGTGCGCTGCGCCAATTTTCCGCATGTATCGATCCATTTGCGATGAGCTGCAACGTGGGCAAGTACGCCTCCAGTCGTATGGAAACCTGTTCGGCAAAGCACCCATATGCAGAGTGCACTCTGGACCAGAAGAAACGGATGCAGAGCGGAGTTGTAGAAGGCAGTGTCGGATGCATGGCAACAAGTCGCTCCGCGCATGTCAGATTATCGGCCTCCTCAGTCGAGAGAATCCGCAGAAGCTCCCATGCTTGTTTCATGGTCTCTGCGCCGCCGTTTTTTCCACCGGCCGCATGCTGTAGCGCTTTCCCCATGAAGTCTGGGCTTCCCCGTTCGCGGTCCATCACCATCATCAGGCTCTCATCCTCTGTGCCGATGCTGAAATCGTAGAGCGATTGAACAGCGCCGATGTCTACAAGCCCGCGTGCAATGTCGCCGTACGGGCGAGGGGATTTTACCGAAAGATCCAGAATTGCCTGAGCGCGTTCTTGCAGCTGACGTTCCTGCTCCGCCGAAGATGGACATTGCGTCACTGCGCGGCAGAGTTGCTCCGTCTTCTTTCTGCGCAGAGCAAGCGCTTGGGGGATCGTGACACCTCCTACGCTTGTCTCGAAGAGGTGGAGCTGGCCGGGGGCAGAGTTGTGGCGGCGCATAGAAGCAAATTACCGAATAGCCATTTCTTGCACGAAGCGAAGATGGCTCTGGGCAATATCACTTTGCAGAAGTTGCTGAATTGC
>VGKY01000016.1 GCA_016866875.1 Candidatus Peribacteria bacterium
ATGACGGTGGCGTTCAACGTCCCGACCACATTTGCGTGCGGAGGAACGATCCAGAACCAGGCGACGGTCTCGACGAGCACAACAGATCCGGTGAGCAGCAATAACACGAGCGGCGTGGTGTCGACCACGGTGACGTGCCCTTCTCCGACCTTCTCGATCACCAAGACGGATGGCAAGACGACGGCGGCTCGGGGTGAGACGCTGACCTACACGATCGCTGTAACCAACACCTCTTCCGTGAGCGCAACGGACGTCACGGTCACGGACACGCTTCCGGGCAACGTGACCTTCGTCAGTGCCTTAGGCGGTTCGCTCGCAGGAAACGCCGTCACCTTCGTGGTTCATTCGATCGCTGCGGGAGAGACCGTAACGCGCACAGTCGTCGTCACGATCAACAGCGGCGTTGCTAACGGCACGATGATCACGAACACTGCATCGATCGGAACAGTGAGGGCCCAAGACACGACAACGGTGCAGGCGGGTACGGCGATAGTGACCGTTGATCTCCGTGACTCCAAGGACCCCGTAAACCCCGGTCAGGGCTTCATCTACACGATCAGGCTCACCAATATCAGTAGCACGCTCGCATCGGGTATCCAGGTGAAACATATCCTGGATGGGGATACGGAATTCCTCGCTGCCAGCGACAATGGAACGCACAGCAATGGACTCATCACCTGGACGGGTGTGTCTGTGCCGGCAAACGGCACGACGAGCCTGAAGACCACGGTGAGAGTCCGCAACTCCGTGCAAGACCGTAAAGTACTCAATAGCACGGCGATCAGCGGATCCTCTTCCGACGCGGAGACAACACTCGTACGCGATGATGATGGCGGCAGTAATGTCGGCCGCAACATCACCATCACCGTACGCGATTCTGCTGATCCGGTCGGCATCGAGGAATGTTTCGACGAGATCATCACCGTCAGGAATGGCCGTGGCATTAGGCAAAGCGTCGATGTCACGGGATTCCTCGATCCCGATATGGATTTCAATGACGCAAATTTCGGCGGACGCCTCGTCGGGAACGGCCGCATCGAGTGGCAAGACATCGTCATCGGATCGATGAGCTCTGTAACCCTGCACGCAACAGTCTGTGTCGATCCGCATACGTTTGACGGGCGCAACCTGCAGTTCCGCGCTCGCGCAGAAGGGTCCGAAGATACTGAGTACACGCGCATTATCGATGCCGTCCTTCCTCCGCCCATCGGCCCTATCCCCCCAGCCGGACCTTCCATCATCACGGTCGACAAGAGTACAGACCGCGAGGAAGTGCAACCGGGAAGCGTCGTCCTCTACAAAGTGACGATCCGCAATGAAGGGAACACGCCCTCCGAAAACCTCATCGTCGAAGACAACTTTACCGCAGGGACGGCCAGCGTAGAAGACGCAGGCGGCGGCATCATGACCGGCAACGGCGTGACGTGGTCGAACGTACGCGTCGGAGCGCACACCACACGCGTGCTGCAGTACCGCGTGAGAGTAGCGGCAAGCATGCGCCATGGAAAAGTGATCAACAACACGGTAACGGTACGCGGCGGCAACACGGTCGTAACGGACACCGAGAACGTGCGCGTCCTGAGCGCTCTGCCGCAAACTGGTGGTAGCGGATTTCTCCGCGGCGACACGACAGCACGCCTGCGACCACGCGAGCAACATCCCGATGAGTCGACAAACCTGCCGCTCATCCTCTGGACACAGGTCCTCACCATGGGCCTCGCTACAGGCAGCATAGTTGGTAGGAAACTCGTCGGCTGGTAATGAACGAAAAGCGTCACAGTGTCACTCTGCTTGCAGGGTGACGTTTTGACGATTGCCCTCCTCAAGGATAAAGGAGGACACCAGCGCAGGAATCTTCTCGAGGGCAGTCGTAAGAATCTTTCGCTCATCAGTGGTCCATGGCTGAAGCACCCAGGCAGCGAGATCGCTTCCGGAAGGAGTGGGCCCGACACCTATCCGGATACGGGCAAACCCCTCACCGATGGTGTCGACGATGGATCGCAGCCCGTTGTGGGTCCCAGGACCTCCATCGGTGCGCAGGCGCAACGTGCCCAAGGCAACATCCACATCATCGCAGAGGACGAGTAAGGATTTCGACGGATCGAGCTTGAAATACTGGAGCAGTGGCAAGACCGCTTCCCCCGAGAGATTCATGAACGTCTGAGGTTTCACGAGAAGAACAGGGACATCGCCGACAGTGACCTCCCTACTGAGAGCTGCAGAGTGGCGGTCCGTGGACCACTCTCCACTCCCCCCTGCATCTGCGATGGCATCGAGAGCGAGGAAACCTGCATTGTGCCTCGTTTGCTCATACGAAGCACCTGGATTCCCTAGACCGACAACAATACATTGTGGCTTCACATCCAGAGTGTAGCACTGACCGCTCATCATTCCTCATCATCCTCATCCTCACCCTGCAATTCGCGCTGCTGCAGTTCGCGAGCGAGGACGGAAGAGAGCAATTCCTGCACTTGCTTTGCATCCTTGAGATTCTTGCTATGCAGGTACTCCTCCATACAACGAAGGATCACCGCTTCCACCTTCCGCGGACGAGGAACCGTATCGAGAGAGATCGACGCGCCCGTGGAGATTTTCTCTACGGAGATCGTGCCGTACCGTAGCAGCGTAGGAAGGACGCCCTTGATCTCGTAACTCACGCCCTGAATATCGCTAAAGAGCACACGGGATGACTCGCGATGGAACCAACCGAACCACGCTACGTCGATGATGGCCTGATCAGTGATGATCCATGCATCGAGGTAATAGTCGAGAAAATTTCGCACAAGCCACAGCAGCACGCAGGAGGACCACATACCTACGCCGATGGCAACAGAGCGATAGGGAGCGGCGATGAGGAGCAGAATGCCGGCAACGAAGGCAAGTACAGGCCAGAAGAGGCTTCGTGCACCCATGAGCCAATGACGATGAGTGATCGTCACGAGCGTTTCATCCTCCTCGAGGTGGCGGCGGAAAAGACGGATATTGAACGACACGGGAGAAAGTATATACTCCCGAGAGTATGGCGCGCACGCGGAGTATCTGGTGGCACCTCATCGATGTCACCCTAAACATTGTGATCATCTTCGGCATTGTCGCGGGTATTCGCACCTTTCTCTTATCCCCCTTTCAAGTAGAAGGAGATTCGATGCTCGAAACGCTCGAGCACAAGCAGTACATCATCATCAACAAGCTGGGCTACTTTCTCGGAGATCCGAAGCGCGGCGACGTGGTCGTCTTCCGCCCCCCCATAGATCAAAAGAAGACCTACGTGAAGCGCGTCATCGGCATCCCCGGCGACATCGTGGTCGTTCGCGACGGCAGCGTGTTTGTCACTCCATCGGGAGCGGAATCCGTGCAGCTGAAGGAGCAGTACCTCAACGACCACAATGCCGGACGCACCTTCGCTCATCCTCCCAATAGCGGTGATACCCGCGAACAGTCGTACGTCGTCCCCGAGGGGTCGTACTTCCTTCTCGGCGATAATCGCCAAGGCAGCCTGGATTCGCGAAGTTTCGGTGCTCACGCAGGCGGCTCCCCGTTCGTGCCTGATAACGATATCAAAGGCAAAGTCTGGTTTGTGGCTCTGCCGATCAGCAAGGTGCACGCCCTCGAACCTCCAGAGTACGGACTCTGAATCCCTCAGTGTTTTTGCTTGCACATGCACGAGGAGAGAGTAGAATACGTATGAGCCCCGGGAGGGGTTTTTTGAAACCGGTATGGAAGCCTTACGCAACTACATCACCGGCGCAGTGGAAGAGCTACGACACACCCGCTGGCCTACGCGCCAGCAGGCAGTGCGCCTCTCCGCAATCGTGATCGGGTTTACCGCGGTGAGCTCCGTGCTCTTCGGCCTCATCGACTTTCTCCTGTCACAGATCGTAGGCATGTTATTGGCCGTATCCCTCTAACGTCTTCTTCATTATCCCATGCCAAAGCAGGACCCAAATGCTGGAAGAAACTGGTACGTCGTCCACACGTACGCTGGTTACGAGGATGCCGTCTCCACAGCTCTCAAACAGCGCGTGGAATCTCTCGGCATGCAGGACTACATCTTCGATGTCCGGGTACCGAAGGAGAAGCAACTCGCCTTCAAGAAAGGGCAGCCTACGGAGGAAGAGAAGAAGCTCTTTCCGGGGTACGTCCTCGTCGACATGATCGTGACCGATGAGTCGTGGTACCTCGTCCGCAACACCCCAAACGTCACAGGCTTCGTGGGCTCGGGCAACATCCCGGTCCCGGTAACTCCGGAGGAGTTCGGCATCATCGAGCGCAGGATCGGAGAGCAACAGACCAAGTTCAAGAGCGACTTCCAAGTCGGCGATCTCGTCATCATCGTCGACGGACCGTTCAAAAACTACGAGGGAGCTGTGGACTCTGTCGATGTCAACAAGGGTAAGCTCACCGTCATGGTGCTTATCTTCGACCGCGAAACGCCCGTGGAGCTCGACTTCACGCAGGTGAGGAAGAAGTAGCAAAGCTCAGGGAATTTTTCGCAGTCGTAGCGGCAACAAAGCCGCCAGAACGATAGTCATTGCTGCTGACCCAACTGCGTACCCAACACCGAGGGACTGCACGCCAATGCGTGGCAGTAGCCACCAAGCAATCCCAATCGCAACCACGACATAGAGCAACATGGTGAGTGCGGGCACGAGCGTATGCTTCGTGGCGTAGTAGCCCCGCACGAGCACATGGTTGAGGCTGTCGAAGGGGATGCTGAGTGCGTAGGCAAAGAGGATCGTGCGGAAGACCGGTAAGTACTCAGTGATGTGCACAAGCCATGCCGCCACAGGGGCAAGGAGAGCGAGGGCTATAGCTCCGGGGATCGTCAGGCCCAAGACGAGGAGTACTGCCTTGCGGACGTAGGTCACAAAACGCGCGAGCTCGCCGCGCGCCGCCGCCTGGCTCATGAGGGCAAACCCCGACTGAGCGACTGCGATACCTACGACGCCGACGACAACGGACTGGAAGTTGCGGGCATAGGCATTGAGCATCACCGAACCTGCATCGAGGCTTGAGGCAAATTTGTCAAAAAACAGGAGTTGGATCTGGAGTGCGCCAAGAGCGACCATGCGGGGAATCATCAGCAGCCCCATCTCGCCGATATCCGCATGCCAGAGACCCAGGCGAACAGCAGTGCCTGAAACCGAGACACCCCAGATCCTGAGCGCAACGAAAAGCACAGAGCCACAGAGCGTTCCAAGCATGGGACCGTACGCGCCGTACACCGGCGTAAGAGCAACCGTTCCCACAATCGTCCCAAGCGTATAGAGCACGGGCGTGATGCCGTAGATCCAGTAGCGCTGGATGGAGATCAGGTACTGCCCATAGACGGACCCGAAGACAAAGAGGAGGTTGGTGAGGAGCGCCATGCGCCCGAAATGCACATATAGCTCCAATGCATCACCCTGAAAATCGACAAAGAACGGAGCGAGAGACCGAAAGGCGACGGCGAGCACGATCGCCATCGCGCCGAAGAGGAGAGCCCCTGCGCCTACGGCACCACCAAGCAGATCTTCCATAGAGCGCTGACTCCCCTTCTCCCTGTGTGCTGCGATCATTGGGACAAGCACCGATCCCACGGCTGAGAGAATGAAGGTTTGAAGCAGGAAATCACTCGGGCGGAAGGCAGCGATGTAGGCATCGACGACGCCGACTTCTCCCCGGGCAGTGAACGTTGCAGCCAAGACGTTGTCCCGGACGAGTCCCGCAATGGAAGCCGCAAGTTGCGTGACGGCGAGGACGAGCGCACCTCCGAGCATGCGATGCTGCCCAAGATGCCGATGCAAAAAGGATCGCAATCCTTGCACGAGAAGGATCTTAGCAGGGTCCAAGTTTTTCGTTGCTTCGATTCTTCGTTTCTTCGTAAGATACATATAGATGAGTATATCTGCGACACCACGGCCTTCGAACAAACGCACAAACCTTCCTGTCCGGCAGGGGGGCGAACAATCGATGGTGCTTGCCCCCCTCCTTCCCTTTTCATCATCCTCTGATGCTGAAGTTGCGGTTCTCTTGAAGAAACATCGCATCGGACTAACGGTGAAAGAGGCGCAGAAAATCTGCACGATGCTCGGCCGCGATCCCACTCTCACGGAAGCAACGATCTGGGGGGTGCAGGGCTCGGAGCACTGTTCCTACAAGTCCTCGCGACGCTTCCTCAAGATGCTTCCCACGAAGGGAAAGCACGTGATCCTCGGCCCCGGGGAGGATAGCGGCATCGTCGCGATCACCGACGGTCCGAAGGGGAAGCGCTGGGGAATCGTCATCTCGCATGAATCCCATAATCACCCAAGTCAAATCGTGCCGTACGAAGGCGCCGCGACGGGCGTTGGGGGTGTCGTCCGCGACGTTGTGTGCATGGGCGCCAGGGTCATCGGCTGCCTCGACATGCTCAGACTCGGAGATCTGAAGACCGAAGAATCCCGCACGATTGCTCGGGAAGTGGCGCGGGGTATCGCAGGCTACGGGAACCCTTTGGGCATCCCGAACCTCGGAGGAGACACGGTGTTCGACGCGGGCTATAACAGCAGCTGCCTCGTGAATGCTGCTGCAGTTGGCATCGTCAGGGAGGATGAGGTGATTCATAGCGAAGTCCCGGAAGAAGCGGCGAAGGAGAGGTACCAGATCATCGTCGTGGGGAAGCCCACGGATCGCAGCGGATTTGGCGGCGCATCGTTTGCGTCTGCGGCGATGGAGGAAGGCGAGAAAGAGAAGAATAGCGGCGCAGTACAGGAGCCCAATCCGTTCCTCGAAAGGCACCTGCTCGCCTCCACCTATGCCCTCTTCGACTGGCTCTGTGCTTCGGGAAATCTCCACCGCGTGAGCTTCAAGGATCACGGTGCCGGCGGCAACGTGTGCTCCTCGGTGGAGCAGGTTGCAGGGAGAGGGTACGGCGCGGACATCGATCTGGGGCACGTTCATGTTGCGATTCCCGACCTCCCCCCCGAAGTGATCGCCTGTGCCGAGACCCAGGAGCGCCTCTGCTGGGTCGTCCACCCCGATCTCGTCGATCACGTTCTTGAGCACTACAACGTCCGGTGGGACCTTCCCAGCGTCGCTGAGGGTGCGCGCGCAAGCGTGATCGGCACAGTGACAGGAGACGGCATCTACCGACTGCACTACCGGGGCAACATCGTGTGTGAGGCGAAGTCCAGCGATCTCACGAGCGGACTCCTATACGACCGCCCCGTCCATCCGGCAAATCCGCACCATGGAGAGCCATCCATCGCCTGCCACGGAGACCGCATCGTCCTGCAGCAGAATCATGCAACGCATGTGCCACATCTCGAGATGCGCTTCAGCGATATGCTCCGCGCAATGATCAGTCATCCCAACGGCTGCAGCCGTGACGCTATCATCAAGCACTACGACAAGACCGTGATCGGCAACACCGTTGTCGAAGCAGGAGAAGCTGACGCAAGCGTGATCCGCCCTCTTCAGGACCTCGCATCCCACGTCCATGAAGGGACACATACCGGATGGAACGAGCTTTCGCAGGCAGATCGCAACGTCGGCGTAGCACTCGCAGCGGATGGCAATGGTCGCTACGGTCGGATTTCCGCATACTGGCAGGGAGCCAATGCCGTCGTAGAAACCATGCGCAACGTCGCAGCTGTTGGAGCGCTTCCGCGTGCCCTCACCGATTGTTTAAACTACGGAAACCCCGAAATCCCGGAGCAACTCTGGTCATTTGGTGAAGGTGTGAGGGGCATCGCCGAAGCAGCCACAGGCACCCATGTGGATGGAGCCCCTGTCCCGATCATCTCCGGAAATGTCAGCCTCTACAACTGCACGCCGGAGGGATCATCGATTGATCCTACAGCGGTTGTTTGCTGCATCGGCGTACTGCAGGATGCACGGAAATCCATGACGCCACAGTGGAAGAAATCCGGTTCAGCACTTTTGTACATCGGTACGCTGCGTGACGAATGTGGAGGATCGCTCTACCACGAAATTCTCGAGGAGCGATCTGGCGCACCGCGCAACAGCGTCCTCGGAAATCGGGTACCGAAGCCGGACTTCGCCAGTGTCGCTCGCGAGATCGCGTTCCTCACAAAGCACATCGCCAACGGCACCATCGTGAGTGCGCATGATGTCAGTGAGGGCGGGATACTCCTCGCACTCTTTGAGATGTCCACTCCGCAACGGGGCCTGGGGGGAACGCTTGGTGCAGAGATCCGCCTCGACACATTTCCAGCAACGCTCCAAAGCGACGTGATTCTCCTTTCCCAGTCCGGTGGATTCATCATCGAGGTGGATCCCCGAAATCTTCCGCAGCTCATGGCAGAAGCACAAACGATGTCCATCCCCTCTGCAGCGATCGGCACCGTGCAGAGCTCCCCCATGCTTCGGGTGCATAGGGGAACAGATCTTCTCCTCGAGGAAGATCTGAAGGAATTGCGTATAGTGTGGCAAAAAGCTCTATACCATCGATTTTTGTAGTGCACGAATATTTGACACAATTTATACACAGTGTTTAAATGTCTTTCCACATTCGTATTCCTCATGCCGATCTCCCTACGCATCTCCCTTCTTCTCCTCTCGCTGAGCGCCGCGACACCTGCGCTCGCAAGGAGCATCACTGTAGAGCAGAGTAGCGCCACATCCGTGTACGGTGACTGGGTGCTTTCTACGCCCAATGCAACGACCATCGTTAGCCACAGCCGCGAGCAGGTACGAACGATCAGCAGTGTACCTCATGGCATCTACACGCTGCGCGTGAACGCACCCACTGGTGCCACGACAACTCTTCGCCTGAAAGAAGGCCATGCCGTGCGCAGCGCAACGACCGGGACGAGCGTCACGTTTTCCCTCGCAGCAGATGCATCGATCACCGTGCAAATCGTCTTCACATTCCAGGGATCCGTGACGATCGAAAGTACGCCGAGCGGAGCAAGCTTCGAGCTCATGGGTCCAAATGGCATGCGCATTACAGGTACGACCCCACACGTCGTGCGAGAGCTCGCTCCCTATACCTACCTCGTCAACTTTGGATTGCGTGAAGGGTGCACACTCCCCCGCCCGATCAGTAGGGAGCTCCCTGAGAACGGCGAAATTCGCTTCATCGGAGAATATCGATGCACTTCACCACTCCCCTTCTCTGCAAGCACATCCTCGAGCAGCAGTGTGAAACCGCTTGATCAAGTGCGTGTCATCCAATCTCTCCCGACGACCGAATCAACACCCGGAGGGCAGCTGCGTCTCACGCTGGGCTTGATCAACACGGGAAAGTCTACGCTTCACGATATCACCTTCATCGAGCAGTATGATCCTGCGGCAGTCCTCATCGCTGAAGTGCCGGAGGGAGCGAGGGTCGAGGGCAACCAGATCATCTGGAACATTCCTAAGATCTATGCGGGTCAACGCTGGAGCGCAGATCTGCGTCTCCTGCTCTCCCCTTCTCTGACACCGGGATCCACGACATCGCTCACAGCTCGCGCATCCGCAACCGACCTTCGAGATCAAGATCCTTCTACCCTGTCTGAGACGGTACAGGTCGGAGCCGCTGCCCTTCCGAAAACAGGGCGAGGGTTGGATCTCCTGTTCGTGGGAATGGGCATGCTCCTCAGTGCAGTCCTTACAGGAATCATTAAACCAAAGTGCTCCTAGCCAGAAAACCTGTGCTATACTGTGCACATGCACTACGATCTACGGACCTCTGTAAGGGTTTCTGTTGCCCTTTATGCGCTGCTTTGGATGCCTCTGCCACTCCTCGCACAAGAGGATGGATCTTCTGTTGGAACAGCAACCATCGCCGTTGAGCAAGAAGGTCCCGATGAGGATATCGCAGGATCCTGGTCCATGCTCACACCGGATCAGCGTCGGTTGGAGATGGGAACGAAAGCTTCCCATACCTTTAAAGACGCTGTAGCGGGCCAGTACACCATCCTCGCCACCCCTCCCTCCGGAGCATCTGCAACAATCGCCGTCACAACCGGAGAGGCGGCTCCACAGATAACCAATCTCCCCCAGGTCAGCTTCCCCGTTCTCGATGGTACATCCGTTCGAGTAGCCATATCGTTCACCTACACGAGTGTTGGAAAGATCTCGGTCCAAAGCTCGCCCCTCGGTCTCTCCTTCAGCATGAAGGGTCCGGATGGCAAAGCCTACGAGGGCGTAACTCCTCAGGAGTACCTGGGAGCCCCCATCGGACTCTACAGCCTAACGTTTGATCCCATCGAAGGATGCATCAGTCCCAAGCCAAAGTCCGATCAGCTCACGAAGAACGGCCGAATCACCTTCAGCATCAGCGTCGTCTGTGATGCCCTGAAAGACCTCCCCGTAAGTAAAGAGATGGCAAAGACGTTGGAGTTTGTGTCAGCAACCGTCGGAGATGAGCACGTGACATTCACAGACGTTCCCCTGTCAGCCTGGTTCGCGACGTATGTCAACAAAGCTATCCGATCGGGAATCATGTCGGGATACCGGTCCCAAGATGGGACGCTGAGTGGTGCATTTGGCCCTGGAGATTCCGTCACCCTTTCGCAGCTTGCAAAGGTCGCTCATAAGATTGGCAACATCGATGAAATGGATGGCCGCTCACTCCCCCAAAATTCGCGCGCTCGCGATACCTGGTTTTCCGATGTCTACGCATCAGCTGAACGCAGGAACTGGTCTGCCTACCGCAACATCCGAGAAAATCCCGAGCGGCCCGCAACCCGTGCGGAAGTCGTCTGTACATTGCTCCAGGCATTGGATGTCCCGCGCCTCTGGGCAAAAGGAACGCGGTTCCCGGACCTTCCCGCAACGCACCCGTACGCCGATTGCGTAGAGACAGCGGCGCAGGACGGTCTGGTCTCGGGCGATGCGTCCTCCGAAACATTCGATCCAGATCGCCCGATCAACAGAGCAGAATTGAGCAAGATCCTGGTCACGGCGATGGAAATCTACAAGGAAAATACTGAGGAGATCCGGGGGAACTACGACGGAATGCAATGAAGGGGTAATGGCACGAATGTAATCCCTCTATCCTCTGCCCATCGATCTCGCCAACCCGGTGACATCCCCCGCTCCCATCACGAGGAGCACATCACCCGTCTTCAGAATCTGCGTGCGCAGCATCTCCTCTGTCGCGTCTAAAGAAATCCCATCGAGGCAATCTACCGCGCTCGCTTGAGCTATACCACGCGTGAACTCGGAAAGATCCACTGTTGCGGCATCGCGGTCACGGCGCGCCTCGTACACGCCCGGGATGATCACCAGATCCGCATCGCTGAATGCAGCCGTAAAGTCCGAGTAGAGCTTGAGGGTGCGATCATGGGTGTGAGGTTGAAACACACAGACGATGCGCCTGTCACCATACTGATGCCGTAAAGCGCCCAGGACAGCGGCAATCTCGCGGGGATGGTGACCGTAGTCATCGATCACCGGGATGTCATGGTACGACCCTACGTACTCCATGCGCCTCCATGCTCCTCTGTACCCATGAAGCGAACGAAGGGCATCCTCCCTCGGGACGCCGCAGCATTCCGCCATCGCAAGGGCAAGGCGGGCATTCTGCTGCATGTGCACACCGGCAATCGATAGTTCGGGTAGCGGGAGGAGGTCGGCATCTACCGCTTTGCGACCCGCTTGCTGAGCGACGTCGAGAGCATCAGCGTCTTCACCGTGCAGCACAACGATCCCGGACGGGGGAAGGCGGCCAACAAATTCGACAAACGCTTCACGGTATGCTCGGACTGTGGAGTAGTAGTCGAAATGATCCCCGTCGACATTGGTGAGGACAATGGTACTCGGAGAAAGTGCGTGAAAGGATTTTCGGTACTCGCACGCCTCAAGCACGAAAATCTTACTCTTTCCGTTTCGGTAATTCCTTCCTCCGAGATCCGGCAATTTCGTTCCCACGACAACGGTAGGATCCTTGCCGGCATCGATGAGCGTCTTTGCGATCATCGCTGTCGTAGACGACTTGCCGTGCGTACCGCAGACGGCGATGACATCGTACGGGGCAGAGAGCTCCCCAAGGGCTCCAAAGTACGAAAGAGATCGAATCCCTCGGCGCTCTGCAGCCATGCGCTCAGGATGATGTATGGGAAGTGCTTCTGAGTAGACGAAGAGATCGCAGTCCTGAGGAATCTCCGATCCGTCCTGCAGAAGAGTGACCTGCACCCCGCTTGCACGAAGCTCATCGAGCAGGTCGCTTTCAACGCGATCACTTCCGCTGACCTCATGTCCTTGCAACCGCATGAGCGCAGCGTAGGCACTGAGTCCGATACCGCCGATCCCTGCACAATAGATGTTCATGAGCTATCAGCTTACAGCGTTCAGCGTTCAGAGAACATTCGAGTCATCGAGAACTAGGAGCGAAACACCGAAAGCACTAAGCTATCGCTATGGCTTTTCACTCAGCAGAACCTCTCAGCCGGCAACTCACGATTGTGATTGGCCTCACCGTCGTCGGCTTCATGGCCTTCGGACTGGCGCTTTCCTTCTACAGAAACGTGCTCTTCGATCAGACACTCAGCGACATGCGCATTCAAAATAGGATCATGGCCGAGCACAATGAGGATGCGCGCAGGGAACTGGAGTACCTTCACTCCGTGCAGTACAAGGACAAGTACGCAAAGGAAAACCTTGGCCGCATCCGTCCCGATGAAAAAGTGCTCATTATCACGCCGCCAGCTACGACTCCCGCCTATGCCGAGGAAACGACTGGCGCGGCACGCGAGCAACGAGAAGAGCGATTTTTGGAAGTGCTCCGCCAGATGCCCGTAGTAGAGCATTGGCAGCTCTACCTCTTTCATCCAGACAAAGTCGATGCGCTCAGGAGGGGTGTATAACATTGCGCATCATTCTCGGTAGATCTGTGGCATTCCCGTGAGCAAGTCGCTATGCTGCATTCGCGGGGTGGAGCAGCCTGGTAGCTCGCGAGGCTCATAACCTCGAGGTCGCTGGTTCAAATCCAGCCCCCGCAACCAAGACGTGCCCGTCTTAGATAAGCAGACTTTTTCTTGCACCTAACCCTGAAATCCCTACAATACCTCCGCTATGGCGCATAAAAAGGCAGGTGGATCTACCCAAAACGGCAGAGATAGCAGAGCAAAACGACGAGGCCTCAAGCGCTTTGGCGGCCAAGTGGTTTCTTCGGGAGAAGTCCTCGTGAGACAGAAGGGCCTTTGGTTCCGCGCAGGTGCACACACGCACATGGGATCGGACTGGACTATCCATGCCGACACGGCAGGTGTGGTCCGCTTTTCTCAGCAGCGAATCATGAAATTCAACGGTCGACCGGAGCGGGCAACGGTGGTTTCCATTGAGCCCACCAAGGCATAAGGACCAAGGAAACTAAGAGGACGGAAATACATGCGAGGAACTCCTTTTCGTCTTGTTCATCATCCTCTTCATCCTCTCTGCAAAAGAGGCTAAGCTTCCTGCATGTCTGAATTCGGATCCATCGATATCGGTGCACCAGGAGAAGGCGTCGCAGGAGCGCCGGAGCAACTCTCCGAGGAAGCGAAACAGCGGTTCGCCGCAGCCGCAGCAGCTATGGCACAGATCCGGCGCGAGGAGAAGCGCAGCAAGAAGCGCGACGACCAAGTGGCCAAGGCCATCCTGCAGTTTCTGGCCAAGGACGACTACACGCACCTCTTCCTCCTGATTTCCCGCCTCGTTGCGCGCGATTGTCCGAGCGTCTTCATTCTCGCAGTGCTCTCACTCATCGACGAAGGGAGTTTTGCCGCCGTGCAGGAATACCTGCAGGAGACGATGCATAAAACCGCGAAGGAAGCCGTCGACGAGAATACCACGCTCCTCAAAGCAGGGACGCTAGATGCCGAGAGTAACCGCGCGCTCATCGAATGGATCACGCGCATGCAGATGGTCATGGCACTCGACCCCGAACGCATCCTCCTGTCGCTCATGATCGACGAGCGCAACATCGATGGCACGATTCTGCAGCTCAGTTCCTTCGTTCTTCAGGAGTTCTTCTTGCGAGGAGGCAAAGACGCCCCGTTCGATAAGGTGCAACCCCTGGCCGGCAGCATTCTGCAGACGGTCTTCGAGCCTTTTGTGCATGCGGCACGCAAGAAGCTTCTTGCGCGGAGAGAGGAGAGCCAAAGAGCGGATTAGCACATGTTTTTCAGCGGAAAGTCGCGGCTTTCCGCTAGAAATGGTGCTCAAACACGAACTCCTTGATGGGCGTCTGCTTCCTGCCATCGATTTCGCCGAAGAGTCCTAGTCGGTCAAATACCACTGTGAGATCCTGCTTCTCCAATGCCCGCATGACTTTTTTCTTCACAACGGAAAAGCGTTCAGGGTGGTCTATCCGCGCGATCGTGATATGCGGATGAAAAGGTTGCCCAGGAGGATTAGGCCATGGGCAAAGCTTTTTGATCGCCGCGAGTTCTGGAGAAAACTGAACCGAGAGGCACAGTACACGATCCCCCCTGCGATCACCGAAGGTCTCGATACCACTCGTCTGTAAAACGAAGGGGTGCGAGCGCTCAGCGATCACCTGTGCAACCCTCTGTACCGCGTCGTACTCCATCTGCATCATCTCTTTCCAGAAATACAACGTGAGGTGGGGAGATCCAGGATTCTGGAACCGTAGAATAGATGACCAAGGCTCCAGACGGCCCTGCAACGCGTGGAATGCGCTCTTGGCTTCCCCTTCAAGGGGGAGTGCAAGGAAGGCCGAATGCAGTGGGAAATGTAAAATGCAGCGTCGAGGAATGCGGCAACCATGTCATCCTGAGCGTCGTCGAAGGAGACATGGTTGCCGCCGCGTGTCGCACTTCGACTATGCTCAGTGTGACACGCCCGTTAACTTCTTTTCAATACCGCCAAAACTCCTCTTGGTTCAAGGCCACCTCGACTCTCAGAATGACGCGCCGCACTACTACGACCGCTTGAGAACAGCCAAGAATGCTTCTTGATTCAAGGTCACCCGTCCCATCTGCTTCATACGCTTCTTTCCCTTCTTCTGCTTTTGGAGGAGCTTCTTCTTGCGAGAAACGTCCCCTCCATAGAGGTACCCCGTTACATCCTTGCGATACGCTGACACCGTTTCACGCGCGACGACCTTCGCGCCGATTGCCGCTTGGATGGGAATGGGAAACTGCTCCTTGGGGATGACATCCTTGAGCTTCTTGCAGATGATCTCCCCTACCGTATGTCCCTCGGATCGATGCACGATGGTGCTCAGTGCTTCTGCGGGCTCTCCGAGAAGGAGAATCTGCAGCTTCACGAGTTCCCCGGCTCTGTAGCCCAAGTGCTCATAACTCATGGAAGCATACCCTGCGGTTGCGGACTTCAATTGATCAAAATAATCGAGAACGATGCCCTGCAAGGGAACTTCAAAGCTGAGGAGCGCGCGATCGGCGTCGAAGTACGTCAGGCCTTTGTAATCTCCTCTGCGAGACTGTGTGATCTGCATCACGGCACCGACGTCTTCGTTGCGACAGACAATTTCGAGCTTCACCCAAGGCTCACGGACTTCCTCGATGAGAGCGGCATCGGGAAAATCCGCGGGATTGGAAATGCGGGCGACACTGGGCTCGTCTGTCTTCAGAAGGCTGCTGCGCACGATCTCGGCAGGATTTCGGACACCAAGCTTCACCTCATAGAGCACCGAAGGAGCGGTGATGATCAGATCGCAATCGTACTCACGCTCCAGACGCTCCTGGATGATTTCGAGGTGCAGAAGTCCAAGGAAGCCGCAGCGAAAGCCATTTCCCAGCGCGGCGTTGCGCTCTGTTTCAAAGCGCAGCGCGGCGTCATTGAGAGCTAATTTTTCCAGACTGTCGCGGAGATCCGGGTAATCATCGGCTTCGACGGGGTACAGTCCTGCAAAGACCATCGGCTGCACTTCGCTGTATCCCGGAAGGGGCTTCATATCTGGAGCCGATGCGACCGTGTCGCCCACGCGCACATCACGGACATTTTTCGCGCCCGTGACGATGTAGCCGATCTCCCCTTCGCTGAGAACGGGATCCGACACGTACTTCGGATTAAAGTGCCCGACGTCTTGAATTTCAAAAGCGGTCTTTGTACCCAGAAGATGCATCTTCTGGCCTTTTCGAAAGCTGCCATTCATCACGCGAACGTAGGCGACCGCACCACGGTAGGAATCCATGATCGCATCGAAGATCAATCCGTTGCTCTTGCCGCTGTATTCGCCGCTCGCTGTGGGGCCGGGAATTGTTTCGACAACCCTGTCGAGCACTTCAGCGACTCCCCTGCCCTCCTTTGCGGAGATGAGCAAGATATCTTCGCGGCTGCATCCCAGAAGCTTCATCACCTCCTGACTCACGCGTTCGGGATCTGCGGAGGGGAGATCGATTTTATTGAGCACGGGAATGATCTTCAGATTGGCCTCAAGCGCCATGTAGAGAACCGCGAGCGTCTGCGCCTGGATGCCCTGCGATGCATCGACAAGGAGGATTGCGCCTTCGCAGGCAACGAGACTTCTGCTGACCTCGTAGCGGAAATCTGTATGACCGGGAGTATCGATGAGATTCATTTGAATCCCCTTCCATGTCATACGCACAGGCGTCAGCTTGATGGTGATGCCGCGCTCACGCTCCAGCTCCAGCATATCGAGGTGCTGATCATTCATCTCCCGCTTCTGGAGCGTGCCCGTGATCTCCATCATGCGATCACTGAGCGTCGACTTGCCGTGATCGATGTGTGCAATAATGCAGAAATTTCTTATCTCCATAGAATAAAGGAGAAATCCCGCCCCTCCGAAGCTCCGCAGAGCGAAGGGGGGTGATCGATGTGGGCAATAATGCAGAAGTTTCTAATGTCCATAAGAGAGGGGTGGGCGACTTGCCCTGAGCGAGTCCGCGTAGCGGACGAGTCGAAGGGTGATGCAGAAGTTTCTAATGTCCATAGAAGAGTGGGTGCGCGACGTGCCCGTCTGGTGTTCGAAGCGAGTGAAGAGTGAAGGAGAGAAGAAGGTACGAATGTCCATAAGCTCCCCAAATCTGGAATCCTTCATGAAGCCTCAAGGAGAACCAACACAATGGGAGTACGTGCGATACCTAAGTACTGCATATGGTACTTACGCATACCAAGGAATGCCAGCACCTAGAGTGATTACCTGTCAATTCCCTGCTGAAGTCGCTCGAAACGCTCTGGTGGAAGATCACCCACGATCAAGATGCGGCTACTGAGCAGCCTCTCTCGCAACCCATCAAATCCATCATTTTTCACCCAAGATTGCATGAATAACGGCATCTGCGCCTCATCAACAGCGATGCTTGTCGCAACGTTGCGTAGCGATGAGAGTGGCTGCCACAGTCCCGATACATCGAGGAAGCGAAGATCCTGTTCCCGTTCTTCCTGCACCCGCATCCTCTGGAATGCATCCACTGCTGCCCGCTGGCGCTGAGCCTCCTTACGACGGGCATCCACACCAAAGGGGTCAAACATGCGCCCAGGGAGACCAGGACAATTTCCAAGAAACTCGAAAATCTCAACAGACTCAGACTTGGGCAAAAGGGCATTCCTATACGCTTCGTAGGACAGTATGACCCTACCGGGTTTCTTGGGGTCATAGACATACCCCGCAAGTCCGCGCTCAGCAAGACGATAGCGCTCAGTTGTAGAAGAGAAATCGAAGGGGCGATCTGTTTTGCGACGCACGGCACTCTGGGACTCCTTGAATTGACGTTCATCGATGAGCGTGGGGTACCCCCGGTCTTTCCATGCACAGAGCGTCTGGAGGTTTGCTGCGGTACGAATATCTGATGCTGACCCCGTAATAAAGTATTCTCCTCTGCGCCAGCGACCGACGTATTTGTTGTAGAAATCTTTGTGCTCAGCGCAGCGAAGATACAAACGAATATCCTCATCATTGAACCTCTCCAATGCAGAGCGCAAATCGACATCTGTCTCGTATTTGCTGAGCGATGACAGTGAAACATCGATCCTGTTGAACGCTCGAATAGTGGGTGCAATTTTTGCATTGAAGGCTGCATCATCTCCCCATGCTTCCATCTCCATAAAGGACAAGGGCAAATTATTGTGCGATGTTGCGTAGTTCTCAAGCCAATGCTCTAACTGAGCCATATGTTGAGGCTCAACGTAACGGTTCATGAAATCTCGGAAGGAAACCTGTCCTTTTGGAGCCTCATATCCCATCATGGCAAGATCCTGGGATGACACATCACCAGAGAGTCCCCCTGTGGTCTTCGCGGCAATGATACGTTCGGCGAGGGTAGAACCTGTTCGTGGCAATGTTTTTGGGTGAACATTGAACACGTAGAAGGAAGATTTATTCCTCTCGATTTCCGCATGGAATTGTTCCATGAGAAATGCCTTGTATTCACCATCGTAGAGTGCATTGCTCTCGATGCCTTCGATTGCCGTTCGATACCTCTGCTCACGGCGATGGTGGACGTAGAAGAGCATGGCACGACGACCGGCTTCCTTGAGAACATCGTCATCGACTCCAAGTCCCAAAGCGAAAAGATCGACATTCTGCAAATCGGGAAGAACCAGCGCATCGATGGATTGCACATCGATATTTCGAGCATCAAGGAGAGCTCGAGGGGAATGCGCCGCAGCCTGTAACTGCAGAACAATGAGAGGACGAATAATCTTCTCGTAATCCCCTCCCGAACCGAGGAACTCCCCACCGTCAGCAAGGAGCTCCTGCACTGCACCATGGCGTGGGAGCTCATGCACAAGATCGGGGTGTTCGGCTGCAAATGTTCGATACGCCGAAGCAGAGAGGGTTTTTTCCCGCACCCCCTGCTTCTCTCGTTCTCGCTGTTTCCCCATTGTGAGAGTTTCCATGCTCCTCGAAGCAGTGAGAAAGGGCCCCGTGAGGGGGTTGAAGGTGAGTCCTGCCTCTGTCCAGCTCCGGGGGAGAAACTCCGAACGCATGACACCGGTATGCTCGCGAATGACATCCTCGCTACTTTGACCAACGAGTCCTTCTGGAGGGATCATAGCAAGGAGCCATGGCGGAGCTGCTTTGAGGAATTCCGAACGGCGGTGTTGATCGATGGATCCTTCTACAACACTTATGCCTACGTGCACGGTGATGATGACACCGGAAACGACGAGTCCTGCCGCAAGCCCTGGGGGGGCGGCAACTCCACTGACTACAAGAATGGAGGTTGCCGTTGTGCCAACAAGCGCAGCGGAATCCACTCCTGTGCGCAGCCAGTTTGCCTCCACGGCAGCGGCTGTCATGTTCTTCAGTTGCTCAACATCGATCGTGTATCCGGGACCTTTGTAGGACTTCCCATCTTTTTCCATGAGCCCTTGAGCGACGAGTTGATCTAGAGCATCAGTTATTCCCTTCACCTGCTTATCTTGACGATCGTACGACTGAACGAGCTCATAAATATCGTAACCCACCATCGCAGCTTCAATGATGGGCCCAACAATCATTGCTCCGGTTTCTAAGCCCCCCAATGCCCGAGGAGCAAGGCGCTGCAAGCGTGCTCCATCATCCAAGAGCTGCAGACACTCCGTCGCAGAACGTCCTGCGCCAAGCCTGGCCGTGGCAAGACCCAAACGCGATGCTTCATCACTACTCGATACAACCATTTTGACCATGGCGAGATCTCTGGCTCCCGCCAGAGCGACATCATCTCCAAGGCCTGCCAAATACTGTGAAGCGCGAATGGCACCGGCTTTTCCGCCTGATTCGAACGCTGCTTCAAGGAAGCGTAGCGACTCAGGGTTCCGAGCCAGTTTCATCACTATTCTCGATCCTTCAGGTAACCCCATCGCGGTTATTTTTGCGAGCACTTCAGGTGCGAGATGTGCCGCTTCGTGCATTTTTGCAATGGCCAAAGAAACATCTCCCGCAATGCCACTCCGTGCAAGATACGTTACAGCCCTGGAAGCATCATCGGCATTCTCAAAGATCTGCCCCATGGCTGAGCGCAACATGCTCACTTTCGTCGTCAAATTTTCTGCGAGGTGCGCCTCCCAAATCATCCGGAGTACGTTATCGGTTATCTTGGAGGCATCATCCACAATACCAAGGGACGTCAGCATCTGTTTTGCTGCGTCGAGACGAAGCACGCGCTCGGCACGCAGCAATTCGGTGATTTGAGTTTGCAGGCGAGCCACATCATCGGCATACGTTGCAGGACGTGCGGCATCTTCCATGCTGAGAAGTGTGCGCATCTGACTTTCTGCCGCACGCACCGATCGCTGGCTCTCCGCAAGTCTCCCCATCACTTCCGCGCCTTCACCTTGGGTAAACCTGGCAAGATCTTGAAGGACTGCGGCCCTGCGAGTCACAACACCGGCTGCCTCTTGCGGCAGCTGATCTGCCATTTGGGCAAGTTGCTCGGTGAGGGCCAAGTTCCTTGCAGTGAGTTCAGAAGCTTCTTGTGTGAGCTCTGCAATGCGCGCCTGCCTGGCAGCCATTTGCTCTGCCGTTGCTGCTTCTGCCTGTTGCAATCGCGCAAGCTCTGCTTCTAGCGCTGTAATGCGGCCAGCGTTCTGGGCTAACTCCCGAGATTGAGAAGCCATTAAACGTTGTGCCTCAAGTGCCTCTTGCTGAATCCGCGGTACATCTCGTGCAGATGGAATACGTGGAAGTGTAGGCCATCCCCTTCTACGAGCTATTAAGTCATACATTCCAGTAACTGGCCTCGTAGGTAAATTTGCAAGCCCCTCGATTCTCCCCAACACCCACCTTGCCTCACCCAAAGGAGAAATTCTGGGAATGTAACGAGAGGTTCGCAATGGTAATGAAAGTATGGATTGCACAGATCGTAGGCCTCCACGCTGACCTAACTCTGAAAGAACATATACTCCTCCAACACTAATGGCAGCACCCGTTGCCCATGTCTTCCAACTATCTTTGAGACTTTCGAGCTGGTGCTGCGTCGACACGGCAAGTCCAACACTGTCATGGAGTTCAGACTGCAATGTCTTCATGGCTTCAACGAGTGCGGGCCCACGCACTTCGCGCAGGTGACCGAGAAGGAAGAGGTTGGCACCAATGAGCTTCAGCTTCGCCTCGTTGAGAGCTGTGTCTGCGTTGTTAAGCTCCTGGGGATCTGCCTGAGCATTTCTCCGCAGCTGATCGTAACGATCCTTCGCCGTGCGGTACTGCCCTAAGATCAACGTGATGTACCCCTGCATATCGCCCATAGCCTCCTCGGGGGGGTAGATAGGCTTCCCTGTGGAGAGACTGAGATCTTTGGAGGGCACACCTGCCTGCAAGACCTTGAGATGATTGATATCTGCACGAATGGCATCGAGGAGCGGGCCATGTGTGCGGAGAAAGTTTTGATAGATCGTACGGACGGTAGCTACACGCTCCTGCATCTTCGCTAGTTCGTCGCGAATTTCCTGAATGCGCGCTTCTTGTGCCGATTGGCTGAACCCCAATAGCTTGTCGATACCCGCCATCCGCGGTAAGTACCAGGTGATGTCCGTCATCACCTTGTCGATGGAAGTGCCAAGCTCACCAAGCTTCGCATACATCTCATCGCCAATACCACTGCCGTCCTCCCGAAACATCTTCAGAAAATCAAGGAGTTGAGGATTTCCTCGCGCAAGCCCTTCGATCTCCCCCGTGTACTGCTCAACTCCTCCAGCATACACCATCCACTCGGCATCCAGGCTCTGCTGCAATTCAGGCGAAAAACCCCTATACGACTCCAGTCGTGCACGCTGGCCATCAACGGTGTATGGTCGCGTTTCCGGCCCATAGTGACGCTGTGGCACAAGCAAGCTCATAGCCTTCATACTGAAGTTCACGCGATCTTGGAGACGCTGAACTTCCGCGTTGGCATTGTCACGAAAGAGTCCCCACGAAGAGATGAAGCCATCGGGGCTGTCCATCATGCGTGGCAGCAGCACTTCTCCTTTGACACGCAGGAGATCGCCTTGGAGACTGTGGGCAACACTCACTTCGCGCTTGTCACCGGAAGACTGCTCATGGGTCACAGATTCCTTCATGCGGTCGCGTAAATACCAGTCCACATGATCTGCATATGATGCAAGTTGTTCACTCGTGGGGGGGTTCGCTTGCTCCACCTCCGTTGCCAATCGCATGAACTCTGCACATACACGCTGACGCTCCGTAAGGAGGAGCCTGCGCTGCGGCGAAAGACCCTGCGTCGCAAGCTCAGTGGTAATGCGATCCGCCTCAGCCTTCGATTGCAGCAGCATCTGCGGCACATCGTTGCGAATACCCTGCGAAAGACTTCCTATCCATCCATCCAGCTGACCACGTACCGCAGCCGCATCTTCCCAGTAACCAATGCCTTGGAGTTGCGTCTGCAAGTCCACGACAAATGGTTGAATATCTTGGGAGGAATCATTGCGACCAAACTTCTTTCCCTCAAGGAGAATGGTCACCGGGATGTCGTGCAACGCGGCAGGGATGAGCGACAGCACCTCTTGGAGCGCTGTATCACTTGCAAGCTCAGATCGGGCTGAAAGCTGCTTGAGCGTGAGACCGCCATAGTCCCCTCGCCTGCGAATCTCGTTGAGGAGAGTCACCGACCTGTCCTCCTTGCGCATCCCCTCGAACAACCGCAAGAGGACAACCCGCATGGTTTGCCTGGCAGGAACTTCAATATCTTTGAGGAGTTGATCGAGTCGGCGCTGGGCCTCTGGAATCCTCTGCAGAAGGGTATCGATTGCCTGTATGCGTTCACGGAGTTGTCCTGTGACGAGTGGATTTTGCTCCGATGCAAGGCGCGCTTCCATGGACTTCTTGGCTTCTGCAAGTTTCGCAAGAGGATCACCCCCCAGCTCCTTGGTCATCGCCTCATACTGCGCGCCAAAGCGCTCTGCAGCTCCAAGGATATCGTCTCGGAGAAGCTCTTCGTACTGCATGAGCGTAACGATGCGATCCACGTGAGAAATTTGGGGTTCAAGAGCATCTGCAAGATCTCTGCTTTCTGGCGAACGATATGGTCGCGCTCTTCCCTCATGAATTGGATCCACTTGATTTCGCGCTCTTGCGGCATCGACTCTCGCTCGTAGCTGAGAAAGCTCAAGAGTTTGCTGCTCCATCACCGCACCCTCCTGAGTCTTCTGCATGAACCCTTCCAGAATGGATCGCGCTGTGTCGCTATACTCCGGCATGATCCGTCGCAGATCAACAATCGTGCTCGTAGGCTCTACAGAGCCAGGAATGCCTTGCTTCTCGGCCATGGATTTCCCATCCGAGAATCCCAGCGTTGCGCGCAGCATGCGTGCACGCTCAGCGATGTCCTTTGGAGTTACCTGCTCTTGTGACCGCTCCACGCGCGATGCTGGCTCTGGATCTGCCATGTGTCGGTAAGGTTGTTTGTGCTTAGAACCTAGTTCACTCTACTGGAACATTGAAAGGGATGTCCGGATTTGGATTCATGGGAAAGCCAGCAGATGAAGCGCCTGGCGGAATAGCTGGGGCTAGCCCTTCGGGAACCGATGTTGCGGCAGACCCAACTCCTTCAAGCGCATTAGGCACCTCTAATGCTGTCCCCGCCTCAGCCGCTTCTGCAACTTCCCCCGCAGCAGCAAGTCCTCGAGCCTCCCACACCCCCTGCGCAAGAGCAATGATCTGAGGCCAGTAGTAGTACCCAGCGACTCCCACCGCAGCCGCCGCAGCAAGCAGCGTCGTCACCACCGGATGCCGCTTTGCAAACCCCTTTACGCTCTCAAATGCCCTTTGAAACATTCCTGCCTTCTCCGGTGACTGAGTGTCTTGCTTGTAGCTCTTATGTGCGCGCTGCATGAATGCAAGCGTGTCGAGATACTCACTGAGAACATCCAGATCCTTCTCCAGCTGCTCTGCAGCAACACCAGGAAAGAAATCCTCACGCTTTTTCTGCAAGCGCTCGAAGATCTGTCTGCGCTTATCTCGGTCGAGTAAATGGGAAATTTCGTAACGCTCGGGCCCGAGATACTGCAGGATATTCCCCTGTATCAGTTTCTCATGGAGTTTACGCACCCTGTCTCGAGTATCCGGATCGACTGCAACGACGCCAATATCCGGCTGTGCTTCCGGTTCTGTTGCAGTGTGTGCCATAGATTAACGGGGAGAAGAAACCAAAGCTGCGTAGAGGGAACGCCGTATCGTTGTCAGAGCGGCGATGCCCTCGATATCGGCATGCGTTTTGATCGTGCCAAGCATCAACGTAATGAGCTTGCCCACTACAGCAGGACCGAGCGCGAAGAAGAGCTCGGAAATGTCTGAGTCCATGACTCCTTGG
The DNA here is from genome assembly GCA_016866875.1 of Candidatus Peribacteria bacterium. GTDB lineage: Bacteria > Patescibacteriota > Gracilibacteria > Peribacterales > Peribacteraceae > 2-12-FULL-55-11. The sequence continues at coordinate 24,132 of VGKY01000016.1, forward strand.
AGATCCGTCTCAGAAAGAAGCTTCGCAAGAGCATCTGCACTTGCCGCTGCTTTTGCATGCTCAATAAATGCCAAAAGCTTCGGATCCTGAAGTTTCACCAACTGCATACGCATCTGTCTGTACTGAGGACTGTCACGCCAGGTTCCGCTCTCTGTTTCCACCGACCATCCCTTTTGGAGCGCCTGGGGCACGTTTGCCCAGAGGAGCTGCTCCGCCGTCGTGAGATGGAGAACGGTCATCATTGATCACGATTATACCAGAAATGCTCTATAAGAGGAATACGGCGCGCAATGCCTGTTCCCCTACTTCGATGCGTGTCAATGCTTCGCTGCGATCCACTCCCTGAAGTGCGTCCAATTTATCTCCCGCATGCTGCGCAACAGCCGTGAGCGCAATTCCCATTCCCAGAGCGGCAATGGCTCCGTGATACCGCTGCGTAAGGACAAAAGCAGCGTCACCCAGGGCATCCTTCAATGCCTCAAGCGATCTTGCGGGAACAACCGTTGTCTGTAGCAAACGCGCAAGAGATGCACACGCCCTGTGCTCATCGGCATTGTCCGGCTCCAGGGAAACGATGCGCGCACCGTCCCATGCTCCTGTTCTCTGCTCCCACATCTTCATGGTGGCATCATGGAATTCCTGCGTGGTGCTTGCTCGGGGAATCACGACGAAGATG
>VGKY01000017.1 GCA_016866875.1 Candidatus Peribacteria bacterium
TCCGGCAACGGGACAGATTTTGTAGAGTATCTGCACTGGAGAGGTCGCATAGTGGCCTAGTGCGCCCGCTTGGAAAGCGGGTAGGCGTGAAAGCGCCTCGGGGGTTCGAATCCCCCCCTCTCCGCCATTGCACGAAAGGAAAACTTCCAATCCCCTCTCCCTAACCCCTGCCTGCCGGCAGGCAGGGGTTTGGGGGGCGGGGTAGAAAAAACAATCCAGAGAGAATGATATGTCTAAGGCTCATTCCGCTCCCGCGGCTCCTTCCACGGCAGCCCCAAAGCCTCGTAAATATCCTTCTCCTCCTTCGACGTAAGTACCGTTCCCTTGCCATCAAATAATCCATACTCACTGAGTTTCCAACCCTTACGTATCGCCTCTTGGCGCATGGCAATGTTGTGCTCCTTGCTACCGGTGAAGTACAGGAGTGCCGAGCCCCACTGATCCAAGTGCACAAAGCGCACATCGACACGAATTCCTGTCTGGAGATCAAAGGAGAGTTTCTTATCCCCATGCGCCACGACATTGCGAACGAAGGGAAGTTGAGTGATGGCCTGAGAAACATCTGCCGGAGATTCTGTCACGGTGAGAATGTCGATATCCCCTACCGTTTCCTTCCTGCGCCGGTACGAGCCTGCGGCTTCTGCGCGATCCACGCCCTTCACCGCGCGAATCGAACGTAGCAGTGCTTCGACATCTTCCGTCACTTCCGATCGAGGGAACCGCCTGTTGCGCTCCGTCGCGTGTACTGCGCTTTCCAAAATCTTGCGCTCCATGAGCTCAGACATTCTCGGGAGCGATCGGAGCTTTCCCGCTTTTGCCGCTTCGATGAGCGCTGGAATAGTGGTGATACCCAGCTCCTTCTGGATCTCCAGTGCACGCTTCGGCCCGAGATTTTCAACCTGCAGAAGCTCCGGGGATATCTGCCCCTGAGCGCGCCGCAATTTCTCCAGTGTCTCGATCGTTCCTGTCGTGCAGAACTCAACAATCTTCTCTGCAATCGCCTGCCCGATGCCAGGAAGCTCCTGCAATGCCTTTGCATCACCGTAGTCTGCGATGTCTTTGGGTAATTCTTCGATCACCTTTGCCGCACGCTGGTACGCGCGGATTTTAAAGGTGGCGTTCTCTTCGGTAGAAGCACCTAAGAGCGTGCCAATGTCACGGAAGAGTGCTGCAAGCTCAGCATTGCGTGTCATGCACTCATCATACTCCCATGCTACCCGCCATTTGCCGCGCCGTAGGCGAGCCAAATCTGATCGTTTCCGCTACGGATACTATCGACAATACGCTGCTCCACATCGGGGGATGCTGGATCGACGCCGAGCCAGTCATCGGGCAATTCCATACAGGCAACTACTTCATCAGTAATGCGATCAAATCCTTCGCAGGCTAACCGGATCGCCTGCGCGATGGCATTCACTAAACCTGGAGCTACCACAACAGAATCTGCTTCTGGTGCAACGCTCTGAGTCGCACCGACGCTCTTATGAATCCCGCTGCCTTCATCTAGCATCCTCTGCAATGCCGCCCGCTTGCCGGCACCAAGACCGCGGTTGCCGGTCACACTGCTGTATTGCCGCTCGTCAAACGTATCGGATTCAACGTCGAATGCGCCATTACGATACGACTGCAGAAGATTTCCCATGGAAATGAAAGGAAAAAATTAAGGAAGTAAGAGAAACAAGAAGAAACCTGACCTGAGAGATAGCCGCCCCAGCCCGCAGATGCGGGCTGGGGGGCGTGTGGCTGGCATTGCGTCAGCCGGTCAACAGTGCCTCCTGGGAAGGAGGCGAGGTGGGAGGTGTGCGACACTAAGCCGCACGCTGGTTGGCTTCAAGCCGGCTCGGATGCGGTGCGCGTTTTTCTCGGAGCTTTTGGTACTTGAGCATGCCCTTGGCTCCACGACGACCACAACAGAAACCGCGACGCTTGAATTGATTGGCCATGGCCAACCTCCCTTTTCAAATCCCACTCTCCGCAGTGATTGCGGCACACACTATGTGTGGGTATCCGGATCCATTCCGGGAAACACAGAGCAGGTTTCTTCTCGCTTCGGTGGTGTGAAAGATCTCGCCCAAACGACCTTCCTGAGGGGAAGGGGTAGTAGGCTCTCTCCGGAATACTCTTTATACAACCCCTTCCGTCTGCTTCATGCAGCGAATGAAGGTGACCGGAAGGAGGAACGGATGAAGATTCATCGTTGGAGGCAGTGTAGCGGGGTTGTCCCGTATGTCAATGCCATTGTACCGCTGCAGCGGTACAGTCTCGTTCGCTCCTTTTACAGCATTCTGAAGCGCTAAACCACGAATGCTGTTGGCAAAGAAAACACTCACGCGGCGCGTTCCATTTTGATAGCACCACGCACTCGATCGAGCAGACCATTAATCAAAGTGTCTTGATCAGCAACATATGGTTGTTGGCGATTGCGAGTTAACTCTACCAACCAGTGATGGTCAAAATCTGTGATGCCATCAAGTTCTCCATCAACACCTAATCCTTCTGCTTCTGCATTGGCTACATCATCAATCCCCCACAACATATCATGGATTTCGCTGCTCTCCATGCAATACCGATGGCCTACCTCGTCATCCAAGATCTGCAGATCAATCGCACGCTCGATGAGAGATCTAAAGTGATTGATTTCACTGAGCTGAGTATCGTCTCCATCCTTCGGTCTGTGCACACAAGCAGAATTGCATCGACGCACTGCGGGGGGACAGAATTGGACAACACCTGAAGCTGCAGTTATCAGTTCATGAGGACACCCACATGCATGAGGTTGGAGGGCGACAAGTTCCGCTTCCAGCTGCTGAAGATCGTCGAGACGTGCCATGGGGTGAAACTCTATGGAGAAGGCTTTTTATATACAAGCCATCTCCAGGAGATTTAGCAAGAATCCTTGGCAATTCTCAATTTTCCATTTTCAATTTTCCCTGCCTGTCCGGCAGGCAGGAATTTTCCATTCCTATGTCCCCTCCTTCCAGCTTGCCAAATACTGCACCTGCTCGGGCGTGAGCGTATCGATCTGGAGGCCCATCACATGGAGCTGCATCGCGGAAATCTGTTGATCGATCTCCGCGGGAAGCGTGATCACCTCGGGCTTGAGGTTCCCCCTATGCTTCACGAGGTACTCACACGCGAGAGCCTGGCCGAGGAAGCTCATGCTCATGACCTCACTCGGATGCCCCTCAGCTGAAGCCAGATTCACGAGCCTCCCTTCTCCCGCCACGTAGACGACGCGACCATCTTTGAGGAGATACTCGTCGAGGTAGTGACGCACGCGGCGCTTGCGGCGCGCGCTCTTCTCGAGAGACTTCAGATCGATCTCACAATCGAAATGTCCGGAGTTGCTGATCACCGCACCGTCTTTCATATGGTCCACATGCTCCATGCGCACAACGTGGATGTTCCCTGTGACCGTAACGAAGAGATCGCCAAGAGGCGCAGCCTCAGCCATCGGCATCACACGGTGCCCGTCCATGGCTGCCTGCAGCGCACAGAACGGATCGATCTCGGTGACAATGACGTTTGCCCCCATCCCTTTCGCTCGCATAGCAACCCCCTTGCCGCAGCTGCCGTACCCGAGCACAACAACCGTCTTACCGGCAATCAGGAGATTGGTCGAGCGTAGGATGCCATCGAAGGTCGACTGCCCCGTGCCGTAGTAGTTGTCGAAGAGGTGCTTGGTCTTGTTGTCGTTCACGGCAACCATCGGGATTTTGAGCGCTCCGTCGCGCACCATGCTGTGAAGCCGGATGATCCCCGTCGTCGTCTCCTCGCAACCCCCGATGATCTTGCTGAGGAGATGCGGGTGCTTCGTGTGGATCTCCGTAACGAGATCGCAGCCGTCGTCGATGGTGATATCGGGCTCCGTTGCAATCACTGCCGAGAGAAACTTGTAGTAGTCCTCGGTGCTCTCCCCCTTATACGCCCACACCAGCACGTCTTTTTCTTCCGCGAGTGCTGCAGCGACATCGTCTTGCGTACTCAAAGGGTTGCATCCGGTGATCGCCACTTTGGCTCCTCCATCGCGCAATGCGCGCACGAGCACACCCGTTTCCTTCGTAACATGGAGCGCCATGCCGATGGTAAGACCTTTGAATGGCTGCTCCTTGGTAAAGCGGGCTCTGAGCTGCATCAGGGCTCCCATGCGCTTCTCGGCGATTTCGAGATTCAGCTTTCCCTGAGCGGCAAGAGATGGATCTTTGACGTAGGACATGGGAGAAGGATACAGAAGACGAAGAAGACAAAGAAGACTAAAGGGACGAAGAGGACGGGATAAAAAATTCCTTTTCATCTTTTTCGTCCTTTTAGTCTTCTTCGTCCTTACGTAGGCAATTCTTTTCCATGCGTCATCCGCACCCTCTCCCAAACCTCTTCCTTATCCAAAGTATCCAGCTGCGTTCCCTCGATCTCCACAACCTTCGATCCCATCACTGCTCCGAGACGACAACTCTCCGTCAGGCTCCACTTCTTGCCAAGGCCCAATAACAATCCCGCACGGAAAGCATCGCCCGCCCCCGTAGGATTGACGACCTGATCCGGCTTGCAAGCTGCAATAGTTGTCCTTTTGCCTTGCTTGTCCTGAGCCCTGTCGAAGGGTTGCCCTTTTGCCTTCTCATACAGCTCCACTCCCTCCTCCCCCTGCGTGACGATGAGAAATGCCGCATGCTGAAGAACTTCGGCACTATCCCATCCCGTACGTTCACGGAGAAGGGACCACTCGTAGCTGTTGCAGATCACCCCCCGACTGCGGGTGATTGCGAAACGCAACTCATCGGGACTCAGACCGATGATGAGCTGGCCAGGATCGAAGAGCAGAGGAATCCCCACATCCGCGCACCAGCGCACCGCCTGCATCATGATGACAGGGTTTCTGGGGCCGACGACCGCCCACGCGATGTTGTCGCGTTCCTCGGAAAGCTGCGCACTCGGCCAGAATCCAAGCGCATCCGCACCGGGGTGAAAGAACGCCACCTGTCGTTCGTGGCTATCGGTGCCGATGATCGCCGTCGCCGTCACGCTGTCACTACGCCGCTCGACATGCGTCGTGTCGATGCCACGTTCCTCAAGGAGTGCACAATAGCTCCCACCATCAGTACCTACGGTTCCCACAAGCAAGGGCTCTCCTCCAAGAAGGCGGAGATTCCACGCGATATTGGCTCCGGTTCCACCATGATGCCTGCGGAAGTGGGGCGAGAAGAAGCTCACCGAGAGCTGATCGAGATTTTGCCCCAAAAGGGCGTCGGCGAACGATCCATCGTACCCAAGCAAAACATCGTAGGCGATGGAGCCGGTGATGAGGATGCGAGGCATAGGTTTCAGCTATCAGCTTATAGCTTCTGAAAGCTGAAAGCGAAAAGCTGATCGCTTCTTTATTGGTCAAAAACCATGATCGCGCTACACTCCATGCGCTATGAAAATTGCGATTGTTGGCACTGGGTACGTCGGCCTCGTTTCCTCCGCGTGCTTTGCGGAGCTCGGGCATGAAGTGATCGGCGTGGACATCGACGAAGCGAAAGTGCGCATGCTCAAATCGGGAAAATCCCCCATCTACGAACCGGAACTCGAGGAGCTCATCCAGCGCAATCTCGCCAGTGGCAGACTCTCCTTCACGACCGAGCTCTCCGAGGCGATCCCCGGAGCGCAGGTGGTCTTCTCTGCCGTCGCCACGCCTCCAAATGCCGACTACTCTGCGGATCTCCGCGCGGTGTTCACCGTCGCAGAGTCCGTTGCCGAACACGCTGTGAGCGATCTGATCTTTGTGAATAAATCCACCGTTCCCGTCGGCACCGGCAGGAAATGTGAGGACTCCATCAATGCCATCCTCAAGCGTCGCGAAGTGCCCTATCAGATTCCCGTCATCAGCAACCCGGAATTCCTGCGCGAGGGATGTGCCGTACACGACACCATGCAACCCGACCGCATCGTCGTTGGTATCAATGGCTCGGAGCACGCCAAGGAGGTCATGGAAGAGCTCTATCAGCCCCTCACGCGTGTGGGAAAGCCCCTCCTCGTCATGAGCCGCGAGTCCTCGGAGATCGTGAAGTACGCGAGCAACGCCTTCTTGGCCTGCAAGATCTCCTTCATCAACATGATCTCCGAACTCTGCGAGACAACGGGGGGATCTGTGCGAGAGGTGGCTGCGGGCATGGGTCTCGATGACCGCATCGGACCACGCTTCCTCCATGCAGGCGTAGGGTACGGCGGCAGCTGCTTTCCCAAGGATGTGAAGGCGCTGATCGCCCTCTCCAAGGAAACAGGCGTCCCTCTCCCGCTCGTGAAGGCCACGCACGATATGAACAACCGCCAGCGCCAGCGCTTCTTTAAAAAGATTCTCGGAGCGCTTCAGCCAGGAGCCTCGGTCACGATCTGGGGGCTGTCTTTCAAACCGAAGACCGATGATTTGCGAGAGGCACCGAGCCTTGATCTCATCCCCATGCTCACGCGCGCGGGCCACAAGGTCACAGTGTTCGATCCCGTTGCTCTGGAGAAATCGAAGGCGATCCTGAAAAAGCGCGTCACCTATGCCTCCTCACACATGGAAGCAGCCAAGGACGCAGATGCCATCGTGGTGATGACGGAGTGGGATCTCTTTCGCGGAGTCGATCTCAAGAAGCTCAAGGAGGCCATGCGCGGCAAAAATCTCTTCGACGGCCGCAATATCTACGAACCCTCCGAGGCGCGGGAAGCAGGGCTGACGTACTGGGGTATAGGAGTGAAGTAAGAGCTCGTAGGGAGCAAAACTTCTCTCGTTGTTTGCTAGAAGCTGAAAGCTGAAAGCTATAAGCTGACGATGCATGCGCGTCCTCCTTACCGGTTCCGCTGGCTTCATTGGCTTCTCCGTCGCATCCGCTCTTCTCGATCGCGGGGATGAAGTCATTGGACTCGATAACTTCAACGAGTATTACGACCCCACGCTCAAGATCAGACGCAACGAGATCCTCGAGAAACGCAAAGGATTCACCCTCGTCCGGGGAGATATCACACATCAGAAAGATCTCGATGGGGCATTTGACCTTCTGATGAAAGGAAATGTCGAGACGCGCATTTGTCATCTCGCAGCTCAGGCAGGGGTGCGACATAGCATCGACCATCCGGATATTTTTCTCAGAGACAACATCAACGGATTCAACATGGTCATCGAAGCCTGCCGCAAGCGAAAGACGGGCGGAATGATCTACGCATCCACCAGTGCGGTGTACGGAGACAATAAGGAACATCCATTTTCCGAAGCGCACCGAACGGATAACCCCATCTCGATCTATGGATTTACGAAGAAGGCCAACGAGCTACAGGCCTACCTGTACCACAAGATGTATGGAATCTCCTGCACGGGACTCCGGTTCTTCACGGTCTACGGACCGTGGGGTCGCCCCGACATGGCGCTGTTTCGCTTCACGGACAAAGTCCTCAAAGGCGAGGCTCTTCCCGTCTTCGGACATGGAAAGATGCAACGGGACTTCACGTACATCGACGATATCGTCGCAGGGGTGATCGCAGCACTGGATCGCAATGATCCCTACGAAATCTACAACCTCGGTGGAGGGAAAACTGAGGAGCTCATGGACTACATCGCTGCGGTGGAAAAAGCATGCGGCACAGTGGCCCAGAAAGAGCTTTTCCCGATGCAGCCAGGGGACGTCGTTGCGACATCTGCAGATATCTCCAAGGCACGCAAAGCACTTGGCTACGATCCCAAAACCAGAATCTCCGAGGGTGTACCGAAGTTTGTGGAGTGGTATAGGGAGTATTATAAAATGTAGAAATTACCCTTAGTATCTATGACACACCTTGATGCAGATCTGCCCCCAAAGTGGTACGGACCAACCCAGGCATCATGCCGAGTTGAGCATCTTGCAACGCCAGGCTCACCGTCTCCCTCCCCGGATTCCGCGCACTACAAGTGGTTAATAGCACAGGAACAGGCGGATATGGCTGCGTCCACAGAGACCCATATCGACTTGGAGGCATTACTTTCCGCGGAGTAACTCGTAGCGGAGATTCATGAATCTCCGCTACGGAGTTTTCCGTGTCCACACCTCTTGCGACGCATGTGATTTGGAGACAGTTCTTGATGCGTGATATTGAAGATTAGGCGTTCCCTCTCCCATTGGGAGAGCCTGCCTATCGGCAGGCAGGCCTGCCTTCCGGAAGGAAGGGGTTAGGGAGAGTGGGTGATTACTTTTTCAAATATCTTGCAGACCCCCTCCTCCTGACCTCCTCCCGTCGGGAGGAGGAACGCCGCTATCCAACAACAAAAACGAGCCTCTGCTTCATAAATAAACCTTCAAAGAAAAACCATTTAATCACGAATCTTTACCCACACTTCCTCTGTTGTTTGGGGAAATCTCTGCCAAGCCTGTCTATCGATTGCTACGCAGCGATCCAGACAGACGATCGCAGCGGCATCGTTCGTAAAGTCCGGACGATAACGCTTCACTGGGCCCGGCATCAGATACTGCCACTCGTGTCCGAAGCTGCCTGCGATCAGGATATCTCCATGCACACCAGCAACGCGCAGAGCATCGCCAACGGACCTAGCACTGGAATACTCCGGAAAAGGCACATAAAGAAATATTGCCGTGCCTGCAGCGATCTGCAGAGCCAAGAGGAAGGCGGATGACTTCAGAAGCTTCGGAGCGCTGAGGAGGCCGGCAATGAGAAGCGGCGTGAAGAGGATCGCGTAGAAACTGCGAAACCCTACAAAGATATATGCCGTGACGAGCATGAGCGTAAGCACGAGAGGATACTGTTTGCTCTTCACCATGCCATAAAGCCCAAGGACGCTCAGGGCCATGCTTCCACCGATCACCCAGAGCTTCAAGACACGCGCGACAGACTCCTCGAGGGGCATCCCCATGCTCATGCCGCTTACAGACCCCGTCGCAACAATCGTCAGGGGATTCGTCGGTGTATAAAGCGCAAGTAATCCAATGGGTATGAGAAATGCGCTCCAACGTTGCCATGGAGCAATACCCGACTGTCGGAGTGCAACGAAAATGAGTGGTGCAAAAAGAATGCCCTGATACGCAACGAAGAGCATTTCAAGCCAGAGAAGTGGGATGAGCGCACTCCAGCGCTTGAGGAATTCTATTCGCTGGAGTATCCAGCAAAGAAAAAGTGTCTCTATTGCAGTGATCGTCGGCATGAAGAGTGTCCCTGCCTGTAAGAGCAGTGCGCCGGAGAAGAGCCACAGCCCGCAGAGCGTCACGCGCTGATCCTTGTGGAGCTTTCTGCCCATGTCCCAGACAAACCATGTCCCCTGCGTCAGCAGGGAGGCAAACACGATACGCCAGAAAATTTCCTGATGTTGCCACCCATCGGTGGTCTCTAAAATCCACCGCATGAGCGGTGGGTGTGGATAGGGAATGTTCAAGAGGTATTTCGCTTCATCGGTATGCACCCCAAGATACCTGTGGAGCTCGGCCAAGAGAACGGCAAAGCCCTGCAGCAAGCCAAAAACTAATACGCGAAGGAGCATCAGGAAGTACAGGGAAGAATTTCAAGCGTACCGAGGGGAATGCGCACGCACACCCGGGGATCGCGTCCGCGCATATGTTGCCGATGCTCGATGATCACGGCATCAGGAGTAACGCTGCGAATGCTCATATCGGAGATCAGCCACCCTTCGCGCTTGGCAACGAGTTGCAGCGACTGTTGCACACGGCTGCGGACCGAGACATCTGCAAGGAGCCGCATGTGCCATAGGCGCCCAGCTACGACCATGCCAATAGCCAAGCTTGTGATCCAGAAAACACCCCAAAGCAACTTCTGCATGGAAAGATTGTCCATCGTCCATTTTCAATTTTCAATGCTCAATTTCTCATCGTTTGTTTTTATGCACTCCGCCACGCAAACATCCTGCTCATCGTGTAGTTCCACACGATGCCTATGCACGCCCCGATGACGACGCTCGTCAGCTCTGCCCAGGCAAGCGAAAACAGGAACGTGCTCACCGCGTAGTTGGCTAAAGCTCCGAAAGCACACGCAACGTTGTACTTGAGAAAACCCGGAATAAGCGCCCATCCCTTGAGCCGCGCATGCGCGAAGGTCCAGAGGTTATTGAGCCAGAAGTTGAAGACGATCGCGGTCTCAATGGCTCCAACCAGTGCAATGGAGAATCCCATGAGGGAAAGTTGTGCATCATGGGTGAGGAGCGCGGAGAAACCCATGTACGCACCTAAGTGCACACCGACTCCCACGAGACCCACGATGCAATACTTCACAAACGTCAGCGGTATGACGCGCCCGAGCGTTACGTCGTAAAGATATTCCAGAAATTCCAGCTGCACCCTGCGCGAAAGCTTGCTCTCGCCGTGCGCACGGATACCGAAGGAAAATGGAAGTTCGCGTACACCTGTGTCTTTTTTGGCATGAACCAGCAAATCCAGAAGAATTTTGAATCCTTTGGGGTTGAGCCGCGGATGAATGTCTTCGAATGTCGATCGTGCGATAGCAAAAAAGCCGCTCATGGGATCTTTGACCTTCACTGCACAGAGTCGAATCGCCATACGAGTGGCGATGCGACTGAGCATGTAGCGCTGCTCATCCCACTCCCCCACACTTCCGCCGGCGACGTAGCGCGAACCGATGGCGATGCCGCCATGTTCGGCAACCGCTGCATGTAATTGCGTCAGCAGTCCCATGTCGTGCTGTCCGTCCGCATCCATTACCGCAAGCACATCTCCTTTTGCTGAAAGGAATCCTTCAATGACTGCAGAGGAAAGTCCGCGTCGTCCCACTCTACGTATCACGTGGACATCTCCGAGATCGTGTGCGATGCGCTGTGCGACTTTCCACGTTTCATCCGGAGAATCGTCATCGACGATGATGATCTCGTGGGCAACGTCTTTGAGCACCGTGCGGATCCTCGGGAGAAGCTCAGCAATGTTCTCAGCCTCGTTGTACGTTGGGAGAATGAGGGAAAGCACGTGAATACCGTAGCGGAGAGTCGCGACTCTCCGCTACGGTATGTGGGATGAAAATTCTTGTTACCGGCTCCTCCGGCACCATTGGCACCCGCTTATGCGAGACACTCTTACAAAAGGGGTACGAGGTCATTGGTGCGGATTGGGTACCGAATGCATGGAATCCGTCGGTTAATGCACTGACGCACATCATTGATCTCCGCGATGAAGAGAAGCTGGAAGCGGAAAGCTCAAAGCTCAAAGCTGATGTGATCATTCATCTCGCAGCCAATGCCCGTGTGTATGAGCTCGTCGAGAACCCTGACCGCGCCCGGGATAACTTCATCACGCTCTTCAACGTGCTGGAGCTTGCCCGCAGGAATGGCACGAAAAAAATCTTCTTTGCGGGGTCTCGCGAGGGATACGGCAACATCAAGGCAGACCAACTTACGGAGGATCTCGTACGCGTGGAGAACTGTGAAAGTCCCTATACTGCAAGCAAAGTAGGAGGCGAAGCACTCGTCCATGCCTACACGCGCTGCTACGGCATCGATCATGTCATCATCCGCTTTAGCAATGTCTACGGTGCTTACGACAACAGCATCCGTGTTGTTCCGCTCTTTATCCGTCAGGCACGGAAGAACGAGACCCTGAAGATCTTCGGCAAAGACAAATGTCTCGACTTCACCTACATCGACGACGCAGTGGACGGCGTGATCAAGGCTCTCGAGAAATTTGATGCAGTAAAAAACGACACCTACAACCTGGCATTTGGTGAAGGCAATACGATCGTGAAGCTCGCGGAGATGATCATCGAGCTCACAGGGTCAAAGTCTACAATCGAGCTCGGGCAATCGCGCACGGGCGAGGTGGTGCGCTATGTGGCAGATATCTCAAAGGCAAAGAGGGCTTTTGGCTACAATCCCAAGACACCGTTTGCTGAAGGGGTGAAAAAGGCGGTGGAGTGGTACGCAGCACACTAAGCAGCCCTCTTCCTCGCCTCTTCATCCACTTCGGACTGGGCCTTCTCTTCGTGATACGTCGGTTCGACGTTCACATCCCAGATATTTTGATGATGAGTAATGCCCGCCACGATATTGTCGACTGCGGTCATCGCCGTGAGCATGCTGTGATCCTGATTGTTGTAGCGATGCATACCGTTGCGACCGACGAGGAAGAGATTCTCCAATTGCAGAGTGAAATCTCGCACGACCGAAAGTTGGTTGTAGCTTCCGAAGTACGCAGGATACGCTTTGGGCATTCGTAAAACGCATGCATCAAGGATGTCTGCTTTGCGTGCAAAGCCGATCTTCTCCATCTCTGAGATGCCCAGATCGATCAATGCATTGTCTGGCATCACCCAAAGCTTGTCTCCCTCGTTAACGAAATACTCCAATCCGATCCAAACGGAGTGCTTACGATCAGCGACCATATACGGACTCCAGTTGTTGAAAATCTGGATGCGCCCGACGTGAACGCCGCCGTCCTGCACGTAGATCCAGTTGTCGGGAACGTTGACGGCCGGCTCCTTCCCTTTCTCCTGCACGTGAAGATGCTTCAGGAGCAATCCTACGGTTAAAAAGTCTCGGTAGATCAGTCCTTCTGCAACTTCACACACACGATCGTCGGGCTTTGGGTGCATCATGCCGATGAGATGCCGTACGGGCATGGTGGAAAAGAAATAATCGCAAGGAACTTCCTCGGTTTCTCCGCTTTCTACATTTTCAACCGTCGCAGAGATTACTTTCCCCTTCCCGTTTTCCTCTTTCCACTTCACCCCTACTACCCTCCTCCCCATCCTCACCTCCCCCCCACATGCGCGCACTTGCTCTGTGACCGTTTCCCACATCTGACCAGGGCCGAACTTGGGATAAAAGAAGCGCGTAATCAAGCTCGTCTCGCGCTCCGCCTGCGCCTTGGCAAAATCGGAGGTTAGCAGGTCTTTCATGGCATGAAATATTGCGCGCTTCAGAGAAAGCCCCTTGATGCGCTGCGCACCCCAGTCCGCACGAATTTGACTGCACGGCACCCCCCAAACTTTCTCGGTGTAGTCACGGAAGAACGTTTCGTAGAGCCTGCGACCAAACCGGTTGATGAAAAACGCATCGAGGAAGGTTTCATCGCGAAGCGGCCGGAGATGCGCCTTGATGTAACTGAATCCAATGAGTGCCGTATTGATGAAGCCAAGTCGCCGCGCGACGGTGATCGTGATGCCGATGGGGTAGGGAAAGAAATTTCTCCGAAAATAAATACGACTGAGACGTGGGCGCTGGAGCATGACGGCATCCTCTTTTTCAGGGTCGGGAGCCGGCCGTTCAATCTTGGCTTCTCGTTGCAAGCTGATAGCTGACAGCTGACAGCTTTCAGCTTCCGGAATGCATTCCGGACACAAGTACTCGACGATTGCCTCCGCCGCATAATCGATCTCATGTCCCTTCTCCAGAGTATCCGCCGCAGGATGTCCCTGTACCGGCAAGATATTGAACCACCAATCCATCACGCGCTTGCTCTTGCTGAAAAACCTGTGACCCCCGATATCGATGCGGTTCCCTTTGTAGTTATAGGTCTGTGCAATGCCGCCAATCGCCTGGGTTGATTCCAAGACAATCGGATGGATATCCGTTCGCTTGAGAAGTTCGTACGCTGCGGTTAGACCCGCGGGGCCCGCCCCAGCGATAATGGCGACTTTTGGCATGACGGAAGAAGCTTATAGCTATCAGCTGTTCGCTGTCAGCTTCTGAAAGCGGAAATCAACTGATGGCTAGTGAAACACGTACGCCTTGCGCATGCCAAAGTTCCACGCCAACACGATAATCTGAGAAATCATTTTCGCGATCACTGCATGGATGCCAAGCAAATCGATCATGATATAGAGCAGAAACCACGTCCACAGAAGCCCACCAATGGCGATACCGATGACGATGACGATCTCTCTGCCACGAGCATGCTTGCTGGAAGCAAAAACCCAGAGAACGCTCAACGCATGGTTCCAGGCCAAACCGACCATGTACGCCAAAAACGCTGCGAAGGCGTAGTGGAAATCCAAGGCAGTAACCAAAACCGAAAACGCTACGAGATCCACAACGGCTGAGGACCCCCCAACCAAGAAGTAGCGGAAGAACTGCACATGCGCCCCATTGGCGCGGCCGAAGACAAAGTGGCGCATGGAAACGAGTAATTTAGGGTAAATCGTGCGTAACTTTCACAAGGGAAACTATGATGGGGCGAAGCCACAACGATGCCAAGAGAAGATCCACTGTAATGGGAATGACAAAAATGATGGGATGCAGCGCATAGAGATCGCGGAATTCCAGAAAGAAATACAGCCACTGAAAATGCAGCGTGCCAAATGCCACCGGTATCCAGATGGGATAGCGGATCATCATGGGAACGGCTGCAAAGATGAGCAGGTAGAGACCTGACTCCATGTAGTAGTGATCCATGTGATCCAAAAGAGCATTGAGTCCGAATGCCATGATGGTGCCGTACAGCAGCGGCAACCGCGGGAAGGAAACATTTGCGTCACGCGCGGGGATCAACAATGCAAATAGGGCCAAGAATACGAATATCGGCGTTGTATGCATCATGTTGCCTGCACCCGTTAGAGATGGATCAGGGAAATAGTAATTGTGCACGGAAAAGAGAATTTGAGCAGCATGTGCAACATTCAGGACGATACGTCCAAATCCTTGAATGACGTTCGACTGATTCAATTCCGCATGCGCACCGACAATGATGTGACCGACCTGCATGTACTGCAGCAATACATATGCTACGGCAAGAGCAATTGCGACGACTACAGGAACCCCCCGCTTTGTGGAATGGGTGACATCGCGCCGGATCCAAAGGAGGAGCGGCACAAATGCGATCGCGAAGGGCTTTGTTGTGATGGCCAGAGCCAGGAGTACTCCTGAGAGCCATCCGTAGCGCTTTGCGCTGGCAATAGAGGCAAAAGAGAGAAAGGCAAATGATGCTCCGGTCCACCCTCGCAGACCTGCAAAGAGCACGAATGGCATCATTGCTACAGAGAGCATGAACAGGACAGCTCGTTCTTCATCTTCATACACGGTCCTCGCTGCCAAAAAAGCTGCGGGGAGGACAAAAATAGCAAAGATGATCTGTGCGTAAATCTGGGAAATGGCGGAATTGGTGAGAAAGTGAACGGGAACGCTGAGAAAATCACTCCCATGAAAACCCGGTATGGAAAGGTCTATACGACCTTGCGCCAGTATTGTGATGAATCTCTGATAATGAAAATGGTCATCCAGAGGATGGGGCGTTGCGCCCAAAAAAGCGAGGGCAACAGCCAGGAGCAACATCAGCGGACTGAGACGAATAAGCGCATGGCGCATACGGAAACTGTACGGGAGAAACGGTAGGGAAGGCAAAAACCTCTGAGACTCCTCCCTTCCTTCTTTTCTTCCTTTCCCATCCTCCCGTACACTCCAGGCCGTGAAACCTCATCAAACGATTTGCGTCGTCGGCCTCGGGTACGTGGGCCTTCCCCTGGCACATGGCTTTGCGAAGAAAGGATACCCGACGATCGGTTACGACATTGATGAAAAGCGCATCGCCGAACTCAACGCGGGTCACGACAGAACCAATGAATTGAGCGCGAAGGAGCTCCGGGAAGTGACGATCAACTTCAGCGCAAGCCCGAAGGTCATTGCGGATGCCGACATCGTCATCGTTGCGCTGCCGACGCCCGTCGATGAGAGCAACACACCAGACATCGCAATTCTCAAAGCAGGTACGCAGGCCGTTGGTGAACATATGAAAAAAGGCACCATCGTTGTGTTCGAATCCACTGTCTGGCCGGGCACGACGGAGGACATTTGCGGGCCTATTCTCGAGAAAGCTTCGGGCATGGTCTGTGGCAAGGACTTCTTCCTCGGCTACAGCCCCGAGCGCATCAACCCGGGAGATAAGAAGCATCGGCTGCAGACCATCGTAAAAGTGGTATCCGGACAAACGCCGGATGTACTCGAGACACTCGCTGCACTCTACGGCTCAGTCGTGGAAGCAGGCATCCACAAAGCACCAAATATCAAAGTTGCGGAGATGGCCAAGGCTATCGAGAACGCACAACGCGATCTCAATATTGCCTACATCAATGAGATCGCCATGTTCTGCGGCAAGCTCGGTATCGCTAGCAAAGATGTGCTGGATGCCGCATCGACAAAGTGGAACTTCCTTCGGTTCAGCCCAGGTCTTGTGGGCGGCCACTGCATCGGCGTTGATCCCTATTACCTTGTCGAGAAAGCAAAGGAGCTAGGTATGGAGACGCAAGTGATCACGGCCGGGCGTGCGGTCAATGAAGCTGTTGCGCAGTTCGTTGCGGACCAGGTGCACGCCGCACTGGGACAGGGGGGCACATCCGTTCTCGTCCTCGGTACGACCTTTAAAGAAGATGTTCCCGATACCCGAAACAGCAAATCCGGTGATGTGATCGTCGCGCTCAAAAAGCTCGGCCACACCGTCGCTGTGCACGATCCATACATGCAGCCTGCAGTGATTGAGCGCAATGGTTGGACACCCGGCACATTGGAAGGTGGCCCCTACGACGCCGTTGTCCTTTTGGTGCCGCACAAAGAATATCGGAGTGTGGGGACAGAAGGGCTGATAGGAGCAACAAAAAACGGGGGGTTGGTCTATGATCTGAAATCGATATTGGATGGAGCGATGATCACCAAAGCGGGGAGGAAATATCTAGCATTGTAATCTTTAGGAACAACGCGCACAGACAAACGTGCGCTGGATTTCTTTGTCGGCGGATAAAGCTGGATATCTACTCCACCACCACCAATCCCCCACTTCCCTCCAAAGCATTCACCGCGTTATCAATAAACACCGTTCCATTCGCGACGATCGAACCAGCACCAAATGCTGCAACTCCACCCTGCGCAGAGAATCCAACTCCATTTCCTACAAGTGTCACATTCTTAGCCACAACGTGTCCTCCATCCATCGCCCGAATGCCAATCGCACAATTCTGCAATCGGGAAGACTCCAGGAGTGGAGCAGCACGCTCCGCGGCCTGCACGCATGCATCTGCACTGCCATCGACTACGACGTCCCTCAGGACAATGGGTGACCCAAGCAGTGTGATTGCGGCACCCGTCGATGCGCTCACCGTCACAGATTCCATACGGCCAGCAAGAGCATGTTCAATGAGAACGCCTCCATGGTGACTGCCGGTGATCATGCTATCGCGAATATCGGCGAACACTCTGGAGACGCCGATGGCTGATGCACCTTGTGCATCGGCAACCGTCACCTGCGTGATGCTTCCCGGACTCCCCGCAAACATGAGAGATGCAGGAAGCACCCGTGTACCGACGATGGCACCCCGACCACCCTCGATCTCTACATTGCGCACGTCACTTGCTTCGGCAGCATCGACGATGGCAACTGTTCCCCATGTTCCTCCCGGCTTAAGAGGCTCAATATGGATCGGACGCTCCCCATCGGCAAGCATCGTCACCGGCGCAAACGAGACGATCGATGCGCCGCTTCCCATGCGAATGCGGGTACCAGGCGCGACGATCAGAGGGATCGTTGGAGGGATGAGCACCGTCCCTTCGATCACAGGACTTCCTGATAGCAGGACACCGCTGCTGCCCGCTGCACGAAAGGCAGGAGATCGCGCGAGAAAAGTTTTCCGATCTAGGCGAGGCACGAGGCTGCCAAAGGATGCAGTTTCATCGATGAGCGCAGACCCAAGCACCTGCCCTCCACCTCCTGTCACGGCATTGCCAATGAGCAAGGGGAGTGGGAGGGTGTCGAGTGTGAGAGGAGGGACGTCCTTCTGCTTCATGAGAAAGAATCTATGACGACGGTGTGGCGGGCGCAGCAGATCGCCTTCTGGAGAAATCGCCGGGTTTCCCGGCCACAGCAAACGCGCGTCACCTTTGGAAAGCAGCAGTGTCCCACCGGATGCGACGATGGAAACAGTAATGTCGGCACTACTGGGCATGCCGTCGCCCGTGTCGCGCATCAGGCGTACGGACCCATCGGCGAGGAAACGGCTGAAGCGCAGTGGGAACTGTATGCCGAGAAGTTCCGCGGCTACGGGTCCGCGTGCATTGACGTCGATTGCCAGAAGGAGATCCGGGCTTTCGGCAACCATGCGCTGATCCACGAGCACTTCAGCGGTGGAGATCTGCCCAAGGAGATCCGTGCTGATCCCCTGCAAGAGACGCACCTGCTCAAAGAGCGCCGCGCGCACCATGCGATTGCTCGGGAGCTTCGCGCGGTCAGCGAAGGATACCGCCTCAAGGTCACGCGCTTGCTCGGCAATGAACTGCTCGTCGTCATCGGCTCCTGTGAGCACGTCGCTGAGAAGTTGATGCGCTTTGCTGCGGATGGAAGGAACGCGCGCAGCAACGTCGATGAGTGGGATCCCGGAAGGGGCCAGGATGGATCGCGCATCGCTGATCATAAGTCCGCGCGCCATCGGCTCGAAGCGGCCGGTATCGCGCCGGTAGAGCAAAAGCAGCTCTGAGGCAGCCGCAGGAGGATTGCCAAGGGAAAGTCGGAGCGCGAGGTATGCAGCGAGACGATCGACATCGATGACGTGCCCGAGCTTGCTTAAGTACCCCGGGTCGCTATCGGCTCCCGGGCGCGAGAGCTCGAGGAGTGTAGCGAGAGCGTCGGCAGGCGCGCGGGTGGAGGAGGCGCCATCCTGCCTCCAGTAAGAGGGATCATTTGTCGCGGGCAAGGCGTTTCCGGCATCCGGAGAAACTCCGTAGAGCACGGTTCCCCCTCCTCTGCCCTGCCGCGCACCCAGATCCGGTCCCCATGCTTCCTCACGAAGGTAGACCATCGGGCGGCTCCCGTTGATGGTGACCGCTGCAAAATCGACCTCGGGGTGTACAAGACCGAGCGCTCGGCTCCGCTTTTTGACAAGCGCGTCGTTGAGCCAACCATGGGCATCGGGCAAGAGCAGAAACAGATGTTGCGCATGGTGAAAGGACTCCCCCTCGGCGAATTTCAGCTCGTACGACCGCTTCGGCCGGGACCAGTCGGCATCCATAGTCCCCACCGTGCGCAGATGCACATCCCATGTTCTCCCCTCCGCAGAAAGTACGGCAGGCACCCAGGGGATAGTATCGGGATCGTACGCTCCACGTTCGGGCAGGCTCTGTATCAGACGATTCTCATCCGCTTCTGCGATGGTAATGTGCATCTCCGGCAGTGTGTGCATGGCCACTGGAGGCTTGAGAAAGAGGCTCATGGCGCGATCGACACTGCGGCCAAACTCCAGAAACGGCGAAAGGCGCCGCGCAAGCTCCGCATCACTATCTCGTGCGAGTTCGGTGCGTAGGAGAATGACGGCATAGCCCGCAAGCACGACGAGCTGAATGATGATCACTGTGACAATCCCCCCAATGATCGCAGTATTTCGGCGCATCGGAAAGAAGCTTATAGCTATCGGCTATCAGCTGTCAGCTTCTGAAAGCTGAAACCTGATAGCTGACAGCTACCGCAGATCTATTCCTGCTACCTGCTCCCTGTTCACTTCCCGATCCCCTGCTCCCTGCAATCCGCTTCCAGCATGATCCTCGCTAGATCTTCCAGACTCGTCTTTGCCTCCCACCCCAGCTTCCGCTTCGCCTTCGAAGCGTCTCCGAGGAGGAAATCCACTTCCGCCGGGCGATGATACTGGGGATCGAGTGCAACAATCGTCTTGCCCGTCTTTGTGTCGACATACGTTTCGTCCTTTCCTGATCCTTTTTTGGTATAGGCAATCCTCAGATGCTGAAGGCAAAGCTCAAGAAATTCCCTCACCGAGGCCGTGCGCCCGGTTGCAAGCACGTAATCCTCCGGAACATCCTGCTGAAGCATCATCCACATTCCCTCGACGAACTCTGGGGCGTACCCCCAGTCACGCTTGGCTTCGAGATTACCGAGGTACAAACACTCCTGCTTCCCCGCAAGGATCTTGGCGAGGCTCAGGGTGATCTTCCGTGTCACAAAGTTCTCCCCTCGTCTGGGCGACTCGTGGTTGAACAAAATGCCGTTCACCGCGTACATGCCGTAGCTCTCACGGTAGTTTTTCGTGAGGTAATACGCATAGGCTTTGGCACATCCATAGGGACTGCGAGGGTAAAACGGCGTCTCCTCGCTTTGGCGCTCAGATGTTGCTCTTCCATACAGCTCAGAGCTGCTGGCTTGGTAAAATTTCGCCGGAATCTTGCTCGTGCGTAGTGCCTCGAGAAGTCGTGTGGTACCAAGCGCAGTAATGTCGCCTGTGTACTCTGGCATTTCAAAGCTCACCCCGACATGGCTCTGGGC
Source organism: Candidatus Peribacteria bacterium (assembly GCA_016866875.1). Classification (GTDB taxonomy): domain Bacteria; phylum Patescibacteriota; class Gracilibacteria; order Peribacterales; family Peribacteraceae; genus 2-12-FULL-55-11. Next base: position 20,205 of record VGKY01000017.1, read on the forward strand.
AGCAAGATTGTAGATCTCGTCGGGTTTCACGTCGTGAAGAATTCTGAGCAGCGAATTGCTGTCGCCGAGATCGCCGTAATGGAGGGAAATCGCCGCATCCGGGTGCCAGGCATCGGAAAAAAGATGGTCGATGCGCCCACGGTTGAACGTGGATGCCCGACGCACGACACCATGAACCGCATACCCCTTTTTAAGGAGCAATTCAGCAAGATAGGAGCCATCCTGGCCAGTGATGCCGGTGATGAGAGCGCACTTGGCTGCCACGAAATACAATCTTAACCCCTCTCTTGCTGGGAAGAAACCGCAACCACACCTAAAATAGACTTATGCGGATTTTGCTCATCTGCGAGGGTCTGGAGGGAACGGATGGCTGGAGCCGTTACAGTGCCAACCTTCGACAGGCTCTCCTAGCCAAAGGCCATATCGTCATGATGTGCACTCACAAAAAAAATGGAGAGGATTATGCGATATTACCACCTCCTCTGCGGATGATGACGCGGCCATACCTAGGATGGTTCCTAGCTATGCATCTAAAAAGGATCGTGCAAAAGGAGCACGTCGATGTCGTTCACTTCACTGTAGAACCTTACGCACTGTGCATGGCGTTTTTGCCTGCCTCTATACGCAAAAGATCTGTTGTGACCATCCACGGCAACTATGGCATACGACCGCTACGATGGTGGGCATCGAAGTGGCTTGCCCAGGCGATGCTACAACATGTACACCAATGCATCGCCGTAAGTACCTTCACACGCGATGCGGTAGCAAAAGAGGTTTTTTGGAATCACAATCTTCATGAAGCATTTCTCAAAAAAACACATGTTGTTCACAATGGCATTCCCCTACCGCCATACACACCAAGAATGACGTATAGCCCCGTACATCAGATTCTCTTTGTTGGAGGAGTAAAAATATCCAAAGGGATTCTGGAAGCCATTCGAGGATGCGCTGCGTACAAAAAACAGTTTGGGAGCACTTTCCACTTTTCTATCGCAGGAGCCATTGATGAAGCCTCTACATCCGCAACAGCACTTCGATCACTCATTGCAGAAAGCGAACTCCAGGAAGAAACCTCTATTCTGGGGCGGGTAGACGATGCAACCTTGGAACAATTGTATGAGAAAGCAGATATTCTCCTCATGCCATCCCTTACAACGCAGGACACCTTTGAAGGATTTGGCCTGGTCTACATTGAGGCAAACGCTCACGGGGTGCCGGTGATCGGCCCCGATCGGAGTGGATCTACCGAGGCGATTGCAAACGGCAAAAGCGGCTACACTGTCGACGTAAAAAACCCTGAAGCGATAGCAGATGCCCTGCATAAGATTCTCGATAAACATACAATATCGCCTGATGGATGCCGCCAATGGGCAGAGAGCTTTAGTGTAGATCATATGACAAATGCTACGATCGACAGCTATGACAAGGCCAGATGCGCCTCATGAACGGCTTACTTGAACGGTGCACAACCATCAGGTTTTACAAGTGTAAAACGCTGATACACCTGCTCTGCAGCAGCGCCCAGAGCGGCCTGTTCATGCAGCGGAACTTTCCACAATTGAGGGTAACACTGCATACCCTCTGAGAGACGCACATATTCCTCGGGCGCATATGATGCAATGGCCGGAAGCGGCAAAAATAACCACTGAGAAACATAAGGATCACGAACAAACACTTCCGAGTGACGGATGATGAGCGGAGTATCTCTATGGCGCTCCTTAAGAATGGTTGCCGCCTGAGCAGCCTCTTCGCTCCTCGTACTTCCACGATAATCCCACTGCCACCACGATTGTGCCGCTATGCAAACCACGAGAACCGCCCCACCCCACCGGTTACCCAATAGACGACGCACACCAAACGTCACAAAACTGAGAAGAAGCACATGCGCCGGAAGGAGGTGCCGATACCAACCTTCATTATTAAAAAAATAGATGGTGAATAGGATGATGCACGCCCAGAGGAAACAAAGTTTGTAACACGTCATGGACTTACGCATGCCCCAGGCACCCACAACAGCAAATGTAAAAAGGAATGCGAAATACTGATAGGGCATACGTAGGAGTAATGAGGCATTGTTCCGAAGAACATTGAAAGGTACCGCTCCATTTCCCAGCCCACTCCTAAGAAGGAGAAATGACAGTGATGATTCGTTATGCATAATTTCTACGATTTTCCAGGAGCTGAAAAACAAAAGCGCCACCACCAGTATGGTTATCAGTTCTACGATAGATTTATAGCTTTTTCTCAACAGAGCAACGACGATGCAGAGTGCAAGTGCAGGAAAGACAATGCCGAACGTCAGCTTCGTGACCGCCGCTAGCCCAAACATTGCACCTACCAGCATGCTCCATCGCAGATGTGCAGACTGATCGGCCCGCAACCAAAAGAGCAAGCCAAGCATGAGAAAAAACAATGCTGGCACTTCCCCAAGTACAGGCTTCCCCGTATTCACAAATGCAGACAGAGTGACAAGCATGGCTGTTGCCCAGCGCG
>VGKY01000018.1 GCA_016866875.1 Candidatus Peribacteria bacterium
TGGCGGAGAGGGGGGGATTCGAACCCCCGAGGCGCTTTCACGCCTACCCGCTTTCCAAGCGGGCGCACTAGGCCACTATGCGACCTCTCCAGTGCAGATACTCTACAAAATCTGTCCCGTTGCCGGAACAGATTTGTGCGTGATTACGCAATCTTATTTCTTCCCGCACCCTGAGCAGCAGAGCAGCTTGCTCAAGAAGGCGATGTTGATCGCGAAGGCGATCAGGGCGAGCGACGCGCCGCTGCTGCCGTACATCGGGCCGCGGGGGGTGAAGATGGTGTTCATAACACCCATCATCGCTGCAAGCGATGTTAGGAGCAGAAGGAACACGACAACACCGCGCAGCACGGCATAGGGACTAGCGGGTTTTCCGCTCTTCTTTTTGAGGATTAGCATAGTGGGTGTCAGCGTACAGCGTTTTCCATACAGCGGGCAATTGGCAATTGGCAAAAGTAGTACAGGGTACGCATTCTGAGGGGATACATATTACGGGGCAGGGAAAAATGTCCTATGCTTTCGGTGCATGAAGCTCTCCTTGCATTGGCTTTCGGAGTACGTGACCTTTCTCGAGAAGGATCCCGAACGTATCGCTGCTGCGATAACGGCGAGCATCGGGGAGGTGGATGATGTGGAGGTACAGGGTGCACTACTCGCGCACTCCTGCGTAGGAAAGGTGTGCAACCTTCGCAAGCATCCGAACGCGGACAAGCTCAGCCTTTGTGATGTGGAGACGGATAAGGGCATGAAGAAGGTTGTCTGCGGCGGGACAAACCTCCGGGAGGGAATGCTTGTTGCCTTCGCCCACGTCGGAGCGACGGTGCGCTGGCACGGCACGGACATGATGACGCTTGCGCCGGTAAAGATTCGCGGAGAGGAGAGTGAAGGGATGATCTGCGCCGCCGAAGAGTTGGATCTCTCTGCAATGTTTCCTCCGAAGAAGGAGGATGGGGAGAGGCCAGTTATCGATGTAGGAGTAGGGGTTAGGGCGTCGGGTGTTGGCATTTCGTTAAGAGAGGCCTTGGGGTTGGATGATGTTGTGTTTCACGTGGATAATCATGCGATCACGCATCGGGCGGATCTCTTCTCCCACATTGGTTTTGCGAGGGAATGCTCGGCGATTGGCATCGCCAAGTGGAAAAAGAAGCCGGAGTACAGAGCGCCGAAGTTTAGTAAAGCCGCATTGGCGTTCAAGTTTCATGTCGAGGAAAAGAAGCTCATGCCTCGGTACTGCGGCTGCCTCATCGAGATCGACTCTATCGGCGAGACGCCAGAGTGGATGCGCAAGCGATTGTCCGCCGTCGGGTGGAGATCGGTGAATCTCCCTGTGGATATCACCAACTACGTGGCAACCGAGGTCGGGGTTCCGCTCCATAGCTTCGACTGTGACGATCTCCGTGGAGACATCCACATGCGAAAGGCAAAAGCGGGAGAACAGATGCAGACTCTCGATGGAAAGACGTGGAAGCTCCCGGAAGGGGCACTGATCCTCAGTGACGATGTCGGCATCTTCGACATGCTCGGGATCATGGGGGGTCTGCGCAGTTCCACGAAAGCTTCCACGCGCCGCATCTACCTCCATAGTGCCTCTCTCGATCCTGTAAGCATCCGCTCCACGGTTATCGCCACCGGACACCGCACCGATGCTGCAACGGTGTATGAGAAGGGCGTGCCTCCCATGGTCGCAGAGCAGGGGTTTCTCCGGGCACTGGAGCTCATCCTTCAGCTTGTGCCCGGTGCACGGATCGCTTCGAAGATGGAATCCTTCGGGGAGAACGGCACAGCAAAGCCCATCGATTTTTCCGTTGCGTACTGCGCTCTGCGTCTCGGCGCAGAGATTTCTCAGAAGCAGGTGACGAGCATTCTCGAGAGCTTGGGGTGCATCGTGAAAAAAGGCAAAGGGGAGGGGGCGCTGGTCGTTACGCCGCCTCTCTGGAGACTGAAGGATCTACGCGGGCCGCACGATCTCATCGAAGAGGTGGGTCGTGTCTATGGTTACGACCGCATCCCTACAGCTACTCCCCAGGGGTCTACCACTCCGCCTGCGCGCGAGAGGCGCATACATCTTCTACGCGATGCGCTTGCGAGCCTCGGATGGAGCGAGCTCGTTCCGCTCTCGCTTCTCGGGCCGGAGCTTCTCAAAAAATGCCGCATGGACCCTGCGGCAGCAGTTGCCATCGGCAATCCCATCGGCGAGGAAGTGAGCTTGATGCAGCCGTGCGTTATCCCCCAGCTCCTTGCGCATGCATCTCGGAACATGTTGCTCGTAGAAGATGCCCTGCAGACCTTTCACATCGGCAATGTGTTTTCCGCTGATGGAAGCCAGACATTGGCACTCGGCGTTTTGCTCGCTAGCCGCATAGACACTACGCCCGCTACAGAGCCCTTCCTCCGGCTCAAGCGAGACATGGTCGATGCCCTGAGTTCCGCAGGATACCGAGTGAGCATTATTGCCCCCGTCGACCAGCATCCTGCCAGTCATCCGGGGAGATCTGCGTCTATCTTGGTTGCAGGGAAGCCGATCGGCAGACTCTTTGAGCTCCATCCGGGTGTGCGCACGGCGTTTGATCTTCCCCATCGCAGCGCCGTTGTAACGATGGATCTCGATGCGCTCCTGCAGACCGCTCCAGAGCCGCAGCATGCGAAGTCCGTGCCACAGTATCCGGCCATCACGTACGACGTGACGATGACCCTCGATCGCTCAAAGGCGTTGCAGGCGATTCTTGAGAAGATGCGTACATCCTCCGCACTCCTGGAATCCGTCGAAGTCGCCGATATCTATGCCGGCAAGCCGCTGCAAAAGGAGCAGTACAATGTCACGGTTCGCTGCACGTACCGTAGCCCAGAGAGGACACTCACCGAAGAGGAGGTGAAAAAGGAGCACGGGAAAGTGGAGGCGGTCATCCAGTAATGTTTGGATAGTGGAAGGACGGAAAGGTCGAAGAAGACGAAAAGGAGGTGAACATTTGTACACCTAGCTTCTTTGCGTGTATGTCCTACCATTTTTTCATGGAGCGAAAATACCGTCAGCTCATTGTATGGCGCGAGGCAGATGATCTCTGTGTTTTTACCTATCGTATTACAAGCACATTTCCCAGAGATGAGCGGTTCAACATTGTGGCTCAAATGCGTCGATCTGCCCAAAGTGTTCCAACGAATATCGTTGAAGGCAATGCCCGCAGATCCAAGGCCGAGCACAAAAATTTTCTAGACATTGCTTTGGCCTCATTAGAGGAACTGCATTACCAGTATCATTTATGTTCTCGTTTACAGTACATCAATGAAATTGTTCTTTCAGAGGCATTTACTCGTATCCAAAAAACAAGCTATCTCCTGACACGATTTCGCTCTGCAATCCATGATGGCTCTCCTGTATCCTCTTAGTCCCGTTCGTCTTTTTTGTCTTCTTTATCCTTCCTAATGTCCATCGTTACGAAAACCGGCGATAAAGGTATGACAGGGCTCTTCGGAGGCAGGCGCGTTTCCAAGGCGGATGCGCGGTTGCATGCCTATGGGACGGTGGATGAGCTCAATGCAATCTTGGGGATTGTTCTTTCTGAGGATGAACTGCCTGTGAAGCTCCGACACGATCTGCGTTCTACGCAGCGTCTACTCTTCACTGTCGGTGCCGATCTCGCGACGCCTCTTGAGAGCAGGGCGCAGATTCAGCGCATCGTTCCTGCACATACTGCGGAGATCGAGGAATGGATTGCGGCTCTGGAAAGTACCCTTCCAGCCCTTACACGATTCATCCTTCCCAGTGGAAGCAGAGTGGGATCGCAGCTGCACCATGCGCGCACCGTGTGTCGCAGAGCCGAGCGGTGGATCGTGGCGCTCGGGGAACAGGAAGAGGCGAATCCTGAGGTCCAAGTCTACTTGAACCGCTTGGGTGATTATCTGTTTCTCGCCGCACGCGAAGCCAACCGTCATCGTGGGGCAAAGGAGGAGGAAGTGTGATTGGGGCAGCGGAGATGATGGGATTCCTTCGTTACGAGGTTTTCGTGGGCAGCCCGAGCACTACCCAGAAATTCAGCGCGAAGAGTGCGGCGAAGATGATGATCAGAGGAATCGCGATGGTGATGATTTTCCCCCACGATGCACGCTCGCCTTTGTGGATTGTGCGGTAGAAGCTGATGCCCCCGTAGAGCACACCGAAGAGTGCTAGCGGCAGGTCTGCTACCTGCATCCACCAGGCAGGCCACAGGCCTGCGATGGAGTTTCGCAGCAGCAGGTACCCCACAAAGAAGCTTCCTGCGAGGAGGTAGAAGCAGGTGCCGGTGAAGCGCTGGAGGAAGCGGGACACGGAAAAAAGCTTACAGCTAGTAGCTTACAGCTGTCAGCTTCTTTACTTCCACTTCTTCAGATTCACCACCAGCCTCTTCCTCCCTTGCGCTCTGCGGCGGCTGAGGACCTTACGGCCATTGGCGGTCTTACTCCTGCGGAGAAAGCCGTGCCTGCGGACACGCCGACGCCAGCGCAATTTCGCTAACATGCTGGCGTAGAGTAGCCGAAGAGTGGAAAATGGGAAGCGGAAAGTGCACAATTCGCGGTCATTTCGATCATTCTCCATTCCTCCATTCTCCATTTCTCGTATGTATACCCTTAGCAGCCTCCAATCCGGCCTTCCCGTGCTCACTGCGCCGATCGACGGCACGGCGTCTGTGACCGTCCTAGTCTTCGCCGGAGCTGGTTCTCGTTACGAGACGAAGCAGGATACGGGCATCGGGCATTTCCTCGAGCACATGTTTTTCAAAGGAGGGAAGAAGTACCGCAATACCAAGGAGGTCTCTGTGGCGATTGATGGCATCGGCGGAGACTTCAATGCGTTCACGGGCAAAGAGTATGCGGGCTACTACGTGAAAGTCGCGGCAGATCATGTAGATCTTGCCTGCGATGTCCTCAGCGATATGCTCGTGCATGCTACATTTCCCAAGGAGGAAATTGAGAAGGAGAGGGGGGTGATCATCGAGGAGGCACGGATGTACGAAGATACGCCGATGTATCGTGCAGGATGGGATTTTGAATTGCTCCTCTACGGCGATTGTCCGCTCGGGTGGGATACGATCGGCACCGAGGAGGTGATCAAGTGTGTCACGCAGAAGGATTTTCAGAAGCATAAGGATGCGCTCTACACGCCAGACAATCTTGTCGTGACCTTCGGAGGACGCATCGACCCGGCACAGGCCATGAAGCTTTCCGAGCAGTACTTTGCGAATATCGGAGGCACCAAAGCGCAGGAGTTCGTTGCACATACGGCATTTGGAAAGCAGCGGGTGTGGTTGCGCACCAAAAAGACCGAGCAATCACACCTCGTGCTCGGTGTGCCCGGTGTGCCATCGCTGCATGAAGACCACTTCGCACACAAACTGCTTTCGATCATCCTCGGAGGCAACATGAGCTCAAGAATGTTCCTCAACATCCGTGAAGCTAAAGGTCTCTGTTACTACATCGCTACGGAGACCGATAGCTACCTCGATGCAGGCTCCCTCTCCACCCGCGCCGGCGTAGACCAATCGAGACTCCATGAGGCCATTCGTCTGATCCTCAACGAGTACGCCGTTTGTCGCAGTCAGGGCATCGAGCAGGAAGAGCTCACGCGCGCCAAGGATTATCTCAAGGGCAAGATCACCCTAAGCCTTGAAGACAGCGAAGAGCTTGCGCACTTCTACGGCAAGCAGCAGCTTCTGTACCCCAAAGTGCAGTCGCTTGAGGAGTACTTTGCGCGCATCAATGCTGTGACCAAGGAGCAGGTCGATATGCTTGCGCGCAGGATTCTTGATCCCAAAGAGATGCGCCTCGTCGTCATCGGCAGCGAGACGGATGCATCCGCACTCCAAGCGCTTCTCGCCTAGGGTGAGCCCGTGTACACTTTCCCGTCATGCGCTTTCGCTCATCCATCATAGCATTGGTCGGTACCTGTGTGGCACTGCGTGCCGTCCCCACACATGCCGCCCGCAACATTCAGCCTCCGGATGTGGCGACGAGTATCCATCGAACCTGCAAGAAGTTCACGGAGCAAGACAACGTGCGTTGCAAGGATCGCGAGGAGCGCAAATGGTGGCAGAGCCTCAAATTGGTGAATCGACCCAAGCGCCACTATGAGTTCCTCGAGAAACAGGATTTCGGACAGGTCCATCTGCGGGAGACCATTCGCGCGGAGCGTAGCACGGCGAATCGCAAGATCACTTCCGAGCGTAAAACCTACCGGCAGCTGCGTCCTACCAAAGACGTCAACACCGAACGCAGGGACTATCTCAATGACCTCAAGATGGAGCGCCTGGAGTGCCAGCTCAAGCCTCCGGGTCGCCAGCGCTCACTCTGTATCGACCAGGTTGGTAACTGGGCGCGCAGGCAGATGCAGCAGAATGCGCCCTCGCGGAGGCTGCCTGCTTCCTAGGCATTTCCCTGCGCTTCCCGTTGATTGCCGGAGAAGTCTCTGTCAGATTGTCCGTACATTTTTTTCCATTCATGCAGCGCACGCTCATCCTCCTCAAGCCCGACGCCATTGAAAAATCCATCTGCGGCAAGGTCATCGACCGCTTTGAACGCGCCGGATTTCGCATCCGTGGTTGCAAGATGATCAGACTCTCACCGGCGGTGCTCCGCGAGCACTACGCGCACATCGCGAGCAAGTCCTTTTACCCGGAGGTGGAGAAGTTCATGGGTTCGCTTCCGGTCATCGCGCTCGTCATCGAGGGAGAGGACATCGTCGCCAAAGTCCGCGACATGCTCGGCGTCACTGACAGTCGCAAGGCCGCCCCGGGCACCATCCGAGCGGAACTCGGTGTCGACCAGATGGTCAACGTTGCGCACGCTTCGGATTCCGTGGAGACGGCGGAGATGGAGGTGAAGAGGTTCTTTAGCGAAGCGGAATTGTTCAGCTATTAGTACGCAGAAGACTACAAAGATGAAGAGGACAAAAATGGCTCTTCCCTTTGATCTTCTTCGTCCTCTTATTCCGTTGTCCCCTTCGTCACATCCTCCCCGTCGAGCAACCACTCGATTGCCGCATCGAGCTGCGGATCGCGCTTCTGCTCGCGGTCTTCACGCGTGCGGTCCACGGCGATGTCGGGCTCGATGCCTTCAGAACCAAGGTCCCGGCCGCCCGGCGTCAGCCACTTCGCCGTCGTGATGCGGATGGAGCTTCCTCCAGGCAGGTCGAAGACCTCCTGCACCGTGCCTTTGCCGAAGCTCTTTTTTCCCACCACCGTTGCGCGCTTGTGATCCTGCAGGGCTCCCGTGAAGATTTCCGACGCTGAAGCAGACCCTTCGTTGATGAGCACGGCAACCGGAAGGTCGGGGACGATTACATGGCCGCTGACATAGTGGTGCACGGGTTCACCCGTCCGGCGCTGTACCGTGACGACCTTGCCTTCCTTGAGGAAGTACGACGAAAGCTCCACGGCCCCTTCAAGGTACCCGCCGCCGTTGTAGCGCATATCGAAGACAATGCCTTGGATATCTTCTGCGTTGAAGCTCTTCAGAGCATCGCGCACCTCGTCAGTCGAGCCGTCCCCAAATTGATTGAGGGCGATGTAGCCGACGGATCCCGTCGCTGTTTTTTTGATTTCCGATTCCACGCTGGGAGCCTTGATTTCATCTCGGACGATGGCGATTTTGAGCAGATCGGATTCTCCTCCCCGCAGGATTTCCAGTTCCACAGTCGTCCCCTTGGGCCCGCGGATCTGATGCACGACTTTTGCGAGTGTTTGCCCTTGTATTTCCTTTCTGTTGACCTTAAAAATGATGTCCTCGGGTTGCAGGCCAGCTTCCTCGGCGGGCGATCCCTTGAGAGGGGCAACCACTACAACATCTCCTTCTCTCAGCGTCAGCTCCGCGCCGATGCCTTCGAGTTTTCCTTGGAGGGACTCGTGGAATTCTTCGTTCTCCGTGGGCGTCATGAAGACGGTATACGGGTCGCCGAGTGCCGCAACGAGTCCGCTGGTCGCGCCATAGAGCATGTCTTGTGTCTTGAGGTGCTCGGGAGAGATATAGTTTTTCTGCAGCAGCCGCCACACGCCCCACATGATCGCAGGTTTCACATTTTTCTCGGGGTCCTCCATGAGCGCTCCGCTGCCACTTTGGCCCGTATAAAGCACTTCCAGGCGTTCTTCGCGCTCCCGGAAGTTGCGTTGCTCCATCGACACGCCGATCTGCCATCCGAGCACCAAGGTGAGGAGTGGCAGCAGGGTTGCCGTGATGACGCGCAAAACGCGGGACATAACGAGAGTGTATAGGGAATGGAATGGAGGGAATAGGGTGCTCGGCATAGGGAGTAGGAGGTGTGGAATACGGTCAGGATTCTCTGAGCATCTAGATGCCTGCTCGGGCATACTGGTGCCGTGCAGACACAGCAGGATGCCATCCTCCGGTCAGAGATGCGTGTCATCGACATCGTCACACTCGTGCCCCAGGCGGCGGGAGTGATGGCCGAGTGGGGACTGCACTGTGGCGGGTGTAGCGTCGGTGGCCTTGAGACTCTCGCGGAGGGGTGTCGGGCCCATGGATTGAGCGAGGAGGATATCGTGTTGCTCCTGCGGGACATCGAAGAGGCCCGTCGGTCGCTTCCTCCGCGACCTCAGACGCTCTGTATCACTGCCGCAGCCGCTCGAGCGCTTCGAGAGGTCGCGTCTGCCGAGGGTAAGCACGAGGAGCGGACGTGGCAGGGGTCAGGTGGCATTGCAGTCGTCCTCGATGGATCCGGCGGATTTTGTATGGAGTTTCAGGATGGCCCCAAAGAAGGGGATGCCACTTTCGTGCAAGCCGAAGTTCCGGAGTTGCGGTTCTTCGCTTCCGTACTGACTCTCGGGCGCATCGGAGGCGCGACGATCGATATGCGGGATGGCAGGTTTAAGCTGGATCTTCCGGAAGATGCGTGTGGCTGTGCAGAGCAGATCTGCGGCTGTGGTGGGGGAGGGGCGGGTTGCAACGAGTAGGTAGAAAGTAGCAGGTAGCAAGTGGGGAGGGATTCCGCTGCTCTCTACTCCCTGCTACTTTCTCACTGCACTATGATCCGCCTCCCTGCTTCGCTCGATCGTCAGTTGAAAGAGCTCTTCCCCGACCAGGCCACACGCGAAGCGTTCGTGGTAGAGACTCTCCAACAGGCTCTCTACGGTGAAGCGAAGCCGGACCAGGATCTCCCCGGAGCGGTGGGGGGCACACTCCATCTCTTTACGGACGGAGGATCGCGCGGCAATCCCGGCCAGGCGGCGATCGCCTGCGTCCTCATCGATCCCTCTTCGGGCAGTGTCGTCCGCGAACACTATGAACGCATCGGGATTGAGACCAACAACGTTGCGGAGTATCGGGCACTGATCGAGGGGTTGCGCATCGCGCAGCTGTACCATCCCAATCGCCTTATCTGCCACCTGGATTCCGAGCTCATCGTGAAGCAGCTTTCCGGGGAGTACGCGGTGCGCATGCCCACCCTGCAGCCGCTTGTGCAGCAGATTCGCACGCTCAGCTCCCCATTTCCCACTGTCACATTCACCCACATTCCCCGCGAGGATAACCATCATGCCGATCGCCTCGTGAACAAAGCGCTCGATGAACACCCTTCGCCGCATTATGAAAAACCATAACAAGCTTATAGCTTTCAGCTTTCAGCTTTCAGCTTTTGCGTTCCTGGTGTACTGCCCTGTGGTATCTGCTGCTCCAGCGGAACTGATCCTGCGCTATCAGCATCATCTCTTCATTCTGCGTCCCGCCGAACAGAGATCCTGGATGGCAGTGCGGGAAGAGTGGCGTTACCTAGGCAGGCCGTTTAGGGCGCCGCAGGAGCTTCGCATTGACCGTGATGATCTTACGGAGCTCCCCTCAGGCATCACGCGTACGCGTCTCCAAGGGTGGGACACGGATGCCATTGCAGCGACATTGCAGTCGAACATTGCCTCGGAGATCGATCGCGAGCCAGGAGCGGTCACCATCCATCGCGCAGGAGACGGAACCATTGCCTTCAAAGGACTGGGACTCCCCGGTCGCAGCGTCGATGTTCCTGCCGCTGCGACTCTCATCGTCTCCGCGCTCAAGTTCGGCGTGGCGGACGTCGTGCTTCCCGTGCATGAGATTCCGGCGACGGTGCAGGTGCTCGACGATCCGTTGCGTGATGAGGGCATCGCCGAAGTTGTCGCCGTCGGCGAGTCCGCTTTTGCGGGCTCCCCCAAGCCACGCCGACACAACATTGCGGTGGGGCTGCAGCGATTCAACGGGCACCGCATCCCCCGTGGTACTGTCTTCTCTTTCAATGAGGTCCTCGGGCCGGTCAATGCAGCTACCGGTTACCAGAAAGAACTCGTGATCCTCGGGGAGCGCACTTTGCCGGATTACGGCGGCGGACTCTGCCAGGTAAGCACCACAGCCTATCGCGGCGCCTGGGAGTATGGGCTGCCCATCGACGAGCGCAAAAATCACAGCTTTGCGGTGCGGTACTACGGTCCACAGGGCACAGATGCGACGGTCTACCCTCCGAATGTGGATCTGACATTTACCAACGATACGCCGGGGGCTCTGCTGATTCAGACGCACGTCGATGGCGATCGAGCGTACTTCATCTACTACGGGACACGTGACGATCGCATCGCCGATGTCTTCGGTCCGTTCACATGGGGGGCGACGCCTCCGCCAGCAGATCGCGTCGAGTACACCGCGGAGATTCCCGCAGGGACCATGCGCAAGGTAGGGGACGCTGTTCCCGGCATGCGCGCGGCGTGGTTCCGCGTGCTGCAAGCGCGCCCGGAAGGCAACAAATCCACTGAGGGAACGTACTCCATCTACGAAGCGCGTCCACTCTTCACGCAAATCGGCGTTGCTGCAGGATCTCCGCTTCTCTCTGGCTCGATATCGAGTATGTCGGCGTTCTCCAGCACATCCTCGACACGCTCACGCATCGCGAGCAGTGCCATAACTCGACCCTCGCGGCGCAGAGAGTGACTCTGAGTGGTCTACGGTGCTACAGCGAATGCCTGCCGCACCTCTGGCACCCGCCGTTTCCTATTGCCGTGGTCCCGCAGTACACGTTCGCAGAGCGCCGATACACTGCTGAGCATATTGGGCGAGACATCGAGCAGTTGTCCGATTTGTATCCATAGGGCGATGGCTCGCCGCTCCTGTTCCAAGAGCTCCGGGAAGGCGGTTGCATCGATTGCAGGCATGTGTCCCAGGAGATGCAGCATGCGCGCCGCATGGAACGCAGGAGGCACCGAAGTGGATGCCAGAGCCTCGGTGAGAGCGTCGAAAAGCTCCGGAAGAGGCTCTCCATCTTCCAGGAGGATGAGCAAGAGCTCGACAACCTCCGCGGCCGCTAGAAACTCTTCCACGGCGTTTCCGCGCATGCAGCTGACATGTCGATGCGCCCCCGTAATCACATATCCCCCCTTCCATTCCCGTATGTCCGCGCGGATGCGCAGGAATGGTAACAGTGTGCCACCGAGCTTGCTGTGCACCCTGCGTGCCGCCGTAGCACGCGCAGCGATGCGTCCATAATCCCGTGTGAAGAGGACGCAGAGCCTGTCTGCCTCCCCAACGTTATACGTGGCCAGGACGATGGCTTCTGCTGTGAATGTGCGTGGCATAGAAACGCAGTATAGCTTGTCGTCATGTTATCGCGATGCGCGGCGAACGGATGCAGTTGCCGATGCCCAACCATGTTCCGAGAGTTGCGAGCGGAGGGATGCAGATCAGCTCTATGACCAAGGCGGTGGGGAGGAAGCTCTTGAGCAGTGCACGGACCTCAGACCACAGCTCTCCGAGTGCGCCTGGCGCACTGAGCGCGGGGAAGAGTGCGTGCGAGGCGGCGATCGTCAGCGTGACGAGCGACATACTCACGACCGCGGCAATCGCCATGAGCAGTGTCGCTTCGACAATGAAGGGCAGCACGATGGTCGCGGATTGCGCGCCTGCCAAACGCTCGACCAGTACCTCTTCCGTGCGCGCCATGGCGCGCGCTTTTCCCAGGGTGACGACGATCGCAATGAGGGTGGCGGCGCCGACACAGATGATGAGCAGCGCTAGCGCTCGCATGCCTCCCGTGAAGCGCATGAGCCCCTCGATGTACTCGCGTTCGGTGTTGGTCGTGGAGAAAAATTCCGGATCGATACTCTCATTCCAGGGGCCGCTTTCCACCGCATGGAGCAGGGCTTTGTACGATCCGGCGTCCTCCAGGGTCACCGTGATGGAATCATGAAAGGGATTGGGCAATCCGTACTGCTCGAGGAATCCTATGAGTCCGGGGTCGGATTCCCGTGCGGCGTTATAAGCCTGCTCCTTTGTGACCAGATCTGCCCGAGACACGTACGGTAACGTACGCAGATCGATGATGATCTCGCTGATGCGTCCGTCGGAAACACCTTCGCGCATTTCCAGGTGGACGGCCGTGCGCTCTTCGAGGAGTCGCTCTGCGGCGAGTGTAATCGCCAAGCCTACGCCAAGAATCTGCACCAGGATGAATATCCCGGTGAAAGCCGCCAGATTTCCCCCCCAGTCACGCTCTGACCACAGACTCACGGCGCCGCGGCGGATGCCACGCCGCAGCAGGACCCTCCATCCCGGCTCGAGGTGCAGCATGGAGGGCAGTATAGGGAGGGGGATAGGGAATAGGAAGGTGCGATACGCGCGGCACCTGCAAAACGTACCCTTTCCTCTTTTCTATGTTCCCAGCTCCACCATCGCACGCTCCAGACGCTCGATTGCCCGCAAACAATCACGTGCGCGCTCCTGACCCGGGTCTACCGCGAGTGAGCGTTCGAAGAGCCCGCGGGCTTTCTTCAATTGTCGCAGTTCCATGTAGGCCACGCCCAGGTCGCAGAGCGTGAGGGGATTGTCCTCTTCGAGGTTGAGCGCGCGCTCCAGCGTGACGATACCCTGCGGGCGTGCGCCGCTTCGCAGCAGCACCCAACCGAGGCAGCGCAGGATCTCGGGGTTGTTGGACTTCAGTGCATTGGCTTTCTTGAGGTGCGCCAGGGCTATCTCCCATTGTTCCTTATGCGAGGAGAGGAACCCGAGGATGTAGTGCGCGGTGTAGCTTTCCTTGTCGAGGGCGATACCCTCGCGTGCCGCCGCCTCCGCACGTTCGAAGTGCTCGAGACTGAGCTCGTTGTCTGCCACTTCTTCGAGTGCCGCCACGTTCTCCGGATCTTCCACAAGCAAATCTTCCAGGATCGCCAGTGCATCACCGTGCTTTCCCTCAAGCTTCAGACGCTCGGCAAGCTCCAGTCGCTCCATCACGTCTGCCGGAGGTTGCGTCTGTGGCTCCATCATCCTCGATTGTACATCCTGTCTATCACGAGCCATCAAGAAAAAGCACAAGAATTTTTTGTGTGTTTAGAGGCTTTGTCCGTACATGAAATAGAGTGTCAGGTAGACGATGAAACGTGCAAGCAAGACGATGAGCATCCCCAGAAGTGAGCCGATCATCATGCCCTTGCCGTTACTCTTGAGGTCCTCTTTGCCAAACGATCCGATGATGTAGAGAAATGCGCCCGAGAGAAATACCGCTGCCGTGAGCGCCAGGATCGAGGAGTACAGCACGCGGAAGATGTTGTTGAGCATGGTGCTGAATTCGTAGGCGTTGGAGCCCACATTCCAGTTGCGCAGTCCTGTCAATTTTCCGGCCCCCGCAGAACTTGGGTGGTATACCGGTGGGGAGATGGAGGAGATGGAACTGCTCATGGCATGGATGGGTCGCTTACTCTTAAGTATTGCATACATTCCTCCCCGTGCATATTGCCGGGATGGTGCAAGGCTTCTAGACTGCCGTCTCATGCTCTCTTCTGGATTCCAGACGCGCAAGGTGAAGGGCCAGGTGGCACGGAAGGTAGATGTGCGGGTCATACACAGGCTGCGCTCCGCCGTGAGCGCTCTGTATGCTGTATACGGGCGCTTGCGGGCCCATCCCGGGGCTTTCCCCTGGCGCCGGTTGCTCTTGTCTGGTGGTCTTCCCTGCGCAGTGGTCATCGTCGCATACGCGGGGTATCTCCTCTGGACGCTGCCGGATGTCTCCGATCCCCGCCTCCTCTTGTCAGCTCCTGCAGAGAGCACCGTTATTACCGATCGCAACGGCACGGAGCTGTATCGCC
The DNA here is from genome assembly GCA_016866875.1 of Candidatus Peribacteria bacterium. Taxonomy (GTDB): domain Bacteria; phylum Patescibacteriota; class Gracilibacteria; order Peribacterales; family Peribacteraceae; genus 2-12-FULL-55-11. The sequence goes on from VGKY01000018.1 coordinate 14,070, forward strand.
TGTTCGACGAACAGGACCGCACCTACGTCGAAGGCGACACGATCCCTGCGCATGTGCGTCACGCCTTTGTTGCCATCGAGGATGAGCGCTACTACGAGCGCGGTTGCATCGACGTACAGGCCGTTGCGCGCGCGGTCATCGGCTTCGGCCGTTTGGGAGGGGCCTCGACCATCACCAGGCAGCTTGCGCGCAACGCGCTCGATCTCAAGCGCGAGTTCCTGCTCAACCGCAAAATCAAAGAGTTCCTCCTCGGTTGCAGGCTGGAGAGTTTGTACGACAAAGACAAGCTTCTGGAGCTCTACCTCAACTGGATTCCCTTCGGTTCAAGTGTCTTTGGGATCGAGCAGGCCGCCCACCGGTACTTCGGCGTTTCCTCGGCAGAACTCACCTTGGCTCAGGCTGCGGTGCTCGGGTCGCTTCCCCAGCGTCCGACGTACTTCAGTCCCTACGGTGCGCATGTGCGTACCGCGGTGACGCCATCCGTTGCGCAGGCTGTTGCTTCGGGAGGCATTCGCAGCGCCGCATCGATCCCCAATGAGGACATCACCATCGGTCTTTTGGGTAATACCATCGGGACTGGATCGTTGACGCTCTACATCGGTGGTCGCACGGATCAGGTGCTTCGGAAGATGCAGGATCTTGGCTTCATCACGGAGCAGCAACGCCTGCAGGCGGTTGCAGAGTCCGAGGATCTTGTGTTTGAGCCCTCGCGTGAGTCCATCCGCGCGCCACACTTTGTGCTGTGGGTGAAAGACCAGATCAGCAGCATCCTCGGTTCCGTCGAGGCGGGGTACCTGGAGCGTGGGGGGCTCAATGTGCAGACAACACTGCACTGGGAGATCCAGGAGGCCATGGAGCAGGTGGTGGCTTTCCACAAGGAGGATGTACTCAAGCGCTTTGAAGCCCACAACATCGCCGCAGTTATCGTAGATCCGCACCGGGGTGACATCTTGGGATACGTCGGCAATACCGAGTACAGCGCAGACATCGACGGTGGGCAGATCGATATGGCCCAATCCCCGCGCCAGCCTGGATCGAGCTTCAAGCCGTTTGTATACGCCGCAGCGTTCCTCAGGGGCTTCAGTCCTGCTACCGTCCTCGCGGATGTGCCCACGAAGATCGGGGAAGACGAACCCCAGAACTTCGACGGTCGTTTCGAGGGGATCCTCACGATTCGGCGTGCGCTCGCAGGCTCGCGCAATGTCCCTGCGGCGAAGGCCTTCTTCCTCGCCGGGGGAGAGGAGACGATCCTGTCGCAGGTGGAGGACATGGGCATGCCCACTCCCAAGCGCCGTCGCATGGAGTTCTCTGCAGATGCAGGAAAGCCCTTTGAGTACGGGTGGCCTCTCGCCCTCGGAGCTGCCGAAACACCGCTTCTGGAAATGGTACAGGGGTATGCCGTCTTCGCCGGCGCGGGAACGCTGCATCCTCTGCACGCCGTCAGCAAGATCACCGATCGCAATGGCAACATCCTCTACGAGTGGAAGGAAGCAGATGCCCCTGAAGTCCTCGACCCCCGCGTCGCCTACCAGATCACATCGGTCTTGAGCGATGTCTCCGCCCGCCCCAACGAGTACTGGCAGTCCGTACTCTCCGTTCCGGGGTTCTCGACTGCGGCCAAGACCGGTACGAGCAACAAATGCCTGAAGCGTGATGACAAGGGCGCCTGCACCGACCGCAAGCCCGACAACCTCTGGACGATCGGGTATACACCGAGCCTCGTTGCCGGAGTGTGGGTGGGTAATGCCGATAGCTCGCCGCTCGCGCCGAAGGCAGACTCCCTCAGCATCGCCGCACCAATCTGGAAGGACATCCTCGCGCGAGCGCACAAATCCGTTCCCACGCCTGTCACGACCTTCCCGGTACCCGAGGGCGTGGTGCAACCCCAGATATCCGTGCTCTCGGGGCAATTGCCTACCGAGTGTACACCGATCGACTATCGGCGTCCGGATATTTTCCTGCTCGAGCATGCACCAGAGGAGTCCGATCCTGCGTGTGCTAGAGTGATGGTCGACAAGGTTACGGGATTACTCGCATCGGACAAGTGCCCCGCCGAAGCGCGCGAGGAGGGGAGCTTCCTCGTGCTCAAGAGTGTTCTTGCTGAGCGGTTTCCTGAGTGGCAGAAGGGGCTCGAGGAGTGGGGAATAGAGCAGATGCAGCTCTATCGTGCAACGTCCGATCACTCCGGATCGCTCCTACCCCTTCCCGTAGCTCCTACTGAGCCCTGTGACACTGCTCGCACGCCTGGACGCTTGAAGCGTCCTGAGCTTCGGGTGGTCTATCCGCAAGGCGGAGGAATGGCGACATACCCGTCGTTTAAACCAGTGATCGAGTACACTGTTGGCTCTTCTGTGCGCTCCGTTGAGTATCGCATCGACGGCAAATCCATTGAGACCGTCACAGAAGCCCCGTGGGATCCGCCGTTGCGCATTCCGCGCTCCATTAAAGAAGAGGGCGATCACGAGATGGAAGCCATCCTCACCGATGAGTACTACAACGTTGCACGTGCTACCGTGCGCCTGCGCTTCGCGCAGGATCGCGAAGGCCCCCGTGTGCGCCTGACCTCTCCCGTAGACGGCGCGACGATACCTTCCGGAGGCGATCTCCTCTTCTCCGCTGAAGCGGATGACGCTGGCGGCGTAAAAGTCATGCAGTTCTTCCTCAATGGACGCCTGCTCAGCAACGATGCCGTGGCACCGTACACCCTCACGTATCCCGGGGATCTCAAACCCGGCACGTACACGCTCTCCGTGAAAGCGACGGATTTCGCGGGGAATCTGTCCGAGGATTCCATGGAGGTGCAGGTGGTGCCGTAGCCTCTCGCACTATTCCTCCGTCTATGGGTAGCGGATGTTCTCCCTATCCGCCGTCCATTTACGCATTCGTGTGCACCTCGGAAACATCATCATCTTCCTCGATGATGTCGATGAATGTTTGAAATTTCTCCGCCGTATCCTTGTCGGTCATTACTGCTTTTTGGTTCGAAATATAACCAAGACCAGCTGTCAGGATTTCATTGCCGGCACTTTTCAGAAGATCCCGCACGGACATCCAGCACACGGGATCGGTGATCACATCGATCGTTTCTCCCGAAGTATCGATGTCCTCAGCGCCCGCATCGATGAGCCTCAGCTCCAGATCGTCGTTCCACTGTGTCTTCTTCGCGATCACCACGCCCTTGCGCGCAAACATCCATTGCACCGATCCCAGCTCCGTCCATCGCCCGCCATGTTTCTCAATTTTTGATCGGACATTGTTGATCGTGCGGTTGCGGTTATCGGTCAGACACTCAATCAAGCATGCCGCCCCCCCAGGCCCCATTGCTGCGTAGAGCACTTCCGCCATCGCCTCTCCCTTGAGCTCCCCGGTGCCCTTCTTGATCGCCCGTTCGATGTTGGCGTTGGGCACACTGTCGATCTTCGCGTTCTCGATCGCATTCTTGAGGGTATTATTGGACACGGGATCCCCACCGCCCGTGCGAGCGGCCATCTCAATGAGCCGCGCGTGGCGCGTGTAGATCTTGCCGCGCCTGGCGTCTTGGGCACCCTTGCGAATGCGAATATTTGCCCATTTGCTGTGACCGGACATAGGGAGAAGGTAGCAGAGAGCAGTGAAAATTACCTTTTCTTTCAGACCATTTCCTACGCCCTACGCTCTATTCCTACTTTCTATACGCCAGCATTCCCATGAAGCGCGCGCGCTCTACGGCCTGCCGGAGCATTTTCTGGTGGTGGAGACAGGTGCCCGTGAGAAATCTCCTGCGGATCGCACCGAAATAGTCGATGTGTGCCTTGAGGGTGGGGTAGTCCTTCCAGTCGATGTACTGCGTATTGTTCGCGCAAAAAGGGCACTCTTTCGTGTGTAGATCAGGCCGGCGCTTCTGGGGCTTGGAGGTTGCCATTAGATATCGAGGGAATCATCGGAAATGATTTCTTCGAGTTTCTTGCCTACTTCTTCCTTGCTCATCGCCTGCGCAGGCGCCTCTGCCTTGGCGCGCTCCGCACGCTTCACTTGCCGCTTGGCCTTATCCGCAACGCGTTCCTGGATCTCCGCTTCGCGCTCCCGCTTGGTCTTCTCAGACGCGCTCTCGCGCTCCTTGAGCCACTGCGTATAGGCTTCCGAGAACTTCACGATCTTGTAGCCCTTTGGCGGCTTCACGACGATGTGACGGAGCACACCCGGGACGATGCGGAGCGCCGTGTCGACCTCCTTCACTTTCGCCGGATCCAATTCTTGATGGTAGACGACGAAGTTTCCTTCCGTGTGCCCCTCGATGGGATAGGCCAGTCCCCGCTGTCCCCACACGTCTCTGCTCACTTCCTTCGCTCCGGCTTCCTTGAAAATGGCATCGATCTCCTTCATGGCCTGTTGCTGCTCCTTTTGGCCCATGGGGTGAGGCAGGAGAACGGCAAACTCGTAGACGCGTACGTCCACTTCGGTATCTGTTTCCGTTGATGCAGAGGCAAGAGGATTCATGGGCGACTTGTGGGTAAAAGCTTGCATCCGACGGATGGAAGCAAATCGCGGGGGAGACTGTAGGGGCCTACGGGGGAGGCGGTCAAGCTATTCAACGAGAATCATGGAGCCGTCGACGGGGATTGAACCCGTGACCCCGTCCTTACCATGGACGTGCTCTACCACTGAGCTACGACGGCTGAAAGAAAAACCGGTATGTCCCTATCGTGCTTAACCGAGCAGCGATTGTCTATCACGCCCTGCTTCGCAGGGCTAGGCACTGAGCTACGACGGCT
>VGKY01000019.1 GCA_016866875.1 Candidatus Peribacteria bacterium
TATCTTCGGTGATGAAGATCGATGTCTCTCCGTGCAATTTCCGTAGCGGAGGTTCATGGTTCGACAAGCTCACCACAGGCTCATTTTTCTCTGCAATTGCAGCCGATTCGAGAGTGCGCACGGTGGTCGTGCCTACGGCAACGATCGGCCGCCCTTCGTGTTTTGCTGCATTCAATCGTTGTGCAGTATCGGTGGCAATGTGATAGCTCTCCGTATGCAGTCGTTTGCTCTTCCAGTGATGCTCCTCAAGGGGCGCGAATGTCCCAAGGTGGACGTGTAACGTTACGTACTCGATGGCAATTCCCTGTTCCTGCAATGACCGTAGTAATTCTTCCGTGAAGTGCAGTCCTGCCGTAGGTGCCGCGATCGATCCGTTGTCTCTCGCGAAAACTGTCTGGTACTCCCGGCGCCTCTCTTGCTCCGAGAGCGGACTTCCTTCGATGTAGGGGGGGAGGGGAATATGGCCGTACCGCTCCAGTAGTGAGGGCAAAAGGGCAAGAGAGAAAGAGGGCAAGAGGACTGCCTCCTTTCCGTTGCGCTCGATCACCGTGAATGTGTGACCATCTTCCCAGTGCAGCGTGTCTTGCGGCCGGAGCGTTCCCGTGGCGAGGACATGGATGTAGGGGGCTCCATCGGAGAGATAGAGCGCTTCAACTTTTCCTCCGGTGGATTTTTTAAGCATCATCCGCGCGGGAAATACCTTGGTGTCGTTGAAGACGAGAACGGCATCGCGTGGCAGGTACTCAGCGATGTTGCGGAATGTATCGAAGGTTACGCGGTCCGTCTCACGGTCATAGATGAGGAGGCGTGCGCTGTCTCGCGGAGAAGCAGGTGTCGTGGCAATCAGCTCCGGAGGGAGCGTGTAATGGTAGAGAGCCTGGATTTGAGCAAAGGAATTCATGATGTCATCCCGAGCGTAGTCGAGGGATGAATTATGGTACATCTTGGCATGTCGCGCTTCGACTACGCCTGTCTGCCGACAGGCAGGCTCAGCGTGACATGCTCGGTGTTTCACCTACTCGGTCCTATCACTACCGCAAATTCACCCTTCGCTGTTATCCCCTTGGAAACTCCAGCCAATTGTTCCACGGTCGTTGCGATGATCTCTTCATGCATCTTCGTCAGCTCCCGCGCAATCACCACCGGCCGATGCGGTTGGTCTTTCAATGCGTCCGCCAACTCCTTCAGGGTTTTTTCTATGCGATGCACCGATTCATAAAAAACAATGGTTCGTTCCTCCGCCACGAATGATCGCAGCAGTGTTTGCCTTCCTTTCTTTAAAGGGAGGAATCCGAGGTACACAAATTGGTTGATGGGGAGCCCGGAAGCACTGAGTGCCGCAAGGAATGCTGACGATCCAGGGATAACCTGTATGGGAACACGGTTTTCCCGTGCACGGGAAACAATCGCAAAGCCGGGGTCGGAAATCCCCGGAGTGCCTGCATCGCTCACGAGCGCCAGGTGCTCGTCGTCGCTGAGACGGTTCAGGATCATCTGCACTTTTCCTTCATCGCTGTAGCCATGGCAGCTGATCAGCTCTTTCTTCGGCAGATCGAGGAGCTTCAGCAGCTGCCCCGTGACGCGCGTATCTTCGCAGATGATCGCGTCGCAGTTTTTCAGCGTTTCGATTGCCCGGAGGGTGATGTCGCCGAGGTTGCCGATGGGGACCGATACCACAGAAAGCATAGAACGTGAGAGTAAGGGTTATCTGCGAAAGACCCTGAGCAAAGTCGAAGGGCCGATGGGGACTGATACGACAGAAAGCACATCAATACCGTAGCGGAGATTCATGAATCTCCGCTACGGGGATCACTCTTGACCCTTTGTTTTTACCAGAAATCCGGTATCATCCAAAAGACCACAGCGCGCGTGCCGCGCAGATGCTTTCCAAACGCCTGCAATGCCCAAGAAGGAGCCTCCACGCAAGAAGACCCCCCCACCGAACGATCCTCTGCCAGAGCCGAAGCCGGAACTGCCGCCCCAAGCTGCAGAAATCCAGCCTGCACTCAGTGAGACTCTTAGCAACATCGGGCGCATTGCACCGCGCCCCATTGTCTTGGAGATGGAGGAGAGTTACCTCGATTATGCGATGTCGGTCATCGTCTCGCGCGCTCTTCCCGATGCCCGCGATGGGCTCAAGCCCGTGCACCGACGCATCCTCTACGCGATGCAGGAGATGGGGCTTCGGGGCACTGCGAAGTACAAGAAATCCGCTGCGGTCGTCGGAGACGTGCTCGGAAAGTATCACCCGCACGGCGATTCCCCCGTCTACGAGGCGCTTGTCCGCATGGCGCAGGGCTTTGCCATGCGCTACCCGCTCATCCAGGGGCAGGGAAACTTCGGAAGCATCGATGGCGATAACGCCGCCGCCATGCGCTACACCGAGGCGAAAATGGCGCGCATCACCGACGAGATGATGCAGGATATCGACAAGGAGACCGTGCTCTTTCGGCCGAACTACGATGGGAGTCGCAAGGAGCCTGCCGTGCTCCCGAGCAAAATTCCCAATCTCCTCCTCAACGGCACCGTCGGCATCGCTGTTGGTATGGCGACCAATATCCCTCCGCACAACTTAAACGAGCTCATCGATGCCGCAGTCTACCTCGTCGATCATCCGGATGCCTCGGTGGAGGATCTCCTTCAGTTCGTCCAAGGCCCCGACTTCCCGACGGGGGGCATCGTGTACGACAAAGAGATCATCAAGCAGGCGTACCTCACGGGCCGCGGATCGATCGTCATGCGCGGCAAGGCGGAGATCGAGGAGGCAAAGGGGCGCTACCAGATCCGCATTTCGGAGATCCCGTACCAGGTGAACAAAAGTTCGATGATCGAGCGCATGGCACAGCTGACCACAGACAAGGTGATCCAGGGGATCAGTGACATCCGCGACGAGTCGGATCGCGAGGGGATCCGGGTCATCGTGGAGCTCAAGAAGGATGCCTATCCCCAGAAGGTGCTCAATCAGCTCTTCAAGCATACGGAGCTCCAAAGCAGCTTCGGCTACAACATGATTGCCTTAAGCGACGGCCTCCAGCCTCGGCTCCTCAATCTCCAGGAGCTCCTGCAGGTCTTCGTCGGCCACCGCCGCGAGGTCATCACCCGGCGCGTCACCTTCGACCGCGATCGGGCTAAAGAGCGGGCGCACATCCTCGAGGGGCTCAAGAAGGCACTCGACCATATCGACGAGGTCATCAAGACGATCAAGAAGAGCGAGACCAAGGAGCTCGCGAAGGACAACCTCATCGGCAAGTTCAAGCTGAGCGATCTGCAGGCCGACGCCATCCTCCAAATGCGATTGCAGACCCTCGCCGGTCTCGAGCGCAAGAGGATCGACGATGAGCTCAAGGAGAAGAAGGAGTTCATCGCGGAGTGCGAGGCCATCCTCAAGGACAAGAAGAAGGTCGATAAGATCCTCGTCACGGAGCTCCAGGAGATCCGCTCCGCCTACGGCGACCAGCGTCGCACGACCGTCGTGAAGGGCGCCGTCGGCGAGTTCACGGCCAAAGACACCATCCCCAATGCACCGATGATCGTCGCGCTCACCCTCACGGGCTACGTGAAGCGCATGAGCCCTATGCAGTTTCGGGCCCAGCACCGCGGCGGCAAGGGCATCAAGGGCATGGCTACGAAGGAGGACGACGAGCTGCAGTCGCTCCTGCACGTGATGAACCACGACGATTTGCTCTGCTTCACCAATACCGGTCGCGTCTTCAAGCTTCCTGCCTACGAGCTTCCGCAAGCCAGCCGCACGGCGAAGGGCTCGGCGATCGTCAACCTGTTGCAGCTGCAGCCCGAGGAGCGCATCACCGCGATCCTCAAGGCTGACCTTGCCGATAAGAAGCACCTCTTCATGGTGACGAGAAAGGGAACGGTGAAGCGCACAGATCTTACGGAATTCGGCAACATCCGCCGCTCCGGTCTCATCGCACAGAAGATGCCGCCCGGTGACGAGCTCTGCTGGGTCATCGCAAGCTCTGGCAAAGATGAGATCCTCATCCTCACGAAGAAGGGGATGTCTATCCGCTTCAAAGAGGACGATGTCCGCGACATGGGGCGCGCCGCCGCAGGTGTGCGCGGTATCAAGCTCCGTCCCGGAGACATTGTCATCGAGGCTGCAGGCATTAGTAACGCCAAGACCAGCAAGCTCCTCGTTGTCATGGAGAACGGCCTTGGGAAGATGACGCCCGTTGAGGAGTACCGCTTCCAGGGACGCGGCGGCACCGGCGTGAAGGCCGCGCAGCTTACCGCGAAGACGGGAGACATCGTTGGCGGATGCGTGCTTACCGAGGGCGAGAATGGCGATCTCCTCTGCATCAGCAAGCAAGGGCAGACCATCCGCATGCAGCTGAGCGACATTCCCTCGCGTGGCCGCGCCACCCAGGGTGTGATCGTGATGCGCCTCAATGCCCGCGATAAAGTCGCCACGATGAGCGTGATCATGCACGATCCGGAGAGCGAGCAGGCTGTTCTTGAGGCTGCCGAGGAGATGCGGGAAGGGGAAGTGCAGGCGCTTGAAGAGGAGCAGGCAAAGGTCGAGAGGACGGCAAAGCGGCAAAGGAAAGCGGCGGCAAAATAAGGGTGTAACCTTCTTGCCTTCCTCCATTCAAACCCTACAATTCCCCCGTTCTATGAAAAAAGGTATCCACCCACAGGTTCACAAAGACGCCTCCACGTCGTGCTCGATGTGTGGCGCGGTCTACCTGATTCCTAGCACGGTTGCGTCCATGAGCATTGAAACCTGCCGTATGTGTCACCCGGTCTACACCGGAAAGAAGCAGGTCGATGCTCGCGGTGGTCGCGTAGAGCGCTTCAAGAGGAGATTGGAGAAGACTTCGAAGAAGTAGAAATCGGAGGCTTGCTTGCCTTCGGAGGCCTACTGGATACGGAAGCGATGTCCGTTCCATCAAAGCGCAATATCCTAATTGTGAGGGTGGTTATTGCAGCTTGTCTCTTCGGAGCAGGTATCTGTTACCTCTAGGAAAAACCGGACAGGGCGCAGGTTTCTGCGCCCTTTTCTACTTGTGCTCAGAGCTGTACCGCAGTGTGGAATTGGTACGGCATTGGCATGTGTTTCTGCAGCGATCCGCGCTAGCACTCCTCCTCTTCGACTGCTATAATGAATAGTGATGAACGAACGCCAGGCGCAGCTTCTGACGGCCATCATTGAGGAATTCATCCACAGTGCCGAGCCCGTGGGGAGCAAGCACATCTTGGCAGGCGGTAATTTTGCCGTTTCCGGAGCGACGATCCGCAATGAAATGCGCTTTCTTGGGGAGGAGGGATTCATCGCGCAGCCCCATACCTCCGCAGGGCGCGTGCCAACCGCTAAGGGCTACCGGCTCTACGTCGAGAAGCACCTGAAGCCCACGAGCCACGAGAGAGCCGTACGGCAGAAATTTGAGACGCTGCGGGAGCAGTATTTCCGCAGGAAGGATCAGGAGCGCGTGTACGAGGCGGTGGCGCTCCTCGCGCACATGACGCCCAATGTGGCTTTCGCCTCCGTCCCGCATAAGCATCAGGTCTACTACTTAGGCTTCCACAACCTCTTCCGCCAGCCGGAGTTCATGCAAAATCCCATGCTCGCGATGGGGGTAGCTGAGGCTCTGGAAGAGCACTTCGATGCTGTGCTCGATCAGCTCACCATCGACAAAAAGATTCGGTACTACATCGGCGAGGAGCACGTGCTGCCGCAGGTGCAGAGCTGCTCTATCCTCGTGACGGGGTATGAGGTGCGCGGGGAGAAGGGCGCGATTGGTATCCTTGGCCCCATGCGCATGGATTATGCGTTCAATACCGCAGCGCTGGAGATGGCAGCGGGACTTTTACAGGAAGGGGGCAGGTAGCAGCGATGGACTACGCTCAACGCTCTACTCCCTATTCCTTTTCCCTTCTACACTCTGAGACGACATGACCGATCCGAAGAACGTCATCCTCAGGATTCGCCCCGCCAAGGAGGGGGAGAAGGAAAAGCCGCGGGGTCCTCTGTACGCCGAATCCGCGATCGCGGCTCTCCATGCGCTTGCGCCAGCCGATGCCCCCGTGCAGTTTGAAGTGGGGATGGGCACCGATGGCCGCATCGCTTTCTTCGTCCGTGGGACATCTGTGGCTGCCGAACTCGCTCAGAGCCAGCTCTATGCTCAGTATCCTGAAATCGACATCGACTACGAGACGGGGCGCGATCCCTTTGCGGTTACGGAGGACGAGGAGGTGGTGTCCGTTGATCTGCTTCTTAAAGAACCCGAGATCTTCCCCATCAAGCGTCATCCTCAGTTCGATGATCTCTTGAGCAGGGTCAACGTGAATCCCATCGCTGGAATCACGTCGACGCTCGCGCGGTACGATCTTCCCGGGATGCGCGGTCATGTGCAGGTGATCGCCCGTCCGCTCACGGGTACCTACCGCAAGCGCGCACTGCGTTTCCTTCCGCTCCTCCAAAAGGGGATGTCGACCATGTCGGGGAAGTACGCCAATCTCTTTGCTCGCGTGCAGCTTGCTCGCGGCTGGAGGCGGTGGGCGCTCTTGCCGGTGGCGGTTTTCATGGGGGGATTTCGTGCGTGGCCGGGATTCAGCAAATTCTGGGCAGGGGGTGTGAGCATGGCGGGCGAGAAGCCCACGGGTGCCGATGACCGCGAGCGTGCGACGGTGCGCAGTCATGATCGCGAAGATTCCGTCGCTGCCGCGCAAGACAAGGTCAACCGCTTACTCTTTCTCTGCAATGTGCGCGTGAGCGTCATCGCGCACAAAGGGCACCAGGCGCAGGCGCTGCAGAAACTTCAGGAGATCGTGGGGAGCTTCCGTCAGTTCGCACTGCCCCTCACCAACGCCCTTGCTCCGGGAAAGCCCCAGTTTGTCTCTACGGTTCCCCGGGGATTTGCTGAGCGTCCGTACGTCCTCTCTGTCGAGGAGCTCGCCACGCTCTGGCACTTACCTACGAGTCTCGTGCAGACTCCCAATATCGACTGGGTGCTCAGCAAGAAGCTCGAGCCGCCCATCAATCTCCCACTACCCCCTGCAGTCCCTTCAGATGACCCCAGTAAGCATCTCACGGTGCTCGGTGAGTCGGTTTTCCGCGGTGCACGGACGAAGTTCGGTATAAAGACCGACGACCGCAGGCGCCATATATACGTCATCGGAAAGACCGGTATGGGCAAGTCCACGCTGCTCGAAAACATGCTCTTCTCTGACATCCAGGCGGGGCGGGGGATCGGACTCATCGACCCGCACGGCGATCTCGTGGAGGCCGTCTTGCGGTTCGTTCCCAAGGAGCGGAGCAACGACGTGATCCTCTTCGATCCTGCGGACAAGGACTTTCCGATTTCCTTCAACATCCTCGAGTGCAAGGAGGCCGATCAGCGGCCGCTTGTGGCCTCGGGCATCATGAGTGTGTTCACCAAGCTCTGGCCCGATGTGTGGAGTGGGCGCATGGAACACATTCTCCGCAACACCTTGCTGGCCCTCCTCGAGACCGAGGGCTCCTCGATGCTCGGGATCATGCGTCTCTTCTCCGATGACGCCTACCGCGCAAAGGTCGTCTCGCGCTTAAGCGACCCGCTCGTGCGTAGCTTCTGGGAGGACGAGTTTGCAACGTGGAGCGAAAAGTACCGTACGGAAGCCATCGCCTCGATTCAGAACAAGGTCGGTCAGCTGCTCTCTACCCCCCTCATCCGCAATATCGTTGGGCAGGTCAGCAGCACCGTCGACATCCGCCACGCGATGGACACCGGCAAGATCATCCTCGTGAACTTGAGCAAGGGAAAGCTCGGAGAGGACACCTCCGCCTTCCTCGGATCCATGCTCGTCACGAAGTTCCAGCTCGAGGCTATGAGCCGTGCGGACATCTCGGAGAAGGATCGCCGCGATTTCTTCCTCTACGTCGACGAGTTCCAGAACTTCGCTACCGAGTCCTTTGCCACGATCCTCTCGGAGGCCAGAAAGTACCGCCTAAGCCTCACGATGGCCAACCAGTACGTCGCGCAGCTTTTGATCGGTGACAAGAGCACCAAGCTCCAGGATGCCGTCTTCGGAAACGTCGGCACGATCGTTTCGTTCCAGATTGGCGCGGATGACGCCGAACCCATGAGCAAGCAGTTTGAAGAGATGGTCGTAGAGAAAGACATCTTAAGCCTGCCGAAGTATCACGCGTACATGCGCCTCATGATCGACGGTATCCCCAGTAAGCCGTTCTCGGTAAGCACGTTGCCTCCTCCTGTCCTACCGCACGATACCAAGCGTATCGAGATCATCCGCCGCCTCTCTCGGGAGCGCTACAGCGAGAAGCGCAGCGTTGTGGAAGAGAAGATCAAGCGTTGGGCGGAGTCGGCCAAGGAGGGAAAGGTCACGGCGAAATCTGTAGAGAAAGCCAAGGAGAAGGAAGAGGAAGAGAAGAAGAAGGCGCGGGAGAAGAAGATGAGTCTCGAAGAGTACCGTAGTTGGCGGGACAAGGAGATGTGGACCAATGATTTCAATGCCCTTCGCAAGCGCTCCATGCTCGGCGAAGCACTATCGGACGCAGAGGAGGGAAAGATGCAGGAACTCGAGAAGAAGCTCGTCGCCCTTGGGGGCGTGCCTCCCGTGAGTAAGACATTGCTTGCCGAGGTGGAGAAGAAGAAAAAGGCTGGAGAGGCGGTGCAAACTTAGGTATGCGGATCTCCCTTCTTTTGTCTGCCGGACAAAAGAAACTTTCAATTCGACTGCGCTGCGCCCAATGCCTTTTGTTTGGCCGATGGCCTCCTCCGCATGCCGCGCCTCATCGGCCTGCTCAAAAGGCATTGGGCTCTGCGTGAAACATTTCGTCACATCAGCGCACCCCTACTGGGGTGCTTGGAACATGCCATCAGATCAGCGCACCCCTACGGGGGTGCGGTGGTCTTGCATTGGTCCTACATCACCTTTGGTACCAGTACTATCAACAGTGTGACGATCACCGAAACCAATCCTACTAGTGCCGCCGCCGCAGACACATCCTTCGTCGCCTTCATGGAAGCGTGTAGTGAAGCATTTGCCCGCTCCTTCGGCAGGGCATCCACGGCATCAGTGAGGCGCTCTAGGGCAGTATTGAAGAGCTCTACAGCCATAAAGGCGCCACCACTCACTAGGAGCGCGACCCATTCCCAGCGCTCGAGGTTGAGCTGCATCGCCGCAAAGATCACGGCGATAAATCCGATGGAGAAGAGTTGCAGGTTGCGCTCCTCCCTCAGCGCATGCCACAATCCTTCGATGGAAAAGCCGAGGCTGCGGGCAATCCGGCGCATGGGGGGAGTATAGGCGATGCAAACTCTCATTTTCTACAGCAAAAATATAAATATTTACCATATCTTCTATGTGTACCCACGGAAACCAGGCATTACCAGTGCCGATCCAAGCCCCAAGGCCTAACCTGAATGCCAGAAAAAGAGGTGCGAGCAATCCACCATTTCCTAGTACATGAGCTGTGCGTATTTGCACTGACCGAATACCGAATGCTTCTGCTTTTTTAGCTTCCTCCTCCCAATCAACGGAGACTTTGGCTAGAAAATCTGTACCCGAATTGGCAGATTCATTAACCTCTCCTTCACCAGCATTATCATAAAATTCGGAAGCTGAAGCGCTGACAAAAACTTTTGGTTTAGTATTCCAATGCGAAACTGTTCCAATAATTTTTTTTGTGCTCTCTATCCGACTTTCATATACGCCTTTTTAAAATCTTCTGTCCATCGGCCAAAAATATTTTTCCCCGCCAAATGGATAATTCCGTATAATACTCCGTCATATCTTTTAGATATTTTATCAATTGAGAGATCTGATTTTTTAAATGTCAGTCGTTCATGCTTAATTTTCGGTTTTACTAAATCGGAGGCAACAACAGCATAGCCCTTGTCTAAAAGTGCTTGTGTAAGTTTAGTGCCAATAAAGCCCGATCCACCGGTAACTAAGATTGTTTTTGTTTCATTCAAGGTTCTCTATTATTTCGTCAGTTCATAGTACCACCCCCGCCCTTGGCCAAATGTATATGTTTTTTGCATATAGCTATTTTATTCTATACTTCGACGTCTTTTTCGCGATGCGTTTCGGCTGAGCTACCCATTGCATTCCCGCCTTTGTTCCTTTGTTCTTTGCTCTGTCTGTGGCAATTTTCTCTCCGACAGTCAAATGCTCCCGCGCTTTCTTCGGCAAATACCGACTGTGTTTTGCTTTACCCACATACCCCCAGTCCTCCTTTGTCCACTTCACTAGACTATTCTTATCTGTCTTCTCACCGATATATCCTCCACCGCGCTCTTTATAGAGCTTGACCGCGTATTGCATCGCACGAGCAGAAAACTTGCCCATCTTTAGGACAGCTTCTTCTTTGCAATGCTTCCATAGCTCTTCTTTTGTTCGTTTTGCAAACTTCGGCATGCTTTAAGTAAAGATAGTGATTAGAAGTGATATTGTGAACATGAGAAGTGCTGGCATGGTTCGCTTGAAAGAATCTCCCACTTTGATGTGCATTCCAATCGCACCGAGCATCATCACAGAAAGTACAGAAGAGCTTGGCCTTACAAGTTCTCTATACCAAATCCCAAGCAAAAGTCCTGTTGCACAAAGGACCTTGATTGTTCCAACAAGCCACATAATGTTTCTTGACAAGCCATATGCTTCAAATTCTTTCCTCAGATTCTGTGCCCCTTTTCCTCGATATGCAGTACTTTTTCCTGCACGAATAAACCAAACGTTGTAGATACCAAGTCCAGCAACAATTTGTAAAGTAATGAGAAATATATTCATATATAAAAAAGGATAATCAATATCTATCTTTAGTATAAATCAAAAAAAGTGAAACTAAAAGATTCACTTTTTTAAAACTACATCACCTCAACCCCGCACCTTTGGCAAAATGTGTGTGATTTTTAACTTATTATTCCCAACCCCCTTCGATATCTAATTTTGAATAATCTTTTTTCATCAAGTTTATTCCACCGGGCAGGTATTTTTCCCGATCGCGGCGTAGAAGCCACACCAGCTAAAGAGAGCCTCAAAGAGTGCGAAGCCGGAGAAGAAGAGAAGGATAGGGCTCCACGAGGTGGTGATAGCCCACAGCAGCAATCCTGCGCCTATTGCGAGGCGGAGCAAACGGTCGGCTTTGCCGATGTTATGCGTGGCTCCTCGCACCGATTTCTTGGCAAATTTTTTCAATATGGAGCGGTAGAGAAGGCCCACAATGCCGGCCAAAAGATACATCACGACGATGAGTCCCCAGCCGAAGGGAGATTTGATAAAGGTGATGGGCGAGACTTCAAAAAAGTTTTTCTTGAGTTCGGGGATAATGGTGAACACGTTCACGGTCTCTTTGAAATCAAAGGCCTCTATCTCGCCTATGGCGAGTGAATACTTGCTGTCGTTCCCGCTACTCAAAACACGGATCTCATAGGTGCCCGCTTCCGCTCGCGCCTTATACTCTGGCCCCATAAAGTAGGAGTCAGCGCCAAAGGGTTCGTAAAAATTTTTCCATTCAAAGTTTATGCCTTCAAGTACGGCCAGCTCTTTGCCGTTTTTTGAGACAGTCGCCGAGACGTCCTTTTTCTGCCCCGCGATATCGGGCACCAGCACATTCACATAGAGGTCAAAGGGCTCTTTCGCCTCTATGGTGTAGACATCGGGCTCGCCCGTGAGCTTGCCATAGTAGGCCTTGGAGATCTCCGGATCCGGCACGAGCGTCTGCCGGCTCTCGGTAATGCGCGGCTGATGGGCAAAAGCGAGCGCGGGTATAAGAAAAAGCGCGAGGAGGGAGAGGATGCGGGTGAACATAGGAGAGGAAGGTAAGTGGGCTTGGGCAGTGCATCAAATATTCTTTCGTTGGACATTTTTCAGATATATTTCTTTTTACCAATCATACCCATCGTTTCCGTACGGAGAGTACTGGTAATCAACACCGTAGCCGTGGGAATGTGCGTACTCATACGGTTCGTAATAATCATTTACGTACGGCTTATCCCAAACTGAACTGTAGCCTGCCCACGTCGAGCTGTGACGGTAGGAATAGTTCATGCAGGCGCCATCTTTGCCGCGGTAGTAACAGCGAAACCCGGGCATTTCTATGCCATTTCCTCGCTGTGACGGTCTCCACTGAGTTCTCGAATGCCTTGGCACCGAGCGGGTGTTGTCGTATGGCGCATTCCACTCTTCGTAGCCTCCGTAGTAGCCCTGATCGTAGCGGTGATGGCATCTCCTGCCATCGCAGGCTTCTGCGTCTGGAATGCCTGCGGAAAGCAGGGCAACGATGATGCTCATCGTGCCGATGATAGCTCTTGAGAAAGCCATGAAGGGGCTAACGTACGATTCGCTTTACGGGGATACAATTGCTCATAATACATTTATTGTTGTAATAGTATTTATTGCCTGAGAAAAAAGGCCAGACGGGGTCTGACCTTTTGTCTTTGTGTTCTTAGCAGCGGTAGCGGTGAGACGAAGCTCACTGACCGAGGCCTTGAAGTGAAGGGAGGATCCTTCGTGACAGGTCGATCGAGACCGACGTGTCGTGGGTGCCCTCCTCCGGCCACTTGTTTATCCTCATGGCCAGGTGAGTGCTCCGGAGCGGTGAGCGAGAGTCCCGAAGGTCTCTGTCACACAGGAGCGAAAGGGGGTGCGCGATCCGAAGCATCCTCGGCTTTGGATTACGAACTTGGAGAGCGAGATCCCGACCGCACAGAGGCGGGCGAGATGTTTGTGTGTATATCCGTTTGGGAGAAGGAACGAGGGCAACGCGCGTTGGGTGGCGAGAAGTGAGCGGTGGCTGACTTGTCGGCCGAAGCCCGCAGGGCGAAGGCTGATGGCGTTGACTTGCTGTTCGCAAATCATGTCATCGTACGCCTGATATAGATCTCCGCAATATTTCGATGATGCCCAACGTAGATAATATTTTATGAATACATAATTTATACAAAAATTGACATCATACTTTTTGTCTTCATAGAGAGGAGATATTCGGTGAGTGTCGACAATAATTAACTCAGAATTTTCTCCCATCTAACACTTCTCCCGCTGGGGCTTATGCCGAAATCCCCGGTACCGGGAAGCGCCGGCAGAAGGTCTTCACTTCCTCGTGCAGGGCATGCAAGGCAGTGGGATCAGCTCTGCGTTCGATGGCTGCGAGCATGAAGTCCGCGAGCACTTCCATATCGTTCTCCCGCATGCCGCGCGTGGTGATGGCAGGAGTACCCAGGCGTATACCGGAGGGATCCATCGGTTTTCGTTGGTCGTTGGGGATGGAGTTCTTGTTGAGCGTGATGCCGACCTCGTCGAGCACCTTCTCCACTTCGCCTCCCGGGATGTTCCAGCTCTTGATGCAGTCGACGAGCATGAGGTGATTGTCGGTTCCATTGGTGATGAGCTTCGCTCCGCGATCCATCAAGTACTTCGCAAGATGCTTGCTGTTGCGCACGATCTGCGCAGCGTACTCCTTGAATTCCGGCTGCAAGGCTTCGCCGAAGGCGACTGCCTTTGCGGCAATCATCTGCATGATGGGGCCGCCCTGGAAACCGGGGAACACGGACTTGTCGATCTTCTTGCCGATCTCCTCGTTTTTGCTGAGGATCATGCCGCCGCGGGGGCCGCGGAGAGTCTTGTGGGTTGTGGTCGTCACCACGTCGAAGCCGTAGTCGAAGGGATTTTTGTGCACGCCTCCGGCGATGAGTCCTGCGACGTGCGCCATGTCCATCACTGCATAGGCCCCGACGGCATCGGCGATCGCCTTCATCTTTGCGTAGTCGACTTCGCGGGGGTACGCGGAGTATCCGGCGAGGACGAGCTTGGGCTTCTCCTTCTTGGCCGTTTCCAGCATTGCGTCGTAATCGAGCTCCCCGGTCTCGATGTCCTTCATGCCGTAGCGTACGAAACGGAAGATCTTGGTGAGGTAGGTGACGGGGTGGCCGTGGCTTAGGTGCCCGCCGTGGCCGAGATCCATCCCCAGGACGCAGTCACCTGGCTCTAAAAGGGCGAAGTACATCGCGACGTTCGCCGGGCAGCCTGCGTGCGGCTGCACGTTGGCATGACCGCAGCGAAAGAGCTGCTTCGCGCGATCGATAGCGAGGGACTCCACCTGATCGGTGAATTCCTGTCCGCCGTAGTAGCGCTTGCCAGGGTAGCCCTCGGAGTATTTGTTGTTGAACACCGTACCCATCGCCTCCATAACGGCAGGGGAGACGTAGTTCTCCGAGGCAATGAGCTCCACTCCGTCCGCTTGGCGCTGCATTTCGCCTTGCAATGACTGAAATACCGAGGGATCGTTTTGGCGAAGGGAATCGTAGGTGAACATGCTGGAATTATGAATGAAGAATGAAGAATGAAGAATACCATTTCACCAATTTTTATTCTCCATCGTTATTTTTTCATGTTCTGCACTCCTCTTGCTGTCGCTAGCGCGTCCATCCTCTGGTCATGTGATTCCACCGGAACTTTGTCGACGATCTGACATTCTAGGGCCACACCGATGAGGCGCATCGCTGCGCGATGTCTTTGTTCTTGGTGGAGCCACTGGTCATACCCACCGTTGCCGCGGCCGAGACGGTTCCCGTGAGCATCGAAGGCGCGGCCGGGAAGCAGGACGGTGAAGGGGTTTCTTTGTTCGTTCGTTTGTTCGCTTGAGAAGTCGAGAACCGGAGCATCGGGTGCGGGCTCTCGTGTTCCGAGCTTCCCTCGAACGAGCGCTTCAAGATCTTTTGCCTTTCGAAAGATCAGCGTGCCATCGAAGCAGGGGAGGTAGAGCGGATCGCCGCGGCGGAGCACTTCCTCGAGAAATGGCGTGATGTCCGGCTCTGAGCGCATCGGATAAAATGCGCAGATGGATGTGCCTTCGGGAATTCCCTCGGTAAGCCTCCTGCACAGTGATCGGCTTTCGGCGGAGCGCTCCGCATCGGTCATGCGCTTCAAGCGCTCCTCGATGGCCATGCGCAGTGCAGCTTTTTCATCCTGGATGTGCATGCGGGTAGCTTAAAGCTCTCTACTGAAAGCTGACAGCTAAAATATCTCTGCTGCTGCTTCCGCGAGATTCACCGCTTCTTCCGAAGGTGTTGCGGAGGCTTTCTGTGTCTCGAGAATGCACTCGAGCCGCAGTTGCCTTTTGAAGATCCCCAGCAAGATCTCCTCGATCTTGCGGCTGGCTTCCGTCGATGCCACCTTTTCTCTGTGGAAGGAGGAGGGGAAGCCCAGGGTGATCTTGTCGCTTTCCACACGCGTGATGCGGCCGTTTTTCAGCGACATTTTTACCGCAGGTGGTGTGGCTGCGCTCACGACGTCGTTCCAGTGTTCCTGTACCGATGCCATCGTGACTTCGGGAGCTTCGATGGTGGCAGCAGCGGGCTTGGTTTCCATCTCCTTCTCGGTCGCAGGTTTCCTCTCTTCGGCCTTTGCAATCTTTTCAGCCTTTCCTAGCCTCTCCTGTCTCTCGGTTTTTCCCGCCTTCTCCTCTTTCTTCGTTGTCTGCGGAGGAGAGGAAACACCATGACAGAGAGACAGCAGTGCTGATTCAAGGATCAACCCTGGTACCGGAGCGATGCGTACGTCGCGAATGGCGTGGAGCAGGGCATCGAGTATGGCAAGGTGGCGGTCGATGCTCTGCTGATGCTCGAGGGACGCGTGCATGTCCTCACGAACGGTGCCGAGGAGCTGCCTGAGGAAGGTATCGAGTGGGGATCCTGCCTCTTCAAGGCGGCGAACGATGGTGATGATCGTCGCAGTGTCTCCAGCAACGATGGCATCGAGCACGCCGCGCACATCCTCCGCACCACTCGAGCCCACGCGCATGAGGACATCCTCCTCGGTGATCTTTGGAAGTGCTCTGAGCTGGTCGAGCAGGGAGATCGCATCGCGCATGGCTCCGCCGCTGTGGCGGGCAACAGCGCGCACGGCTTCGCGGTCTATGGTGATATGCTCGAGGTCTGCGATGTACTGCAACCTGCGTACGATGTCTTCTTCGCGAATGACCCGGAAGGGGAAGCACTGGCAGCGCGACTGGATCGTCGCGGGGATCTTCTGGATTTCCGTCGTCGCGAGGATGAAGTGCGCGTAGGGCGGCGGCTCCTCCAGGGTTTTCAGGAGCGCGTTGAATGCTCCTTTGGATAGCATGTGCGCTTCGTCGATGATGTAGACCTTCGCAGCGGCGATGACGGGTGAGAACTGGATTTTCTCGATCAGGTCACGGATGTTGTCGACGCCCGTGTTGCTCGCGGCGTCGATTTCGAGCAAGTCGACAATCGTCCCTTCCTCGACCCCACGCACGATCTGCTTCTGCAGTACCTCACTTTCAATGCCACGGATCATGAGGATCTTGGCGAGGATGCGCGCCATGGACGTTTTCCCTGTGCCGCGTCCTCCGGCGAAGAGGTAGGCCTGCGCCAGCTTTCCCGAGTTCGCAGCCTGTTCGAGCGTCGTGACGATGTGCTCCTGGCCCACGACATCGGCGAAGGACTGGGGCCGGTACTTTCGGTAGAGGGACATGAGGGTGGAAGTATAGCGTAGGCAGATTGTAAAAACAGGAAGAGGGGAGCATGGGGGTAAAGTTTGCGAAGATTCCGGGTTGCTGGGTAGGATAACTTACGTACTTGATTCGTTCCTCCAATGCCATGAAACGCTTCCTCACCTATTCCGTCGCTGTCCTCGCTCTGGTTGCCTGCACAGATACCAGTGGACTTTCCAAAGATTCCGCGAAAGTGCCCCGCGGTAACCCCGATGCGATCGTTGTCGTTACCGAGTTCGCCGATCTCCAGTGCCCCGCGTGTCAGGTGGCGCACGAGAGGATTTCTGCGCCACTGCTTGAAAAGTATGGAGCGCAGGTGCGTTTGGATTTCCTGCATTTCCCGCTGCGTTCGCTGCACCGCTATGCCCTCGAAGCTGCCATGGCTTCTGAGTGTGCTGCGGATCAGGGCAAGTTCTGGGAGTATGTGGATCTCGTCTATACGGAGCAGAAGAAGCTCAACATCGATCAGCTCTCGCGTTGGGCGGGAACACTTGCGCTCGACACGGCACTTTTCGACCGCTGCCTGAAGTCTGAGATCAAGCGCGAAACGGTTCTTGCGGACTACGAAAAGGGTAAAGAGCTCGGTGTTTCAGGAACGCCGACGTTCTTCGTCAACAATCAGAAGGTCGAATCGGGATTCGATGCCCTCAGCGCTGCGATCGATGCAATCATCGGGCGTGGGACGAAGCTCTAGGCCTCACTTGCTCAGCTGCGCGAACGAGCGAGGAGATTCACACTATTGTTTCTGAGTGGTGACCACGCCGAGCTTACACAGCTTCTCCGCCTGTCCACCGTCGAGTTCTCCGTTCCGTAACTTGCCACGCTGCCTACTGAGCCACATTCCCAAACTCTTCTCCTGTGTGTCTTTGGACTTCTCCGATGGCCATGCATCCACATGATCCTTCTGCCATGCTACGAGCTCTGCGTAGTGCTCATCCCATGACTTTTGCTTATCTGCTGGTTCCACTCCGAGTGCCCGCAACTGCTCCGCCTGTTCACCTTCGAGTTCTCCGTCCCGTAACTTGCCACGCTGCCCACTGAGCCACATTCCCAAACTCTTCTCCTGTGCGTCTTTGGACACTGCCGATGGCCATCCATCCGCATGATCCTTCTGCCATGCTACGAGCTCTGCGTAACGCTCATCCC
>VGKY01000020.1 GCA_016866875.1 Candidatus Peribacteria bacterium
CGTCAATTTTTACTTGCACAGAAATTCCGAATGGTTTTAATCTATATGCACCAGAACTTGCAGTTAAACCTATCCTTTCAGTTCCCCTACTATTTTGCCTTAACCAAGCTTTTGCTTTTTCTAAATCTCTTGTAATCAGAAAAGGATATTTTCCGTTAAGATCAGATAATACTTTTTTTGCTGATTCCTTATCGCAATCAAGAAGTAGTTTAACAAAATTAGATACATTTTCACTCCTAAATGACCTAATCGAAGTACTTAAATGTAAATCAGGTAAAGATTCATGTTGAAGTCCTCCCACAATTTGGTTAATATCTGTACCTCTTGTATATTCAGTGTCCGTTATTTCTGTGGAAAGAAATATTTTCCAGTGCGAAAACTTATTTCTTAATGCAGAAAACCATTCAGGCAAACCTGCTTCCCCAGTATTTATTTCTTGTCCGCCACCTATCAAACATATAATAACTGCCCAATCCTTGTGGCGATCCATTATACTGATAAGAAATTCTGGTTCTGACATATTAAAATCTGGAACACCTTTCTTCTTTTGCATAAACGCTGATGTTTGTTTGTGTGTCCATGCTCTTTGGGCTTCATCAAAAACAACAACTTTCTCTATTGGTGGAGTGCTTACACTTAGAGCATCATCTCTAAAGTGATGAATATTCTGGATAAAAGCCTTCGCTTTCTTTAAGGCATTAGTCTTAGATATGTCCTCAGAAGAATATTCAACATCATTTCTTGCTAATGCTTCTTGTAATACTTCAACAAGCGGGCCATTTCCTGATAAGAATACTGCGTGTTCTTCTTCGATAAATTTATGTCTTTCATTTGCTAAATTTAACCCTGCTAGCGTTTTCCCTGCACCGGGAACACCTGTAATAAAACAAATCGATTTAATTTTCTCATTTTTTGATTTATCAATTATTTTGTTTATGGCTTCAGCAGTTTTACTTAAATTTATTGCGCCAGAATCTGAACGAGATATTTCTTTTACACTATGACCATGATACAATGCTTGTGCTGCTTCAATTATTGTTGGAGTGGGTTTGTATAAAGAATTTTCCCAGACTGCAGGAATTATTTCTTGATCAGTATATTCATTAGACACACCTAAAATATTTTTTGCAATATTTTCTGAATTACAAAGTAAAGGATAAAATATTCCGTCTTGAAATAATTTGTATTCACTCTGAATTTCAGCAGCATTTGTTGAAACTAATATAGGTACCAATTTTATTTTATGACTTCCTTCTTGAAAATTCTTCAAATCAATAGCATAATCTAATGCTTGATCTATAGCATGCTTAGGATATTCATTATCGCCAACTTTAAATTCTATAACAAAAACTAAACCCGAATATATTATAATTACATCTACTCTTCTTCCCATTCGTGGAATAGAATACTCAAATAAGATATGTCCTTTATTAAAGTTTTTTAGTTCCTTCTTTAAAATTACAATCTCACGTATCCACGCATTTTTTTGCTGTTCTTCCAAATTAAATTCGTGGTTTCGTGCAAGTTCTCCTAAGATTATTTCTGGTTCATCCACTAAAAATTGGCTAATTGCTTTGGAATAATAAGATCGTTTCATAATAATCCTTGTGATTGATTAAGATTTAATAAGTTATCGTTAAGTGCCCCCCGTTTTTAGAAAATTGCCCCCTTCGTTAGCCCCTGAAATTATTGAATAGAACTCGTTTTTATACGATATATATTCGTATTATAAATGTAAATTGCATTATATACGAATTATTTGTACTATACTTTCGTATAAAAACTCAGGTGCATTCTATTTTTCTTTCTCTGCTTTGCTAAATTATTTGGATCAAATGCAGAGGGAGCTGGCGATACGGAATTATAGTCCAATGACGGTAAAGAGCTACCTGTATGGATTGCGTGAATATTTTGCATTCAAAAAGAATGCATTTGAGATTCTGGACGAGAACAACATTCGAGATTTTTTGCTGCATTGTCAGAAGAAGAACATGTCAGCAGAGAGCAGGAATGTGTTTCTCAATGCTATCAAATTTTTCTACAGGAATGTCATGAACGTGCAACAGAAGGTAGACATTCGAGTGGCAAAAACAGGTTACAGTTTACCCGTTGTTCTCTCACGCAATGAAATTCAGAGTCTGCTTGCTGCGGTGAAAAATTCGAAACACAGACTTCTTCTGTCTCTTGCATACGGTGCTGGCTTGCGCGTAAGTGAAGTAATTGCTTTACGTGTACAGGATGTTGATTTGGATGAGCAAACATTGCATATCAAACAAGCAAAAGGGCAGAAGGATCGTATTACCGTCATGCCTGATAAGCTCGTTGATGATTTGCGGTCAGTTGTGGCAGGCAAGGCAAAAGGTGACATCGTGTTTGCGAGCGAACGTGGTGGCAAACTGACTACACGCACAGCACAGAAAATATTCCAAAATGCATTACAAAAAGCAGGCATCAAAAAGAGTGCAACCTTTCATAGCTTGCGCCATAGCTTCGCAACGCACCTCCTGGAAAATGGTACAGATGTACGATACGTCCAAGAGTTGCTTGGGCATCAGAACATCAGAACAACACAGCGGTATACACAAGTGACGAATCCCAATTTAAAACGTATCCAGAGCCCACTATGAATGAGAAAAATCCCGCTTTTGGCCAAAAGAAAGTTCGAGCCGATATTTTTACAGGTTCTTTGGCCGTTTTTAGAAACGGCAGGTCGGCCGCGCCGGAGGACGGGCAAGCAGGCGGCGGCTGGCGCGCGAATTTTTCAGGCGCCGCCCGCAAAATCGGTTCGTATTTTTTCCAGCGCACACCGCCAATTGCGAAATCCGCGCGATTTCGCAATTGGCGGAGAGAGAGGGATTCGAACCCTCGAGACCCTTTTGGGGCCTACGCGATTTCGAGTCGCGCGCCTTCGACCACTCGGCCATCTCTCCATAGTTCCCAGTGTAGAGCAATGGCGAGCGGCATTCACGGAAAACTCGCTGCATTACTCGCAGGTTACAAGAGATCGTTTTGCGCATCTGGCATGCACACTACAACACAATATTTCACTTCTTCGGAGGTAGAGAAATTTCCTCGCTGAAAACATCTCCTGCCTCGTGCTTCCATTGCTCGATCAGCCTCTGTACGCGCACCACACCCCTGGCGCCTCCATACGACGTGTCGCGTCCCCACGAGAGAGGGGTTTTGCCGCCGGAAGTGATTGCGGGGAGAGCACGGAGTAATTGTGCGGTAGCAGGGTCATGCAGAATCGTTGACCGCGTGCCGCGCAGGCACTGCGCGTCTGAAAAGCGCATGTACAGGCCCTGCTCGGGACAGAGCAACAACCCGTTGATGGCATCCCCAAGGAAGATCCACTCATGATCCGCGGAATACTTGCCTACGCGAGCGACGCACCGGCCGTCTTGCGCATGGAACGCGATTGCATCCCCGGCAGCGATCGCCTGGTGCGCTCGAGCGATTTCCTCCGGTACCGCAGGACTGGCGTCCATGCAACATCCGACAGCGTCCTGCACCCTGTCGTCAGCACGTACCGGCGCAACGCTCGGCGGGTGCTCCCTATCGCCAGCGGGATCGGCACCATGACGCAGCGTTGTCGCGATCCCCACAAGGGCGATGCCCATGAGAGACGGCACCGCCATGGAGTGCAGGGTGCGCGGCTCGGTACGCGGCGCCTCTGCGGCCGTCACGCGGGGGCACTCCTCCTCGATCGCCCTGAGGATGCCACGCTCGATGTCATCGGCCATCGCCTGCAGATCGATTGCGGTCTCTGCGAGCGCTGACGGATCGATGGACGCATGGAGCACTGGAACCGGAAGTTCGGACATAGGGGTACACCCTGCCTTCGAGCCAAACGCCGGGGAATGGCATGGAGAACTCCCAAGGAAGCGACTCCCGATGCATCGCATCGAGAAGCGCAACGATAGGTTCTAGGATACGAGAGAACACATCCGGTGCCATCGCTGTGTATGTGCTACGATCACGGGCCAATGTTGAACCACACTTGGAAGCCGCACGCGCACCGTATGTACGAGATGCAGCCGCATGTCTACCCTCGTGCAGTTCCCGCGCTTGCACGCAGGTACCATTCCCGACTGCGCAAAGTGATCGCGCCAGAACGCAACGGAATAGGCGGATGCGATGTCGGCGTTCCGCGATTTGTGCCCCGTGAGGAGAGCGGGAAGAGTGAGAGTTGTTACCCGCAGTGCCACATCGAGGATCCGGGACCGGGATTTTATCATCCGGTGAGTATGTGCGAAGTGCTAGAACGCCTCATGCAGCTACCACGCTTCATCACTGAGCGCCTCGGGGAACGCTTGGATCATCTAAGCATGCCCCATCTGCGGCGGCCTTCAGAGCCCGCATATGGCATGCAGTGGGGATCCAGTGTCTACCTCCTACCCATCGAAAATAATCTCATAGAAATATTGCCAACAGTGCCGCCCACGCTTCGGCAGGAGCTCGCGAAGTACGGCGCAGAGTGGATCTGGAACGAGCATGACAAGCTCTGGGAATGCCATTGGTCAGTGGAAACATTGCGTATTTTTTACCTTGAGGATGTTTTGCTCCACGAAATAGGACACGTACTCGATGACCGCAACCATTCGCCCAAGGACCGTGAGGTGTACGCCAACGCTTTCGCGGAGCAATACGGCAGTCCCCCGAAGCGCTTCCGAGGGAAAAAACCTCCACATGCGCAGCGGAAACACCGCAGGCACGATCGCGGCTAGAGTGCGTGTTGGAGTTCTGGAGCATGGGGTCGCAATGCCTTGGCTCGGTCGTAGTACTGCTGCGCTTCCTCTTCCCTCCCCTGTGCAATACGCAATCGATACATCTGGAAATTTGCAATGAAAGAGCTCTCGTTCCAGCGCAGGGCTTCGATGAGCTGCTCCTCGGCTTCTGCATAGGTGTTGCGATCAATGAGGATACCCGCGATGCGTGAGCGTGCCGCAACGTACGAAGGATCGAGTGAAAGCGCCGTGCGGTAGTACTCCAGTGCGAGATCCGCATGGCCTCGCCGATCCTCGAGTGAGCCAATGGAAAAGTAGGGTTCGGGAAGATCGGGCTTCATCTGGGAAGCTTTAGCGAATTCCCCAATGGCATCAGCAATCTGACCGTTTGCTGCATAGATATTTCCCGCTTCCAAACGGTAACTGACGTCATCTCCGAACTGCAATCCTTCGCGCAGCACTTCAAATGCTTCTATTGTGCGATGCATCTGCCGGAGTACCTGCGCAAGGGTCGTGCGCGCCGGCACGGAAGGTGGATCGACGGAAATGGCATGACGATAGAGGGTCTCAGGGGAATCCCACACGCGTGATTGATAACGGGAAAGTACAAGAAGGATGATCGCAGCAGCACATAGAATCATCGACGCACTTCGACGTGAGCGCAGAAGCGTTGCAAGGACAATGCAAAGACCCACCGAGGGCAGGTACGCGTAGCGGTCGACGGCGTAGAAGGAGATCAGTCCCTTGTGAAAGTTGAGGAAGGTCGGGCTCAGCGTGATGAGGTAGAAGAGTAGACCGAAGAGGATCGATGGATGACTCCGGCGCTTACGCCATGCCCAAAACAGTACCGCTATGGATAGGACGAGGCTCAGCGCAACGTGGAAATCCACGACGGGTTCACGCTGCTCATAAAACACGCTGAAGCCGTACGGCACGAGAAACTGCCAAACGTAGTGCGCAGTACTGCGCAGAGCAACCGCGACGGTCTCAAGCAGGGTCGTAGATCCAACGACGCGTTCTTTGCCCCCAAGAGCAATGAGAGCGCAGGCGACGGACAGAAGGAGGAATGGGATTTTGTGGAGAATGACACTCCTCTGACGCAGCGGAGAGCCGCGGTGCTCCACTGCATGGAGATACCCATCAACCAAGATTAGCACGATCGGCAGCGTCATTGCGGTCGCCTTGCTGAGCATCGCGAGAGCAGCAAAGACGATGCTCGCGCAGTACCACACTGAGCTTGAGCGTGAGCGGCTCTTTCCCTCCACATACACGATGAGAGTAAGCAGGTAAAAGAACGTGAAGAGGAGATCCTTGCGCCCAGCGATCCACACAACAGCCTCTGTGTGCAATGGATGAACGGCGAAGATGACAGCACCGACAAAAGCTGCTGCTTCTGCAGTACTGTGGCTTGCAGCGGAGAGCCGCGGCTCTCCGCTGCGGGAACGGCACATAAGCTTTTTAAGAAAGACATGTACGAGTACCGCGTTCACCGCATGGAGCAGGATATTGCCGAAGTGAAACCCAAACGGATCAAGCCCGCCGAAGAGATAGTTGATCTGGAAAGAAACGAACGTCAGAGGAATGTAGAGCTCCGGATCGTAGTGCGTGAAGACGTAACGGAGGTTACTCCAGGAAATCCCGCGGATCGCGAGGTTCTCGCGTACAAGCAGCGTGTCGTCGATCGGGGCGAAGTCCTGCAAGAGGCTATGCCCAAATGCCAGAAACACGAGCAAGACAAGTGCTGCATTGCCTGCAACGTGCCATTGCGGCTTTCCTGAGAGAATCCGTTTGAACATTGCATCTATTTTCAATTTTTCCCGACTCTACGGCAAGGCCGGGCGGGCATTTATCAATATTCGATTGTTCTTTATGATCGTACTGCATGCACTTCCCCGTAGAGCTCCCCGACCACATCCTCGCGCTGGCCAGCCAATGGAGCGTGCGCCCGGAAGACATGGAGGAATTCCATACCCGAGGTCGCGGCCATGGAGGCCAAAAGATCAACAAGAGCACCAACTGTGTAGAGCTCACACACCATCCGACAGGTTTGACGGTTCGACATCAGGAGCACCGTGGACTTCTCCAGAACCGCATCGAGGCGTACGCGCTTTTGATCGAAAAGATCGCCGCATACAGGAATCAGGAGGCGCACGAGCAGCACGAACGGGAATACCGAGAAGCTCACCCCGAAGGTTGGGCAAGGACAAAGGACGGCAAAGAGCACATGCTCCATGAGAAGAGACATCAGGCCGCGAAGAAAGACCGACGCACAGAAGGTGACGCATCACCACAGGATCCTGCAATAGGCAATGAGCGTCCATGAGCATGAGGAATACCATTACTGTGTTTGCCCCCAACGCCATGCGCACCATCGCATCCTCCACACTGATTGCCGCACTCATGTTCTCAGCTCTCCCCGCACTTGCGGAGGAAGAAACGGGATCCTCGTCTTCCGAGGTGTCTTCGACCTCGTTGAAGTCCTCTCCCGCGATGACCGACTCCTCCTCGTCTTCGAGCATGTCCCGCAAAGCCGACCTCGGTCAGGAAATCAAAGCGCATTGTGCGGAGCTGAGTGGCAAGGAACGGATGGAATGCGTCCATAAGGCGATGATGGACAAGAAGCCGATGAAAGAAATGACGAGGAAGGCGAAGAAGGCTCTCAAGAAAGAATTGCAGAAGAACTGTGGCGACTACGAACGTGGATCCGAGGAAGGTAAGTCATGTAGGAGCTCCACGCATTCTTCGGCAAAGGGCTCCCTTGAGTCCGCCCATCCGAGGACCGCAAAGGCCATGAAGAAGATGATGGAGCATCGCGGGCATACAGATCAGTAGAAGTCCTTCTCGTGGATTGTCATCGGTCTCTCCAACGTAAAACGCCCGCAGTTGCGGGCGTTTTTGATGCAAAGAATAGATGCGTCGGCTACACCGACCTCCCCTGCTGCAATCTCTTGGCGAGCGTCCGGAGGTAGCTCGTCGACACCTTCATCGTCACGTACGTTCCGGTCTTCGGATCAAAGACGCGCTTCTTTTGGATATTCGCCTTGTAGGTACGGCGTGTATGTCGGAGCGAGTGGCTCCGGGTGTTGCCGAAAGCAGTTCCCTTGCCGGTTTTGGCGCATTTGCGTGCCATTGCGGGCAGAGCCTACGTGGAGGCTGAGAACAGGTCAATAAGTATTACGTAGTAAGTATTGGGTATGAGGTATCGCAAGCGTCGCTGTAGTATGGATACGTAATACGTAATACTGCATACATAATACTTCCATGTCCGCCCTTCGCCCGCCCTTCATCATTGCTCTACTCATTGCGCTTTCGGTGCACGAGTGGGCGCATGCAATGGTCGCGCACCGCCTCGGCGATCCGACGGCCAAAGACCAGGGGAGGCTCACACTCAATCCCATTGCGC
This sequence comes from Candidatus Peribacteria bacterium, assembly GCA_016866875.1. Lineage (GTDB taxonomy): Bacteria > Patescibacteriota > Gracilibacteria > Peribacterales > Peribacteraceae > 2-12-FULL-55-11. Next base: position 8,131 of record VGKY01000020.1, read on the forward strand.
ACCTCGACCCAATGGGCACGCTGCTCTTCTTCCTCGTGGGATTTGGATGGGGTAAGCCCGTTCCCATCGATCCTCGGTACTTCCGCAACTGGAAGCGTGACTCCTCGCTCGTCGCACTCGCGGGCCCCGTGAGCAATCTCCTCGTGGCGTTCCTCGCCTTCGGCCTTCTGCTGCTCCTCGCACCACAAGCACTCTCTGGAGACCCGTGGGATCTCCTGATGGGCAGCGGCATGCGCGGCTCGCTGACGATTGTCTCTCAAGATATTCTGCGCACGTCGATCGCGCTCAATCTCGGCCTCATGGCCTTCAACCTTCTCCCGATCGCGCCCCTCGACGGCAGCAAGATCGTCCAGGTCCTCGTGCACTACCGGCACGATGAAGCGTACATGCGCTGGATGCAGCGAGGCCCGTGGATCCTCCTCGGGCTCCTCATCGCGGAGGACCTGCTCCACATTCCCCTCCTCATGGGGTGGATTAGCCTCGTGATGAGTCCAGTCCTGCATCTCATGGAGATGCTGGCGGGAATGATGACCTAGCTCGATACATCAGTCTTCGTAGCGGAGGTTCTTAAACCTCCGCTACTCCTCCCTATCAACCCACATCCATCCACGGCCTCGCATCTACAGCCACCCCCTCCGGCCTTCGACGTGGGACCACGTCCCCTTCGCTGCGCCGCAAAAGCGCCAGAACACTGACCCCATACCGGTAGGGGGTACCCCTACCCTCCAGCACAGAGAGCAGTCGCCTGCTCTCTCCCTCAAATATCTTGGTGAAGAACCGATTGAGCGGTAACGGGGGAAGCGAGAGATCGGTGTCGCCCGGACCAAGTGCCGATCCCTTGATGCGTGCAATCATCCGCGCGACCTTCGCCAGCGGATAGAGGCGGCTGTTGCAATAGGAAACGACCCGCTCCTCCACAGGTAGTCCCTCCCAAAGCATTCTCCATCGATCAATGGTGTATCTGCGATAATGCTCAAACCCGCGATCATGGGCACTCCACAGCGAAGGATCCGCTGGAGCCATCAGGAGGAGATGCGCGCCAGGCTTCATGGAACACAGGATCTTCGAGACCATCGCAAAATCATCTTCAACGTGCTCAAGGACATCCGCCAGAAGAACGATGTCCGCCTGTCGCATCAGATCCAGACAGTCCTCCGGCGCGTACCCTTGATGGAACTCGATACCGGGAAATCTGCTCCGTGCGGATGCAATCGCCTCAGGAATCGGGTCGATACCGCTACAGCGGTAGTCCCTCGAGAAAGCGGCAGTATTGCCTCCGGTACCGCAGCCGACATCGATGAGGAGCTTTTCCTTGCTGGGAGGACAAACCGCGCATAGGAGCGCTCGCAGCAAAGCCCGCCGCCCAAGAAACCACCAGTGATGGTTTTCAAGCTCAGCGTGAACTTGAAATTGAGGAAGCTGCATAGGTACAGCTTAAAGCTTTTAGCTGTAAGCCGTAAGCTGTAAGCTTGTTCCATGTCCAAGCTTTCCATCTTCTCCGAACTCTGGCGATTCATGCGCATACGCAAGAAATGGTGGCTACTGCCGATCATCCTCATCGTCGTCCTTCTGGGGCTGATCCTCGTCTTCGCGCAGACATCGCCGCTGGCACCCTTCATTTACACCGTTTTCTAAAAGCAGAAAGCTGGCAGCCGATCGCTTGTAACAGTAGCCTTGCATCGATGCATATCCCCGTACCCCTCAGAAGGCTCTACGATCTCTGGATGCGCTTTTCGCAAGTGCTCGGACGCATCATGAGTACGATCCTCCTGACGATCCTATGGATCTTCGTCTTCGGCCTGTACGCAATCATCCTTAAGTGCATGCGTCTCGTTTCCAGACAATCCTCCAAAGAAACCTATTGGATCGATGTCAGTGATCACTCTACAGAAATGCGATACCAATTCTAATTTTCAATTTTCCATGCTCAATTTTCAATGTCTCCTCAGTGCAGGAATTCCATGAATAAGCCAATCTACATATTGGGCCTCTCCTGCTTCTACCACGACAGTGCTGCAGTGCTGCTCCGTGACGGAGAAATCGTGTTCGCTGCTCAGGAGGAGCGATATACACGCAAAAAACATGATGAAGCGTTCCCCAAAAGCGCCATTGCCCATGCACTGGAGCATGCGGGAATCACTGCCAACGATCTCAATGCCGTAGCCTTCTACGAAAAACCGATGCTCAAGTTCTTCGATCGCATCCTGCAGACGACCATGAAGGTGTGGCCACGGGGGTTGAGGCAGTATCACCTCGCCATGCACGAGTGGATGCCAAAGAAGCTCTGGACGCCGCAGATCATCCAAAAGGAACTCGGCTACAAAGGGAAAATTTTCTACCCCGCACACCACGAGTCCCACGCCGCGTCGGCATTCTTCTGCTCGGGATTTCCGGATGCCGCGGTCATCACCGCTGATGGTGTCGGGGAATGGGCCACAACCACGATCGGCCATGGTCAGGGAAAAGATCTGAAGCTCCTGAAGGAAATCCGCTACCCGCATTCGCTCGGACTTCTCTACTCGGCAATCACGTATTACCTCGGCTTTAAAGTAAACAGCGCTGAGTACAAAGTGATGGGACTCGCACCCTACGGAGAACCAAAATACGTTGAGCAGATGCGGCAACTGATCGATCTCAAGCCAGACGGTAGCTTTGCTCTGGCAATGCAGTACTTCACCTACGAGTACGGCCTTCGGATGACCGGAAAGAGTATCGAAACATTGTTCGGCAAACCCACACGCGATCCAGAATCCCCGCTTGAGCAGTTTCACAAAGACATCGCACGCAGCCTGCAGGAGATCACCGACGAAGCGATGTTGAATCTCGCAAGAGCGGCAAAGCAGCTGACCGGCAGTAAGTACCTCTGCCTTGCTGGAGGCGTCGCGCTCAACTGTGTGAGTAACGGAAAGATCCTGCGATCAGGAATATTTGAGGACATCTTCATCCAGCCAGCATCGGGAGATGCAGGAGGGGCGCTCGGGGCTGCGCTCATGGTATGGCACAAGCAGATGCAAGGAGAACGCCTTCCGCGCATGCAGCACACGTACCTCGGCAATGCCTACAGCCAAGAAGAAATTGAGCAATTCCTCAAAGACCAAGGAATGCCCTACGATACAGTCGCACTGCATGATCTACCGCAGTACGTAGCGAAATTATTGGAAGGTGAGAATGTCCTTGGCTGGTTTCAGGGTCGCATGGAGTTCGGCCCGAGGTCGCTCGGTAATCGCTCGATCATCGCCGATGCGAGAAACCCCGAGAACTGGAAGAAGGTGAATCTCAAAATCAAATTCCGCGAGTCGTTTCGCCCCTTTGCACCGACCATTTTGGAGGAGCGCACGAAGGAGTATTTCGCTTTGGACAGAGAATCACCCTACATGCTCCTCGTTGCAGATACTCTGCCAGACAAACGTAGGGAAATTCCGGCAGTCACCCATGTCGATAGCTCCGCACGCATCCAGACAATCAACCGGAATCAAAATGCCCTGTACTACGATCTCCTCAAGGCCTTTGAAGCGAGCACGGGTTGTCCAGTGATCATCAATACTTCGTTCAATGTCCGCGGAGAACCCATTGTAGAATCACCCAAAGACGCGCTGAACTGTTTCCTGCATACACACATGGATTACTTGGTATTAGGCCAATGCGTGATTGATAAGAAAAAGCTCCCACCGGAGTGGAAGCGAAGCAGCGAAGAATACTTGAAGCAATTTGCGCTGGATTGAATATCTGTAGATTCGTACCGAAGTCCTTTGCTGTAGCATCCAGACACCATGTCGTTTGTGGCGCTCGAATTTCTCTTCGGTTTTCTCCCCGTGGCGATCTTGGCGGCATGGATCGTACGGGTATGGAGCACGCGGCACACAGTGACCGTGCTCGTTGCCGCGTCACTGCTCTTCTATGGATGGGGGCGACCCGGCTACCTCGGAATTCTCATTGGATCCATGATCTGGAATTACGCTTTTGGAAGCCAATTGATCCGCATGCCGGGGAAAATGCTTCTCAGCATCGCGATTGGAGGCAATGTCCTCCTCCTCGTCAGTGTAAAGATCGCCACGATGTCGTTCGTGGATACCGCTCTGAGTCCTCTCCTCCCGCTCGGAATCTCCTTCATCGTCATCCAGCAGATCGCCTATCTCACGGATGCGTACCGCGGCACCATCGGCAGACAGAGCATCGCGGAGTACATGCTGTTCACGTGCTTCTTTCCCCGCATACTTGCAGGGCCGATCGTGCGGTGGCAGGAATTTGTTCCGCAGCTGCGCTCGAATCACCTGTGCGCGCGCTTCGATGATGTGATCGTTGGATGGTCGATCTTCCTTGTGGGACTGGGAAAAAAAGTAATGCTCGCAAACACACTCGGAGGATTGTCCGACACCGTGTTTGCACTGGCGGCCAACGGCGCCGTGCCACCTCCGTACTATGCATGGGGAGGGGTCATCGCCTTCGGACTGCAGTTGTACTTCGATTTCTCCGGATACAGCGACATGGCCGTGGGCGCTGCAAGGATGTTTGGAATCACCCTTCCGGAAAACTTTCTCGCACCGTACCGCGCCGAGAACATCGCCGACTTCTGGCGAAGGTGGCACATATCGCTCTACCGTTTCCTGCGCGATATCCTCTACATCCCGCTTGGTGGAAATCGCTGTGGAGTGCCGCGTACACTGTGGAATATCTTCATCGTGACGCTCTGTGCCGGGCTCTGGCACGGCTTCGCGTGGACATTCGTTGCTTGGGGTGCTTTACACGGCGCGTTCCTGAGCGTGTACATTCTTTGGCAAAAGAGGGGTTTTCCCCTCAGCCTGCCAAAAGTGCTTGCAACCGGGCTGACCACCGCATGCGTTCTTTTAGCATGGATTCCGTTCCGCTCACCATCCCTCGCTACGGCTCTGCGCATGTACGGCGGAATGGTTGGCCAATTGCCCGATACCCCCACGGGCCCCCTCCTCACCGCAGCCGACATCCAGGGATGGGAATATGCACCACTCTGGATTGGCGTCGGCTTGTTCCTTGCGTACTGCTGCCCGACTACCCAACACATCTTCAGAGTATACGACCCCGTCCTCCATGAAAGAGAGATCGCCGCCCCGAAGGGAATCCTATGGGTTCCCTCATGGAAACCCACTGCACGGTGGGGAGTCGCCTTCGCGCTACTAACCGCCTGCGCTCTCCATGCTCTTGCATGGCGCGCGACACCATTCCTCTACTTCCAATTCTGAAGCACCGAAGATTCCTCATCGGCTACGGAGCATGCCTATTGCCTTGCATCATGATGATCGGTGCCAACGTGCTGTACCTGAGACATTCCGAGGAATACATGCCCATACCCGATCTTGTGGCATTGCAACGTGCCGGATCCGGCGTGTGCATCTACGGAACGGCGATCCACCAAAACGACCTCGCGTACAAGCTGGAAGGGCACCGACAGGCAAAGCCATTCATCGCGGCCATAGGTTCCTCCCGGGTGATGCAGATGCGCGAACGGTACTTCGCAAAGCCCTTTTACAACCTCGGAGGAGCAGTGAGATCTGTGGATCATGGCTGGCATGTAGCAAGGGCACTCCTGGCCGAGGATGCACCAGACGTGTTGCTCATCGGAATCGACCTCTGGTGGTTCAACGATGCAGTTCGTCCACCCACGCGCACGGCAAGCCTTCCTGACCAAGCAAGCATCAAGATGAATATCCGCTCATGGACGCTGCCGACGCTCTGGTTGCTCCAAGGAAAACTGCAACCATTGGAGTACGTTCGTACGGCAATGCATGCCCCTCTGCCATCTGCATTGTGTGCACTGGGCGTACAAGGACAACACTCACGTACGGGATTCGGGCCGGATGGATCGCACTACTACACATCAATCATCACAGGAAAGGACGCCCCCACCTCTACAGTGACACTCATCCGCAAGCGCATAGCCACGGGAAGCGAGCGATTCCAGTACCGGGATCACATCCATCCCGTGCACTGGACGCAATTTCTCGAAATGCTGGAGATGCTGAAGAAGGCTGGCGTACGCGTGATACTGTTCCTGCCACCCATGCATCCGAAGATCGTTGAGGATTTGGAGAAATATGCAGCGCACTATGGATACATCGCAGAATTGCGCGGCCACTTGCAGACCCTCGGCATCCCTTTCTTCGACTTTCACGATCCTACTTCCATAGGATCAAGTGCATGCGAGTTCATCGATGCATATCATGGAGGCGATGTGACATCAGCGCGCATGCTCCAATACATCTACGAGCAAAGTGGCGATCCAGTGGTGCGCTCCGCAATCGCCATGGATATCGTAAAGACAACGATCGCAGAAAATGCAGGCCTCGCTATGGCCAAAGATCCGCGTGTGACGACTAGTCCGGAAGTGGATTTCCTCGGGATGGGATGCAGAAAATGGTAGCAGAAGTTCCCACAGGAGTCGCAGAGAATTTTCGAGGAATATGTGCAGAAATGTGCATGAGTCTGATTCTTTTCTTCTGCAATATGTGATGCTGGAATCAATCTCTCACGGGAAGGATTCTGGTCACTGATCAAACTGATATGCGGCGTCTTTGGCACGCTGGTAGTCCTTGAAGCGGCTGTTATGGGTTAAAAAGCACATTTCCAAAGATCGAGACGCGGCGACTCCTCCGGAGTCGCCGCAATTTTCCACCGGAGACGCTAGTATGGTGCCATGCGCAAGGAATGGCTTATCAATATCGGTTTGCTGACAGCATCTGTGGTCCTCTGTATAGGCATGATGGAGTTCGCGCTGCGTATAACAGGCATCATCCAAATCGGCCCGCACCCCCCGCTGATTTATCAAACAAGCAATAACCCGGCCATCAGCTATGAGCTCATACCTGATCTGGATCGCACGGCGTATCGCTCAAGGGTGCGCACCAATGCTTTGGGGATGCGCTCGGAAGAAATCGATCCATCCCGCCCTCTCTTCGTCACCCTCGGCGACTCGATCACCTTCGGCTATGGCGTAGAGAATGAGGAAACCATCGCCGCTCGACTTGAGCAAAAACTCCCAGAGTTTCAATTTCTGAATGCCGGAGTACCTGGCTATCACCTTGGGCAGGAAACGGCTCTCTATAGAGAAAAAATTGCAACACTGCAGCCTGCAGGAATCATTCTTGTCTTCCACCCCAATGATATGAATATGGGAACGGGTTGGCTCGACCAAGACGGTGTACTGCGCGCAGAAGGCGATGATCCACGCGACCGACCGGCACTGCGCTGTAGTCCGATAACGACAGGGATTCTCGGGAAACTTCCAGCGCACTGCTGGCTCGATCGCCATAGTGCGCTCTATGTTGGTGTGAAGAAATTCATCCTGATGCGCACGAGCATGGAAGAGCTACAGAAGGGACAGAAAGAAAGCCAGCAAAATCCCCAATCCGACAGCATCACTGACGCACAGATCGATAGCTACGCAAAGCAATTTGTAGCATTCAATGCCCTGCTCTCCCCTACCCAAAAAAAGATTTTCGTCATCTGGCCCGACAGAGAGCTATACGCCGTAAGCCGTCCGAAGATCAGAAAAATCGCAGCGAAATACGGCTTTTCTGTCGTCGATCTCTATGACACCTTTGGTAATGAAGCCAAAACTCTTTCATGGGATTCTGTGCATCCACATCCAGAGACCATCGCAAGGGCAGCGGAGGTGATTATGAGCGCATTGAAACAGTAATGATACCTTCACACGCCGCTAGCGCCCCTCAAGTTCATGCAATCTGTATGCCCATGATCTTCTTGAGCCGCACACCCTGCAGCCTCACGAGCGTGACAAGATACTTTGATCCCCGACGGATCAGTGCTGTGAAATTGGGAGCGGTCTTCGTTTCACCTGCGACACGCGGCACGCACACATAGGGAATTTCGATGAATCGGTATCCGAGGAGGATCACGAAGCTTCATCGAGGATCCTCCCCATGCGCTCTTCCCAAGAGTGTCGATGGACGATTTGTGCGCGTCGTT
>VGKY01000021.1 GCA_016866875.1 Candidatus Peribacteria bacterium
AGGAGCGTGCGACGATCACCGTGCGCATAGGCCAGTCGCAGAGTAACCCAGCACCTCTCGTTCCTGATAACCTAGAGCCAAGTGCTACTACGCCTTCGCCGGTGCGCATCACTGGTCTTATGCGCAGTGACCAAGGTAAGAGCGGATGGATCGCCCTGCGCAATTTTTCACCAGATCCGCTCCGTCTCGAGGGCTTTTCCATCCACGGTGGCATCATCCCCAATCACTTCTCCGTACTTCCTCCTACGCAGCTGATGCCGCGTGAGGAACGCAGGTTTACACTTGCCAGTCTGCGTCTTACTCTTGCCGATGAGGGTCGCATCATTCTCCGCGATCCGGGCGGATCTTCTCTGGCACAGCTGGACTGGTCCGACTCTCTCGAGAAGACGGTCCATCGTCCTCCCGTCCTCACACATCGCACCATCGATGTTCACGTTGCTCGCCTACTTTCGGGAGACACGTTCACTGTCACCCTGACCGATATCGATGATCCCGATATCCATCCATCGGTGCTGCATCGTTGGCGTAGGCAGGAGCTTTCGGAAGCGCCGGGCATCGTGCTCCGTCTCCTCGGCGTAGAGGCACCTCCTGTCTACGACGAAAATGGGGGAATTTCTGAAACTGGAATTAAGGCACTGAATTTCGTTTCAGACCTGATATACAACAAAAAAATTGAACTAGAATTTGATACGAAAATTTGGGACTCCCGTGAGAGGTTGCTTGCGTATGCGCGTATCCCTGGAACGCAGGATACCCTGCAGCACAGGATGCTCCGTGAGGGGATTGCCATCGTTGATCGCTCTGTGAGCCATCCTCTTAGGGATGCATTCCTCGCTCTGGAAGATGATGCACGCAGAAGTGGAAAGGGCATGTGGGCGCTATCGCCACGAGATCTTTCGTTGGGGATAGACAGGGTATCTGTGCATTGAAACCTCGGGAAAGGCGAGTTTCTGTTTTGACGGCAATTTCTTACGTGAGCATAGGTGGGTCTAGAACACGAAGAAATATGAATGTGCGTGCAGGAACTTCTTGTGAATCACTGTTTTGTTCCATTTAAGGCAAGCGCGTTATTATTGACATAATATATATTAAATATATAATATTATTATGCCTAACTATAAAACGAATGGTCTCGGCGCGAATTCAGACCCGTCTCCAGAAGAGATCCTGTCATTTACTGATGCCGCAGATGATGTCAAAAATGCACTGACCTCTGAAGGGATCTCATTTTCAGAGCGCTTCCAGCATGCCGTGACTTCATTCCGTCTGCTCACGGATTTTCGCGTGAATCTGACAGAATTTCTCCATGAAATTGAAGAAAAAATCGATCAGGCCAAAGCAGCGCTTATGGAAATAGGGTTGCCCTCAGACGCTATAGAGCAAAGATTGAAAACAGCTCGCAATGAGAGAGATCATCGCTTGCACCAGCACACCTTCGCTCATTATCGAGCAATGCATGAAGGCGTCCGGGCGAGGCTCAGTGCGGACGAGCCGGTCGGAATGACACAAGATGCCTTCCGCAGATTTGTTTTAGGTAACGGGGTGAAAATTCATGCTTGGGTGTACGAGCAATTTGCTAATGATATCAAGCGCGTTATCGATGCACCTCCCGAGCAGGCTGACGCAATACTCTCTGAGGTTCGTGATACCGTCCATGATTTCGTTATTGCTCACAGCAATCAAGTTCCTGATGATCTGAAACCCGTGACTACAGAAAAAATCGAATTATTCTTCGAGGCATTGCGTCCTTTCGCCGGCATTGATAAGAAATATTTCATACCGTTGCCCAAAGCTGCCGTTGATGGAATGCTTGGGGTAATGGTCGACGGTCCCCAGATGCAAGAGTTGTTCACTGATTTTGCGAAGATCAAAAACCTTCCCCGTGAAGCGAGCATTCGGGTGATCGTTGCAGGAAAAGAAATTTCTGCTTACGGCTCTGAAGCCGTGTTTCAGCAAGTTTCTCCGTATTGTGCTGCTCCGGTTAGCGCCCATATCGTCATGGCGCATTACCGCACGGACAACGATGTCTCGAATATGCTCACGCTGATGACGGAGGGGCAGTGCGTGAGGGCGACTGCCCGCGGAAACAATGCTGATGTGACGATCTTCGCCCAAGATGGCGATCATGTCCGTATCGAAGGATTGAATGTTTCCGAGGCAGAATTTCTCAAGCATCCGATGAAGTACATCAATCACACATTCGAATTTTCCTCTACAGAAGATGCAAACAGAGCTACAACTTAATTCATTTTCCTATGCTTCATACTCATCTCATTGTCGTCATCAAGGGTCTTCCCACTCTGACGGAAAGCAGACGCTCAGAATTGCTTGCGAAGGTACGCAGTGGAGCGCTTTCTTCCGATGAGAGGAATGAAATTCAAGATGCTATTCTGGAGTCCATTGCCATTTTCGAAGATGAACGCGACACAGCCCGACAATTGCTTGCTTTCACATAGTGATGCCTCTTACTCCAGAACAGCAACGGGTAAGCGATGTGACTCAATCTCTGAATGCTCGGGTACTGCCCGAGCAGATTGCGTATCTTCGCAACCAGATTGCAGATATCCTTGCTGATGGCAGAGGAGACCTGCGCTTTGCCGCGGCTAGAGGTGCTGCTCTTGGAACTGCAAATCGATATCAACGCCAGCCCGGTCATGATGTGCATGCCATTGCATATCTCAACGAACTCGTTCATACGCTTGATGGTATGATCGCCGATCAATCCCAACAGCAGGCAGCAGTTCAGCCAACAGCGCAGAATGTTCACCATGCAGTGACAAGTGATGCAACTGCTTCGAATGCGGGTCCCAGGCAGACTGCGAATTCACAGGCACAGCCGGAGCGCACGTCATCTTTTCATACAGGATCTTTGAAGAAGGCGGATGTCCAAACCAGCATCCATGTTCCCGGGCACAAAGCCAGTGCTTCGCACCGACATCGATTGGGATCTGGTGGTGCACGCGCATGGGCATATGATATGGCCTACGGAAATCTCATTGTTGCAAAGCAGGAAGAGAAGGCGAAGGATGCCAAAACTGAGGCAAGTCCCGCTGAGAAACTAGAGAAAAAGGAAGAGCCCAAGAAGGAAGAAAAGAAGGAAGAAAAGAAGGAAGAAAAGAAAGATAAACACTGAACAAGCTCTTGCCTAAGCCGCAGGCCTGTCTAGTGACAGTCAGGTTCCCTTTTGCTATAATTACTAGATTTATGGTCGATTTCAACAAAGACACATCAGCTGACTTTGAAGAGCTGGATCCTCGGATCAATGCCGCTGTGTCGAACGTACACAACAAGGTCGATCAGAACATTGCCTGGCAGCGCACATGGTTTCGCAGCGAAATGCTTAATGCCCTCGCGAGGCGTTTTGATTTGTACCCGAATGCGACGATGAGGGCAGGGGGTAGGCTGCGAAAGGAGGCAAAATTGCAACATGCAGATCTTCCCAGCAGTGAGCGTAGTGACGCTATGCTTCATGAAGGACTTCATCGAGCTGCAGTGCTTTCGGCAAATGAAGAGCGTTTGCACCAGGATACGAACTACACTTTGCCTCAATTCATCAACATCCCTGCGAAAGCGACCGACAAGGCGGGACAAAGTGTCGATGTGGTATTTACCATTGAGACCCCATACGGGGCGTTTGGAAAAGAAGAACTGTCAGAGGAAAAGGTTGTGACTGAAATTCAGGGGGGACATCCGTTTGGGAGGGGTCATACAAGATTGAAATTTTGGCGAAAGCCAGTACGCTCCAGTATTCCTTTGGCTCCCATCACCCGTTCTGAAGCTGAAGAAATAGCCCGAACATACATTCGCACCGTCAGTACGTACCGTGATCTGCCGAAGCAATTCGCTTCGAATGGCGTCAGTGAAATGAACGTGCAGACGGCATTGGTTATGGCCAAGCAAGATCCTCAGGCGGTTCTTGGTTTGTTTGGGAAAAGCACGGAAGAAACAGAAAGGGAAATTCATCAACTGAAGTCAAAAGTTCAACTTGTTGCCTCTCTGGAGGCACTGGGACAATTGTCTATGGAAAGCCATGAAATCGGCTTTGGAGAGATTGGGGATGAAATTGCGAGAATTACCAGCGACTTACGAGATCTGAAAGCTGGTGCCGCAACTTTTGGGCAAAGCAAGGTGGGGAAAAAACTGAAAGAGCAAGGGTATTCGGAAACTGATCCAGCTGACAAACCTGAAATGCGGAAGCGTCTCGTTGATGGGCAGGAATCTTTAAGTAAGGCACAGAGATACTACGACAAAATCAAAAGCGCTATGGAACGCGTTGCGCATAACGCAAGGTCATCCGATGTACCTCTAGGATCTTCCGAAAAGTATTTCGATGCGACGACTGACCATGTCAAACCATCGGAATTAAGAAAGGAATTGGATCCAAAGATTGTTGCGGACGACATGCTCAAAGAATTCGGCTTGAAGTCCAAAGAGGATTTGAAGAAAGACATCGAAGCCAAGGAGAAGGAAGCCAAGGACATCAAGGACGGCAAGAAAGCCATGTCCGGCAGCGATGCCGTTTTGGCTACCTATCAGAAGCACTTCGAAAGTAAGGAGGGCGGGAAGCTTGCGCCAACAGAAGCGCGCCGAGCTGCTGCGGAGCTGTATGCGCGTAACTCCGTTGGCCGTCAGGAAATGTTGCTGGCAAAAAAGACGCTCGACAATCCGAAGATTTTCAAAGAGCCAGAAGGTTTCCTCGAGGAATGGACAGTACAGCAGGCGAGAGAACTTTGGAACGGATCGCAGGAGGCGATGGTCTGCCATATGGCCGAGAGTCCGGCCATCGGCATGCAGAAAGGTGCGGGGGGGAAACACATCGGCCCGCTCGGCATATTCCGTGGGACCAATCGCCTGGGGTTTTTGTGGCGCAAGCACAACGCGAGGCCGGCATGGGGGAGCCTGGAGTATCCGGCCGTGATTACCGCATTCTACGGCTTGAAGAAATTGGTCAAGGACGGAGAGTTGCATAATACCGCGTACGTCCGCGCTCAGCGCGACGAGCTCATGCGGCTTCTGATGACCAAGTTCACCAAAAACCTCGTAAAAGATTTCGATCTCCAGGAACAGCCGGAAGAGGTGAAAAAGGAAGTTGATGCTCTCTCGCAGCAGCACTTGCAGCAGAACATCCGTCTCGCTCTTGCGGGGGATGCACCGTCCGCCTACGTAACGGACGTCACGGAGGCTGCGGAATTCGCGAAGGCGAAGACCGGTCGCATCCGCAAGGCTGGACGCAAGGCCGTGGCGACGACCTTCCAGTATGCCGTGAAGAAACCCGTCGTCTGGTTAGCTACTGAGCCCGCGAAATTCCTCGGGCGTAGCCTCAGAAAATTCTGGCAGTGGGGTACGACGAAAACATCTCCGCTCTTCAAATAATCATCCATGCATCACGCACATTTTTTCACCGGCCGGGGAATCGAACAAGAGCGCCTGTTGTGCAGTTTCGCCGAAGGCGGCCGTGAGGCGGCGCAGACCTTGCGCGTGGAGAGGGCCATCCGAGAAAATCAGGCGATCGCGGACATGAGACGTTTGTATAAGGAGGCTGACGTCCAGAAAGATTATCCGGAAATTTCAGGTGAGAGAAATGTAAACCAGGCATTTGTGGAGCCGTTACTTCTCGAAGGCATGCTTCCCAAGAACGTGGATATACAGGATGTCGGTCATAAGGACTTGCGCCCTTTCGATCCTCTCCGGCTCGTGCAGCGCTTCGCGGACGATGCCGCTCTCGGGGAGTGGCTCATGGATCACTTCGACGGTTCGATCCTCAGGCAGCTTCAGGATAAGACGGATGCGGCTATCCTTGGCGCAGCGTACCGCGATGCCGTTGACCATGCCGATCGCACGTGGAATGACAAGCAACATAACGACAAGAAGGAACTGACGGATACCGATAAGCTCCTGCTTCGCATGCCGCTCGAGTATTACCGTGGCGTGCGTGAGGGCTTCAAGGGAGAGAAGGGGCTCGATGACGTGCTTCGGAATTATGGTATACGAGTCCCAGACAAAGAAAACGTCGGTTTAAGAGATCTGGGAAACGGTAACTTGAACCGTACGGAATACTTCAGTCTCCTTGTGCTCTGTGCTAAGGAGTACGTAGATCTGCAGAAGGTCGCCCCGATTCTTCAATCCGAAAAAACGGAAGGGGTACGGCGTATTATTCGAGAAGCGGAGAGCATTGATCGTTTGGTGGGTTCCCTGGAGCCCATTGCACGCGATAAGGCGGTCGATCGCATCGGAGACCAGCTGCAGCAACTCGCGCCGCAGGAAAATCTTTTGGAGCCCGACTACTCGCGGGATGCACTGGATCCGATCAATGCATTGATTCAAAATACAGGTTTAATTATTGTCCTCGAAAAAGGCAGATTCATCGTACGCAGTCGGCTGCAAACCGATGATCCTGCTGGCGGAAGATCCGGTGCATCCCTTACCCGGATGCGCAATCTCTTCATCCCCCTGAGCATTGATACGCTCGGGGTCGATGAATCCCTCGTGAATTTCGGAGTCTCCATAAGCCCAAACGTCATCCAAAATTACATCCGGTTGCTTGGGCGGAAAGCTCCGGATCTCGGCAAGCGCGCGGACATCCCGGGTCAGGAAGTGCTCCTACCGGAGGAGGAGGTTTCCGGCGAGCAACTGCCGGTCGAGAGCGCTGCCACATGGGAAGCCCATCCAGAGCGGGCCTATAGCGCTCTTCTCGCGTGCGGGATGACTCCCGACGGCATCGACAGCAACGCTCTTTTTCTCCGTTCTCTGGAATACCACTTCGTGATGAGTCCCGAGCAGCGAAAGGCATTTGATGATCGCCTGAAGCAAAAGCCTCCTGGATTACGTCCGTATTCCGAGGAAAACACGCGTGCCATTCTGAATTCCGTCATCCAAACACTGATGGAGAAGGAGAATATTATGCGGGCCACGCACACACGCCAGGAAGAACTTCGCAGCTCATTGAACTTCGGCGAAAAAGTGGAGAAGGGAGCGCGCAATGTCTGGGAATACATGAATGATATTTCTTCACATCCCCTCGGATCGGCGCTGGCGTGGATTGTTGCGATCGTTGCGGTGCGCAAGGGATGGGATATCCTCTTCAACAAAGACAGTAACCGGTTCATGAAGGGCATCTTCTGGGGATCGCTTGCGGGAATTGCCGTTGGGCTCTACCAGCAAAACAAGCAGGGGAAGGCTTGGTGGGAATCCATCACGCCGAAGATCGACGAGCTGCTGCGGAGAGAAAAGAGCTTGCCGCCCGAGAAGCAGACGCTGCCCGATTACTGGCACAAGGAACTGGGCATGACGGAACATCGGGAGATCATCTGCCTCTCCGTTCTCGGATCACAGCCGACGAAAGCAATCCTCGATTGGTACGACGAGTGCGAGAGGCTCGGTGTCCCGATCGGTGGTCCCAATGGTAACGCCGGCAAACCCATACGGCTGCCCGCCCTTCCTTTCACCATGGATGCCAAGATGCGCAGCAGGCTCGGCGAGATGCCCACCCAAGAGCGCAGCAAGCTCTTCCATGCGACGCTCAAAAAATTCCTTGCCAACAGGGGAGCCGCCGTGCGCAGGGAACTCCCGGAGTACAAGCCGGCTTCCGCTCTGCAGAACGACGCGGCGCTCGGCGCAGACTACATCCGCGAGCGTTACATCGAGCAGCGCCTCTTCCAGTCCATTTTCAAAGGAGTCGTCGCCATCGGCAATGTCTCGGTGGATGCTGACACGCTCACGCAATGGATGCAGAATCCCAACAATCAGGAATGGGAAAAGAACATGGCGGTCGTGCAGCAGCAACAGCCTGCGCTCTATGGTCGCCTCCTCGTCATCCGCGACGAATACCTCCAGGAGCTTCGCGAGCGCGACACTGCCCAGTGGGACATGAACATGGTATTCCTTCTCGAAGCGGATCCCGCGATCCTGCGCAGGCAGGGCAAAAGCCAGGCGGCTGGGTATCTCGATTTCATCAATAGCGGCGTCGCAAAGACCGCAGACGCTCTCAATCCCATGCTCGAACCACAGAAGGATCTGGCGAAGAGAATGCAGCTCTTAGATTCTGCTCCTGCGGAGTCCGCGCTGATTAATTCCCTTACAGGCGGAAAATTGTCCAATCCGGAGAACATCGTGACGAAAGAAAAACTCCAGAAGGAATGGGATGAATTCGTTGACCGTCTCCCAGCGGACAAATCTGCGCAAGCAGCGCTCAAAGGTAAAATGAAGGAATATCTCAATGGCAGGGTACTCAATCTCAAAACGATGAATGAAATCGAGCGAAGAAAGTATCAGATGCTCATCGCTGCAGTCGGCTCTAAGACTCGTCTTAGCGTAGAAACAATATCGCGTCTAGACGATCCCAAAAATGATCAGAGCTGGAACAGTTGGATCGATTTCCTTCTCGATTATGTTCAGTTTGATGAAGACCATTTTCCGGGGGTCTCATGTTTCGCCGATCTGCATGGCCTTCTGGGCAGTGAAGTTCATGAGAAAGACAGTGCGGAAACATACGAGGTCTGGAAGCGCATGTTCCCGCGTTGGCAGGAGAACAGCTTCAGCAAAACCCTGCGGCCGAGAATCGACGAGTACACCAAGGCTTTCAAAAGGCTCCGTTACCTGCCGGTTCTCTCCGATGCCGCAGGCAAGAATTTCACGCCTCTCACGCAGGAGCAAATCGATGCAATGGAACAGCAGATTTCCCAGCGCATGGCGAATCGATTCGTGGAAGCCGTACTCAAGCGTCATGGCAGCGATGTTCGCGATGACGAGAGCGAGCGGACGGTGTCGCCCACCGAGCAACGTAACCTCGCGGAGTATTGCGATGCTGTCTTCAGCGGACTGCTGGGAGTGCCGGCGGAACAACTCAATGCCAATGTGAAGCTACCGGGGCTGATGGAAAACGCAAATGACTGGATTTGGAATACGATGCCGGGAAAGGTGCGAGCCATCAGCCGTGAAACAGGCGCAGTACTTAAGGAATACATGTGGGATCCTGTACAGAAATATTGGGTTGAGACGGCCGGCCCCTGGATTCAAGAATACATTGATAAGGGGGTGATCACTCTCGGGCAAGGTGTCAACTACGCGGATGCCAAGTTACAGGAGTGTCTTGCAGTCGTTGGTCCGATGCTCCAGCGGCTCCCTGGTGACACCATTAGAATCACTGGGAATGCAGGGAAGTATGTCATCGAGTGGTTCGACAAGGCGAGAAACGTCGTCGGCCCCTTTGCGTATGAGTCCTACAAAGACGCAGAAAAAGCCATTTATGCACTGCATGGAATTCCGGAACAGGATTATGAACAATTCAAAGAAAACATGATTTTTATTGAAAATCATGCGTACAACGGGAAAAACGCTGGAGTGAGAATTTCTGTACTCGGAACTAAGGAAGTTGTGATAGGCCTTTTTGATTCTCTGCCTTTCACCAATGATGGCCATTCAATCAGCATTCCCGCTAATACATTTGCGAAGGCGGATATAGCTCAATTGAAAAAATGGATGGAAGAATGGAGAGAACAGGGTTTCAATAAGCAAAAAAAAGATGTAGCTGCAATTCTGGCTCGCGGGGATCTGCAGTGGCGCGATATTCAAAAACTAACCATCAAACGGATCGGAGATGAAGGAATCGAAATAGGAATACCAGGGGATCAATCCATGTCTTCCATTTATAGTTTATTGAGCACAGATGCCGAAGGTATTCTCGGAAAATATAAAAAATGGCTCGATCAAGGGGTTCGGGGAACTGATGCGCTCCTTTAAAAAAAGGCACCTGGTTTGCTCCTTGACGGTTCCAGGTGCCCTTTTTCTGGTTGGCTGACCAGAGAATTTCGTAGCCAGCCTTGTTTTACCTGCTGAAAGGGCTGCTCGAGGGGAACAAGTCGTTCCCTCGGAATCGATTCCTCTGTTGGCGGGTACCGCTTTTCCTGGTGCTACCAGGAGAAAGCTTCTCCACCTTCGTCAGAATCTTTTCGGTGAGCTCCTCCAGCTTGCTGTCGATGTCACTCTCGTTGCTTTCGATTCGCACGGATCCATTTGCGACCGGTTCTACTGCGGTGCGCCCCATTGCGGCATTCGCCTTCAGTTCACCATCGAAATGCACCGTGAGGTGCGTGATAGTCCTTCCGTCTGACGAGAAGTAATCTGCGGCATTGATTTTCTTCACCGTCAGATCCTTCCATTCGTCGAAGCTCGGAAGATTTTTCACCTTGCTTTCGATGGTACTTTGCAGACGAGCCTTGTCGAGGTAATCCACAGGAATCTGGATCGCAGCGAACTGACGACCCGTCCGAGAGTACTTTGCGTTGAAGGTCGTTGTTCCAGTGACAGCGTCATACAACTGTCCTGCGGATACCAATTCGGCAATCCTCTCATTTTTCTGCGAATTGTAGAGCCAAGTGGCCCACATAATTTCGCCGATGATGAGGAAAATTGCCAAAGTGCCCCATACCCACTGCACATGCGGATGCGTTCCACGTCTAGCGTGAATCACATCGACATCGATTGTTGGTACGAAGAGCAGGACTGTGGCGATGACCGTTAACACAATCACGACCCCAAAGACGAACGGTGCCATTCTCAGAAGGTTGTCCGTGATGAACGAAATGACGTCGACCACGTATCCTTCCTCAGTTACGTGTTCAAACGTCCAGGGCAGTGCGACAAACATGGTTGTCACAAAGCCCAGCAGCAGCAGCACGCCCAACATGCGGAATCTCTGGTTTTGGATGCCCCAAATCCCGAGTCCTCCGAATGCGCCTGCCACCACTACCAACAACACAGAAAACAGAAGATACGCGCTCATCAGATTTTCCTTTCACAATGCTGACCACGAACGTTGGCCGAGGAACACCCTCAGCCTATGTCAAGGAGCTAGTACTATATTACTCCATTTCGCAATATAAGTAAAGAAAGTCAAATACAATTAAAACATCATAAATAAGCCATAGGGGGACTCTTTCTCAATGAAAGACTATGACTTGATCCGCTACGGATCCACCCAGGCGCAATCTGCTTCCACCCAGTTCCAAGTGCGACCCTGCTGGTCGCGGAAACTGGTTTTTGTGGCATTGAGCCACTTTTGCACCCCCAATCCCTTGGGGATGCTTCCTGGTTTACTGGATTTCACACACGGGTCGGCGCATTTGGGCGCCGTGCCAGTTTTGCATGGTGTCTTACAGCGGTACATGTCGATTGCTTGGTCGACGTCACGGAGAAACGAGGCATTTCGCTCGGCACGCAGGTGCGTGCCCTGGGTGACCGCGATCATTTCGGCGCGCGGCGCATCTGCGCCGGTGCCTTCTGCAACGATTGAATCAGCATCGCGACGAGTCGCGAATGTCTGACCCATGGGTCCGGTGGCGGTCACAGAGTACCCCCCGATTTTCATCTGGACTTTGAGGTCCGCGAAGGTCGGGGTAGTGACGAGCATGAGCAACATCCCAATGAGCATTTTTTGCATGGCCTGCTCCCATTCATTGTTGAGAAAGTTGTCCCCCCACGTTGTCCAATCTCCAAAGCACTGTCCCCACAGTGCTCAAAAGATTGGAGACGGTGGGTCCAGGCTCCTACAGAGACTGGAATGCATGGGGGTGGGGATGATGTGAATGAACGCCTTTTACTGTATAAGTAATTATAATATAAATAGGTCTTGTGTCAATAAAGGCGTAATGTGCATTTATCACAAAATTGTGCTACAATAGCTCTGATACACACATCACATGACCGTACCAACAACCAAGCCCATTGCTGTCTCTTGGTCCACTGAGGATCTCTATAACATTCTCATGCGAGGGATTGAGCCGGATCTGTGTACCGATACGCTCCCACTTCTCGATGTAATGTATGAAGGGGAGACGAGTGACCAACGCAAAGAACGCATGCAGTGGTATAGCGAGGCGTTCAGGCAATTTCTCGAGCGTTACGAGAAATTCACCGCGGCGCTCCATGGGGAATTCCGGAAAATTCAGACGAGCTTGCGCTCCATCGCAGAAGGAAAGTCTGCTGCTCACGATGATGATGCTGTGAAAAATCTTGAACATCTTTTCCAGGAAAATTCCTGATGCGTATCCATCGTCTCTTCACCGGCTCAAAACTCTGGGATTGCGAGCCCAGGCTTGCATTCAAGTTCAACGAAGCAAAAATCCAGAGCAACGAAGGAAACAAAGGCAAGGAGCCAAAAAAAGATCTTAAGGATTATGTTGCACGCATCGCCGATAAGCACGGCATTGCAAATACAGTCTATGATTTTCTTAAAAATGATTCGGTGATTGATCCACAGAAGGAAGTCATGGAGTTGCGCAGAGCAATCGAGGGAAAAATCCGGGAGGATCCTGATATCCAAAAAATGACTGTTGCCGAGCTTGATGCCCTTATGAAGGGCATTCCCGATGATCAGAACAAACTGGTCGGCTTCCTCTTTGCCAACGGCATTATTGAGGCTGTTGAATATAATAATGCACTCGCACTTGGTGTGCAAAACAGACCCAAGACCGAAGCAAAAAATTCCAATACCAAAGCTGATGTCGGCACACCGAATATTCAGTCCAAGTCGGGCGTGATGAACTCACCCATAGATGCAACCTCCAAGACGCCAAGTGAGCCTACAGAGGAGGTAACTCCGCGTGCAAAGGCAAAGTCATCCCCAGCAGACAAGGGATCTATAGTCAAAGACGAGAAATACTGGAATGAGAGAGTTGTCCGTGAGCGTGAGAAGTCGGAGCAGTTCAAAAGCGATGTTGCAGACAGATTCAAGAATGTAACGCCCAAAAATAAGGACGTAGCTCTTGCCAATCTTCGGGAAGAGATGGGGGAAATGCAGGAGGAGATGGAACAGCTGGAGCGTGATCGAATTAATGTTCTCAATCAGAAGATGCTCAATCGCCCCGATGCTGCGCGTCGCTATAGCGGAGCGCGAAGACAGCAAATGGGTGAGGCGTACCAGAAGTACTCCGCAGAGCTCCGCGACATCGGATCACGTCTGATTCCGCTGACAAGAGAATACAATCTGCTCAATGAGCAGCATATGCGCCTCTCTGGGGGGAAGCGTTTTGGTGAATGGAAGAGGAGTAGTGGCGACTATCCCGAGTATGCCGAAAAGCTTAACCAGCAGCAGAAGCGCGACCAGACTCTTGCGATGAAAAATGACAGGGAATATGAAGAGGAGCAGTCGCGAGCAGCAAGATCCAAAGCCGAAGGGGACCGCGTGCTCGGGATTCGTAGCCGCGACCCCGTTGCTTCATATTTTGCCGGAAAGAGTGCCGAGAATCGTGCACGTGTTGCTGAGATCATGGGGTGGCCAAGCACGGGCAATGGGTCAGTCACTGAGAACGATGTGCGTTTTGCGGGACAGATAGAGAGTGCACGCAACAGAGGAGTGAACGTGGTGCGGCGTGGCAGCAATTATGCATACATTGACCGCACGGGGAAGGTCGGAAAGTTCCAGAACGGAGGGCGCTCCTCAGCTTCCGATGACCTCGATGGATCCTCCAATGCTCTTCCCGGAGCCACATTTCGCCCCAACGATGCAGGAGAAGGTGCCTATGAGAAGACACAACGCAAGTACATTGAGTCCCAAGGGGGGGCAAAATTCATGAAGGAGCAAAATAAACTTAGAGAAGGCTATGCAGATAGGATGATGGAGAACGGAGGTCTCGAGGAAAAATTTAAGGAGGTCATCGCTAACGACCCTCGAGCCAAGAATGTCATCGACCTCCTCAAGCGTCGCAGTGCAGACTGGGGTGACCATCCCGGTGACCGCTACGGAGACCTCGCATGGGCGCGATCACAACTGGAGGCTTTTGAGAAAGCTCAAGGATTGGAGGAGTATATGAATAATAATGAGCATCGTGAAATGCGTGAGAAAAAGCCATTGAGGGAATACGTTATGCCAGTAAATACTGTTGATCCGTACTGGGCATTTCGCGTATCGCTTCCTCTTGATGCTGATGGGAGAAAAAATGAGGTGATAGTTCAGCCTAATAGGCTTGAGCTTTTCTGGGGGAAAAATAATGCTCAGCAGTTGCTTGAAGCAGGTGTCTGGTTTGAAAAGGTTCGGTGGCAAGCAGGCAATCTACGAGCGCTGAATTTCCACTTCACGAAGCCTGGCAGATTTTCAGTGAACGGGAAAACGATAGACGTGGTCGAATCTCCAAAGCCTGCACCTCCGAGCGCCCCGCGCTCAGCTCCATTACCTGCCCAAAAGAGTGTCGCCGCGAAGCCTTCCGGCACATCTTCTCTGGGTGAAGGCGCGGAATTTGATATGCCAGTTATGAAGACAGCACCAACCCCAGGTACCACCGAACCACGGTTGGCACCGACCGCGAAGAATATTCCTTCCAAGAAAGAAGCAGTTGTCATCCCCGATACGCCGCCGGATCCGGATTTCCGGGAGACTCCCAAGCGCAAGGAATCGGGCTTAGCCGCATTTGCAAAGGTAGAGGATACCGATGATATCCTTCGGGAGATTAATGATGATGTGCAAAAGAAGAAGATTGCACAGCAAGAAAAAATTAACAATGCAAGAAACGCAAAAAGATTGATCGAGCAAAATCTTGATGGAGATCTACGGTCTGGACTTGAGGCTGCAACGCTCCGTCGGCGAGGCGTGGAGATGCCGGAGACTATGGAGATTGATCCCAAGGAGCCTGCGATTCGGAGGCAGCAAGAGAGGAGTGGAGCTTTGGCAGGTGATCCTGAAAAGAAAACTGAACCAAAAGAAAAGCCCAAGCCACCACCTGACAGTACAGAAGATCTTTCAAAGAAATACTGGCCGGAGATCAGAAGTCAGGAACAATATTTTGCATTGCTCAAGGATTTTGAAGCATTGCCTTTGGAGCAGATGGCAGAACGGATTAGCATCATGTCACCAATACCAGAGAAGGCGAAAAATGCTTTAAATAATAAAATACTTACAGTGGATGGTTTGGTTGAAGAATTAGAGCAAAGGATGAAATCAGCAAAATCTGTTGCCGAAACACTAAAAACCAATGATCTACGATCTCTTAAACTGCAAAAAAGGCGATGAAATATACTCCAGTGAATTCCATTGTTATGAATCTGTTGGCAATAAAACTTTCCTCTCCTGACGGATTCAATTCTGCTGAGGCAGAATTTCATATTCGCACCAACTGTCTAAACAGATTCAATGCAAAAATATTTAAAAAAGCAGAGGAATTATCGGGACGATGATGAAGTTTCTTTGATACCAAACGGACTCATCTCATGCCAACATGCATCCTGATTGTGTGGATTTCCCCGTCATGCCGTTTCAGATGGACATCATGGACGGAGATTTTGTCCGTGAGAGCGCCCTGAAAATTATGCGTCAGCTCTTCACATTTGACATCGAAGTGCCGAAGGATCTCCTCCTTCCATGCTAGCATTTCATTTTTCCACCGTTCCGTCGCATCGTAGTGCTTTCCAATGGAATCCATAAGCAGTGCAATATCCTGCTTCGTTGCGGGAGCCTGAGCACGCCTGCGGGTGGGAGTCTTTCGCCGCATACGTTACGGAGTCAGGCGACAGTGTCTCTCCAGCCGAAGGAAGCGGCGCTCCACTGTAGATGTGTGATCACGGAAGGCGCCCAGAACATCGTGCAGTAGTTGCTCCGCAACGACATCAAAGTGTCGAAGGATCTCCTCTTTCCACCGTTCCGTCGCATCGTAGTGCTTTCCAATGGAATCCATAAGCAGTGCAATATCCTGCTTTGTGGCATGTGCAGATGATGGCCGGAGAGGTTTCTGCTTTTTAAGCACGAATCGATCGTACGCATGGCAATGAAAAAGACAAGGTGTACAAACGTACAACCAATATTGGCAGTGCAGAATTTTGTCTCTATACTGCGGTCAATGGCAACACTTCAACTCTCCGATGGAACGACGTTCCACGGTCAGTCTTTTGGCGCACCC
>VGKY01000022.1 GCA_016866875.1 Candidatus Peribacteria bacterium
TCCGGGTGCCAGGCATCGGAAAAAAGATGGTCGATGCGCCCACGGTTGAACGTGGATGCCCGACGCACGACACCATGAACCGCATACCCCTTTTTAAGCAGCAATTCAGCAAGATAGGAGCCGTCTTGACCGGTAATGCCGGTAATAAGTGCTTTCTTCCCCATATAGAGAACATTGAACCGTATTTCCGAAGAAGTAGTAAGGGGGAAGGGGGAGAATTCCGCTACCATGGAATGGATGCAATTCCTGACATCCTGGGATGACGGCTACCTTCTGGATCTGCGCGTTGCGGATCTGCTTGATCGTCATGAAATGCAAGGAACCTTTTATATCTGTCCTGCCGCACAGCATGCAGCGGAAATGCTTACAAAGGATCAGATCAAAGGATTGAGCTCCCGCCATACCATCGGCGCTCACAGCATGACCCACCCCAAGCTCACGCAGATTCCTCCAAAGGAGACATCCAGGGAAATCCACGAGAGTAAGCAATGGGTGGAAGAAATCACAGGCAAGCCCTGCACAATATTTTGCTATCCGTATGGAGCAGTGAACGATGCAGTACAACAATGCGTGCAAGAAGCAGGTTTTACCGATGCACGGACAACGAACGATCTGGAATTTTCTGCTGCCGATCCTCTACTTCAACCCATCACTTTGCAGATAGCCCCCTTCCCCGTACGCATGCGCTTTCATCCACTCTGGAAAGTGCTCGATCCGCTCGGACCGCTACGCGCGCGCTACGCGCGGTTGCGAAAACTGAAAACGCCGCACAGCGCAATGACATCATGGCTTTCCCTTGCAAAATATCTGTATGCATACGGACTAAAAAATGATCTTCCCTTCTTCCATCTGTACGGACACAGTCGTGAAGTGGAGAAGTACAGGATGTGGGGGGAGTTGGAAGAGTTTTTAAGGTATGTCAGAGCAAACAAGTCATAAAAAAAACTCTGCATTCCTCAGATGACAGACTCCAATTCATGTGCAAGTCTTGTTGTCTCAGGAATCAACCTGTTCCGAGCCTCACCGAGAGCGGCAAGGAATCCTGCTTCGTCTTCCAGAATCGCTTTCGTGCAGCGTAATCCCTGGTCGCGATACTGGTTTGCCTGAGCCTGATCCTGATTTGCCAGCGCTTCGTTGGCAGCCCACAGGCATATCTGCGCCTGTGTGAGATAAGCATTACTCACCCAACGCTTTGCCGTCGCGGGTCCGTCGGGTGCCGATGCAATTGCCAGAAGCCCACGCGTGTATTTATCAATTTTCCCTGCCCAATCTGATGCAGAACCAATATGTCCGCGCACGGCAGCATCCGCTCCCGTAAGACGGGCAATGAACACGCCTACAGCATCATTCTGCTGCTCGGCAACAAGAGCAGATTCTTCCTGACAGGCAACGGCTTCATTCCATTCCCCACGTTCAAAGTGCACATAGCCTATTTCATACAAAAGTCTTTTTTGCGTAGTGAGATCTCCGGCACCACGTCGCAACATCAAAAGTTTTTGAAAGGTTTGCAGTGCCTCCGCGACAAGGGGTTCCCCGGCAGTAGTGTCTTTGAGATCCTTGATGCTGTGAAATCCGAGTCTGCGACTGCGATTGGCATCAAATTCTTCCGCAAGCAGCCGTATATGCTCATGCTCCGGATTTTTCTCTTCACCACTTTGCATGAAGTGCTGCATAAGAGCTTCATGGAATTCCGGCGATGTAAAATCCGCCACGATGGTTTGATGTGCGTTCTTCAGTGTGAAGTTATCAGGTCCTTCCGGAAAGCATTCACGCTCTGCAAAATGGGAAAAAAGCCTGTCGAATTCCGGTTGCAGCTCTACATCACGATTCAGTGCATGCAGAGCATTCCATGTTGCCTTGAGCTCCTTAAACGCATTGCGTGACTGCTGTTCGTAGGATTCGGCCGCAGGTTCCACCAGCTCCGCAGATGCGGTATCACCACCTAACAGAACATGAGCACGAGAAACTATATCCTTCATCAGTACTGTATGTGCTTCAGAACCGGAAAACCCGGCTTCAGAAGACCCTTGGAGTACTTCAGATTTCATCTGAATAATTATAGTATAATTATATTAAAAGTCAATATTTTCTCTGAAGAACTCTTTGAAGAAACTCCTTTTCTCGACATATCTACACATTCCCCACCCGCAATTTTTTCAGCCTCTCCGCAATCGCCCCCCCCATCAAAACCGCCTTTTCATCTTTGGTCAGGGAAATATGCGGATCATCGGGTGAGCCGGCATACGGACACGTGCATTCTCCAATCGCCATAAGGAAGAGCCGCATGTCCCGCAATGTATGCACGGTCCGCCGTTCGAGAATGGTTTTCACGGCGCTTGCGCATTCTTCCTGGTTACGGACTGGGAAAACGCCGGGCGCATACTGGAAGTAGAGGTGCCCGAACATGATCGCGGGCTTGCAGCGAAAGAGCCCCTCTAGCATCGCGGTGCCTGTGACTGACGCGATTGCCAGCGCGTCGTGGGTAAGGCGGAAGGTATCGAAGTGCCGCGGAACGAGCGTAACCGACGGGATTTCCTTCAGGGATTCGTAGAAGGCCGAGCTTCTGCAGAGTTCGCTCTGCCAGGGATGCTCCTTCACGTAGATCTGCACTCCTTCGGGAATCGACCTGCTGAGCATCTGCACCACGAGTGCCTGGTCCGTGTAGACCCCGCCAAGCGGATTGGTGCTTGCTTCCGGCTGCAGGTGAAGCGGTACATAAATGTACGGCTTTGTGAGGTCCGGAAGCTTCGTCGATCGGTCATAGAGGCGAATGGTACGGTGTTGGTCCAGTTTTCGTTGCCAGAATTCTGGACTGAAGACGGAGCGGAAGAAATAGCGTGGCTTGTGAATGAGAATGCGAGCGGCGATGGCAGCCCAGTTCTGAAGAAAACTTTTTCGCTCCGGGATGAGCTTGTGCCCTTTCATGTACCACGGACCTCGGTCGATTTCGGAGTATGTTTTGAAATAATTTTCCAGGGACGGCGAAAGCGGCACGTCACGACCGTCGGCGTACTGCCTCCGCAACTCCTGATAGCGTTCGGCAATTTCCTCCCCTGCTTTCTCCCAGTCGCTTTCGATTGTGCAAACGCCGAAGTGCACCATGCGCTCGATATAGTGGACGGGAATATTCTTCTTCTTGCATAGGTCGTAGATCACGATGTCGTAGCACTGATGCGGAACGGTGTTCATCACGAGGACATTGATTCTCTTTGTCTCGAGAACGTGATTCCAGTACCGCAGATGTTCAAAATATTGACGAAGCCGTTCTCGGTAGGGCATTTCGGTATAGCGCGCATAGCGTTCGACCATGGAAAGGAAGACGCACTCCGTATTGCGCATGCTCTGGACCAGCTCCTCGTCGAGTGGCGTAATCTGCGACCAATCCACATCCGGATATTGCCCGGCGCGTAGAAGCTTTGCCGACATCCAGATATGCTCCTGCGTTGCGAGCTCCGGCCACTGCTTCTTGTCATTGAGGATGGAAATACAGGTTCCGATCTTCAGACCATGAAGTGCCGTCTCGATAATCGGCTTACCTTTCCCGTCATCAAATCCCTTCAGGATGATATTCATAAGCGCAGTATCGCAAAGGAATAGAGGTAATGCATCCCATATCCGTCCGATTCGTGTGGTAAAGTTCTTTCACATGGAACTCTCCCTTGTCCGCTGCAGGGACACACAGGCGTGGGATGCGTTTGTCCGGTCATCTCCCCAAAGAAACATCTTCTGCATGTCTTCGTTCATCGAAGCCTGTGGTGAGGAATGTGCATATGTTTTTGTGGAAAGTGATGGTGCACCGATGCTCGGAGCAATGCTGTTCCCTGAAAAGAATGGGAAGCTCCGCAGTTCCCCGCGACCGTTTACGATGTATCAGGGTGTGCTCTTTGGCGGAACACTGGATGCACTCAAGCCGCACACGCGCGTCGGCAAACAGCTGCAGCTCACGGAATTCCTCCTTGCAGAGCTGGAAAAGAATTATGAAAATATGGAATTCTGCCTGCATTGGAACTTTCCCGATATCAGGAGCTTCCTGTGGTTTCACTACCATGAAAGGGGGAAAGGAATGTTCAATGTGACAGTGGGGTACACCGGGCTCTTTGACCTTCGATCCGTCGACAGTGCAGATGACATTACAGAACAAATTCGATTGAATCGGCGACGAGAACTTCGTAGCGCAGATGCGAAGGGATGGCGAATCGAGGAATCCACCGATGTGAAACTGCTCGATGACCTCCACAGGCACACGTTTGACCGCCAAGACATCGAACGCCCACCGGAAGCTAGCTTCCATATCCAGTCCATCGCACGTGCAGCTCTGCAGGAAGGATTCGGAGAAATGCTTGTAGGTAGGAATGCCAAGGGTGAAGCAGGAAGTGCTCTCCTCGCCCTCTACGATGACAAGTGCGGATATTACCTGATCGGCGCAAACGATCCGAAGTTCCGAAAAGACGCTTGCGGCACCATGCTTATGACGGAAAGCATGCTACGTGCAAAGAGGAGGGGTTGCACTTATTTCGATTTTGTCGGTATCAATTCCCCAGCTCGCGGTGATTACAAAATTAGCTTTAATGCGATCCCCACTCCGTACTTTACCGTGCGTTGGAAGACCCCGAGAACTTCCTAAGGATTGCAGTTCGCTCTCAAGCGCGGTAGCCTCGGTCGGCTGATGGCAAGATCTCCTATTCCGAGCATTGTGCGGTGGTACTACTCAATGGAAGACAGGCTTTTTGATGCCATGCACGGATTGCGCACGGGTGGCGTGATTCCGACGCCGGAACTACATCCGGATTCGCAATTCGCAATGCATGGAAATCCTTATCAGGCAGCGTGGTGCAGCACCATCAGGGCGCTCATGAACCTCGTGTTTCGCAAAAGAATCCATCCCACTGTTTTCATAGACATAGGCTGTGGCAAGGGAAAAGTTTGTTTTTATGCTGCAACAACAAAAAAATTCAAAAAGATTATCGGCATAGAGTACGAACTCTCCCTCGTACAACAGGCAAAGTACTTTCAAAAACGATTTGCGAAATACCCCATCGAATTTCTGCATAAGGATGCGACTGAGTACGCATTGAGTGATGTGGAACAGTGCATGGTATTTATGTTCAACCCCTTTGATGCGACGGTGATGCGACTTTTCCTCACAAATAATCTCCCGAGTTTTCGGTCACAGAAGCATGTTTTGGCATACGCAAATGATATGCAACATGAGGTCTTGAGGGAGCTGGGGTTTTCTGAGCTCTTCCGCGATCCTATTCGAAAAATGTCGCTGTGGCAGTACGCATAGGAAAAGGCATCATATCTTCCCGGACGCATTGCGCGCCCACTGCCTACGTTCCACTATAGCCGCATGGGAAAGACAGTAGCCGTCATCTGCGTGCGCATGGGATCGGAGCGGCTTCCAGGAAAGATGATGCGCAAGACGTTGGGCACCCCCATGCTCGGGCACCTCATCGCACGGGTGAAACAAGCGAAGAACATCGATGGCATCGTGATAGCCACTCCGAGCTCACCCGAGAACGACGCAATTGCAGCATACTGCGAGACTGTCGGCGTACCTCACTTCCGCGGATCCGAGGATGACATCACGGGACGCATGCTCGGCGCCCTCGAAAGCCAACAAGCAGAAACGGGTGTGGAGGTATACGGCGACAGCCCTTTGATTGACTCTGCATTGATCGATGAGTGCATTACGGCATACCGTGAGGGAAACTTCGACTGGGTCGGCAACGATGTCACTCCCGTGTACCCTTCGGGAATGTACAGCGAGACTTTTTCGGTATCTGCTTTCCGCGATGCGGCAACGCGCAATACCGATCCTGCTATCCGCGAGCACGGGACGCTCTACCTCAGGCAGCATCCGGAACTCTACCGGCAAAAACATCTCTCCTATGAAGGACCGCTGAAGCGCACGGATATCCACCTCGATATAGACACGGAAGAAGACTTCATGGTCTTTGAACATATTCTCAGGAATTTCGCACCGCGTACGGATTTTTCCCTCGGCGAAATCATTGCCTTTCTCGATGCCCATCCGGAGATCATAGCAACCAATAAAAATATCCATCGACGATGGAAGCAGTACCAGAAACCAAACCCATGAAAGCACTTCGCGCCGCGATTATCGGCACGGGATCATTTTCCGCCTCCCATGCAGAGGCACTTGCAGCAAGCCCCGATGTGAAGCTCGCTGCTGCGTGTGATATAGATGCAGTGCGCCTCGCAGCATTCAGTACAGCATGGAAATGCAAAGGGTATGGCGACTGGGCCGGGCTTCTGCAGGAGGAATCTCCCGATATCGTGACGATCGCCACGCCGGATGAAACACACGCTCGCATGATCAAAGATATAGCCTCGCATACTCATGCACCACGACTCATCATCGTGGAAAAGCCCCTATGTATGTCGCAAGAGGAGCTCCATGATCTGGAAGCATTTGTACCTACGGTAAAAACGGCAATCGTCGTGGAGCACAGCCGGCGTTTCAACGCGGGATTTATGGACCTGAAAACATTGATCGATACCGGTGAGCTGGGAACGCTGACTGGCACCGTGTGGCGATACTATGCAGGATGGTTCCATGTCGGCGTCCACGCAGTCGATACGCTGCGGATGCTCCTCGGAGAATTACAATGCGTATCCGCAAAAACACAGGGGGTGGACCGTTATGAGCACGATCACCTGGTGCGGGCCCAACTGCAATCCGTACACTTCCCCGAAGCAGAGATCATTCTGGAAGGAATTCCGGAACATCCGTATAAAATCTTCGAGGCGGAGCTGCGATTTTCCAAAGGACGCATCCGGATCCAGTGGGAACATATCGCCATCGACCGGGCAAAGCAGGATACCTATGCTCCGGCACTGTTCCCGAGTGAGACGAAAAAAGCCGAGCCGGTCGAAAAAGCACTCAACACGCTCTATGCCATGAGCACGGCCTTCCTGCACAGGAATGATACGAAACTTCTCGATATCGCAGGATTTGCAGCGGCGCGCGGTACAATGGACATACTTTTTGAGGCCAAACGCCTCGCATCTCTATGAGCAAAGACACACTCGCCATCAACGGCGGAACTCCTCTGCGCACAAAGCCGTGGCAGGAAAGCAATGCGCTCGGCGAAGAGGAGAAACATGCGATGCTGCGGGCCATGGAGAGCGGGCATCTTTCTCTGTTTCAGGGTGCATACAAACCCGCTCCTCCGTATAACTTTCTCGGTGGACCGGAAGTACAGGCACTGGAAAACATGGCAACGGAGATGACCGGAGCAAAGTATGTTGTAGCGATGAACAGTGCCACCTCTGGTCTCTATGCCGCAGTCGGCGCACTCGGCCTCGGGTACGGCGATGAAGTCATCGTATCTCCCTATACCATGAGCGCCTGCGCGGTTGCCCCACTCATCTACGGAGCGATCCCCGTCTTTGCAGATATCGAAGAAACGACGGGATGTCTTGACCCCGTATCCATAGAAAAAAATATCACGAAACGGACTAAAGGCATCCTTGTAGTGCATCAGTTCGGCATCCCTGCAAACATGAAGGCAATTATGCAGATCGCAAAAAAACACCATCTGAAAGTGATCGAGGACTGCGCGCAGGCATGGGGCGCAACGATCGGCAGCCAATGGGTAGGCACCTTCGGGGACATCGGCGTGTTCAGTTTCAACGTTCACAAGACTATCCAATGTGGTGAAGGGGGCCTCTGCATTACCAATGATGAACATCTTTCTCTGCGCCTCCGTATGATCCGCAATCACGGAGAGGCAGTGGTGGAGGCGGCGCAGTATGAGGAAATTGCGAATATCATCGGGTTTAATTACCGCCTTACAGAACCGCTTGCCGCCGTTGCACAGGAACAACTCAAGAAATTGGAAAGTTTAAATGACGCACGCCTTGCCATGGTTAAAGCGCTCCATGCAGGAGTCGCCAAACACCGCTGTCTCATGCCCATGCAACCAAACACCGGAACACAAGCGACATATTATGTTTGTCCTATGCGGTACTTTGCAGAGCACTGCGGAGGAACATCGCGGAGTGCATTTACGGCAGCGCTCAAAGCCGAAGGAATCCCATTTGTGGAAAGTTACGTGAAGCCGCTCTACGAGCTCCCGCTCTTCAAAACACGTACCGCATTTACGAAGGGCTACCCGTGGAGCGCACCCGAAAACAAGGATTCCAGCGCACGGTATGAAACCGGTATGTGCCCTACTGCTGAGCGTTTGTTTGCAAAGGAAATGCTGCTGAATATGCACCTCTGCCATCCTCAGACTGTGGATGATGTTACAGACATTATTGCGGCAATCGATAAAGTTGTTGCGGCATGCACATCCTGATTTTTCACCTTCCTTCTCATGATACTTTTTTGCGCGAGTGAAGCGGGAGGAGCAAGGGAATTGATTCCTGTAATAAAGAAGGCACTGTTACAGAACATTCCCTGCCGCCTTTTCGCTTCATCGGTTACAGCTCCACTTTGTAGTGCAGCGGGATTGTCACCGGAAATTCCGGCAATCACATCTCAGACACATGCAACCTCTCTGCTGAATACCATACGTCCGGAAGCACTCATTCTCGGTACAACCGGAATCATCTCCGGCGAACGGTATCTCACTGCGGCTGCGCGCATAGTGGGAATACGCAGCATCGCCATCCTTGATGAGTGGTACAACTACGCTCTGCGGTTTCGAGATGAACAAGGCATGATCGGAACCTATCTTCCGGATGTCATCTGCGTACAGGACGCACTTTCCCTCAAGCTCGCCGAAGAGGAGGGAATCCCGCAGTCCTGCATGCGTATCACCGGCAGTCCCGCGCTTGCAGAACTTCACAAAAAAGCCGACGAACTCCGCAAGCATCCTCCCGCGGTACCCGAAGAGCTGCAGAATAATGCCAACCACCCTTCCGTTCTATTTCTCTCGGAAAAACTGAAAGCTGCCTATGGAGAACGTGCGGGGCAGAAGGGTACGCACGGATCTTTTTTGGGATTTCACGAAGACATCGTGCGCGATGACCTTGCACACGTTCTCACAATGATCGGTACGCCCGTACGTGTGATAGAAAAACTCCACCCTGCCGAGAGCAAGAAGGCTCCGCCCGCGTGCGGCAACAATGTGGAGTGGCATGTGCTTGCGGGAGCTGCTGAGCTTCTTCCCCTGCTCTGGCATTGCAATCGCATCGTGGGGATGTGTTCAAAAACGCTGCTTGAAGCGGCGATGCTCGGCAGACACCCGCTCTCCTACCAGCCGCAGGCACTGCATCCGGAGAAGTGCACCGCAGTCCGCTTGGGGTTGGTATCGGTATGCATGAACGCGGCAGAACTGAAGCATGCACTGGAGAATCCCATAGAGAATGCACGAGAACCGGTAGACCTGTTCTGTGCCGATCCTGATGCTGCCGCGCGGGTTCTTGCTCTGGCGAAGCACAAAAATAAGGCTGAAGGATAGCCAAAGGTCATGAGAACTGTGTTAGGATGCCGTTCAATGGATCTCTCCAATGCCTCCATCCTCGTCACCGGCGGAACAGGGTCGTTCGGCAAAAAGTTTGCTGAAATCGTGGTGAAGGAATGCAACCCCAAAAGACTCGCAATCTTCAGCCGCGACGAACTCAAACAGCACGATATGTACGCGGAAGGATTTGATGCGCCGTGCATGCGGTACTTCATCGGAGATGTGCGTGATCAGGGGCGTCTCCGCCGCGCTATGGCGGGAGTGGACGTCGTCATCCATGCGGCCGCTCTCAAACACGTTCCTGCCTGTGAATACAACCCCAATGAAGCCGTGGAGACGAATATCGGCGGAGCACGCAATGTCGTGGAAGCGGCACTCGATGCGGGCGTACGCAAAGTTGTCGCTCTCAGTACGGACAAAGCAGTGAACCCTGTGAATCTCTATGGCGCGACGAAGCTCGTTGCCGAAAAAATCTTCACGCAGGGCAACGCCTACAGCGGCAACAATTCCCCCGCACAATTTTCCTGCGTCAGGTACGGCAATGTCGTGGGAAGTCGCGGCAGTGTCATTCCCGTATTTCTCAAACAACGCGCAACAGGAACCATAACCATTACCGACGAGCGCATGACGCGGTTTTGGATCACGCTGGAACAAGGCGTGCGGCTCGTGATGCGCGCCATCGCGGAAATGGAAGGCGGCGAAGTTTTTGTGCCGAAGATTCCGAGTATGCGTGTCACGGATCTCGCCGATGCGGTCGCACCGGAATGCAAGAGGAAGGTGATCGGCATCCGCGCAGGGGAAAAGCTCCACGAAGTCCTGCTCTCGGAGGATGAATCGCGTCACGCGGTGGAGCTGAAAGATTCTTTTGTCATTCTCCCGGAGTACCCGACATGGACCGCGAAGAAATGGCCGAAGCCCAATACCAAAGAAGGTTACCGCTACGCCAGCGACACGAATACCGCATGGCTCACTGTAGAACAGCTGAAAAAGATGCTCTGAAAGAAACCCGATGCCCGCCACTCTCGCCATCGACGGCGGCACACCCGTGCGAAAGACTCTGCTGCCCTACGGGCGCCAGTCGGTCAGCAAGGAGGATATCGCAGCGGTGACAGAGGTCCTTCGTTCGGATTGGCTCACAACCGGCCCCAAGGTGAAAGAATTTGAAACCGCTTTTGCGGATTTTTGCGGTGTAGGCGAAGCAATTGCAGTAAATAGCGGCACAGCTGCTCTTCATGCGGCCATGTTCGCTCTGGATATAGGAAAGGGGGATGAAGTCATTGTTCCGACCATGACCTTTGCTGCAACAGCAAATGCGGTCGTCTTTCAGGGTGGTACGCCTGTCTTTGTGGATAGTGAACCCGCTTCGCTTCTCATCGATCCTGCCTGTGTGGAAAAAGCGATCACTAAGGCAACAAAGGCGATCATTGCTGTGGATTACGCCGGACAGCCTGCGGATTACTCAGCACTTGCCTCTATCGCACAGAAGCACAAGATCGCGCTCGTCGCAGATGCCTGTCATGCACTCGGCGGAAAAGACGGCGATCGTCCGGTGGGATCACTCGCGAACCTCTCCACCTTCAGTTTCCATCCGGTGAAACCGATGACGACGGGCGAAGGCGGCATGATCACCACGAGTGATGCGGACTGCGCCAAGCGGATGCGGCGATTTCGGAATCACGGCATCACCAGTGAACATCGTGATCGCCATGAAGCGCGCTCGTGGTTCTATGAAATGGAGGCACTGGGATACAACTACCGCCTCACGGATATGCAGTGTGCGCTGGGTATATCCCAACTGCGGAACGTACCCGCATGGAATGAAAAACGCAGAGCCATCGCCAAAAAATACGACGCTGCTTTTGCCGGCATCCCGGGAATACACCCGCTCCAGGTACGCAAAAACGTAACACACGTATACCACCTCTATGTGGTACGGATCGTTCCGGAGAGACTATGCGTAGGACGCAAAGAGATATTCCGTGCGCTCGGCGCCGAGAACATCGGCGTGAACGTGCACTACATTCCCGTACACCTGCATCCGTTCTACAGAAAAGAATTTGGAACGAAACCCGGTCTGTGCCCCATGGCGGAGGCGGCCTACGAAGACATACTCTCGCTGCCGATGTTTGCCACAATGAGCGAAAAGGACTCCGATGATGTCATTGAAGCGGTGCGCAAGGTCTGTGCCGCCTACGCAAAATAACATGGAAACACCCAGCCACCACGGCGCGTTGGTCGTGGGAACCGGTTCCATCGGAGCGAGGCATGCGAGAAATCTCCGGGCAAGCGGCATAAAGCAGATCACTCTTTGCGATCCTGCTGCAAGGTCGCGGGAGGCTCTTGCACGCGAACTTTCTTGCGACGAGTGCTCTTCATTGGAAGAGGGATTGAACGATGACGCCATCGACATGGTATTCATCTGCAGCCCGACAAAATTCCATATCGCCCAGGCGATGATGGCCGCGGCACATGGCAGGCATCTCTTCATTGAGAAGCCGCTATCGCACGCATCGGAGGGACTCGATGAACTTTCAGCGATCGTGGCGCAAAACAACGTTACCTGCATGGTCGGATGCAACATGCGGTTTCATTTCGGGCCTGCAACCGTGAAACGTCTCCTCGACGAAGGAAGAATCGGGACGCCGAGACAGGCAACGGTGTACACGGGATCGTATCTCCCGGATTGGCACCCAGGGACCGACTATCGCAGAAGTTACAGCGCGGACCCCTTGCAGGGGGGAGCAATTCTCGACTGCATTCATGAAATCGATCTCGCACTGTGGTTTTTAGGACCGGCAACACTTCGATCGTGTGCCACGCAGCAAGCGGATACGCTCGGTATTCCGGTCGAGGGAACCGCCGACCTGCAGCTGGATCATGAGGGGGGCAGCCGCTCCGCCGTGCACCTCAGTTTTATGGAGAAAGAATACAAACGCTTTTGCGCGATCGAAGGATCCTCGGGGAAACTGTTCTGGGATTTTCATAAAAAGAGTGTTGAAGTGCAGGACGCAGCGGGAACGGTGCGAGAACGCTTCATGCAGGGGGATCCGTACGACATCAATCGAATGTACGTCGATGAGTTGAAACATTTTTTGCAATGCATTTCCTCCGGAAGCGATCCGATGGGAAATCTGCATGAGGCGATTTCGGCTCTTTCGATCGCATTGGCGGCCCGAAAAACGAAAAAACGCTAGATTGAGCAATTCCTTGTGTTACGATCGCACCATGGAATCGTGTACCGCGCTTGTGACGGCAGGATCGCGAGGGCTTGGCGCGGAGATCGTCCGGACGCTCGCGCGTGACGGATGGGACATCGCCCTGACGTACCTGGAAGACGAAGAGGCTGCGCAATCAATGGTGACAGAGGTGGAAAACATGGGGCGCAAAGCGATGATGGTACAAGCGGATGCCGCCGACTTTCCAAAGGCGCACGCGGTGATAGATGCGGTGATGAAGAAATTGGGAAGGCTGGACGCTCTCATTTGCAATGCCGGCTTTGCTCGCAAAGGCCTGCTCTGGGAATTGTCGGAAACGGATTGGGATGAGGTGGTGGACGTGTGTCTGAAAGGGGCATTCAATTATCTGCATGCGGTCGCACCTCATTTCATCAAACAACAACGTGGGAAAGTGGTCGCGATCGGCTCCATCAATGGACTGCGGGCACGACGGAGCACCGCAAGCTACAACGCTGCGAAAGCCGGACTCACGGGGCTCATCAAAGCTGCGGCGATCGAGCTTGGAGAGCACAACGTGAATGTGAATCTCGTAGCACCGGGATTCATCGAAACGCCGTCGCAAGAACATACGCCGCAATCGATGCGCGACCTGGTGCTCAGCGAGTGTGCCATCAAGCGTTTGGGTACTCCGCAAGATATCGCACCCGTCGTTGCCTTTCTCTGCAGCGAACAGTCGAAGCACATCACCGGACAAGTGATCAAAGTGGATGCCGGGCAGTACATCTAGGATGTTGGTTTCCGTGAAAGAAGGGTATATCCTCAATGCGTATGCAAAACCCACGCCGCATGGGCATGATCTTGCTCGGGGTGCTTGTCGCCATCGTCAGCATGAAATCGGTGATGGATCTCTTGGGTATGTTTGCGATGGAAGCAGAAGGCCCTATGCACTCCGATGCGGGAACATATGCGTTGATCGGGCGTGC
This sequence comes from Candidatus Peribacteria bacterium, assembly GCA_016866875.1. GTDB lineage: Bacteria > Patescibacteriota > Gracilibacteria > Peribacterales > Peribacteraceae > 2-12-FULL-55-11. Next base: position 13,597 of record VGKY01000022.1, read on the forward strand.
ACTCCTGAATGGTCTGAAGCCATATACGGATCTCTTTGACGCGAAGCCACCGGGCATCTATCTCATCATGGCTGCTTCGCTGTGGCTCACAAACGGCGAGATGCTTGCAACGTGGCTGCAGATGGGAGCGTTGCTCTCCCCCCCCCTGCTCCTCGCGTGGTGCACGTACATGCTGACGCGCAAAAACGACGTGGCACTCACATGGATATGCACGATGCTTGCATTCATCGGCGGGACCGTCCTGACGCTCTACGCCGAGGAGCGCAGCGGCGCACTGCAACCGGAAGGATTCGGATTCGCTTTCAGTATGGCGTACGGCGTCATTCTGCTCAGGACGGATTTGCGTTCGCGCGGGAGCATGATTCTCGCGAGCATCGCCATGCTCCTCTCCATGGGAATGAAGGAACCATTCGTGTTCGCCAACCTTGCGATTGCGCTCCTGCTCGCATCCTCATGGAAAGATTTGCCGCGCACATTTCTCCTGCCGCTCGGATTGGCCGCGGTAATCGGATGCATGGCCTTAGGAGCACTCGGACTCCTCTGGCCTTACATCGGCGTGCATCTGCCGAACATGCTCGTCCATCGCGTACAGGAAGTCGTCGAGTACAGCCCCTTGTGGCTGCGCCCCCTGCGCACCGGTCGCATCTTTGCGGATATCGTGGCGTACTATCCTTCTGGAAAATTCACGGGGTGGATGATCATCCTTCTCTGGATGAGCACTCCGCTCTTTCTGCTGCGGGAACCGCGATCCTGGAAGGGTGTTTTTTGCACGTGGATAATCATGTGGAGCGCTCTCTTCGTCATGAACCTTCTCTTCATTGTGCTCACACTGAAGGGAATGTACCCGGATGCTCCCGTCTCCACGATCATCGGCCAGAATTTTGCAGGAAGGGAATATGCATGGATCGCTGCCGCATTCGTTGGTGTATGTGTGCTATGGCGGATCGATCGGAGCTTGTTGCATGCCATTGGATATACCCTTGGCATTCTCTACTTGGTAGCACTCGCCGTCGCCGCCGGCGTTGCATATCATCCGAACTTCTTTGTGTTCGCGGTGCCTGCATACGGAGTATTGCTTCTGCTGGGCATGCGTGAAGCTGGCGAGAGGCGACTTCCTCCTCTGGCATACGGCGCCTTGGCGGCAGTGATCCTACTTGCCGGCACGTTCTATCACCCCAATCCCAAACACGTCGAAGGGCATGCGGAGTTGGTGCAGTCGAACTATGTACACTCGCATGAAGATGCGAAACGGCTGGACGCGCTTCTGGAAGCATGTAATGTTCAACGTGCGAATGTGAACGCTCATGGAAGGAGTTTTACGTTCTCCAAACACTCTCCGTGGGGACCGCTCATGGGCCTTGCGATGCCGGAGTATTTTCCAGCGGATCATGCGTACGGTAAGCGCACCGTGGAAAATATTTTGGAAAACGCAACGATAATGATTTTCAACAACGATGAGTTCTACACGCGACCACTGATTCAGCCGATCATTCCGCAGGTACAAGACCTCTTTACGCAGGACGCCCCTCCGTGCGCAATGCCGCATCTGCCTTTCTTCGAATATACCGTGCTGTTCCGCAAAGGAGCGGTTTAACCGCCATGCCGTACCGACTTCTTTTTCGCACAGATGCAAGTCAAGCAATCGGCACAGGCCATGCCATGCGCTGCCTGGCCCTTGCCGAAGCCATTCGAGAGCTGGGAGACGAGGCAACCCTCGTCACAAAAGAGATGCCGGAGGGGATCCTG
>VGKY01000023.1 GCA_016866875.1 Candidatus Peribacteria bacterium
CTTTCGATCTCCGGCGCTCTGGCCCTCCCCGTGAAGACAGAGGAAGGCATGACGATCACCTATCCGACTTTCGGCATAGAATTCCAAGCAGCGGAGGAGCTCATCAGTGCGGCACTGGGTACCATCAAGGGCATGGCCTATGCCTATGGGAAGTTCTGGGACGCCATCACGAAGCCCCGATGCGGAACGCCTGAGGCCGCCGTCCGCTGTCGCGACGATGATCCGACCAAGGGCGATTGCTGCGTGATCGCCGGCGAGGAGGAGTACTGTAGGAGAGGGTACGGCAAAGACACCTGCGTGCATGTGGAAATGGACCTCGTAGAGCGCTTCACGCGCATGGGAGCACGTCCGGCGGTGCAGCTGTGGGAAGATTTCCAGGTCGCAGGCAGCTGGCGCTCTGCAGGACGAGGATCATTCCTGCCCTGCGATCCGGAGGACTGGTCCTGCATGGAGCTCCATGAGCAGCAGCATAAGCCGCGCATCGGTTGGTTCTCCAAAGTGCGCGTCGCAGACCAGACAAGCTCGCTCGATAGCAGCCGCCTGCAACTCTTCCGCGACACACTCGAAAGTGCCGGGGCCTCGTCGGCATTCCCCTACGAAGCGTCGCCAGAAACCATCACACCCTCCTTCGATCAGAGACCGGATATCATCTTGAGCCCAGCGCACGGCAGCTCCTCACTGCTCGCTCCATGAGGTTACGCTACGCCCGCATAGGCCTGCCGATAGTAACGCTCTGCACTCTCGCTCTTGCAGGGTGCATTCATACCAATCCGGGGACTACGGGAGGTGGAGGTGAATCGTCCAGTGCGCCACTGAGTTCCTCTGTGTCTTCCAGTAGTTCTTCACCCTCGTCGTCGTCCGCATCATCATCCTCATCGTCGCTACCGCCGATCGCCAACACCCAAGACTGCCGCAGAGACATCGACTGGATCGCCTGGCGCCATCAGCGCGAGTTCCGTGCGGCACTCTTCGGGCTTACCCCAGCAAAAGACGCCTCGCTCATGGAAGTACGCTTTGCGACGGAAGACCAAAGCATCTGGATCAAGACCAAGATGGGCAGCGGAGCAACGACCACAGCACCGGCAGTCGAAGGAGAGTGGGAGTCGGTGTCTCCCGGCTACGAATCCACGATCTGGTCAGATACGACGATGGGGAGGTTCATGGACGTCACTCCGCGGAGAGGGATCTTTGAGGTACGACGGCGGTTGTCTACCGAATTGGTCCCTCACATCACCCAGGCCTATCGATCGCTCGAGTGCCGGCTGGCGAATCTCTGCCAGCTTCTCGATGCATCGCTCAATGTCTCCAAGCGCGACCCTCAGGATGTGACCGTCAAGATCCTTGGCTGCAACGACGTCTCCACACAAACCCTTCCCACCTGTCATCTCCCCAACAAACAGAGCACACTTCCTGAGAAGGGAGACCTCCGTGCCTACTGCACAGCGATGACGGAATCCCTGCGCACAAGGGAATCGCAGGTCCTTCGTCTGGTTGGGGAATACGACGCAGGCTACCGGTCAGGAATTCAATTCTCTGGCATCTTCCGTCAATTCCTCGGACAAATGCGTGGTGTCATTACAGGGTCTCTGCGCTCTGCAACGCAGATGATCACGTCCTTCAGTCGCATTCCCTGCTTCATCGGCGCGTGTGACGGCAATCCCGCAAGCACTCCTCCTACCGAGCCATGAAGACCTCCGTCGCCCGCCTCAGGCTCTGTCTCTGTCGCCTTGCGTTCGTATCTTCTGTCTGTGCAGCAGTAGCTGCCACGGGCATCGCCGCGGAGTGGCAGCAGCCCTATCCGAAGCTCGGTTCGTGCACGAAGGATGACACGCGGATCTTCTCGATGGATGGTACGGTCGTCATCCCCTATGCCGACTGGTCCAAGATCTACCACGGAGATGTAGGAGAAGTCGTGGAGAGCTTTCTCGGCAAACCTGCAGGCGGTAACTACGCCCAGCGCGAACCCGTCGGCGGACTCAACGCCTGCAGCGGCGAGGATCTCCGAACGACCCCCGCCTCGCAGAAGCTCGGCGAGATCGCCCTGAAGCTAGAGCCATGGATGGATGCTACAGCATCCTTTGACCAATCCGATGTCACCCCCGTGCTCCTGGAGTACCTGCGCGTCTACGAATGTAGCCTTGCAGAACGTTCCACAAGATTGATGGTGGAGATTTGGAAAGAGGAGACAGAGAGGCGCAGGGGTCTTCCTGGTGGCCTCTCCGCAAATCCCTTTCCCTACCAAAAGTTGCTGGAGGAGTGGTTTAAGCAGCACAAGGAGATACAAGAGGAGCTTCGGATCTCGCGGCCAACGCTCGAGCGTGCGCTCGGCATCATGGGCACGGCGCAAATGGCGCGCATGCTCTCCCAGAACACCAACTGCGTTCAGCGCGCGTCGCTCGATATCCGCAATGCCGTGGGACTGGCCGCGGACACCGCTTCATGTCTCCCGAGAATCTGGAACGCCAAGGATCCGATGCGCGATCCGCCCGTCTGCTCGGACGGCAGAGATAATGATAGGGACGGAGCAACCGACCTTGCAGACACTGGCTGTGCAAGCCTCTCCGACATGTCCGAATGAAGCGTCTCTATGCCATCTTCGGCCTGTGGAGTGCTCTAGCAATCGGGGCCCACGCAGCAGATCCCACACTCTACGAGCGACTGAAGCTGCAGCAGGAAAAAGAGAGTCTCGGAAATGTCGAACCGGTTATTGCCTTATTTGCCAGGCAGCTGGTTCAGGGCGCCTACAACCTTTCCTTCTCCGATAAAGACATAGGCAATGCCGTCCACAATCCGGGAGTATTCGTCGGAACTTGCAGTAAGTCCAAAAAGCAGCATGTAATTCGCTGCCAGGAGATCCAGGCATCCATTGCCGATCTCGTGAAGCGAGAGCAACGCGTGCGGAAATTGGGCCGAGGACTCTTCGTTGCGGCAGGAAGTTATGAAGTAGGCATCGCCGAGTACCCCGGGGCGTTTGTAGGCTTCCCTCCTGCATTTGCAAGTATCGCGCAAATCTGGAGCTCAGGAACCGACAGGATGTTCACCTCTGACCCGTTTATCGACATGTCGGTCGCAGCATACCCACCGCCATTCAGTAGTATGGAATCGAAGTTCAACGACCTGAAGACTGCGCTTCAGCATCTGCGGGAAGGCACGGGGGCTACGGAGCACGCTGAAAGATTCATCGCCGCTGTAGCGCGCTATCGCTACGGGTATAAGACTGCTCTCGGGGAAGGTGCGTGCAGTGACGGATCACCCGACAGCCGAGACGAGCTCGGCTTGATCAATGCGCGTTGGTGTGATGTGGAAAAAAATCTCAACACCATATGGCAGGGCGCCGTGGGCGCCGCCTCAACAACCGGAAAAGAGAAACTGATCGTTTTCCCGACGTGGGCATTCCGAGATCTCAATGTCATTGTTTGGGTCAACAACCACGATGCGGGCATCGATTGGGAAGTACCGCTCGAGCCGGTGCTACCGCGTCTCGTCGACGATCAGGCATACCGAAACTGCATGCAGAGTGTTGGCGACGAGTCCATGTGCAGTGCAACCTTCCCGCCAACGCTCTTCAAAGGTGGAACATTCCTCCCCCCACCAGGGGCTCCTGCAGAGGGGAAGGGCGTGTGCAACATGGACATCGGCAAGATGGGATTTCTGTGCCGGACATTGGAGCAAAATGAATGCGGTGTTTCCTATACACCTGTTGTGAACAGTAGCGGAGGCACAAGCGGTAGTGGAGGAGGAGGGACAACCACCCCTGTCGTCGGGGGCATCATCGGAAGAATCATGCAGCGATTCACCGGACCCGGAGGCACTCCGGAAGGGGGTCCGCCTCCCCCCATCGACAAGCGACGCGTGGGATCGGGCATGTACCTCGGGCTTTGCATCAAGCCGCCTCTGCGCGCACCGGTAGCATTTTCACCATCCGGACCGAATGTCTGCGGCATCGGCGGGTGGAGGCGTGCGACGGAAACGCCGACGGTGGTCGACACGCCTGCGCGCCAGGACGATATCCTCCCTGGGAAATGCAGCCACTGCTCCGTGGATTTGTACTGCGCGGACACCTGTGAAGGGGGAGATGCATTCACAGAAAATAAACTCCCTAATGGGATCATTCGTATATGTATCCCGCCGAAAATTGGAGGAAGTGGTTCAACCGCAGTCATGAAATCCTTAATCGTTCATGAATTAGTTCATGCTCAACAACTTTGCAATCAACCCGCAAGCTCTTTCCGAGGAACACTCGAAAAATGCTGCGCAGGTGAATACCAAGCCTTCCTCGCACAGTGCATCATGTACGACCGCGACGGCATCCTCGCGGATCTGCGCTATGACTACCGCGGCAAACCGCTCATCGTCACTCCCGAGCTCTGCGCAGCAACACTAAGTACATTGAGTTGTAAAGGCTTGGGGCAGTGCAGCGATGTTCCGATCCCTGTTGAAGATTTCTCCAATGCGGTGATTCAATCGGTTCAGAGAAATAGTGGTGCATTGATGCTTCCAAGATCCTGCGCAGAAGCAGTGAACAACCTCGACATTCGTGCAAAATCCATGATCGCCTCGCTGCCGACCGCTTGCACGCCCGAGTGCCGCAGCGAGTACGAGAACAGCATCGGCAACAATCTCTGCTTCATCGGGCAGTGCGTAGAACAGTCGATCGAGGAGGAACGACTCGTACCGGGGAGGATGTCGCAGAATGTCGGCGATGAAGCCTTCCCATGGGACAGCTGCTACGGCGACGACCCGCTCGCAAAAAAGGACCCCCCGATTGCCTCGCAACTCGTCCTCCCGTCGCTAGCCTTCCCACCCATCCCGGAGTACCGGCCTTGGGACATCGCGAACCTGACCGATCGGGCGCTGTGCCAGATGCTGGGCCTTCCTCCGCGCACACCTCCGACGCTCTGCCAAGCGGAGATTGTCACAACGCTGGGACGCCCCCTCAGCGACGTGTACGACATGATGATGGCGGTATCGCGTGCCGTCGAAGACCAGCTCGACCCGGCCCAGGATATCCAACGTATGGCTCCGAGCATCGGTGCGCGCTATGCAACAACGCTCTACCGCATGCAGGTAGGACCCGTCGGCAAAGCATACGGGGAAATCCTCTCAGCAGCCGCCACACTCCTGGAAGACATCGGAGCAACAACCTTCCCGGAAGAAATGTGCTCGCGCGTAAACCGCTCCTGTCCCCCGCCCTCCGCACCATGAAGAGATTGTTCACTCATTCAAAGGCGAAAAGGCAAAAGAAGAAGGCAAGAGGTGTTCTTTGCCCTTTTGCCCTTTTGCCCTTTTGTCTTATCTCCTTCGGACTATTCCCCTCTACCGCTCACGCCATGACGGTCGATGACATCGTCGTCATCCCTCCGGTTTCCGACCACTACGTAAAGCGTGTGCTGAACCGCGCAAATGCGGGCATCACCAAGGCCAATGGCATGACGTCGCCAGGAGGACCCATCTTCACCATCCTCAAGCCGTGGTGGATCTTCTACGCCACCTCCGCGATGCTCTCGACAGTCGACACGCGCGTGCAGATTACCGGCATGCAGCGAGATTTACATGAAGCAACTGCTTGCCTGCACCTCGACATCATCATTCTCCAATCGAAAATCGAAAAGGTCCGCGAGGAGCTGCATCTGGCTCTCAGCGCCAACCAGCCATTTCGCGTCATGCTCCTGCAACGACTCATCCGATTTCTCAATCGTCGCATCGAACACCTCATGAAAGGAGGACGCGACCCGCTCTACGAAGACACAGACTGGGGACGAGTGGAGTGGTTCGATCCGACCGCGCCCGTGTGGTGCTGCCCCGGCGGTATCCCCGGCAATACCTGCATGAGCCTCTCGGAAGACCTATGCACCGGTACCGGGGGAATTGCGTTCAGCTCGCCCAGCGCCTGCCAAGCTTACGGATGTCTGCTGCCACCGGAACAAGACCCTCTCGACGGTAAGCTGTGTCCGTTTACCTCCGACTACCTTCCCCCTTCGCGCACGGGGTTCGGCTGCGACGACGACGCGCTCCCAGGGGAAGCCTCAGGACACCGTCCTACTGCGGCGGAGCTCTCCGCTCTCGCAGACCTCATTGCAAAACGTGAGACTGCGGCATCGAGCATGGCAGACTTCACCGAACTCTTGGAGGCACTCGACGCGATGGCTAGTACGACAACCCCTCTTGCAGGCCTGGAAGTGGTTTCCCACACGCACCAAACGATCTTCGGCTGCGAGCACCAGGTAAAGAAGGATCAGCGGTTCGGCACGGGTTCGTTTCTCAGAGACATCGGCTCAGGCTCCATGCTTCAGGCACTGATGGTCCGTGCGCACGAGACACGCGGACCGTTTTCCCTCGGCAAACAAGAGCCATGGATCGCCGTGCAGTTTACGCAGCTGATGCAACGCTGGGGAGAGAGACGCCCACAGGCAAAATCTCTCCGATACCCAAACGAGTTCCCGCCCGGAGAAGAGCGCGATGAAGCGGTGGAGGCAGAGGAGAAGAAATCTCCCCTCTTGCGGGCCAGAGATTGGTTTATGCGGGGGTTCTTCCGCTCCTGGAACATCTACCACGGCAAGAAGTATGCCGAGAGCGTCGCCAAGGGCCAGGATGCTCAGCTACAGATCGCCGAGGAGCTCCGGGGGAGTCAGCAATCACTACGTAGGTTGGGAGAGCTCATCAGCAACGATGGGGCGGGGCTCCGATCGTTTACGAAGGGCTTCGCATACTACCTGCGTCGTTCGTGCCTCTACCGATCCTGCAACAGGAAACTGGAGCAGATCCTGCGCATCAACTTCAAAAACGAATGCTTCCCGTACTTCAGCGGTGCGTACTTCGGCAACACAAAGGCACATGAGCGATGCAAAAATGCTGCCAATATCTCCGTTAGCCCATAAGAAGTCCAAAGGCTTCTAGAAGCTGAAAGCTGAAAGCTATAAACTTCTCGTATGAAGGCCTCGGATTTTGTCCATCTCCACTGCCACAGCACCTATTCCCTCCTCGAGGCGCTGCCCTCCCCAGAGGAGATCGTCGAACGAGCCTGCGAACTTGGGCAGAGTGCAGTAGGGATCGCCGACAAGGGGTGCACGTACGGCCTCATCGAGCTCTACAAAGCTGCCAAGGCGGCCGAGATTAAGCCTGTCTTGGGCGTGGAGGCATACATCGCAGCGCGCTCCCGACACGACAAGGAAAGTGGCATAGATACGAAGCGCTTCCCCATCGTGCTCTTCGCCGAAAATGACGAGGGCTACCGCAATCTCCTCGAGCTCTGCACGCTCGCTTCCCTCGAGGGCATGTACTACAAACCACGGGTCGACAAAGAGCTCCTCGGCCGATTCGGAAAGGGGCTCATCGCCCTCACCGGCCCAATCAGTGGGGCGATCCCCCAAGCCGCACTTTCAGAAGACGGCGAACGCATCACCGCGCTCGTCGAGGAGTACCGCGGGTACTTCGGCAAGGACAACCTCTACTTCGAGCTGATGGATCTTCCTGGGGTACCGGGCCAAGCAGAAATCAACCAGCAGTTAATCCACTGGGGAGAGCGCTTGGGCGTTCCCCTTGTTGCCACATGCAACGCGCACTACTGCCGAACAGCGGATGCGGAAGCCCAAGACGTCCTCCTGTGCATCCAGAAGAACGCGCACATCAGCGATCCGAGCCGCTTTTCCATGCGTGATACAGACTACTCGATGCGTCCCTTTGAGGAAATGGAGCGCGCATTTGGCCACGCTCCAGAGGCTCTGAGAAACACCCGGATCATCGCAGATCGTTGCTCCGTTGGTCTCGACTTCTCCACGTACCACATCCCGCGGTTCCCCATGCCGGAAGGCACATCGGAGAACGCTGAACTGCACCGACTGGCACGGGAAGGATTTGCCAAGCGATATCCACAGGCGACGCAGGGCCACGCAGAGCGGCTGGAGTACGAATTGCGCATCATCGAACAGGTCGGCTTTTCCGGGTACTTTCTCATCGTCGCGGACTTCGTGAACGAGGCGAAACGCAGAGGGATCACCGTTGGTCCAGGACGCGGAAGCGCCGCAGGATCCATGGTGTCGTACTGCCTCGGCATCACGGGCCTCGACCCCATCGAGCACGGACTGCTCTTCGAGCGCTTCCTGAACCCCGAACGCATCTCGATGCCTGATGTGGACATCGACTTCGCAGATAATCGCCGTGACGAAGTGCTCGACTACGTGCGCAAGAAGTACGGGCAGGATCGGGTGGTGCAGATCTGTACGTTCGGAACGCTCGCTGCGCGCGCGGCCGTGAAAGATGTGGGCCGCGCCTACGGCATTCCCTTCCTGGAAATGAATTCCTTGGCGAAGCTCATCCCCGAGCGCCCAGGGACCACCCTCTCGGAAGCTCTGGCTACCCAGGAGCTGCAGTCTGTGTATAAAGAAAATGAGACATACCGGAAGATCTTCGACACTGCACAGAAACTGGAGGGGAAGGCACGCCACGTGTCGGTGCATGCCTGTGGAGTGATCATCACGCCGGGGCCCGCTGTGCAGTACACCGCCTTGCAACGCGCCCCAAAAGACGACGAAACCATCATCACCCAAACCTCGGCAAAACCGCTTGAGGCACTCGGGCTCTTGAAGATGGACTTCCTCGGATTGATGAACCTCACGGTGATCCAGACGACTCTAGAAATCATCGAGCGTCTCCATGGAAAGAGTGTCGACATCGAAGGCATCCCTCTCGATGACCACAGGACCTATGCCCTGCTCCAGCGAGGCGACACCACGGGGGTCTTCCAGCTGGAATCCGGAGGCATGCGCCGGTACTTGAAGCAGCTGAAACCAACGCAGTTCAACGACATCATCGCCATGGTTTCCCTGTTTCGGCCGGGTCCCATGGAGTGGATCCCGCAGTACATCCGCCGCAAGAACGGCCAGGAGAACGTGCGCTACCTGCACGAGGACCTTCGCCCCATCCTGGAGCTGACCTACGGCATCGGCGTGTACCAGGAGCAGATCCTAGAAATCGCGCGGGTATTTGCAGGATTCACGCTTGGCGAAGCAGATATCCTCCGGCGCGCGATCGGAAAAAAGATCAAAGAAGAACTCTCGGCGCAACGCGAGAAGTTCATCGCCGGGGCACAGGGAAAGGGGTACGAAGGCGCAACAGCAGAACGTATTTTTGACGACGTCATCACCCCGTTCGCCGGTTATGGATTCAATAAATCCCACGCGGCCGGCTACGCGCGCATCGCGTATGAAACAGCGTACCTCAAGGCCAATTACCCGACGGAATTCATGGCGGCACTCTTAAGCAGCGACGCCCAGGACACCGACCGGGTAATGATCGAGATCGAAGAATGCCGCGCGATGGGCATCGCCGTGCTCCCACCCGACATCAATGAATCCCTACGACACTTCACGGCCATCCCTGGCACGACCAAGAACACGAGCTCCATCCGCTTCGGGCTCACGGCGATCAAAGGCATCGGCGACAGTTCCGTGATCCAGATCATTGAAGCGCGCGGCGATAGAAAGTTCTCTTCTGTGGAAGATTTTGCCAAGCGCGCTCCTGCCAAGGTACTCAACAAGAAGCTCCTCGAGTCATTGGCAAAGTCCGGGGCTCTCGATTCTCTGGGAGAGCGAGGAGCACTCGTCGCAAACTATGAATCCATCGTCGCATACGCCAAAGCAGCTGGTAGTGTGAGCGCTACGCAGGCGGGGCTCTTTGGATCGGCGCACATGGAAGATGCACCGATGCAGCTTCGTGACACCCCCCCAGCGTCCATGCTCCAGAAGCTGCAATGGGAGCGCGAGACCCTGGGAATGTACGTGAGCAGTCATCCGCTCGCGGGCCTGAAGAAGTACATCGGAAAGAAGGCGCAGCTCATCGCGAGCCTTTCCGCGAATGACGCCGGCAAGAAGATTACCCTTGCGGGCATCGTAGAGGGCGTGAAACGCATCACGACCAAGAAGGGGGAGACGATGGCGATCGTGTTTTTGGAGGATCCAACGGGCAAAATCGAGATCACACTGTTCCCGAGAACATTTGCGGAAGCCGCGGAGATCCTCGAAGCGCCTGACACGGTACTCGTAGCGGGAGGAGTGCTCGATGTGCGCGGAGGCGCGCTGCAAATGCGCGCCGACGCCATCAAGCGTGCGTCGCTCTCCACGATGATTGCAAAGGCAAAAGAGGCGGGTTTCTTCGATGAAGTAGAGGCGCAAGCGGGAGTGCGGATCACGCGCCCAGCTCTTGAAGAGGGAGAGACCGTCGAACTGCTCGACGAGGAGGGGAATGTTGTTGCCGGCGAAGTGCTCAGCGTGCAGCAGCCGGAGAGCAGCACGGATACGTTCTACGGCCCGCTGGGGCAGTGGATCGTGCAGGGCATGCCTCCTGAAGAAGCATGTGCTGCATTAGCCCTAGAGGTTTCTTCGCTGAGCCAACCAAAGGATGGGCAAGCCACCCCCGCTGCCCCAAAGCAAGACCACAGCCAGAAGGAGCAAACCCCCTCCCCCATCCGCCCCTACACCATCACGCTCCCTGCGCGTGCACCACGCAGCCTCCTGCTCGATCTCAAGAAAACATTGGAAAAGTTCCCGGGAAAGGAACGTGTTCAGCTCCAGATCGGGCAGCAGCAGATCGATCTGCCCCTCACCGTCGCTACATCACCGATCCTCGATAAGAAGATCGAGGAGGTCATCGCAGCGCATTGTGACTTAACGCATTGAAGCGCATCTTCCGATGATGCTCCATTGGTAGTGGCAGCGAAATTTCTTTATGCTTTTTGTGTGGAAATCATGGTGGAGTCACCCTCGGCCCTCGATAGAGCACTCTCCGTCCTACGGTCTGGCGGTTGCGTGGTGCACGCCACGGAAACCTGCTACGGACTCGCGTGTGATCTCTCCAACCCCGACGCAGTCGCCCGCATGTTCCGAGTGAAGAAGCGGCCGGAGGGGCAACCCGTGAGCGCCCTCTTTCCTTCCGTGAACGAAGCCAAGCGATACGTGGAGTGGAATGATCGAGCGGAAAAACTCGCAGAGGAATATCTCCCCGGGCCTCTCACATTGATCTTGCCTAGAAAAGAGAACATACAATGTCCCATCTTCGTTACTCCTCCACAGAAGCTGAAAGCTGTCAGCTTTCAGCTGTCAGCTTCGATCGGCGTCCGCGTCTCGTCGCATGCATGGGCACAGACACTCGTCACGCGATTCGGCCGCCCTATCTCCACCACCTCTGCCAATGTCCACGGAGAGCCTAGCCCCTACGGAGTGGAGGAAATCGTGAAACAGTACGAACATTGCACAGAAAAACCAGATCTGATCGTAGAGAGCGGACCCCTACCTTTCCGCAAGCCATCGCGGATTATCGACTGTACGGGCACTTCGGATATCCAGCGGAGACCCTAGGGTCTTGCGTTTGGGAAAATTCGTCGTATCATCGCATTGTATTTCCTTCCCCCAATTTCTATGGGTAATCCCCTTGAGGAAACGCTGGGCTCTGACCAGGAATGCATGCCTGCACTCGAGAGAAAGCCGAGCGCTGTAGATCAGGTGCTCGCAAAGATGAAGGGTGCTTTCGGAAATCAGAATGAAGAGCTCTCTCAGACGGAGCAGGGTGCTGAGTAATTCTTCGGAATAACTATCGAGACCGGTCTGCCTAAAGGCGGACTGGTTTCGTTGTAGATCACTCTGAAGAGCAATATCTAGCACAACAACAATCAACGTAACTTTCTGGAAGGATGCGCTGATGAATGCAGGAGTGTCTCGCCGGACTGGTGGCCAGCTTTTCGTCATTTTCCCTTCCCACTGCCAGCGTTTCATCCTTCAATGCTCCTATGCACTGCCCGCGCTGCAAGGAAGTGGATACCGGCGTCGTCGATTCCCGTATCGCCGAGGATGGACGTGCCATCCGCAGGAGGCGCGAATGTCCCAAGTGCGCACACCGCTTCACGACCTTTGAGCGCCAGGAACTCAGCAACTTGATCGTGGTGAAGCGCGACGGCACCAGAGAGCCCTACAGTCGCAGCAAGATCGAGCGCGGTGTGTGGATTGCATGCACGAAGCGTCCTGTGCGCCAGGAGCAGATCGATGCGCTTCTGACGAAGCTCGAGGAGAAGTGGGGAGGAAACAAAGGAGAGGTGAGCAGCGCGACGATTGGTAATGATGTGATGCGTGCGCTGCACAAGATCGACAAAGTCGCCTACATCCGGTTTGCGTCGGTCCATCGTGAATTCAAGGATGTGGAGGAGTTTAAAGAGGAGCTCGGGAAGCTCTTCAAGTAGCTGACAGCTGACAGCTGATAGCTGTAAGCTTCTTTCCGATGCTTCGTACTCACACCTGCGGCCAGCTCACCAAAGCCGATGTCGGGTCGACCATCACCCTCTGCGGCTGGGTGCACCGTCGTCGCGACCACGGAGGCCTCATCTTCATAGATCTGCGGGATCGCTACGGCTTTACGCAAATCGTCTTTGATCCCAAAGACAAGGAGCTCTTTGCAAAGGCCGAGCGTGTTCGCCCTGAGTGGGTTCTCAAAGTCACAGGAGACGTCACCAAGCGACTGGAGGGAGCAGCACGGGAGGACAACCCCACGGGAGCCATCGAAGTGCGCGTCGCCGAGATCACCGTGCTCAACGAAGCCAAGACGCCCCCATTTGAGATCGACCAGGACAAAGGTGTCGCCGAAGAATTGCGCCTGGAGTACCGCTACCTCGATCTCCGGCGTGAACGCATGCGCAAGAACATGGTGACGCGCCACAGCATGATCCAGCGGATCCGCCGCTTCTTCTACGACCGAGACTTCCTCGAAGTGGAGACGCCGATCCTCATCAAGGGGACACCAGAGGGCTCGCGCGAGTACCTCGTGCCCTCCCGGCTCTACCACGGGCAGTTCTACGTTCTCCCACAGTCACCCCAGCAGCTGAAACAGCTGACCATGGTCGCTGGACTCGACCGCTACATGCAGATTGCCCGCTGCTTCCGCGACGAAGACCAGCGCGGTGACCGCCAGCCGGAGTTCACCCAAGTCGACGTGGAGATGTCCTTCTGCGAACCCGAAGACATCATGCAGCTCACAGAGGAATGCCTCATCGAGCTCACACGGGAGATTCGGCCAGACGTGCGGATCGCTGCAACACCGTTCCCCCGCTTCACCTACAAGGAAGCCATGGAGCGCTACGGATCCGACAAGCCCGACATCCGCTTTGACCTCTGCTTCACCGACGTCTCGGCGCTCTGCAAGGGATGTGGATTCGGGGTCTTCCACAAGGCTGTGGAGGCGGGTGGCGTGGTGAAGGCGATGCGCGTCCCGGGCGGAGCAAAGTTCAGCCGCAAGGACATCGATGATCTTACGGAAACAGCCAAGATCTACGGTGCCAAGGGTCTTGCATGGATCAAGGTTGCCGCCGATGGCTACGAAGGCGTGCCCGTCGACAAGCTCGGGATGGATATGACAAAGAGCATCGCCGATGCGGCAGGCGCGCAACCGGGCGACATCCTGCTCTTTACCGCGGATGCCTTCTCCGTCGCCTGCACCAGCCTGGGTGCCGTGCGCACCGCGCTGGGAAACCGCCTCGGTCTCGCTGACCCTACCCTCTTTGCCTACTGCTGGGTAAACGAATTCCCAATGTTCGAGAAAGATGCACAGACGGGGGCCATCGCCGCGGTGCACCACCCCTTCACAAGGCCGCTTCATGAGGACCGCCATCTCCTCGACTCCGCAGATCCGCTGCAGGCGCGCGCTGTCGCTTACGACATCGTGCTCAACGGATCGGAGATCGGGGGCGGCTCGATGCGTATCCACGAATCGGATCTCCAGGCGCAGATCTTCAAGATCCTCCAAATCGCTCCTGCAGACGCAGAGCGCCGCTTCAGTCACCTACTGAGGGCATTCCAGTACGGAGCGCCTCCGCATGGAGGCATCGCGTGGGGCGTCGACCGCATCGTCATGCTCTTTTGCTCTGAGCCCAATATCCGCGAAGTCATCGCCTACCCCAAGGACCAAAAAGCCAAGGACCTCATGCTCGGCTCCCCGAGTGCTATGCCCGAGGAACAGATCCAGGAGCTCGGGATTGCGATACGGGAAGAGGAGTAGGAAGTAGGGCCTTTGATGCCCTATTCCCCCATTCTCTCATCCCCTATCCTTGTTCCATGTCCGACCCTCAGGATCCAAAGGCGCGCCAGCAGGACATCGCCAAGTTCTTGGAAGGGAGCACCAAACGGAGGGAGGAAATTCGACAGGCACGTGAGCAGCGGCATGAAGAGCGAGAGCAGCAAAAGCAGGTGAGTGAAGCAGCCGTGCGCGAAGGGGTTGCCCAGGAAGAGAAATTTGAAGAGGAACATGAAAAACGCTTGATGGCATTCCGAAAGCAAGAAGAGGGTCGCAAGAAAGAGGTTGAAGAGTTTCAGCGTAAGAAGCGTGAAGAAGAAGAGCGCATGCTCAAGCGCAAGGAAGAGGAAAAGAAGGTGGCGGAGGAGCACAAGCAGTACCTCATCGATATGCGCAAGGCTGGCGCTCTGCGTATGCGCAAAGAGCAGAAGAAGCAGAAGTCCATGCAAGTGGAGCGGGAGATGCGGGCAGCCGCAGATGCGGAGGCTTACCATACGCAGCTCAGTGCCAACGCCGAGGAAGCGCGGTCCCACAGGCGTATCACCGAAGAGGCGCGCAAGCGCCGCGGAGACGTGGATGCGTGGGAAGCGGAGGAGAAAAAGCTCCTCGCCGAGGACACGCGCCACAAGCGGGCTGTGCTCGACACACAGGAGCGTGAAGCGAAGCAATCCTTCGACCGGGAGGAGATCCGGAAGCAAATGGTCCTTCGTGGATTACCACCCGGCGTAGCGGCGCGGGAAGAGGAGCGGCTCAAGCACGAGAGTGAAGCTTCAAAGCAGAAAATGGAAAAGGATTTTCAACGAAAGCACTCCCAGATCGAGGTGGATGACCGCAAAGCCTTTGGGGACATCGTGACGAAGGCGAAGTGGAAACGCGATACCATCGCCGCGCAGGAACGTCAGGAGATCTCTACGCTGGAGGAGAGCATCCGACGGAAAAAGCAGCAGGCGGGGTTCACGCAGAAGCACAAGCACACCGAAGCGCACGAAGAGGCCGAGCGCATCCTCAACATCAAGCCGGGAGAAGAGATCAAGTAATGCGGCACATTTCGCCAAAATCTTGGTACGATACGCTTGTGCCGTGGTGGCGAAATGGCAGACGCACCAGCCTTAGGAGCTGGCGGGCGCAAGCCCATAGAGGTTCAAGTCCTCTCCACGGCACCATCATGAATACCTTCGGCACCATGTGTTCTCGATGACGCTTACACCTCCTTAACGCGTGCTGCGATCTTCTGGTAGC
>VGKY01000024.1 GCA_016866875.1 Candidatus Peribacteria bacterium
TGGACGTGCTCTACCACTGAGCTACGACGGCTGAAAGAAAAACCGGTATGTCCCTATCGTGCTTAACCGAGCAGCGATTGTCTATCACGCCCTGCTTCGCAGGGCTAGGCACTGAGCTACGACGGCTTATTCGCGCAGGAAGCCTACAAGCTAGCAGCAGTCAGCTACAAGCTATTCGGCAATTGTTTCATTCCACCCCTGCAGTGCTTCTTTCCGATACACATTCAGAGCATTTTTGAGTGTATGCAGCGACAGCAACGCACATTTCACTCTCCTTGGCCCGATCGGCACACCGAGCATGTCATAGATGCTTTTTGGCATCAGCTCCTTCACTTCATCTAGAGATTTTCCCACAAGTTCCTCACTGAGCATCGACATCGCAGCTTGCGAGATCGCGCAGCCGGTGCCATCCCAGGATACTTTCGTGATGCGGTCATTCTCTATCGCGAGATGCACGGTAACCGTGTCGCCGCAGGAAAGATTTTCTTCGGTATGGGAACAAGCTGACAGCTGACAGCTATCAGCTATCAGCTTGTTCCGTGGATGCCGGTAGTGGTCGAGAATGTTTTCCGCGTAGACGTCCATAATGGAAATGGAGAATGAGGAATGAAGAATGCAGAATTATCCACGCAAACGTTGTCGTGCTGTATCGATCGCTTTTGCGCAGAGTTCCAATTCTTCCTTGGTGTTGTAGATCCCTACCGAGAGGCGTGTGGATGCGGGGATTCCCAAGCGCTTATGCAGTGGCATGCAGCAGTGGTGGCCTGCCCGGAGTGCTATGCCTTGGCGTCCGAGGATTTCTGTGAGGTCGTGGGGGTGGACGCCTTCGAGGGTGAAGGAGAGGCAGCCAAATGGAGAATGATGAATGGAGAATGAAGAATTTTGCGGAAGGAATTGGAGGCCAGATATTTGCCTTAGACTTGTTGTAGCCTGCGTCAGGAGATTGCGTTCGTGTGTTTGCATTGCTTCCCAGGAATATTGGTTCAGCCATTCCATCGCCGCTGCGAGTCCTATGGCCTGTGCAATCGGCGGGGTTCCTGCTTCGAATGTTGCGGGGAGCTCCGCCGGAGAAAAACCTTCGGTCGTGACATTTCTGATCATCATTCCTCCTCCAAGAAAGGGAGGCATCGATTCGAGGATGCTTTTCCTGGCGTAGAGCACGCCTACTCCGGTGGGGGCGTAGAGTTTGTGACCTGAGAATGCGAGGAAGTCGCAATCGATGCTCTGCACATCCATGGGCATGTGTGCGATCGCTTGTGCGGCATCGAGGAGCACGAGCGCTCCGGATTGGTGCGCGAGATCAATGATTCTTGCGGTATCGGGAGCGCATCCGAGCACATTACTCAGGGCAGTGATCGCCACAAGTTTTACCCGACCGGTATGGAGATGTTGCTCCAGCTGGTCGTAGCGCAGATTTCCTTCATCATCGATATCCACCCAGAGCACATCGATGCCCTGGCGCTCCTTGAGTTGCAGCCACGGGACGATATTGCTGTGGTGCTCCAGGATGGAAAGAACGACGGCGTCCCCTTGTTGAAGATGAGCATCGCCCCAGCTCCGCGCGACGAGATTGATCGCCTCGGTACAGCTTTTGGTGAAGATGATGGTATCGGGATGTTTCGCATTCAGAAATTTCTGCACAGTGGATCGTGCGGCTTCATAGGCAATGGTGCTCGCCTCGGCGCGGTCGTGCATTCCTCTATGCACATTGGATCTCAACGAGTGCTCCCACTGCTGCACGGCATGCAGTACGGCATCAGGGACCTGCGCCATCGCCGCGGAATCGAGATAGATTGGCTGAGGGGTTGCCTCAAGAAAGGGGAACTGCCGGCGGACGTCTGAAATTGACAACGGCACGCAATAATTATGAATGAGGAATGACGAATGAGGAATCTCATTCTGGTGCAAATTCTGCATTCCGCATTCCGCTTTGTCCGATTACACTGATCAGCGTTATGCATGACCGAATTGTTCGCATCCTTTCCGTTGCCCTTTTTGTCACACTGCTGACCTGGGGGGTCTTTAGCACTCTTGTGTATCTGGGTGTGCCGGTACATGGTGCTGTGTATCTCACAGACAGCGGACTCCAGTCTCTCAACGGTGTCTGCAATCCTGGGGCGTTACTGTGTCGGGGGGTATACACGCTTATCCCGATGCTTCTGCGCACTATCGGTAGAGCTGCGCCGTTCATCGGTTATACTTTCCTCTGGCTCCTCGTCGCGGCAACGCTCGTGGTGCGTACGGGAATGCAGTCCGGGAAGTTCGGTTTCCATCTCGTCCTTTCGCCTCTTCGAGTACTACTTCTCTTCCTCGCGTCCGTGTGGTCTCTCTTCACGGTGCTGAGCTACGCCGACATCGGCGATGCGCCGCTTCGGAGGCTCGTTGAACCGCTCGATGGAGTCTATCTGAATGTCGGAGATGAGGGATTGCAGGAGCTTCGCCGGAACTTTCACAGGCTCGAGGACGCGGGGTGCTTGCGTCAGGTCGGCATGTTCGCTCATGAAGCGCGTGCATTTCACATGACGACGCTGTGCATGCAGAAGTTCTTCGTGACGCGCGTCTTCAGCCAAATGCTCTGGGCAATCTTCATCCTCTTCGAGATGCTGATTCTCGGGTACGCCGTGCTCCGGAGATTCAAGGTTTCCATGGCACCACTCACCGAAGGAGTGCTTTCTGTAGGAATCGGAGCAGGACTCTGGGTAGCGCTTTTATGGTTTCTGGCGGTCATTCACTTCTATGTGTCGGGTGCCATTTGGGCATTGCTCATCGCGGTGCCTGCTCTGTGTCGGCATTCCCTGATGCACTGGCTTCGGATGCTGCGGTCCCGCTGGACCGTGAGCGAGCCGATCTGGAGCATCACGATATTCATCGGGTGGTTGCTCCTTTCGTACTTCGCCCTCAACTTCCTCACGGTCATCCGGCCATTCCCGATCGGTTGGGATGATCTTGGAAGCTACGTAAACCGTCCGAATCTTCTCGTGAGCTACGGGAAGTTCATCCACTCCATGGCGCCCTTTCAGTGGGAGTACCTCACGGCAGTGGGCTTTGCGATCTTCGGGTTTGGAATTGCTGTCGGTGCGACTGCGGCCATGGTGATCAACTGGACACAGGGAGTGATTGCGACGCTTACAGTCATCGCGTTTGGCAGGGCGTACTTTGGCAAAGGGAAAGGGCTTCTCGCAGGGCTACTCTTCTACTCACTTCCTCTGATCGGCCATTTCTCGTATGCCGACATGAAGATCGACAATGCCGTTTTTGCCATGGGTGCGCTCGGGATGTTTGCGCTCTTCCTCGGCATTTTCCCTCCCGATCGCGATGACGGCGAAGCAGAGAACCTTTCGTCGTCACAAAGACTTCGTTGGATGGCTATCGCAGGTGCATGTGTCGGCTTTGCCTTTGGCATGAAGGTGACAGCGGTGATGGTGCTCTTGGCACTCATCGTCATTCTCGGCGGTGTCATGCTGCACTGGAGTGCGGCGATCGGTGCCGGTGCCTTTGCCGTTGTTGCTCTTGCCACTAGGGGCGGATTGGATTTTGCATCCATAGGCCAGCGACTCTTTGGTAGTGGCACCGAGGTGCAGACGCGACTTGTCCTGCATGTGTTTGTACTCTTTGGAGTGCTCTGTGCAGCGGCAGCACTGTACAAAGGTAGAGCGCGCATAAAGACCTCTCTCTTGGCCGGTGCGGTGTTTTGCATCGGATTCTTCGCCGTCATCACGCCGTGGGTGTGGCATAACAATATCCAACGAGACCATCTTTTGCCGACACAGCTCATGCTGGGAGCTCCGGACAAAATCAGTTTGCGTCACAGTATAAAGGGTGAAGATGCCGTTTCCATGTACGGAGAGCCCGTGCGCAATCTTCCCGCCGAGCTGAAGGTGGATGCCAATCACCCAGCATGCAAAGCATCAGGGCATAAGGAGGAAGTGGATCGCTACTGGGGCTTTCGCATTGGTTGGGCGCACTACCTAACGCTTCCGTGGAGAACTGTGCTCAATCTCGACAGCGCGGGCTACTACGTGACGACGATGCCGGCACTCTTCCTGTTTCCATTGCTGCTTCTTCTTCCGTATTTCTGGAGTAAGCGTGGAAGGTGGCTCCGGTGGATGTGGATCGGCACGCTGTTCATTCTTCTGGAGTGGATGTTCACTGCAAACGGCATCCCGTGGTACGGCGTCGGGGTCTTCCTCGGACTCGTTCTTACCATCGAAGCATTGGTTGCTCGCGCTCCGGATGTTTTCAGTCGTTCTCTTGCCGGAGTACTCATTGCTATTGCTCTCTTCAGTAACTTTGCTCACCGTTTCTGGCAGTTCGACCAGCAGCGCAACCTCTTTGAGTATCCGATCGGCAGGGCATCCGCCGAAGTGATGCGCGAGCGCACCATCCCGCATTACGATGACATCGCTGAGATCGCTCTTGAGCTCTACCGCACGCGTCCCGAGCGTCCGTACCTCTACCGCGTGGGTACGTTCATCCCATACTTCATCCCAAAAAACCTCGAAGTCATCGGCATCGTCGATCACCAACTCGATGTGTTCAATTGTCTGTACCAGGAACGCGACACCGAGCTCACGCTCAAGCGGCTGCAGGCGCTCGGGTTCAGCAGTGTGGTCTTCGATACCAATACGGCGACGATCGAACGCGACAACAATGGTTCCCTCCATAAAAAAGTTCAGGCCTTCGTGGATTTTCTCAATGATCCGAAGGCTGGAGTCCAGGTCGTCGTCAATGACACCGATGGTGGTGTGGTGTACGTCATCCTCCCATGAAGACGGTTGCCGTGATTCCGGCCTATAATGAAGCCACTCGCATCGCGGGTGTCGTGGAACAGGCGCGCCCATATGTTGATGTGGTCATCGTGGTCGATGACGGATCAACGGACGGAACCCGTGAGGTTGCGCATGCCGCGGGAGCTGTGGTTGTTGCACATCCGGAAAACTGCGGACCGGGGGCGGCAACGATGACGGGCATCGGGGCGGCACGCGCGATGGGTGCCGATGCCCTCATCACACTCGATGCGGATGGGCAGCATGATCCTCGTGATATCCCTGCACTCCTCCATCCAGTACAGGAGGGGAGTGCGGATATCGTCTTTGCCAATCGTTTCGGTCAGCGCAATCGCATTCCGTTCATTCGCAGGCTCTTCAATGGCATCGGCAACTTTGTCACCTTTGCCGCGACGGGAAGATGGGTGCGCGATAGCCAGTGCGGCTTCAAAGTGTTTGGCGCTCGTGCGCTGCAAGATGTTTCCATCCGCATGAGCGGCTTTGAATTCTGCACCGAGATTGTCCGCGAATCGGTGCAGCATCGATGGAAGGTCGCTGAAGTCCCCATCAAGGTCATCTACTCGGAGTACACCCTCGCCAAGGGGCAGTCCTTTGCCCATGGCGTGAAGACTGCGCTCAAAATTCTGCTACGATCCTTCCTGCGATGAACCTCACCCCCTACCAGATCTTTGCCCCGCTCGTCGCGCTCGTCGCGATCCTCTACGCGTGGAATCTCGTCATGCGCCGAAAGAAGACTCTCTGGGAGGCTGCGCTCTGGACCGTATTTTGGGGAGCGATTGGCTACATCGCCGTGGAGCCACAATCCATCGATTACATCACAGCTGCGACGGGCATTCAGGATCGCGAGAATGCCGTGCTCGTTACGTTTCTTGGTATCCTCTTTTTCATCGTCTTCTACCTCGTCATCCGTCTAGAGGAGCTTGAGCAGCGGCAGACGAGACTGGTGCGTCAAATTGCTCTTCAGAAGGAGGGTTTGGATAACGGTACAGGGGAGCATTAGTGTCAGAGTTGCATTGCGGTTGCCGCTTAAAAACAGCATTCTGGCAGTGTGAAGACGATTTTGTTGATCTCCCCGTATTGGAAAGAGGACCATCGTTGGATGGCGAGCAGCGTGAAGCTTGCGGAGCTGTGGCAGAGGTTGGGGTACAAGGTGGTGGTGGTGTGTATGGGGAAAGGTGAACGGGGAGCAGTGAGCAGGGAGTATTTAGGCAAACCAAGTATTGAAAAAATTTCTGAGACATTGGAAATCCATCGGATTCCGGATTGGTTTTTGCCTGATCCTTGGAACTACGGCATTGCATTGGGGTTTTCGGGATACGTTGCAAGGCTTCACCGTTCTCTGCAGCCCGATATCGTCGTCGTGAATAAATTGCTCTTCTGGTCGTCGCTCTCGACGATCGCCCTGAGGCTCCGTGGCGTACGGGTGTTGCAGCTGACCGATGCGCTTGTCGGCATGACGTGGTGGCCGCGTGGTCGTATCCCCAAAATCTGTGCGGCGATCTATGCGTTTACGCTCGGGTGGCTCGAACTCCTCTGTGCTTCCAAGATTGTCTTCTTCCATCCGCAGCCTGAGTCGTTGCTAAAGCGATTGCGCATTGCCCAAAAGAGTACGGTGATACCGACGGGAATTGACCTTAAAAGCTTTCAGCGATCAGCTTTTAGCGATCAGCGGCTTAGCGCTCACAGCTCACAGCTCACAGCTACGTATGTTGGTCGTCTGGAATCCATAAAAGGTGTCGACGATTTTCTGGCGGCAGCCGCTCCCCTTGCAGAAAAGGATCCTGCGCTCCGTGTGCAGGTTGTCGGGTGGTATAAAGAAGGCCATCCGCTGGTAAACCACTACCAGCGTAGCGTCACATTTACAGGTTTGCAGTCCGATATCGCCAGCATTCTCGCGAACACAGACATCTTCGTTCTCCCGAGCCATAGCGAGGGACTCAGCAATGCGCTGATGGAAGCGATGGCAAGCGGATGTGCGTGTATCGCTTCGGATGTTGGCGGCAACAGGTTCTTGATGCAAAACGGTCTTTCGGGGTTTCTCTTTCCGAAAGGGGACAGAGAGGCACTACGCAGTCACATCCAGCGTCTTGTGGATGATCCAGAGAAGCGTGAGGCGATGGGAAGGGCCGCCCGAGAGAGGATCGAGCAAGTATTCTCATGGGACATTGTCGGAAAACAGTACGCTCATTTATTCTCAGCATTCGTCGCGCATCCATGAAGCCTCGCGTTGCCATTCTCTCGGCTTTTCTTACGCCATTTCGCAGTGGCGCGGAAGCGTGCGCGGAAGAGGTGCCCTTGAGACTTACAGAGCAATTTGATTTCGTGATCATCACTGCACGACTCAGGAGGGATTTACCAAAAGATGACGTTCTCTGTTTTCGTAACGGAGATTCACAAATCTCCGCTACCCGAACCATTCCCGTGAAGCGTGTGGGCTTCGGATTCTGGTTCGATAAATGGCTCTATCCGTTTTTAGCGCCAAGGGAAGCCAAAAAATATTATCCTCACATTGTTCATGCCATTCTCGAGACATTTGCAGGGGAGGCACTGATGCGCTCTAAAAAATGGATGCCGAATGCCAAGCGCGTCCTCACACTGCAGACAACGAATCGCACTTTCCGAAAGAAAAAAATTCTTCAGTCGCCGGACATAGTGACTGCGATCAGTAAGCATCTTGCGGGTATCGCGTATGACTTGGGGAGAAATGATGTAACGGTGATTCCGAATGGTATTGATTACCATGCGATTCAGTTGGCACATGAAAAGCATGCAAAAGTCCCAGGAAGAATTCTTTTCGTTGGGAGATTGGAACACATGAAAGGAGTCGATACGTTGCTGGTGGTATTTGCAACATTGCAATCTCAACATCAACATGCGCAGTGTGCCCATGAGAGTCCTGCGGGCGGCGCTTATCTTCATATCGTTGGTGATGGTTCGCAGCGTGAGGCATTGGAGAATCTTGCTCAGAAACTTGGTATTGCAGACCGAGTAATGTTTAGGGGGTATCTCCCTGCTCCGGATGTGTATAAAGAATATGCAGAAGCAGAGATATTTTGCGGTCTCAGTCGCAGCGAAGGTCTCGGCAATGTGTTCCTTGAGGCGCAGGCGGCTGGTTGTATTGTTGTTGCAACGAATGTTGGGGGTATTCCCGAGATTGTTTGTGATCAAAACACAGGAGTATTGGTTGCGCCGGACGATGTGGATGCAGCCGCGCATGCTCTGGAGGCGTTTACAGAGGAGTGCGCAAAGCAAGCATTTGCCAAGAATGCGATAGCGCATGCAGCAAATTACGATTGGAATCTCGTCGCAAATCGGTATGCGGAGATCTACAAATCCTTTACTCTACCTGAAGCATGAAACGTGTCCTTCTCACCGGCATTGATGGATTCATCGGCCACCACATTGCCGAAGGGATCCTCAAGCACACCGACTGGGGTGTGGTGGGCCTAAGCAAGATCGATACCGCAAGCACGCTGCATCGATTGCAGGATATCGACTTCTGGAGTCAGAAGTACGCAGGGCGCGTGGAGTTTGTGTATCACGACTTGCGATCGCCCATCAATCCGTACGTCGCGAACCGGATTGGGCCGGTGAACCACATCCTGCATCTTGCGGCATCCACGCACGTCGATCGGAGCATCGAGTGCCCCATGGAGTTTGTCCAAGATAACGTTGTCGGGACCTGTAACCTCCTCGACTACGCCCGCACGCTCGACGGATTGGAATTGCTTGCGTACTTCTCTACAGACGAAGTCTTCGGACCCGCACCCGAGGGCACGTCGTACAAGGAATGGGATCGGTACATGAGCAGTAATCCCTACGCCGCTAGCAAAGCGGGAGGAGAGGAGCTGGCCTACAGCTACTACAATACCTACGGGCTTCCCGTCGTGATCACGCACACCATGAATGTCTTTGGTGAGCGTCAGCACCCGGAGAAGTTTTTCCCGAAGGTCATCAATGCCGTGATGCAGGGGGAGAAGATCTTCATTCACAGCAATCCTCAGCGCACGAAGGCGGGCAGCCGTTTCTATGTCCACGCGCGTAACGTCTGTGCTGCGATGCTCTTTCTCATTGGTCAGCATGAAAAGGGCGTAAAGATCATCGGGGACAAGTTCAATTTCACCGGAGAAAAAGAGCTCGATAACCTTGAGCTTGCTGAGCAGATTGCCAAAGTGATCGGCAAGGAACTGCACTATGAGCTCGTGGATTTCCACAGCAGTCGCCCGGGGCACGATCTGCGCTACGCACTGGATGGTACAAAGATGAAAGAAATGGGATTTGCGTATCCGAAGACGTTTGAGCAGAGCCTAGAAAAGGCCGTGCAGTGGTACATGGCGCACCCGGAGTGGCTGCTTGCGGACTTCTCCAAGGCGCAGTTTCGTAAGGAGGCCGATTCCTTCCGCACGCAGCGGCAGCACTAGACCGTGTTCCCCGCTTCCATGCCCACGACTGTCGACGTCCTGATACCGACCTATAATCCGAAGGCGGAGCATCTCCGTATTGCATTGGATGCACTGCTGAAGCAGGCGTATCCGCATTGGCAGGCGTTCATCCACGATGAATCCGATGCCGTGGATGTCCGTGCCATCGTCGAGCCATACCTTAGTGATCCGCGGTTTCGATACGTGCACACAGACAAGCGTCTCGGCATTGGCGGGAACTGGAATGCGTGCCTCACGCACACCAGCAATCCGTACGTTGCGTATCTCTTTCATGACGACGAGTGGGTGCCCGAGTACCTAGAGCGCGCAGTGCATGTTCTCGAGAGTCATCCGCAGGTCGGTCTCGTTGCGATGGATCACGAGTACCGCATCGAGGGGGACTTCGCGGGTGCCATCGGGTACACCACCCTCGAGCGATGGAAGCGCCGCGTACTCACTCCGGGCGTGATCCACGGCAAGGAATTCCTCTTACGCTGGCTTCAAAATGGCATCTGGCCGAATCTCATCGGCGAGCCGAGCTTCTGCGTGCTGAGGCGCTCGATCATGGATCGCGTTGGCCTCTGGAACGAGAAGATGCCGCAATCGCTGGATGCGGACTACTGGGTGCGACTGCTGCCTCACTGCGATTGGTACTATCAGTCCGATCTGAACGGGTACTTTCGTGTGCACGATGAAGGCACCACGGCGCGCAACCGCAAAGAGGGGAAGGGACTCTTTGATCGCTTTACCATCCTCGAGACTCTCAGTCGCAGGAGCGTAGATCCATCACAGCGTTCCCTCGCACGCACAGTCCTCGTCCGTCAGTTTCAATTGATGTTCGCGCGCGCGGCGGAGAAGTACTTCAAAGGTGAGCGCATCTCCGGTAAAGGTTCTGGCATGGTGAAGCGCTTTGTTCTCCGGCATCCGTGGATGGTGATGCAAGCCCTGTGTCGAGCGCTTCTCAGCAGAGGAGAGGAGTGGAGAGGGCAGGGCGCTGAAGATCTTGAGCAGGATTACTCGCTCCTTCCTGCAGCGTAGCGCAACATCGTGATTCGATAGGGCTTACTACAGGCACATCTCCGCTACGGTACACTGTGTATATGAAGATAGTTCTTGCAACTGGCATCTATCCTCCCGATATCGGCGGGCCGGCGACCTATTGCCGCGCGCTTGCGAAGGAATTGCAGGGGCTTGGGCATGAGGTTTCTGTGGTCACGTACGGGGTGCGCGCTGACGAGGATCCTTGGCCTGTGATGCGTGTTTCCAAAAGCGGTGGTCCTCTCTTGCGTTGGTGGCGCTACAGCAGAGTATTGAAAACACACGGATCAGATGCGGATATCGTCTATGCATTTTCTTCGGTGAGCTGTGGTGTTCCGCTGCGCATGGCTGGCCTCAAAAAGCCTAAAAAGATTCTACGGCTCGGGGGAGACTTTCTCTGGGAGCGGTACACCGATCGAGGAGGGAAGCTTTCCCTGCGCGCGTGGTACGCAGACCGCAGAGCGATGCATCTCGGGCGTTGGCTTTTGGAGCCCTTTCATCACATCGTCTTTTCCTCCGCTTTCCAGCGTGATCTCTACCTTGATCACTACAAAGCACTTCCTCCATATGCCGTTATCGAAAATGCCGTGCCTTCCGGCATTCCCGTGCTTCATCAGAAGCACACCCCACTGAGGATCCTCTTTCTCGGGCGCCTCGTCGGATTCAAACATCTTCCAGCGCTTCTGCAGGCCATGGAGGATCTTCCCCATGCAACTCTGACCATTGCCGGCAGCGGTCCTCTTCTGAGTAGGCTGCAGACATCTGTTCGAGAGTGTAGTGCCGCCGATCGCATCCGCTTCATCGGCAACCGCGAGGGCTCTGAAAAGCAGAAGCTCTTCCATGAGCACGATCTCCTGGTACTCCCTTCCCTCACCGAGATCAGTCCGAATGTGGCTCTCGAGGCGCGGGCGGTGGGACTCCCCGTACTTCTCACCCAAGAAACCGGACTGTCTGCCTCCCTCCAGAAGGGTATGGTCGTCCGCGACCTTTCCGCTGCAGAGAAGATCACTGCGACGATTCGTGATCTCGAAAAGAAGTACGCTTCCGTTGCCGAAGCGGCTGCAGAACCGGCTCCACAGCGCCCTTGGTGTGCGATTGCAGAGGAGCATATGGAGCTTTTTCACCGATTGGTCGCCACGCGTTGATCTTGCGTAGGAGCGGCGATTGCGGGATGGGGCGTGTTTTGGCGACTTAAATGCGCGCAAAAGACTTCATTCGGTGCTGCCGGGTGCGCATACTGTGCCCGTGAAGCTTCTGATGGTCTCTGGCGATCGTTCTATCCTCTCTGGAAGGAAAGGGGCGTTTTGGTACACCCTCCAGGAAATGCAGAAGCACTGGGACAGGATCGATGTCATCTGTCCGCGAGTGGGCAGTAGAGAAGACGGGACTGCGACGCAGAAGGATCATGTCTCTTCAGGAATGCCGCACAATGTGTTTTTCCATCCCAACCCCCGTGGACTGTGGCACCAGCCCTCGTGGATTTTTCATCAGGGGCACGCACTGATTCGTGCACATCATCATGATGTGATGACCGTCCATGAGTATCCGCCGTTCTACAACGGTCGCGGAGCGCTCGCCCTACACCGAAGCACCGGAATCCCATTCGCCCTTGAGATACATCACATTGTCGGTTGGCCGGTTGCTGCCAATCTTCAGGAGCGCATCGGGCATCGTCTCTCGCGGTGGGTGCTCCCACGCGAGGCGCGGCATGCAGCCCGGGTGCGTGTGGTGAGCAACGCCGTGGCTCAGGAGCTCATGCATTGGGGAGTTCCTGGGGGGAGCCTGGAGGTCATTCCATCTTTCTATCTCGATCATGAGATCATCGGGAGGGTTGCAGCTCCGCCCAAGAGCTACGACATCGCTTTCTGCGGGAGGCTTGTGGCCAACAAGGGCTGCGCCGCACTCATCGATGCCTTGCAGCATCTCCCAGATGCGCGGTTGCTCATCGCTGGCGATGGACCGTTGCGACCCAAGCTCGAGGAGCAGATTCATGCCATGCATGCCGAACATCGCGTGAATTTCCTTGGGTGGCTTCCTACGCTCGAGGCCGTGCTCGAGGCTATGCTCACGGCCCGCGTCTTCGTGATGCCGTCGCTGAGCGAAGGAGGACCGAGAAGTGCGCTTGAGGCCATGGCCTGTGGTATGCCGGTTGTCTCTACGCGCGTCGGCGTGATGCCTGAGGTGATCGAAGATGGGGTGAACGGACTCTTCACCGACGGAACATCTAGGGACATTGCGGCACGGGTCGGCTGTCTCCTTGCCGATAGTAATCTCCGTGAACGCATGGGAAAGGCAGCAATGGGCATCCTGGAGCGCTTTGAACGGGCTACTCTCGTTGAGAAATATGCCGAATTCCTGAAGCGTATTGCCAAAAAGGAGTAGATTGGGCCGGTCCATGCGATTGCTCATCATCACCCAGCGCGTCGATCGTACCGATCCGATACTCGGATTTTTCCACCGATGGATCGCGGCGTTCGGTGGCAGGCTCTCATCGGTCACGGTCATAGGTCAGCAAGTTGGCGTGCATGATCTTCAGCCGCACGTGCGCGTCCATTCTCTCGGCAAGGAGGCAGCCGTGCCACGCATGCTGCAAATCCTGCGTTTCTGGAAGATCATCCTGCTTGAGCACGGGCGATATGACGCGGTATTCGTGCACATGACGCCGGTCTGGGTACTCCTGGGCTGGCCGATCTGGTTTGTCTTTCGCAAGCGCACCTACCTTTGGTACGAGGCGCGCGGGGGCGGTTGGATGCTCCCCATCGCATTGCTCCTTGCGAAAAAAGTATTCGGAGCTACAGATTACGGATTGCCCCGTAGCTCCCGTCGGCGCGTCATTGTCGGGCATGGCATTGATACGGAAAAGTTTTCCGTCGGTCACTGCGACCGGATTGTGGGGAAGTTTGTTGCCGTCGGACGCGTGACTCCGGTGAAGCACTATGATCTCCTTTTGGAGTCGCTTGCGACGCTGCCTCAGCACTGTACGTTGCGCATCATTGGTGGGGCGTTTACTTCGCGCGATGAGCGCGAGATGGAGCGATTAAAGGCGCAGCAGCACGATCTTGGTCTTTCCTCACGCGTAGCATTTGGATGGGAGTCGCCCGATGCAGTCGTGATCCATCTGCAGCAGGCTGATGCCATGCTTCATGCATGTACCGGCGGGTTGGATAAGTGTGTCTTAGAGGCTATGGCGTGTGGTTGCCCGGTGATCTCCACAAGCGAGGCCGCTCGCAGGGTGCTGCCCCTTTCTTGCTGCGCGAGACCGGAGGAGCTTGCTGACCGTATCCGTTGGTTACTTTCACTATCTGCAGAGCAGCGTAGGGAACTTGCGACAGATCTACGACAGCGGGTGGTGAATGGGCATAGTCTGCAGCATCTCATCGATCGACTGGTTGCGGAGATGCGTTGCTAGAGCTTTCGCCTGACAGCGCCTGCTCTTCTGTGTTTCAATGTCCCTGTACTCCTCTGGAGTACGAGCTTCTGCCATGCCTGTACCCCTGTCCATCGTCGTCCCCGTCTACAACGAAGAGCGCACGCTGCCTGTGCTCATCGAGCGTCTCCTTGCGAGTTGCGGTGATATCGCCCAGGCAATCTTTGTTGATGATGGCTCTCGGGATCGATCTCTGGAAATCCTCCGTTCGCTCGCGCGGCCAGGCGATGTCGTTGTTTCGAAACCCAACGGTGGCAAGGGATCAGCCGTACGTGAGGGCTATCGACACGCGCAGGGGACATACACGATCGTGCAGGATGCGGATCTCGAGTACAGCCCCGAGGAGATTCCGAGTCTCCTTCGGTATGCGCAGGAGCATGATCTTCCAGTGATCTTTGGTTCACGACGCTTAAAGCGGCAGAAACAGTTCGTTCATCTCTCGTTTTTCCTTGGTGGCAGCATGCTGACGCGCATCTGCAATGCACTCTACGGTACCCGTCTTACAGACCAGCCGACTTGCTACAAGATGGTGCGCACCGACATTCTCAAGACCCTGCCGCTTTGCGAGAATGATTTCCGTTTCGACCCTGAGTTGACGGTCATGCTCGCCAGAAGGGGGATTGTGATCCGAGAGATGCCGATCTCCTATCATCCGCGCTCCATTGCAGAGGGGAAAAAGATCAACTGGCGGGATTGGTTCAAGTGGGTGTGGGTGTTTGTTAGGCTCCGTTGTAAGCCCAATAGCGCATTTGTTCTCTAGTTCTTGTAGAAGCTGACAGCTGTCAGCTGTAAGCTTCTTTGGTGCGTCGCACTCTTGTCCTCGGTGGTAGCTGCCTGCTTCTCTTCGTCCTTTGGCTACCGGGTCTTCGGTATCCCATTCTGAGCGATACAGCGTTTTATGCATTGCTCGGGGAGAGCATGTGGCTTCATGGCAGGTATGAACTCTTCGATGTGCCCTACGCGAAGCACTTGCCACTCCACGCATTCCTCTCGTATCCGTTCGTCTATTCCTTTGGCTTTTCGTTCGGCATGAAGATTGCAACGCTCGCAGCAGGGATAGCCGTCCTGCTCCTCACGTACTTCGTTCTCCGCGAGAGCTTTTCAGAGGGCGTGGCGTTGGTTGCAGTCCCCCTCGTCACCGTGCATCACGGTTTCGTGCTCATGACGATGCTCGGATC
>VGKY01000025.1 GCA_016866875.1 Candidatus Peribacteria bacterium
AGATTCCTCTTGTGCATCTGTAGCGACTGTAATCGTGCTGTCTTAAGGGTCAAGTACGTATCTGCCTATCGAGAAGCCACTGAAGCGGTCCGTGGAGAGGGTTGCAGTGTTGCGGATCCCATGAACTTTCTATTTTTGTGGAGGTTCTCTGTGTCTGTGCTTCGGTGCATGGGGCACGCTCAAGCATCAGCAACAACATACTCCCTTACCTCACCTGCGCAATGGCATTACGAAGCGGGGAATTTCAAGATTGTCCCATCGTATGCATGCACCACGATTGTGGAGTCTTTCGCAATCTTCCCACAGATCTGCGCTGCGATTCCTGCTTTCTTAAGAATGGCCAATGATGCATCTGCATCGGAAGGGTCCACGACGATCATCATCCCGTTACCCATGCACCAGGTCCTGTAGCATTCCTCCGTCGCTACGTTTCCCATTTCGGCAATTTCCGTGAGCCACGCAGGTGGGGCGAAGAGAGCATTCAGAACCGCGCCACACCCTGAGCGCTTCAGCACTCTGCGGAACTTACTCCCGATGCCTCCACCCGTGATGTGCGCAACGCCTTTGACATTGATCGTTCGCTTTTTTCCATGACGTCCGATCAGCTCGAGGATAGCCGCGTGATAGACGACGCTCGGCGTGAGGATGAGATCGCCCCATGACAAGCTTTCAGCTTTCGGCTTTCGGCTTGTAGCTTCATGTTTCCACCATTCTTTGCCTAGCTTCTCACTCAGGATTTTGCGGATAAGGGAGAACCCGTTGCTCCTTGCACCGTGCTCTTTGAGAGCTATGACCACATCGCCCGGAGTGATTGCTTTCGTATCGATGACTCGGTCTTTGGCCACGATCCCAACCGCCGTTGCACTCCAGGTTGCGGAGTGGACTGCTCCCGGAACTTCCGCGATCTCTCCCGCCGGAATCACGATCTTCTGTGCGGCACATGCCTCGCTCAATCCTCTCATGAGATCACCGATGATCGTTGGGTCGACCTTCGCAATGTCGATGGTGTTACTCACGGCAATCACTTCCGCTCCGGTGCATACGGCATCATCTGCGACCATCGCGAGGAGATCGCTGCCGAGGGTCTTACAGTTGCCTGCGGCGAGCGCCACATCGATCTTTGTCCCGGTGCCATCATCGGTCATGACCAGATAGTGATCGCCCATGTCGAGAAGTCCTGCATAGCCGCCTTCTTCGTACACCGGACATCCGACCATGCCTTTGCGCGACGCAAATGTGGATGCTGAAGCGTCGTAGGCTGCCTTCGATGCCTTGTCGCCAGCGGCAACGTCAACGCCCGAGTCTTTGTAGGTAGTCATGCCTGCAGTATAGATGAAACATACATTTTGCGCTCTTTATTCAGCGATGTCATCCCGAGCGTAGTCGAAGGGCGACATCGCATTTCTATGGTCCTCCCTCGACCCGTCCGACTCGTCGGCCGAGGCGGGCTACGCTCGGGATGACAGGCTCACCATGACACGAAATTTTCTTAGTGTATGCACATCGTGATGTAGTCGAATCTACCCCCCAATCGCCGTCACCTTCACCTTTTTGCGCCCGCCTGCTGGCAATTTCTCTGCATCGAGCACATGGTGTTCTCGGTAATGAGCGCCCGCGCGCGGTGTATCGCTGACGATCCTGCCGTCCTCGATGTGGATGCGTCGCGCACCCAGGGCTGTGACGAGAGCGGCGTCGTGCGTCGCGATGATGACTGTGGTTCCCTGCGCGTGAATACGCTTGAAGATATCGAGGATGTTCTTGCTCGCTTCGGGATCCACGTTCCCGGTCGGCTCATCACAGAGCAGGATCATGGGTTTGCCGACAATCGCTCGGGCAATTGCGGTGCGCGCCTTTTCACCTCCTGAGAGGGCATGGGGGAAGCTTCGTGCGTGACGCTGAATTTCGAGATCCTTCATCAGAGTACCCACCCTCCTGTCGACCTCAGCATCCGGAAGCCCGCAGACCTGGAGCGGAAACGCAATATTCTCCGAGACGGTCAGCCGACCGATCAGCCTGTAGTCTTGAAACACGATGCCGATGCGCCTGCGGTAGAGCTGCATCACCGGGCCGGGCACTGCCCGCAAATCGACGCCATCGACCTCGATACCACCCTTGGTGACGGCTTCAGCACCCGTGAGGAGGTGGAGGAGCGTGGATTTTCCCGCACCACTTTTTCCCGTGATGCATACAAGCTCTCCGGGGTCGATGGTCAGCGTAACGTCACGGAGTACGGGAGTAGACCCATACGATTTTGAAATTCCCTTCAGAACGATCATGGAGACAAGTATGAATGCAGAATGCGGAATGCAGAATTGCATTTCGATCATTTCATTCTCCACTCATCATTTTCGACAGATGACGTACACCTCCGTGCTCCGATCCCTGCTCGTGACTGCCTTGATGATGTGCACATCGTTCCATTCCCTCTTCACATCGCGCAGGAATGCATCGAAGTCCGCGCCTTGAAAGACCTTGAGCACGCAGCGCCCTCCGGGTTTGAGCAGTGCTTTCCCCACGGCGAGTGCGGACTGATTGAGCTCGATGCTCCGCCACTGATCCACATCGTGGATGCCCGAGGTAGAAGGTGCGGCGTCGCTTAGGAGAAGATCGACGCAAGACGAAGAGGATGTAAAGGACGAAAAGGAAGCACCCCCCTTTTCGTCCTCTTGGTCTTTTTTGTCTTTTCTACGGTGTATTACTTCACGGACAACATCTGCAACACTTTGAACATCCATGATATCTTGGACGATGGTCTCAACATTGGGGGCAATGTGTTTGATCTCTTGTAGATCCATCCCGATAGCTACACCCTTTGGGCCAATCTTTTCGCTGACATACTGCAACCACGATCCTGGTGCTGCCCCAAGATCGAGGACGCGCATGCCGTGAGACAGCAGGTGAAACTTTTCATCGAGCTCCTGGAGCTTATAGATGGAGCGAGCGCGAAAGCCCTCAGCCTTTGCCTTGCGAGCCCATTTGTCGTTGGGGATGTAGCGCTTGGGCATAGACGAAGGGAGTAGGGAGTACGTAGTCGGGAGTAGGAAGCAGCTAGAGCGTGTGCTTCTTTGCAGTTCCAACAGGGCGAGGATAGGCCTCAGGTGTGCGAGCGGTCTTCTCATAGACCAGGATTTGTCGCTTTCCCCATTGTGCACCAAGATCGTAGATTACCGGTGACAATCTCCGAAGTTGTAATTCGACTTCAGCCCTTTTGGAAGAGGAAATCTCATCATCAATATCCAAGCTTTTCCACAGGAGTATATGGCCTCCCACTTTGACGAATGGAGCACAGTACTCCAGCAGGAGTCTGGCTTCTGCGACCGCTCTTGCAGTGACGATATCGTAGTGTTCCCTGTGTGCGGGAGAATTCCCAAGGTCTTCTGCGCGCCCCGTGACAAGCATCACATTGGCGATTTTCAGTGTATCGATGATTCTCTGCACAGCATCCATTTTCTTTTGTACAGAATCCATTCCGGTAAAACGATGATCGGGAAACGTGATCGCAAGGGGCAGAAGAGGGAAGCCGCCACCGGTACCGATATCCAACACTGAACATTGAGCATTGAACATTGGATTATTTTTTATGAATGGAATTGCCGGAAGTGCATCGAGAATATTGCCTTGCCAGCACCTATCGTTTGATCGGTGTGCCGACAAATTTACTTTTGCATTTTCCAAGAGAAAAACATCAGTCAGTTCTTTGAGATGCTCTTGTGTGCCCTTGGGCAATCCCGAGAGTATTTCCTGCACCGAATATGCTTCCATACCCTGTATTCTCTATTTTCCATTTTCAATTTTCAATTTTCAATTACCATGGCTTCATGCCCCATGGGAAACGCATTGCCGAGCTCCTCATCAACGTCGGCGCCGTGCGCCTGAGCGTCGATCCGCCCTTTACCTGGACGAGCGGTATCAAGTCTCCCATCTACTGCGACAACCGACTCCTGTATAGCCACCCCGATGCTCGCGACTTCGTCGTCGATGCGCTCGTGAGCCGCGTGAAGGGTCTGCATATCCCCCCGGATGTCGTTGCCGGTACCGCAACCGCAGCTATCGGCTGGGCGGCGCTCGTTGCCGATCGTCTGAAGCTCCCCTTCGTCTACGTTCGTGGCAAAGCCAAGGAGCACGGTATGGGCAAGCGCATCGAGGGTACTCTGCCGCATGGCAAGCATGTCGTCCTCATCGAAGATCTTCTCTCTACAGGAGGCAGCGCGATTTCTTCCGTCCAGGCGCTTCGGGAAGAAGGGCAGGCTGTTGTGACAGACATTGTCGCCATCTTCAGCTATGAGCTTTATAGCGGCGTGGAAGCCGCTCAGGAGAACCGTGTGAAGCTCCATCCTCTGGCAAATCTCGGCACACTTCTCGATGTTGCGGTAGAGCAGGGGAGACTGGGCCCCGGAGATCTTGCGAAGATTGGCTCATTTGCTGAGGACCCCAAGACGTGGGCCGCGCGGATCTAGGCCGCTAGTGTAAGTTTTTTCTCTATGGCCTTTACGCGTTTTGGAAGTTTTGCGTCTTCGATGTCCTGTACGCGGAAATCGAGGTCATCGACGCCTTTGCAGTGAGCACGGAAATCGGATCGAAGGAGCTGCGATTCCTTTTCCATCCGATCGAATCGCACATTGACCTCCTGCTTAAAAGCCGTGATGTGGTTCACCACATCCCGTAGCGTCAGGCCTCTATTGCGTCCGGTCTTCTTCATGAACTTCGAGGCTATGGCGCGTTACCAGAAAAAACAAGGTGTACGAACGTACAACCATCCTTCGATACGCCACGCTGTCATGGTGAGTAGTTCAGCACCGCGCTGGACGTATCGAACCACAATCAGCGCGGCTACTCAGGATGACAATGTAAAACTGCTTCAAGAATCTCAGATCCCCCTCATAAAACGAGCGAAGGTCGGGCCTGCCCACCGTAGCACCAGCAGTTTAGAACTGGCTGAGGAATCGTAGGTCTCCCTCGTAGAAGGAGCGAAGGTCGGGGATCCGGTTTCGTAGCATGATCATCCGTTCGATGCCGAAGCCGAACGCAAATCCCTGCCACTCCTTGGAATCGATCTTACAGTTCTCAAGGACATTGGGGTGCACGAGGCCGCAGCCCACGATCTCCAGCCATTTTCCTTCGCGGCTCTGGGCGTCGTCTCCCATCCAGCGCATGTCCACTTCGAGCCCAGGCTCCACGAACGGAAAGTACCCAGTGCGGAAGCGAAACTCTGCCTTGGGGTCGATGAGCTCGCGGATCGCCGTGATCATCACCGACTTCATGTGTGCCAGGTTGATATCTTTGCCGATCATGAGTCCCTCGAATTGGTGGAACATGGGGGAGTGCGTGGCGTCGGCATCCTTGCGGTAGACTTTGCCGGGGAAGATGGCACGAAACGGTGGCTTGTGGCTCTGCATGTAGCGGATCTGGACCGGCGAGGTATGCGTGCGTAACACCAGCTTGGAGCTGTCAGCTTTCAGCTTTGAACTTTCTACCCAAAATGTATCTTGGGCATCGCGAGCAGGGTGCTCTGCGGGGATATTGAGCAGGTTGAAGTTCATGTCCTCCGATTCGATCTCCGGCCCCTTCCAGACATCGAATCCCATCCTTCCGAAGACCTCTTCGACGCTGCGGATGAACTCGGGAATGAGGTGGAGATGACCCCGCTCCTTTCGCGGGAGCTCCATGGTGATGTCGATGCTGTCACCAGAGGCCAGGGCATCCTGTGAGGGGCTGAGCAGTTCCTTGCGCTTCGCTTCTATCGCATCGGTGAGTGTGCGCTTGGCGGCATTGAGCAGAGCGGCTTGCGTGCGCCTCGCATCGGGATCGAGTGCACCGACATCCTTGAGCGCAACGGTGAGGATCCCTGCCTTTCTGCCAAAGAGCTCATGCTCGAGAGCATCGAGTGCATCTTGGGCTTTGCATGCAGCAATGCGCTTTGCGAATGCTTGCCAATCGTGGGTGTCTATCACCATGGGATGCAGTGTACGGCAGGTACGCTACTCGTCTCAATGCTTGCTCGAAAGCTCAATGAGGGCAAACACGCCGAAGATGAGGATCGCGATCCACCAGTTGAGCAGCCGCAGCACCAAAAAGAGGAGCGTAACCGTCGTTGCCAACCCAAGAAGCAGCCCCTGCCGTAGGCCGATAGCGGTGATGCGTCCGCGATCCCAGTCGTGGATGGGGATCAGTCTCCAGATCCCGATGCTCACAAGCGCTCCGACAGTGGTTGCAGAGAGAAACGCGGAGACGAAGAGTGCGGGGATAGCCTGCAAAGGGGCCGTGAGGGGGCTGACGCGAAAGAGCACGATCAGGAGAGACGTGACCGAGAGTGCTGCCGAAATCGCGAGGCCAAAGGGGAGAGAGGACACGGTGCTTAGCTTACAGCTTTCAGCTATCAGCTGTCAGGTAGGGTACAAAATTGTACAAGCTGAAAATGGAAAGTCGACAGCTATACGCTTTGTAAGAATTTTCCCAGCGCCGCAAAATCATCGTAGAGCGCCTGACGCAGGTTGCCGTTATGCAGCGCTGCTGCCGGGTGATATATCGGGAAAATCGTTACGGAATCATTGATCTTGAAAGGCTTGCCATGCGCTTCGGAGATTGTGGTCTTTGCGAGGAAGTGACCGAGTGCGTGCCTGCCGAGCGGCACGATCACGTGTGGTTTGATGAGGGCAATCTCCAGCTTCAGCCACGGCATGCACTGCGCCTTCTCTTCGTCGGTGGGGTCTCTGTTTTCCGGCGGACGGAACTTCACCACGTTGGAGATGTACACGCTCTCGCGCTGCAGTCCTATGGTTCCGAGGAGTTCATCGAGAAACTTTCCCGCTGCACCCACAAACGGCCGGCCGAGCTTGTCTTCCTGTTCCCCGGGCGCCTCACCGATGAACATCACCGTTGCGTTGGGATTGCCTTCGCCAAAGACCGGATTGGATTTTTCCGAAAGCGCGCAGCCCTTCCATTCCTTGAGTTTGGTCTGGAGGAGGGGAAGAGAGATGTTCATAGTATGAAGTATTGGGTATCGAGTATGAGGTATGCGCTTGCGATACCCAATACATCATACTTGATACGTAATACTTTCAATACCCAGCCCTGATCTTCGCCATTCGTTCTTCGATCTTCTTGCGCAGTCCTGCATCGCTCTCTGCGAGGATCCGCACGGCGGCGAGGGCGGCATTTTTGGGGTGGATGACCGTGAGGGCCGGGACGTCGCTGGGCATCCGGAGGCTACTATGGATGTCCGTGTGGTACTCCGTGAGATCTTTGTGCGGCGGACAGTTGATGACAGGGTGGATGCACGTTCCGGCAACCACTCCGCCAAGGCCGTTGCTCATGCCGACGACGGTGATGACGACTGTTGGCTCGGTCATCGCATTGATCTCCCGCACCATCTCCACCACCTTGTCTGGCACCTTGTGGGCAGATGCCATGACGGTTTTGGTGCCGACGCCAAACTCCTTGAAGATGTCTTCCATGGGTTTTACAAAGTCTGCGTCTGCCTTGGATGCGAGAAAGAGGATGATCATGCGCACAGCATAAAGGACAACGGGGGATGAAAAAAGGGGAGCGGTGTTTTGGTGGAGCTCAGGGGACTCGAACCCCTGGCCTCTTCCATGCCATGGAAGCGCTCTACCAGCTGAGCTAGAGCCCCACGTTAGGTATCGAGGGAAAATGGTGCGCCCGGCAGGATTTGAACCTACGACTTCCAGATCCGCAATCTGGCGTTCTTCCAGGCTGAACTACGGGCGCATGCAGACAGTAAAGAGCAACAGACTTACGAAAGTCAGTGCAATGAGTCTATCAGTCTTTATGTTTGATTTCTACAATCTCAACATAATAAACGAGGACACCATCCTCTTGCGAGATTGGTGTCCCCGGCGCTGCCTTCACCGAGGTGAAGAGCGAGCAGTGCGCAAGTAACCAACTTACGCGCTCCCTACCCTTCGATGAGTTATACGGGCCCATCACCCTGTGTGTGTTTGTTGGATCCGGCGGACTGCGCCGGTACGACGGCTTTGCAGCCGCGGCCCAAGGTTTGTGACGTCGGGCGCGTCGTGTGTGTTTGTTGGTACTTTCCCGTTCCTTGCGGAAGGGAAAAGGGCAGATCACCTCCCGTCGGGAGGGAACCTACGGTGCGGTGGTCAGCCGCAGAGTAAGCAGGGAGGATGGAAGAGTGACTCCCCCGCACCTCTTTCCGCAGAACGGAAAAAGGTGCGGGGCCGGAAGGACGTGCCCCCGGATGGCCGTATCCCATGGTGAGAGAAAGCGTGTGCCGTCTCGCCCATGGAAATGCGGTGTCACTCCTCCGTGCTCCCTGCTTTCGAGTAGAGAGGATTGTGAAAAGAGCAATCAGGAAATGGTACCATAAAATTCCTTTTGGCGCAAGGGAGCATGCTTTCTCTACGATGCATCCATGACTGCCGTAGGAAAGCTCGTTCTCCTCATGGGTCCCAGTGGCGTGGGTAAAAGTGTGATCCTCAAACAGCTTACAGCTCGCCACGCGGAATTTGTGTTTCCGCGCTCCGCAACGACCCGCGCACGCAGAAGGGGGGAGGGGGATGATCTCTACCACTTTGTGAGTGACGCGGAGTTCGACATGCTCGTTCGCGAGAATCAGCTCCTTGAGTGGGCTGTTGTACATGGAGGGGCGCGCTACGGAACGCTCCTTGCGGAAATCCTTCCGGCGATTGAGCAGGGCAAGACCGTCGTCCGTGAAGTGGATGTGCAGGGATTTGAGAGCATCCGCATGAGTGAGCACTTCCGTCGGCCGGAAGGGGATTACCGGCTCCAGTCGATCTTCATCCTCCCGGAAAACCGTGCGCAGCTCATCGCTCGCATCACGAAGCGCGCGCCGATCTCTTCAGAGGAACTCGAGCGCAGGATTGCGAGCATGGATCATGAGCTCAGTACCGCGCAGCTCTGCGATCTGCAGATCGTGAATCACGATGGGCAGATTGAGGCCACGATTGCCGCTGTGGAGCAGGCGATTGCGTCGTAGCAGGGAGAGGGCAATTAGGAGGGAGCAAGTAGCAGTTAGCAGGTAATTTTCCGTACCTGCTCCCTCCTCCTTCCTCATTCCCCATTCCTACTTTCACCCTGAATGCTTCCTCACAGATTTTTTCTGCCGTACCATGATGTCATGGCACGCGCCAAGATTGCCCTGCTCTACGTTGGAGGATCCATCGGGATGAAGATGAACCACAAGACCGGGCGCATCGAGCCCATCGAGTCCCTCTCGGAGATCCACCGATTCCTCCCCGAGCTGCAGCGTGAGGTCGCCCTCAACTTCGTGACACTTGGCAATGTCGGATCCTCCGACGTGACACCTGAGAACTGGATAGAGATCGCCCGCACGATCGAGCGCCTGTATGACGACCATGATGGTTTTGTCGTCGTGCATGGTACCAATACCATGAGCTACACCGCGTGCGCTTTGAGTTTTGCACTACAGGGACTCAGTAAACCTGTGATCCTCACGGGGGCGCTTCTGCCGATCAATGACATCGGGAGCGATGGACGCACCAATCTCGTCTATGCCATACGCGCGGCGCAGTTGGATCTTGCGGAGGTGGCGGTTGTGCTTGGACCTCGGGTACTCAGGGGGTGCAGGGCGAAGAAGGTAGATCAATCCATCGACCATACCTTCGATAGCCCCAAGTTTCCTCCGGTTGCGGAGTTCAATATCGAAGTGAAGCTTCACCCGTGGCGACTGGTGCGTCGCAAGCGCACGCTCGATTGTCGGCCGGGGTTTGACCCCAATGTCGTGCTCGTCACGTTGCATCCCGGGCTTTCTGATGCGTACTTCGATGCGGTGCTCGCGAGCAAGCCTCATGGAATTGTGCTGCGCACGTACGGTCCGGGGATGCTTTCTGACCGAGTGATTCCGTGGCTCAAGCGCGCAAGTGCACAGAAAATCCCCATCGTCATCACCTCCCAACTCATTCGCGGGTCCGTGGATCTTCACCGTTACCGCAAACAGCTGACCCTTGAGCGGATCGGTGTGATCAGTGGAAAAAACATGACATTTGAGTGCGCCATCGTGAAGCTCATGTGGGCACTCACCCAGACCAATCAGCCTCTACGATTGCAGGAGATCATGGAAAAGAGCCTCGTTGGGGAGCTGGACGAATAAAGTCGTATAGTAATTTGCTACTACAATATCACCTAAGCGTGTCACCCTGAGCCTGTTTGCGGTGATCCTGTCGAATCCGTCGAAGGGCGACACACGCTATCAATGACACATTGATGATTTTTTAGACCAACTTGGCATTATTCGTCTTGTTCGTCCTTTTCGTCTTTTTCATCCTTTTCTACCAACTTGCTTCCGATGATCGAGCTGATTGCAGCTCCCAAGATGAAGCCAACGATGAGCTTTTTCACGTGCTTTTCGGGCTTGGGCCGTTTGCGGAAGAATCCCATGACGGAAACCAGTATAGCACGTTACGGTATTGAATAAATAATGTATTCAATTATTCCCCATGTCCCTACCCCCTACCCCTCCGCTTCCTGCGCACCCACGCCAATCCCGCACCCGCTCCCGACGCAATCACGGCAACTGCAGCAGGCCCCACGTCTCCAGCAGGAGGCTGGCTTGTCACCAGCGGCTGGAGCTGCCCTAGGAGGACGGCGCCCGCTGGGATCTGGCCGCTTGCCGGAAGAGCAATGACGCGACCATCGGGCATGCGAACGTAGAGGGGGCCTTGCTCCGCTCTGAGGGTGAAGGTCCCCAGCGGCGAGACAGCCGGAATCGCGCCAACGGCAATCAGGGTCTCGATGGTGCAGAGAGATGAGCACCCGTCGAGCGAGAGGCGGTTGCCGTCGTCGCAGCTCTCGCCCACCTCGCGCACCCCGTCACCGCAGCGGCTTAGTGAGCAGTCCGGACGGCAGGTAGCGGTAGACGTCAGGGCGTTTTGGATTCCCATATCACACTCCTCCCCTGGTTCGAGGGTGCCATTGCCGCAGGTTCTACTGAGGAAGCGGCAGGTCGCGGGATTGCAGTCGTAGGGGAGGCTCGGATTATGGAGGCGAGGCTCGCAGACTTCATCGAGGGCCTGCTGGATGATGCCATCGCCACAGGTGCCGCGCTCCAGAAGACAGCCTGCAGAGCAGCCATCTCTGTCCCTTCGATTGGCATCGTCACATTCCTCCGGAGAGGAGAGGACGCCGTCACCACATACGGGTACAGCCTGCACCGAAGTGATTGTGCAGGTACTGGAGCAATTCTCATCGGGCGGGTCGCACTGCTCGGGGGCAACTGCGATACCATCGCCACAGAAAGGATCGGTGTACGTCGGTTCCAGCGTGCACCCCTGTGAGCACCCGTCCCCTCCCCAGGTGTTGCTGTCGTCGCAGGTTTCCGGTTGTGTGAGGATGCCGTCGCCGCAGAAGGCCGCAAAGGCCACCAGAGTATCTTCGGGTAGGCACGACGGGGAGCACCCGTCTCCAGCGCGGATATTGGCGTCATCGCAGCTCTCGCCGGTATCGGTGACGCCGTCGCCGCACACCGGGAACACGCAGGAAGCTCGGCAGCGGTCAGGAGCGGAGTCACTGTTGCTCGCACCCTCGTCGCACTGCTCGCCCGTATCCACAACACCATTGCCACAAGAGGCGAAACAGTCACTGTCGCTGCTGCAGGTGTTGCCTCCGGGGGTCGTCACGACGATGCACCCATCGAGGCTGCACTCGGTGTGGGCGGAGGTAGAGCATCCAAGAGTCAGATCACACTCGTTGGGTCCTGCTCCGGGGACAGAGACACAGCTGTTGCCTTGGCAAGCGAGGTGGGTGGTACCGCTGTCGCAGCCGAAGAAGGGATCGCAGGAGTTGCTTCCTTGTCCGGGGACGGTGACGCAGGCATTACCCTGACACTCGGTGTGCTCCCCGCAGTCCACGATGCCGTTACATTGATTGGTACCAGGGCCAGGGACGGAGACACAGGCGCCACCCTCGCACATGCTGTGGGTCTCTCTGCCGCAACCGAGGAGGAGATCGCACTGGTTCTGGCCCAGTGTCGAAACGACGATGCAGGCGGTTTCCAGACATTCCGTGTGCTGGCTGCAGCCAACCTGGAGGGAACACTCATTGCGGCCGGGTCCTGCCTGGGCAATGCAGGAGCCGTTGTTGCAGACGAGGTGGTTTTGGCCGGTGCACTGGTCATTGGTGACGCAGGCATTGGCGCCGGGTCCCTGGACAGTGATGCACTGGTTTTGGGCATTGCATTCCGTGTGTGATGCGGTGCCACAGCCCTGGGTCGGTTCGCAGGGGCGATTGCCGGAGCCGGGAAGGACGACGCAGGTGGTGCCCTGACACTCCGTGTGCTCGTTGCAGCCGACTTCACCGGTGCACTGATCCGTGCCGATGCCGGGGACGAGGACACACTGTCTCTGTGCATTACACTCGTTGTGGAATTCCCCTCCGCCACACCCGAGTACAGGATCGCACTGGTTCGTACCCTCTCCTGGAACGACGAGACAGGCAGTATTGTCACTATTGCACTCCGTGTGTGTGGCGCAGGGAAGAAGATCGGAACATTCGTTGGATCCTGATCCGGGAACTGAGATACAGCTGTTTTGATCGTTACACTCAAAGTGCTCAGCACAATCATCACTATTCTTACATTCATTGGGTCCATTGCCCTGCTCGCTGATACAGACTTCATTCAGACAGACAAGACGTGTTCCGATGCCGCAGCCCTTGCCAGGGTCACACTGATGCGGACCGGGACCGGGGAGTACCAAACAGGCTAAACTCTCCCCGCTGCAGACCGTGTGTTGGTCACATCCGACAGTGTCGCTACACTGATCGTCACCGGGTCCATCGATGGCAATACAGGTGTTACTCTGACAGACATTGTGTGTCTCTCCCGAAGTTCCACACCCCAGGAGAGGATCACATTCGTTGTTTCCTTCTCCAAGAACCGTAAGACAAGCGGTGTTT
Organism: Candidatus Peribacteria bacterium; assembly: GCA_016866875.1. Taxonomy (GTDB): domain Bacteria; phylum Patescibacteriota; class Gracilibacteria; order Peribacterales; family Peribacteraceae; genus 2-12-FULL-55-11. The sequence continues at coordinate 12,913 of VGKY01000025.1, forward strand.
TCTTTGGAACACTCGGTGTGTTTACGGCAACCGATCGCCGGGGAACATTCGTTGGCACCGTAGCCAGCGACCTCTACGCAGAGATCAGCGCTGTTGCATTCGAGGTGGGAATCCACTCTACAACCGAGAATGGGGTCACATTCGTCATCCCCCAACCCCGGAACAGTGACGCAGGCAGTACCCTGACATTCGGTATGCTTGGGGGCGACTACACAATTCCGACCATTGGCATGACACACAGATCCTCTGCCTGACCATTCATAGTTCCCAGGAGCGCATCCTTGTGGAGTGCAAATGGCAAACTGAGACGTCTCCACACATAGGTCATCTTCCATATGACACCCGCCATTACATGCACCAACCCCACGGGAGGGGCAGGAGACAAAAAAGCCGTCCTCGTCGTACCACCCTCCACAGTCACTGTCTCTGGCGCAGAGTGACGCAGAGGATCGATTCGAGGCTTCGCTACTTCTCGAGGCTTCGCTACTTCTCGAGGCTTCGCTACTTCTCGAGGCTTCGCTACTTCTCGAGGCTTCGCTACTTCTCGAGGCTTCGCTACTGCGAGCGGAAGACGCTGATGCCACGCTCGTTGTCTGACAGCTCGGCGGACACTCG
>VGKY01000026.1 GCA_016866875.1 Candidatus Peribacteria bacterium
ACTTGAAACGCTGGTGCAAATTGGTGGAAAGCATGATGGGGACGTTTCGTAGAGAGTGACGTTCACCGTGTATTGTACGTGGATAGACTCTTGAATGCGAGATGGAAATATGGGCTTTCTGAAGCGGACTTGACGGTTCTAAGCCAAAAATATCCGTTGACGCACGACATCATCGGGACATATTCGCATTCTTTGCAGTGTGTACCTCCGTTCACCTCACCGTAGAGGTTCTTCGTATGTATAGAACCTATTTATGCGCATCAGATAGGGCTGAACCTCAATTTGAATATTCTGATCACTGATCGACAGCCACATGCAAAATCTCTCTGTGGTGCAATGCATTCCACTTTTCCATCCACCTTCCTATGAGCACTTCGCGCATCTTGCTGTCATGTTCCATTCTCCTCCTTTGCTCGGCTACTCCGCTTGTACGCGGCATGGAGTACGTCGCCTGTGCGATGGATCAGGAGTCCTCCCTGGGCTCTGCTTCCTCGGAAGCCTCATCCTCCTCATCGTCATCCGCACCCATTGCTCCATTGTCCAGATTGATGATCACCGAGGTACTGCCTGATCCCGAAGGATCAGATACCGAGGAATGGGTGGAGATCGGAAACCTTGGGCAAGCTCCAGCGATCATCGCTGGTCTCACGCTTTCCACCGGCACAGGATCTGCAAGGAGAAACTTTCTGATTCCGGTAGATAGCTCTGGTGGCATCCTCCAGCCAGGAAGCTTTCGATCGTTTCGCTCCAATATGAGCAAGCTCACGCTCGCAAATGCCGGCTCGAGCGTGCGCCTCCTTTCGGGAGCTTTGGTCCTCGATCAGATGATCTACCCCGCACTTCCAGAGAGCTTAAGCTACGGGAGAGACCTTGCTACGGGTAGCCTACGCACCTTCTGTGTGCCTACCGAGCGCGAGCCCAATGCAGATCTTCCAGCTGGTCTTTCTATCCTCGTTCAGTCGGGTGAATTGACTGCTTCTGAGGAGACGAGCATCAACCTTGCAGCACAAGCTCTCTATCCTGGCGCCTTGCAGGGAGCAGTATGTCGATGGCAGTACCCAGACGGCTATAGTCCTGAAGTCTGCAATCCTCCCTCGCGCACACTCACAACACCTGGGGTCCATCTTGTGACCCTGCATGCTCGACTCGCATGTGGGCGAGAGGAGCGTGCGACGATCACCGTGCGCATTGGCCAGTCGCAGAGTAACCCAGCACCTCTCGTTCCTGATAACCTAGAGCCAAGTGCTACTACGCCTTCGCCGGTGCGCATCACTGGTCTTATGCGCAGTGACCAAGGTAAGGGCGGATGGATCGCTCTCCGCAATTTTTCACCAGATCCGCTCCGTCTCGAGGGCTTTTCCATCCACGGTGGCATCATCCCCAATCACTTCTCCGTACTTCCTCCAACGCAGCTGATGCCGCGTGAGGAGCGCAGGTTTACACTTGCCAGTCTGCGCCTTGCTCTTGCCGATGAGGGTCGCATCATTCTCCGCGATCCGGGCGGAGCATCTCTGGCGCAGTTGGACTGGTCCGACTCTCTCGAGAAGACGATCCATCGTCCTCCCGTCCTCACACATCGCACCATCGATGTTCACGTTGCTCGCGTACTTTCGGGAGACACCTTTGCCGTGACTCTCACCGATATCGACGATCCCGATATTCCTCCATCGCTCCTGCATCGCTGGCGAAGGCAGGAGCTTTCCGAAGCGCCAGGCATCGTGCTCCGTCTCCTCGGCGTAGAGGCGCCTCCTGTCTACGATGAAAATGGATCAATATCTGAAATAGGTATGAAAGCACTTAATTTGGTTTCAGACCTTACATACAACAAAAAAATTGAACTAGAATTTGATACAAAAATATGGGACTCCCAAGAAATGTTGCTTGCCTATGCGCGCGGTGGAGAGCGATCTGAGCTTCTCCAGACTACTCTCCTTCGCTCAGGCTTGGCGCGAGCGACACATCAAGACGTGCATCGCATGGATGAGGATTTCTTAGCACTGGAGAAAGAGGCGCAGTCCCTTCATGCCGGGCTTTGGACCGATCCAGTTTTTCTTAAATTTGCGTCGCAATCTTCTTCAGAGAAGTCTCTGATTCCTCAGCTCGTCACACATGCTTCAACCATTTCTGCTTCATCTATTTCTCCACAATCTTCTTCTGCATCTTCAAGCAGCACTCCTCAGCAGATATATCGATCATCGACTTCATCTCTCGCTCGGCGAAGCAGCATCACATTTTCTTCTCTCTCGTCCGCTTCATCATCCGCATATTCATCTCTAGCCAATGAAGTGCAAGCGCTCCTTGGGAGTCTCCGGGTCGTCGATGGCCCCATCGCTTCGTCCTATGAAACGCTAATCCCAATTCCCCTCCATAAGCGCATTTGGCGATATCTGTGTGTATTTGGGTGTAGGTAGGATTTTTATAGTATTGTAAATATATACAAATTATTGTATAATATATTTATTGGTGAATGTTTAAAAGGTTCGAGTAGATGCATTGCTTCTCATGGAATAGTTTCTCCCCCTCGTATGTTCAAAAATGTAGCCGAGCACTCTACCGAGATTGCAAAAAAGCACGGCACGACATCTGCCGCTGCAAGAGTATTTCAGTGGCTCAATGCTCAAAGGCCGGCATATGCACAGGCGCTGACTGTACCCGCTGTAGCTCCACCTCCAGCCGCCGAAAAGCCGGTAGAGAAAAAGGAGGAAGCTAAGCCTGCAGATACTCAAAAGAAGGCTGCATAAAGCTATAATCACTGTCTACCATCCATTGGCTTTTTCTGCTATAATGATAAGATTTGAGTACAAACACACCAGATCCGGCTTCCGCTTCATCTGCAAATCCTGACCTTCCGAGTGTGGGATTTGAAGAGACGGATCAGATCAGAGCAGCGGCCTCTACAGCTGAGGAGGAATTTCTGCTTCAGACATTTGGTATATCTATTCCTCGTGGCAACATTATCAATACACTCACTGGATATCATACTGAATTGGCTCAGCAGATTGCGCAGCGCGTAGTGCAGGTGATTGACAGTACAAGAAGCGCCATCGCACTTGGCGATGTTCGTGCTCTTTTAGAGACCAATATCAATTCTGCATTGCAGCGGATTAACTTGCAGGACGAAGCAGGGGCGCTGAGCAGGCTTACGGATACAGCTCATGCACGTCGTGTGAGAGCCGTATGCGAGTCTCTTCGAGAGTCATTGCCTGCTGCAGTAATCAATGATGTTGTGCGGTATGGATTGCCTGTTGTTATTGCTGAAGGCCGCAATATTCCTCCTCACATCATGCAGCTAAATTGCGATATTGATGGCGGAATGAAAACTGTAAGAGTTGATACTCGCCATATTTTTTGGCGAGAAAGCGTATTTGCAGGTCCGGCTGCATTGGAGAATGCGCTCAGGCAGCAGGGAAGTCTTTCGAGAGTTGGTATCAGTGTTGTAGGAAATCCTCCCCTTCCTGAAGATTATCGTCTTAATGATACTGATATCAGCAATCTTCTTCATGCAACATCAGCGATTGTGGATTTAAATCGAAGATATGATGTCTTACAGATGAGAAGTGGCAACACTGAACTCACCATTGATGTAGCAAAATTACTCCGATATAGAACCAGAGAGGGAAGAGGCCCTCTTGTTGCGGCTTTTACAAATCCAAATCAATTGAGAAATTTGCTCATGAGAGATGTTGTTGCACAGCAATTTGTAACCTGCATTCCAAATAATACTGCAATGTCATTTGGTATTGCCCAAGGAATTGCTAATCGTGTTTTTGCAGGTATCCAAAATGCGCCTGGAGCCCCACTTGCAGTGGAGCACAATACTCTGTTTGAAGTGCAATCACGGATTGCAGAGCAGCACCGATTCTTTGAGCAGCTCCGTGAGGGTACCGATAACCATTGGGGTGCGGCTATGGCGACGATGATGCTGATGAAGCACAAGGATCTTCGTGATGTTCTTTCGCTTGGTGACGAAGCGCAAGTCAGAACAAATTTGGCTCAAGAACAAAGTCGCAAGAGCTTGCTTGAAGCAATGACTCAGGCTCGCTCAATAAGCTACAATCCTTCGTTTGCTTGGGACATTGCTGAGAACGTACGTACGGGTTACAATGCTGCACTTACCAATATTCGAGCGGGTGTCGTAGCTACCCTTGGAGGTGAGAGCTACCCTGCACCTACGACTCCTGCTGAGCAACAGTTGGCAAATACATGGGCTCGTAATCGTAAAGCTGAAGCTGACCAAGTAGTTCAGCAGTCGGCAAATGTTGCTCAGGCACTGGAACGAATTGTCAGATTTATGAACCTCCTCGATCCAACATTAACAACAGGTTATCGAATTTTCGATGCTATTGGCGTCACCCCAGGTACACCCCCTATATTTACTCGCAACCCTGGCAACTTTAACAACACCCTCAATATCAATGTTCTATTGGATGAAGTTCAGGCAGGAGACTCATTTCAGTTGCGCTCCGTTGAGCATCATCAAAATCGCATAACTGAACTTCGGCAACAGCAGCAGCGCATCGCAAGTAGAGAGATGCCTCGTGGTGCAGATGCCCAGCAGCGCGTGATGAGCGCTGAGCTTATCCGTTACCAAGGACTCACACAGGAAGAAGCAAGGCGCGGTGCAAATGTGCTGCGCGCGCGCGGTCTTCTGGATACGGATATGGCGCAGGTTGCTCAGCGTATTTCCGGTGATTTGTACCGAAGCGAGCAACGACCTGGATTTATCAGGGAGACCGCGAATATTGGTGAAACTCTGATTCGTGGAGATTTCCTAGGTAGCCGGGATACTACCATGATGCGGAATGTCGCAAGAGAGTGCCACGTGCCATTGAGCACAACTCAGCAACCGCTATGGTCCCAGACCCGTCGATACGACGATCTCATTACGGCGTATCACGCTCTGAGAAAACTCAAATCCAGAAAATTTTACGATGCAAACTCGGACGTGCCATGGAGTCTGAGACTGCGCGAAGGTGCACGGGTTGACCTTGCTATGCAGGAGATTACACGCACACTGGTGATGCAGCATGCAAAGGGAATTCTGGAAATGTATGGACCTTCTGTTGGCATAACCGAGCAGCAGCAGGCGAGGATTATCGCAGAGCCAAGCAAGGCGGAGCATGAGCGCATACTCAGAAAATGTCTTGAGACAGATGCTGACGTCAGTACTGCCCAAAGAGTAAGTAAGGTTATTGAGGAGGCTGGGAAACAAACTCAGTCCGTCCGCCGATTTTTGGGAAGCACTCTCTTTGGCAAGGATTTTGGTGAGATCACTGGATCAAAAAATCCTGTCTCATTTAAATCTCTTCTCTATGGCAACAAGACATGGAGTGCAAAAGGCATTGCCACGAACACTGCCAAGGGAGTAGCAACTGCTACCAAATTTGCCTGGGCTCGCAAATGGGGCGTGGCAGCTGGAGCAGGCATTGGCTTCCTTGCTCTAGGGCCCGCTGCACCCCTTGGTATGGTTGCCGGCGGTCTCCTTGGCGGTAAATTCCTCTTTAAACCAAAAAACTAATTCTCTCCTTATATGTCTCACTCACAACCATTCTCGCTTCCTGAAAAACTCAGCGCCATTGTGGCTGATGCAGCGGGAAACTTGCCTGCGCTCACATCACCGAGTGACGAAGTGTTTCTGCGCATGGTCTTTGAGGAGGCGGTTGATGCGTTTTGGAGAATGTATCTTGAGTGTCTTCCCATGGTTGAGCGCCAGAAATTTGTTGCAGCATTTGACGAGCCTACAGGAAAAGCAATGCTCGATTGGACCAAGAAGCATGCTGACTTTGAGCATGATTCAGTAGCGTGCGCCCGAGGGCAAAGCATCTGTGATGCACTCGGTACAAAGTTACAAACATGCATAGCTGAGGCCTACGCCGGATGGACTCCTGAGCAAGCTGCGGTGACACTCGATGACTGGGCATTTGATGTCGAGCAGGTTGCTGCATTCACCCAATCTGATTCCGCACACCATTCGTCATAGTATGGCTTTTATCCCTTCTCATAGGCATTTCTCCGATTGCTTCTCGCAGAAAGAGGCGCGGTTATGCTTTGATGTTGAGAAAGCAGGAGATGTACAGTATGGAGATTGGCAGAGGAATGAACTTATGAATGAATTTAACAAAAACTTTCCGGAAGGATTGGTCGGCTGGGTTCGTCAGATCATGGGATCCGAGAAGATGGATGCAGAAACTGCTGCGCAGCTGATGAGTCTAGAAAAGTGGATCAGCGCTTTCCGTGATGAGAATCTTTTCAAGACAGCGCAATCAAAGGAACTAAAAAAAGGATGGGGTCCGAAGGAGTATCTTCTGACTCTTTCGCCCCGTGAGCGCCAGGAGCGCTTCAGAGATTTTGTGACAGGGGTTATACCCGAAGATGCACGTAGCTTGCGTAGTGCTCAATCGATGTTTGCTGGTAAGGGGCCAGAGCAAAAACTCCAGTCGGTAGTAGAGAATCGCGGTACTCTCATGGATACTGTCGAAAAGATGTATGGAATGAAAGAATTCAGTCAAGGTAACGCCGCATCGCCGTCGGATGCTCTTGCAAAGGAAAGTCTAAAACAGATTCTTTATATGGTGGACTCCGATGGAAAAAGAGTAGCTGCTTCTGGAGCTATGCTTGAGGAATTCCGAAAGCAGGCAGGGCAAACACCCGGCAGGCTTACTCCTGAAGGAATTCTCGATAGCCTTCCAAAAGGTGGAAAAACTGCGTCACTCCTGCGTGGTGCCGTACAAAGTGGAGAGCTGAATCAGGAGCGCATCACTGAACTAATACTTCCGAAGCTTGATACGGTTATTCAGGAACGGCAGGAGAAGGGCGCAGAGCAGCGGAGAAAAATTGAGGAAATCACGCGTGCTTCCAGAGAAGAAATCCGTAAGGGATCAGAAACACTTGGTGACCGCTTCAACGAGGCGCCCGGGTGGATGAAGCTGGCGATAATCGCAGGACTTATCGGTGGTGCGATGAAGTTCCCAAAGACGGCAATGACGATTGGAGTTCTCTATGCTGGAAACTATTTTTTGCTTAAGGACGATCATCCTATGGATTCCCTAGGAAAACGGGCAGATATGGTCGTTGATTACTTTCGTGGTAAAGGGCTACCGCAATTGGGTGAATCGAAGGCTGTAGAACAACTTGGAGATCAGGTGCTTTCTTTTATTCCGGATCGTGCACGAGAGGAGATTAATTCCTCCGTTACCGGTTTTACTCTTCTTTCAGGGCTCGACATCAATTTGCTTGCAACGCACTTTGAAACAGATGATCCATCCGGTCGGAGTGGAACACTGCGTGCATGGGATCAGCCGATGCGAACGGCAATAACTGCATCACTCCAGGGTCGGTCGCTGGATACGGCTGCCGCACGGAGATTTTTCCCGAGTGGTGACCCCCGCACAGAGCGCGCTTCCGATAAATCTGATCAGGAGAAAATGAATGGATTGCGTGATACTGGCGATGCCCTTGCCAGTGTGTTTTATCTCCTGGGTGAAAAACGCGTGTTGGCGGGCAACCAGCTCAATCCGACACTGGATATAGCAACTGTTCGCCTAATAGAGGAGGCACGCAAAACAAATACTACGAGCGGTTACTACGATGATATTGATGATGAGCTTTCTAAGGATCATTTCCAGCGTGGTTCCGTCAATGTTCGTGAGGAGTACTACAAGGTCATGCTGGAAGGTATAGAGGAGGCAAAGTCCCGGCCGGGCGTAACGCTGGGTCAGCTTATGCAGGAGCTGGCTGCAGTTCCGAGTATCGATACTGGTACGGAAGCAAACGATAGGCAGCGAAAATCCTCAAAAGAAGGAAAGCCTGCGACCGAAGCTAAGCCAAGCAAAGAAGTAGACCCCAAGGAACCCAACGATGGAAAGCCCTCTGACAAGCCTTCTGCAGAGCCTGCGACCGAAGGTAAGCCAAACAAAGAAGTAGAGCCCAAGGAACCCAACGATGGAAAGCCCTCTGGCAAGCCTTCTGCAAGCCAGTCACGTGAAGAAGCTTCGGAGTATAAGCCCAATCCAAATGCATCAAAAGACGGCCAAAATGAATCAAAGCCAGATCCAAAATCTTCTTCAGGCGCAAAAGATTCACAAAACCCACAACCTCGAGGGCAATCTAATGGTAAAAATCGATCCAATCTGCAGGGAAATAGTGCACGTGAAGCTCAGTAACCGATTCTAAGTCTTCGAATTTGAGGTGCGCTTTTTCTTTATCATGGATTTGCATAAAAAGGGCGGTGACGACAAGTCACCGCCTTTAGCTGCTCCAGTTCACGAGAACGAAGTCTCAAGTTACGGATTTGGTTCTACTTTTTTTTCTCTTTGGCCTCCAGTGAAAGGCTCAGTGATGAAGAAGTCCGATCCGTGAACCTGTTTTGCAGGTGCATGCGCACCTTTGCAAATTCTTTAGGAACATTGAAGCCTTCGGCATCGATGACAAGATTCTGTTCGGGGTCACTCGGGAGAGTAACAACGAGACAGAGGTCTTTTGGAAGATTCAGAGTCGGCTCGATGTGCCGGCCGGTGACTTTCCAAAATTTTTCGTCCGGAGCCCGGACGAGGGCCTGGTTTGGAAGGTGTGCTGCCTCCCATACGCCAGCGAGTTTGGGGTAGATCGGAGGTGACGATCCAGCAGCCAAGCCAATGATGAGAATAAAAAATCCGAGAACGCCTTCTCGGAGATCAATCTCATTTGCGGCACTTGGAGTGGCGTACAGGCACCAGAGACCGAAGACTGTGAGGACTGAGAGTAGTCCACACACTAACCCATCCACTGCACTGCCGAACCAAATTCCGGCAATGACAGTAATGGAAACAACAACAGTAACAGCGGTCAGGATCCAGGAAGTCTTCATGCGTTTGTCCTTTTTGAAGGTGGCCAATGGTTGAATGAGCAGCTATATATATTATACAATATAATACATATATATCAAATATAGTTTTTATGCTTGAAATAGCCATTATTGCAGTTCTATGACTGCAGGTTCGTTTAGCATGAATGATGAATTTTCATCTTGTTCGTTGAACTGCTTCCGCGTGAAGGTGCTTTTGTCTTTCAAATCTGGTACAATACTTCGATAACCAAATACCCATGCAGCAACCCAAAAAACTGACACGCGAGGAAGTGATGCAGCAACTCTTCGATAGTCTCATGGAGCAGATCGAGCCGAAGCTCACGACAGCTCAACGAGAGCAAACGGCTGCGGAGCTTGCCGCGATGCAACCCAAGGAGCGCATCGAATGGATGAGCTACTACAAGCGGGCATACGAAGAATTTCTAAAGCGGTGGCCGGAGTTCGTTGCGAAGGCAACGAGCGAGGTCGGTTTGATGAGGGAGGCACTTGTGCAATTCTCCGATGAGGTCGATTTGAAGAATATGAAGAATCTTGAGCGCAGTTTTCACGATGATACGTCTTCGAATGTGCAAGCATGAATACAGAGAACTTTTTTTGCCGGCAAATATTCCGAGACGACGGTACTTCGGAGCGGCGCTTGCTCAAATTTGATTCGAATCAAAAGGATCCGGATTTCAGCGATATGCGCTTTGATCTTCATCCGGATGAGCCGACGCATGTGTATGAGAAGGGAGTCGTGAAGAAAAACCGCTCCGACAAAATCAAAGACATGAACAAGGATCAGTTTATGGCGCATTTGAACAAAATGTTCAGCAAGCACATGAGTGATCAGATGAATGCCGAGCGCAGCCGTCAGCACCGGCTCGCGCGTGGCCGCCGCAAGGAGGAAGCGCGCCTGCGTTTTGCGGACACCAGGAAAGGTAGGAAGCAGCGGGAGGCCTGGGCCGAGAGGGCTCTTCAGGATTCAGATGTGACCTTCAAGGAAGCTGAGGAGAAGTATTCACAGATTGTCTCTACTACGCCCGAGAAACTTTTCGGCGAAACGCAGTACAAAGCCATGCTGGAGCAGATCACCAACGACATCTGGAGTAGCGCGGAGTTTCAGCGCGGCACGGTGAACTATCTCAAGGCTTACGACAAGGCATGGATGCTCTATATGGATCTTGCCGAGGAAAGCGCTGGTGGGGCAAGAATCGACGATCACCCCCTCTTCCAGTCCGGTGCCTTTCGCAATCGAAAAGCCCCTGGTATCTACCAAAACGGGGAGCTGGTGCGTGCACCGTCAACCTTCATCGGTAAGCGCCCATCGAGCGCCTACGGAGCCGCAAAAGTTCGTGAACGCGCTGGCGTTCCTCAGGATCCCGATCGTGATTTTCTGAAAAAGGAGGAGAAGACCGTTCGAGAGGGATATGAGAAAGCTTGGCGCCATGCATTTCGCAAGAAGAATCCCGGAGCAACGACCGGCGAGGAAGATGCGTATGTGCAAAAGCTAGTTGATCAGAATCTGCGAAAGCAGGGTTTTGCGCAGCAGAAGGTCGATGCATCGAGGGCGCCAGCCCAGGATCCGCTGCAGCTTCCACCCGAGGCGGATCGCAAGACGGAGAAGGACTACGTCAGTACGCACGACAACATCGACGCGCGCGACAGGAACGCAGTTGTCGGCACCCTCTCGCAAACATTGGGGCTCAATGTTTCCAGCATGAAGGAGTTCCAGAAAAAAGTCCGATTGGATGAAGTGGATCTTGCAACCATTGGGAAGGGCATACCCCAAGTGTTGCATTTTGAAACAAAAGCCGAGTACAAACGTGGCGCGCCCAAAGGTAATGTGCAGTATGGCCTCGCTATCGTCGATCGTTCGGATGAAGATGCAAGCAAACCTGCGGAGGTGAACATCCTCAATTTTTCTTCCGTGGATAGGCTCCTCGATGAAAATCCCTGGAGGGATGGGTATCTGTACGCAGATGCCATTACCAATGATGCAAAATACGTCCATGACACGTTCGTCTTATCCCTTAAGGATCCTAAGGATGTTTACAATGTTGGCTCATACCAACAATTGGTCGGTGTATGCATGAAGAGGCCAGAAGGGCCAATTCCCTTCGCTCTCGATGAATTGCGTACGGTTTGTCTCGTCAATGAGAACGCAACAATTCTCGGAGAAAAACTCCAGAAGATCTTTGGGGATATCCCTAATTTCCAGAAAACATCTAACTGGACAAATGAATGCAACGATGCAATGAAGAGCATGGTGCAGAAAACTCCCCAGATAGATAAGCCACTTCTCAAAACGCTCCTGAAAGCACACTGTACTGTAAGCCGTGGCGGGCAAACTCCTGATGACGGTTTTGAAGCATTCTGGTTAGACTTGAATTCATAACCAAATTAAATCGGTTCTTGGCATCTTGTTCGTATGGCGCTTTTGCTGTATAATGATCCGATGCCTTCAAAAAAGACCGATATCACAGGCGAACGACTGGCTTCGGGCAAGTGGCTCTACGACTTCATCATGCGCGAGATCGAGCCGGATCTCCTTGAGGAGCAGGCGACGCTAGATGTGCGCTACAGGATGGAAAGTCCGATTGCGCACGATGCCCGCATGGAACGCTACGAAAGAGCATTTGCCGAGTTCGACCGCGTGCTCGGCCTCGTCACGCGAGCGATGACCAAGGAAACGCAGAGGGAGAAGTTGCAGCGTCGCCGCGCACTCGGCATGGAGGAACAGGCCGCGAAGAGCGCCGAGTCTGCCATCGCAGAGGAGTCCCTCGATACCTTCAATGCATAGCATGGCTCAGAGACACTTCCTGCATAGGCACACGAGCATTGTTCCCGAGTCGGAAGCGAGACTCCTGCACTTCGCTGAGAGCGTCGATTGGGGTAAGCGTCTAGAGGCAGCGCAGACTCGCATCAATAACGAGCGAGCGCAAAAGCTTGCAAATGCAGACAACGTCTCGGATCGTCTCAATGCCAAT
>VGKY01000027.1 GCA_016866875.1 Candidatus Peribacteria bacterium
GAAGTGCGCGTGTATGTGGATACCGCCAGAATCGACGACCTCAAGCAAGAGGAGCTGGCCAAGAACATCAGCCAGAAAATCGAGAGGGAATTGACGTATCCGGGGGTCATCAAGGTCAACGTGATTCGCGAGCGGAGAATTGAGCAGATGGCGAAATAATGGTTGAAATACCAACGTAGAGACGTGCCGCTGGCACGTCTCTTTGAATTACACAGTATTGCACAAAATATAAAATATAGTATAATATAATTATGCTCGAAAACCAACTCGAAGATCTCCATGCGTCAGAAAGTTCGTTGACACCAAAATTTCCTTCGCCAGCAGAAACTTGGAAAGTGAAGCGCCCTGTGCTTGAGGAAAAAGACCGAGCCAATCGCCTTGACCAAGTTTCCCGTGCGATTGATGCGGTAGAGCAGGCGCCATCTGCGGTACAAGAAGCAATCATGAACGCCCTGCTGGATCGCGCGGGGATTCCCGCGGGAGCATTTGCATACTCCCAGAACCTTCGCGACCAAGTTTTGCAGTACGGAAAAACTCTCGCGCAAGACATCGCCGTGTACGAGCGCCTGACGGACAAGGGCAAGCGTGAGGCACAGCTGCAGACGATCTTCGACCGTGTGGAGAACTACACCGAAAACCTCATCCAGCAATTCGTGCTGGATAACACGAGCGCCGACCGGCGCGAAACCCTGAAGAAGACGTATCAGAAAAAGCGCGTGGAACGGATACGCGATACCTATAAGCTCGATCTGCTTGCGGCACAGATGGAAATCGCGGCTTCCTTGAGCATCAAGGAACGCGCGAAGGCGCTGAAACGCGCAGAAGAGTACGTACGGAATATGTACTTGGGACTGACATCGGGGGAAGCAACGGATGAGAAAACGAAGGGCATTATCCGGAGCCTTTCGGAAAATCTCGTCGAGCAGGCGCAGCAGCACGTGCTGCCTGTCTTAGAAAAGAATGTCCGCGAATTCGCAAAGCAGAGTTTTATCAAATCATTCTGGAACCGCGCGAAGCAGACGGGGAGGTTCGCTCTCGACTGGGTCTCCGTTCCCTTTAGCACCGCAGCAAAAGATCGTATGGCGCAGAGCATGACACCGCTTGCGGAACTCGGCCCCCTCAACGCACTAAAAAAAGCAGCACCAATCGTCTGCGATTTCGCCAAGACCGCATACAACATCAGCCTCAACCATCATGAAGCTTTGCTGCTTCTCGCATCGACTGCCGGCGCCGTGAGCTTCGATATCGCGCTCACGGCAGCCACATGGGGAGTCGGTGCGGGAGTGAAAGGACTGCACATCACTGGCAATGCCGCCAAAGTAGGGGGTACCGCTGTCAAAGGCCTCTCTGCGATCTCCGCGGGGTTTGCGGTCGGAAAAACTATGCTTCGGCCTCTGTACGGAATGAGGGAAAAACTTTCCTTCGCAAACCTTACAGAAAAGACGGATGGCTCTAAGTCAAAATAATATGCCGCACTAGGGGGTCTAGCAATTTCCCTACATTTTGGTACAATGGGGGGATGACCTTTGCTCTCCTGTCTTGATGCCAATCCCCTTCCTGCTCGCCATCGGTCTCATGCTCACACAACCTGCGTTGGCCGAGGAAGGTGCGCTTCCTCTGGAAGACGAGCTGATGACTGCAAAAACTGCGGATCAAGCAATGCCGGCGGAGTACGCGACGGAGGAATCACCGTCATCATCCCCGGTGGGCGCGCCGCAGCGTCGCACCTTCTACAAGCTCGGTGAGCAAAAGGAGGTGATCGCACCCAATCTTGCTCCAACGTCATCCGCGCCATCGCAGGTCGATGCATCCGCAGAGATCCCTCCGTCAGCAGAGGAAATTCCCGTCGTCGACGGCCTTGTAGAGGAAGTCGCCCCAGAGCCAGAGCCTCTGTCCGAAGAAGAACTGCTCGTGACTCCTCCCGTAGTAGAAGAGGTAGCGAATACGCAGAGCAGCGACATCCCGATCCCCTACCTCGTCCTCGGCGCCATCGCCATTCTAGGCATGGCTGCCTACGTCATCTGGAGATTGATCCCGCGCTTCAAAACGACGCTCTCCAAGGAAGCGATCGCGCCTCCCCCCGCTGCGGAGGGCACGTATGACCAGAGCGCCATGGTGCGGCTCAAGACGGCAATGGAAAATGAGAAGAAGTAAGCAGTGCATAGTGATCGTTCTTGCTCTGAACTTACTATTCATCGTCCTCGCTCATAGCATACGTTCCGCCCTGTTTTTTGAGCATGCGATCCTTCTCGAGCTTGTCTAAAATTCCCCGCAGCCACTTGCGATGTTCTCGCGGCGACCAATCGAGGCAGATGCGCCTGCCGATATCGTCGAGGGACAGCTGCTTGGCATCGCGGAGTTCTTCCACGACTTTGCCACGGAATATGCGATTGGGGACAAATCGCGAGCCGACGTAACGACCGGGTTCAAGCTTTAAGCTATGAGCTGTAAGCTTTGAGCCTGACTTAGAGCTCAAAGCTCGTTGCTCAAAGCTTCTCAAGGTGGTTTTCATGATGCCCTTCGCCGTAAGCGGGCAAATGTCCCAGCGAGGATTGCGCTTCGTCTGAACGAGGGAACCGAAATCCATGAGAGCGGCATGCCACTGCGCAGCATCCTGCGGGATGCCATGAGCTTTAAGCTGAAAGCCGAAAGCTAAAAGCTTCTCTGTATTGAGTGCCGCATGCAATACATCATCGGCAATCTTCAGCAGATACCCATCATCTTTTTCCCACGTTCCATCCGGACTCTCGGGTCCGACAAATGTGCGATGGAGGATGCGGCGAATATTGGTGTCGATGCAGGGAGTGGGAATGCCCAATGCGAAGTTGCGGATGGCGGCAGCGGTATAGGAGCCTATGCCAGGAATGCTACGAAGTTCTCTCACCTCAGAAGGAAAGCTCCTGAAAGCTGACAACTGACAGCTTTCAGCTTTCAGAATCATCCGTGCTGCATCTCTGAGTCGAAGCGCCCTGCTGTTGTAGCCCATGCCCCGCCATGCAAGCAGAACCTCGCGGTTCGAGGCGAGGGCAAGACTCTCGATATTTGGGAATAGATCAATGAAATCTTTGAACATAATTTTTACTCGACTTACCTGTGTCTGCTGCAGCATGATTTCAGAAACCATCACCTTATATGCGCGCATCACGGGATCGCTCTCGGAAAGATCGCGCCAAGGGAGTGTGCGCTTGTTTGCGGCATACCAGTCCCAGAGGGCTTCAACGAAGGCGGAGATGCGATCAGCTCTGCGCATGCGCAAAGTATAGAGGCAAAACGTGCAGGGAAAGGGGCTCGGATTCTCCTAAAATCCCAGAGAAATTCCTCCCGACAGCACAAATCAGGTTGACGGGGC
Source organism: Candidatus Peribacteria bacterium (assembly GCA_016866875.1). Classification (GTDB taxonomy): domain Bacteria; phylum Patescibacteriota; class Gracilibacteria; order Peribacterales; family Peribacteraceae; genus 2-12-FULL-55-11. Next base: position 3,350 of record VGKY01000027.1, read on the forward strand.
CCAAAACCCTTCCGTAGACTGTGTTGGCTTTTTAGCGGCTCTTTGCCGCGACTCCATCCATTCCCTTTTTCTCCCATGGCAGACCAGAAGAAGTTTGATCGCTCTAAGCCTCACGTCAACGTCGGTACCATTGGTCACGTCGACCACGGCAAGACGACCTTGACCGCCGCTCTATCCATGAACTTCTCCCCGGAAGGTGAGAAAAAGGGATATGCGGATATCGACAATGCGCCTGAAGAGCGCGAGCGCGGCATTACCATCAACACCGCACACGTGGAGTACGAGTCTCTCAAGCGTCACTACGCGCACGTCGACTGTCCGGGACACGCCGACTACGTCAAGAACATGATCACGGGCGCCGCCCAGATGGACGGAGCCATCCTCGTGGTCTCGGCTGCTGACGGTCCGATGCCTCAGACCCGCGAGCACATCCTTCTCGCCCGCCAGGTTGGAGTGCCTTACATCGTCGTCTTCCTCAACAAAGTCGACATGGTCACGGATCCCGAGCTTCTTGATCTCGTCGAAGTCGAGGTCCGAGAGCTCCTCACCAAGTACGAATTCCCCGGAGACAAGACCCCGATCATCCGCGGCTCGGCCCTCAAGGCAGTCGAAGGTGATGCAGGGAACATCGGCAAGCTCAAGGAGCTTCTCGATGCGCTCGACACCTACATCCCCGAGCCCAAGCGCGAGACCGACAAGCCGTTCCTCATGTCCGTCGAAGACGTCTTCTCCATCAAGGGACGCGGTACAGTCGCTACGGGCCGCATCGAGCAGGGCAAGGTAAAGGTGAACGAAGAAGTCGAGATCGTCGGTATCCGCGAGACGCGCAAGACCGTCGTCACGGGCGTAGAGATGTTCCACAAGCTCCTCGACGAGGGTATGGCTGGTGACAACGTTGGTCTTCTCCTCCGCGGTATTGAGCGCGAGGACATCGAGCGCGGACAAGTGCTCGCTAAGACCGGATCCATCACGCCACACACGCAGTTCGAATCCGAGGTGTATATCCTCACGAAGGAGGAAGGTGGACGCCACACGCCGTTCTTCAAGGGCTACAAGCCACAGTTCTACATCCGCACCACGGACGTCACGGGTGCAGTCGAACTTCCGGCAAACGTGGAAATGGTCATGCCGGGTGATAACGTGAAGTTCAATGTCACGCTTGGCGCACCGATCGCTCTCGATGCTGGTACGCGCTTCGCCATCCGCGAAGGTGGCCGCACTGTCGGCGCCGGCGTCGTCACGAAGATCGTCAAATAACGATTCACACGTAGCGGAGGTTCATGAACCTCCGCTACGTTTTCTCTCCACTATCCTCTCGCTCTTTCCCCTCCTCTCCCATGACCACTGCGAAGAAGGCTCCCGTAAAGAAAGCTGCCAAGGCAAAGGCAGATACGACAGCGAAGCCCGATGCTGCTAAGAAAATGGAGACCGGGGTGAAAGGTATTCGGATCCGTCTTTCGGCGTTTGATCACATCGTCCTCGACGAGGCTGCCGGAAAGATCGTCGAGACAGCCGAAAGAAGTGGCGCTATCGTCCACGGCCCGATTCCGCTCCCGACGAAGATCCGCAAGTTCACGGTGAACCGCTCAACCTTCAAGCACAAAGACGCACGCGATCAGTTTGAGATGCGCACGCATCGCCGCCTGATTGACCTTGCCGAGACCACGTTCAAGACGATTGAGAGTCTGCAATCGCTCAGCTTGCCAAGCGGAGTCGATATTGAGATTAAGATGGGCTAGGCCCACTTCTTCACCTTCAACGCGTTCTTTGCAGCATCAAGCTCGGCACGCTGCTTTGAGCTTCCCATTCCCTCCGCAATCTTCTCCTCGCCGAGAAACGCTGCCGAGACGAATTTCTTGTCGTGATCCGGGCCCTCTTCGCTGATGACGTCGTAATGTGGCGTGATTCCTAGGACCTCCTGGGCTTTCTCCTGAAACACGCTTTTTTCATCGCGGTGCTTTCCTGCGGCAAGGAGTTCTCGAAGGCGCACGAGGATGAAATCCTGGCAAAATCGCTGGGCCGCCTCAAATCCATGATCGAGGTAGATGGCGCCAATCAATGCCTCCAGGGCATTGGCGAGGGTCGATGGCTTCTCTCTCCCCCCACTCGCCTCCTCACCGCGACTGAGGTGCAGGTACTCCCCGAGCTTCATCTCCTTTGCAACAGACGCCAGGTGCTCGCCCTTCACGAGTGCTGAACGGTAGTTGGTGAGCTCGCCCTCCGGCTTTTCACTGACCCGGAAGAGGTACTCCGTGGCAACCAGCTCCAGTACCGCATCACCGAGAAACTCAAAGCGCTCGTTGTGCTTCTTCAAGCCCGAACGACGAACAGCACTCCTGTGCGTGAGCGCCTCGACAAGCAGCTCCTTGTCACGGAAGGTGACGCCGATTGTTTTTTCTAAAGAAATTATCGGAGCAGGATACATTGATGACAGGGTACAGAAGTTTGCCGGGTTTGCGAAGGTTGCGGAGGCCTTCGTAACGTAGGCTATCTACTACTTCTTTTCCTGCGCAATGGCATTCAGAACGCCATTGACGAACTTACCGCTCTCCGATGTACCAAATTCCTTGGCAATCTCGATCGACTCGTTCATCACGACCGCAGGGGGAGCGTCTTTAGCAAAGAGCAACTCAAAGCAGCCGATGAGGAGGGTGCAACGCGACACGGGATCCATCCGCTCGAGGGTCCACCCTGGGGCATGCTTCTGAACAATGTCACGGATGGCATCCTCATGCTCCACAACACCCTTCAGTAAAGCACGGGCAAAATCGAGGTCCGCCTCACCATCTTGCCCAGCGCAGTTGCGCTCCAGCGAAGCCTCTCTATCCACCAAGCGCGCACCACCCTCAAAGAGTGTCTGCATCACGGCGATCCGGGAGAGGTGGCGGCGGCGAGCCATAAAGAAAGTAGCAAGGAGAAAATAGTAAGGAGCAGATACGAATGCTACTCCATGAACAAAGCAATACTACATAAAAACATGCTCCTTGCTACCTGCTACCTGCTACTTTCTTCTAGCGAGCTTCTTCCTTCGTGGTATTTAGGCTTTGATACGCGTGATGCCCTTGAGCGCCTTGCCTGCCTTGTCTTTAGGCTCAGCAGGGACACCAAAGGGGGAATTCAGCCTGTTGCGGAGCTTCAGGAGCTGCTTCCTTTCATACATTGCCTGGTGACGGTTGCCGTCACTCTTCGCTCGCCGCTTTTTGGGGGTAGGTCTCTTGCCCATAGAAGTGCAGAAAGCTTATGGAAAGACGTAGAGGAAGTAAAGGAAAATCGGTCTGGATGCGCCCAAAACGCCTGAAATCCGCCGAGGAGAATTGCGTGATCTCGCTACTTCAAACGAGGGAAATAGCACAAGGGGAAACCTACCGCTTTGTCCAATATTCTGCTATAATTATGCGATTATGCCTATTCTCGCTATCACAGACCTGCTGCGAAGGCTCTTGATCCCGACTGCTGAGGCGGCGTTCTCCACGTACTGCCCGGTGTCCTGGCTCCCCTGCCCCTCGCCGCAGCAGACCTTCACCGAATACCTCGGACGGATCGCTACAGGGATAGCAGCGGCGATCGGTGGAATCATCCTCGCCATGATCATCTTCTACAGTGTGAAGCTTGCGACGAGCGGATCGGATGAGACCCAAGTGAGCGAGATCCGCAGCGCGTATCTCCACATCATGTTCGGCGCGGTTCTCGTGGCAGGCGCTTCATGGATCGTTTCGATCGTTCCTGCTACAAGCGGGGTAGCAACCCCCGGTACGTTCATCAGCAACATCATCACGCCGGTCCAAGACTTCTTCTTTAGCATGATAGGGGCGGCTCTCGTCATCAACGTCGGCTACCACGGAGCACGGCTCATCATGGCCCAAGATGACAGCGCATCGAGCACTGCGCGTCAGGGAATTTTTCGCGGAGCCATCGGTCTCACGATGGTGATGATCGGCGGCACCGTTCTTGGAAGCTTTACAGTCGGAACGACAGTGCCGATCCAAAACGAGCTCATTGGCATCGGCAACTTCATCATCACCGTCTTTGGGGCGCTCTCCCTCGTCGCCCTCGTCGCAGCCGGCATCATGTTGGTTGTTTCGGTAGATGAGCAGCTCAAGGAGCGTGCGAAGAAGATCATCATCGGCGTGGGGATCTCGGTCATCGTCGTCTCTGCCTCTCGCATCATCATTACCGTCTTCATCTGATGCACCCCCTGCTCTCCATCATCGAAAAGCTCGTACCAGCAGCACTCGCACTGACCATCACCGATGCTATGGACACGGTCGGCGGTGCTCTTCCCACTGGGGGTGGCAACTTCGGAGACATCGCCTTCACGGTAGCTACGAGCTTCACACCCATCATCCTTGCCGCGGCCGTGCTCGCAGTGATGATCTCGGGCTTCTTCCTGACGTTGACAGGAAACGAAAACCAGCAAACGACAGCGAAGCGCGTCTTCATCAGCGGCATCGCGGCGATCGTCCTCGTCAATGTGGGCACCACGTTCCGCAATGCACTGTCAACGATCCTCACAGACCCTCTGACATCAGGAAGGACCATCGGACTTGAAGCCACTGGCCTTCTCGACTACCTCGCGATCCCGCTCGGGATCATCTGTATCATCATGATTATCGTCAGCGGAGTGCGTGCAATCGGAAATCTGGGGTCGGAGGAAGGCGTCACGCAGCTCCGGCGGACCGTCATCTTCGTGGTGACCGGATTCATCATCGTCCTTACGCGCTACAGGCTCGCGGGAACAGTCACGATCGTGGGTACAACGGTTGTTGCCACTCCCACAAATATCATTGACGTGATGGTGACTATTGGAAGAAGGATTCTTTCGCTTATCCTCGTTCTTGCGGTTGCTGTGCTGGTCTATGCGGGTGCATTGATGGTCGTGAATATCGGAAATGACGAACAGTATGGGCAGGCGAAAAATCTGATGATACGCGTTGCGATAGGCTTCATCGTGCTTGCAGCAAGCAGTGGCATTGCGGCATTCCTCGCGGGGATCATCTAAGATTGCAAACGCACCATGCTACATCACACGCGCTGCTGATGTCGGCAACATCATGGGTACGTATGAATGAAGCACCATGCAAGACCGCGATAGCCGAAGTTGCAATCGTTGCTGGCAGACGCTCGGATGGGGGGAGATTTGCTGAACCTGCGAGAAAGGATTTTCGCGATGGACTGAGAAAGATTGGGCAACCAAGCGTCTGAAGCTCAGCAAGTCTCCTGATGATCTCCAAGGAATAGCGTGGCTCGCTACTGACGAAGTGACCCAGTCCAGGATCGATGATGATGCGATCACGAGGAATGCCTGCAGCAACTGCCGCATCGATTCTCTCTGAGAGAAATTGTTTGATGGTCTCGATGACATCGGTGTACTGGATCGGCTGAATCGTTGTACGGGCTGTGGGATCCTTGCTGTACATCAGTACCAACTTCGCAACCTCCGCACACTTCGCAACCTCCGCAAACATGCTTCTATCACCCCTTCCTGCCGTGACGTCATTGACCATCGACGCACCGGCCGCGATCGCTTCTCGGGCAACCGCAGACTTATATGTATCGATGCTGATTTGGCATGAGCCCCACCTTTTGCGTATTTCTTTGATCACAGGAATTGTTCGATCAATCTCTTCTTGCAGAGAGATATCCTTGGAATTCGGACCCGTAGACTCACCGCCAACCTCAATCCAATCCGCCCCTTCTGCAATCATTTCCTCTGCTCTTCTGAGGGCTAAATCGATGGAATTCCACTTCCCGCCATCGAAATACGAGTCGGGGGTAACATTGAGAACGCCAACAATGAAAGGTTTTGAGGCCATGAAGCAGAAGCAATCTATCGCAATACGTTGATGGAGTAGTATGGAATGTACCATAAATTATTTTCCAAGGATGAGGACTATGCACCATCACGCTCCAGAGCGGATCAACGTGCGAAGTTCATCAAGGAGTACTTGGGCAATTTCCTAACTTCCCATAGAATTCTTACGAAGAATACGTACTAACGTTTCTGTCTCTGCAACCATCCATGCCTCTCATTGATCCAACGATCTTTCGGGCCTACGACATCCGGGGAAAAGCCGGTACGCAGATCACCGAAGAAGCCTGCAGGCTGATCGGTGAGACGTTTGGAAAAGAAGTAAAGAAGCGATCAGGAAATGCTTGTCCGAGAGTTGTTGTCGGGCGCGACGCTCGCTTGAGCAGCCCCTCACTCCTTGCAGCATTGAAGAGCGGTTTGGTGTTTGCCGGTTGCTCTGTGTTCGATATCGGCGAGACCCCAAGCCCGGTGAACTACTACACCAATTGCCGCCTCAAGGCAGACGCCAGTGCGCACGTCACCGCTTCGCATAACCCCAGCAGCGACAACGGGATCAAGCTCCAGCTCAAAGACGCGGAGGCGTTTTCCGGGGAGGATTTGCAGAAGCTAAGGGAGAACATAGAGAACATTGAAAATGTACAATTGAAAATTGAAAATACCATTGGGGTGGAAGAAATCGATGCGATTGCTCCGTATTTGGAGCACATGCAAAAGATGTTTGGGGAAACAGGAAAAGGAATGACGGTTGTCATCGACTGTGGCAATGGCGTTGCAGGACCGGTCTACGTGCAGGCATTGAAGAACGCGGGATGCAACGTGATCGAGCTTTTTACGAAACCCGACGGCAACTTTCCCAACCATCCGGCAGACCCGAGCATGCACTCCACGCTCAGAGATCTGCAGGCGACGGTACTCAAGGAAAAGGCATACCTCGGATTCGCCTTCGACGGTGACGGCGACCGCCTCGGCATCGTCGACGAAAAGGGGGGCATTCGTACTGCCGATGAAATTCTGCTTCTGCTGGCTAAGGATCATCTTTCCAGAAACCCCGGAGCGCCCGTGATCTTCACGGTAAGTAACTCGTCGATCCTGGAGACGGAAATCGCCCGGTGGAGCGGGAAACCGGTGATGTGCAAAGTGGGACATTCGCACGTGGAGCATGCGATGCGGGAGCACGGAGCTCTCCTAGGCGGCGAGCAATCCGGGCACTTCTTCTGCGGGGAAGACTACTATGGATTTGACGATGCGCTGGTTGCCGCACTGCGTCTGCTTGGAATCTATTCCAAGAAACGAACAAACCTGCCTGTCCGGCAGGCAGGCGAACAAACGTTCTCCTCGATGCTCGAGGATTTCCCAAAAGTCTATCAATGCCCAGAACTCCGCCCCCACTGCTCTGATGACCAGAAGGGGGCAATCATCCAAGCGGTCACCGTGCATTTCTCCAAACACTATCCGGTACACACACTCGATGGCGTGCGCATCGACTTCGGTGAAGGTGCGTGGGCGGGAATACGCCAGAGCAATACGTCGCCCTGCATCTCCATCTGCATGGAAGCGCGCTCACCCGAGAAGCTCGAAGAGGTTCAAGCTATCGTCCACTCGCACCTTTCCAGGTATCCGGAGCTAGAGCTGTAGCTCATCTCTCTGCTTCATTTTTGCGGACGTCCACGCAGACTTCGTCGCACGCGTTCCCGAGAAGGTCGTCGCGACTGAGTGTGAGAAGCTCAGCGCGAATGCCGAAAAACTGCAGAAGATCAGCGACCGACTGCAGAACTTTTCCTGAAAAAATTCTGCATTGTCATATTTCGCTTCCCTGTCAATTCGGGATGGCATTTTCTGCTCTTCAATACTAAAAGTCCTGATATTCTGCACTTTGCGATGGCGACAATAGAAAAGAGTTTTTTCAAGATTGGCGGACTGGTGATTGCGTTTGGGATTTCTGCATATATTGCATGGTGGCCGATTGCGAATCATGTTTTGCAGGGGCAGGTGCTGCAGTGTCCAGGTAATCAGACTGCATGTGGGCCAGTGTGTTGTGATGCTGGCTATCTATGTTCAGGAAATGCATGTATTCCTGCGCAAGGGCTAGGGCCGGGAGGGATGATCGGTGGCGCGATGTCTGGTGGCACCACGGGTGGTACAGGCGTGAGCTCTGCAGCAAGCCAAAACAGCGCCGCTCCCGCCAGTAGCTCCGCGGCACCGGCTTCGAGTAGTGCGCCAGCGGGGAGCTCCGCGGCACCGGCTTCGAGTAGT
>VGKY01000028.1 GCA_016866875.1 Candidatus Peribacteria bacterium
TGCAAAACACGCTCAGAGACCTCTCGATCTACCAATTCACCGACGCGCTGCAGAGCCTCGGCCAGAACCTGGCAACTGCCGCAGAGGGGTCACTGAGGTTTGCCGCGCAGATCGCCGGATCTGTCGCCCGCTTCGTCACAACGCTGATCATCGTCTTGGTGCTGGGATTTTTCATCCAACTGGAGAAAGAGCGCATCATCCGCTGGGTGCGGAGCCTCTTCCCCCGCGTCTGGATCCCCTACGTCGATGCCAAGGCAGACGCCATTCACCTGAAGATCGGCCAGTGGGCCCGCGGTGAGGCTCTCCTCATGTTCTCCATCTTCGCGCTCACACTCCTAGCCCTCGTCATCCTCCGGATGCCCTACGCTCTCACGCTCGCGCTCCTTGCAGGCTTCTGTGAGTTCATTCCCGCAATGGGGCCGCTCATCGCAGCGGTACCAGCAGTCTTGATCGCTCTCTCACAACAGGGATTTGTGTGGGCGGCAGTCGTGATGGGTGTGTACTACGTGATCCAGTGGTGTGAAAATAACCTCCTCGTCCCGCTCATCATGCGCAGGGCCGTCGGACTCTCCCCGGTTGCCATCCTCTTCGCGATGATGATCGGTGTGAGCTTCCCCGATACCATCCACCCCGTCCTCGGTGTGATGCTGGCGATCCCAACGACGACCATCCTCTCAATCTTCCTCAGGGATATCTCCGAGAGAAACCGCTGAGGGCTATATTCGTAAGCAATCTACGATGAAGAGCGCAGAAACCTCAGGATTCTTGTAATGTTATCCAAACTACACAATCCATCAATTCACCATTTCCCGAAGGTATACGTCACTCCCACTTCCAGTATTTGGATGGTAGAATTTCCCGATGAGAATTGTGAATTATCACTCAATACTATAGAGTGCTAAATCACAAGATCATTCCTCATTCTTCATTTCTCCCATGCACCCCTTCGATCGATTCACACCCAATGCCAAGCTCGCGTTGCAGATCGCGGAGCAAGAAGCGAAGAACATGAAGAGTACCTACATCGGAACGGAGCACCTGCTCCTCGGGCTTCTGAGCATCCCCAAGTCCCTCGCCTTCTCCATCTTCACCGGCGCGGGTGTCACGCAGGAAAACGTGAGGATCCTCCTCAAGGCCAACAAGTCTCCCGATATCGAAGGCAAGCATGTGAAGCACGGTCTCTCGACCTTCCTGCATACGGTCATCGAGCAGAGTGTGCTCACCGCCCAGAAATTCCGCCACAGCAACGTAGGAACAGAGCACCTGCTCCACGCGCTCGTCTCGACGGGAAGAAATGGCGCCACCGTCCTCCTCGAGCAGATGCAGGTCGATCCCAAGGATCTCCAGGCACACATCGAGGAGATGTTCGGGCAGATCTCGCAGTTCAAGCAGCAGAGCAAGAACATGGAGCAGTCGCTCGAAGCGTTCTTCCAGGGACTCCAGGGGGCCATCGTCGGCATGCAGGGCGCCGGGGCCGGGCCTGGCGGGGAGCCCGAGGGCCTCAAGCGCCGCAAGGGCGATGGGAAGAGCAAGACGCCTGTCCTCGACTATTTCACCGAAGACCTCACCCAGCGTGCGAAGGACGGAAAGATCGAGACTGTCATCGGACGCGATCGTGAGATCGAACGCATGATCCACATCCTCAACCGCAAAACGAAGAACAATCCCGTGCTCATCGGAGAGCCGGGCGTTGGCAAGACCGCTATCGTCGAAGGTCTCGCGCGACGCATTGCAGAGGGCAAGGTGCCCTCGGCCCTCGCCAGAAAACGTGTGCTGGTGCTCAATATGGGATCGCTCGTCGCCGGTACGAAGTACCGCGGGGAGTTCGAGCAGCGCTTCGACGACATCATCAAAGAGGCTGTGAATGCCGAGAGCTCCATCATCCTCTTCATCGACGAGATCCATACCGTCGTCGGCGCGGGGTCTGCTGAGGGATCGCTCGATGCAGCGAACATCTTAAAGCCTGCCCTCAGCCGCGGGTCATTGCAGGTCGTCGGCGCGACGACCGTGGACGAGTACCGCACGGTGGAGAAGGACCGGGCGCTCGAGCGCAGGTTCCAGTCGATCCTCGTTGAAGAGCCCACCACGGAAGATGCCGTCGCCATCCTCAAGGGCATCCGCAGGAACTTCGAGGAGTTCCACTCCATCACCATCACCGACGACGCACTCGAAGCAGCCGTGGAGCTCTCGAAGCGCTACATCACCGACCGCTTCCTCCCGGACAAAGCCATCGATGTCCTCGACGAAGCCGCCGCAGGCAAGAGCCTCCAGTCAGAGGCCTCCCCGGAGTTCAAGAAGCTCGAGGAGAAGATTGAGAAAATCCTCGGAAAGCAGCAACAGGCCGTGAAGGAGCAGAAGTACCACGCGGCGCTTAAGCTCAAACAGGAACACGCGGATCTCCAGGAACAGCTCAAAACCCTGCAGAGCCACCGGGACGGCGACCGCAGAACGCCACTCTCCATTTCCGAAGACGAGATCACGCACGTCATCGCTCGCATGACGGGCATCCCCGTTACAAAGCTCCTCAAATCCGAGCGGAAGAAGCTCCAGAACCTCGAAGTGCTCCTGCGCAAGCATGTCGTCGGTCAGGACGACGCCATCCGCAAGGTGGCGCGCGCTATCCGCAGGTCCAGAGTGGGCATTGCCGACCAGAAGCGCCCCATCGGCTCCTTCCTCTTCCTCGGACCCACAGGCGTAGGGAAAACCGAGCTCGTGCGCGCGATCGCTGCGGAGGTCTACGGCAAAGAGGATGCGCTCATCAAGATCGACATGTCCGAGTTCATGGAACGCCACAATGTCTCGCGTCTCACAGGAACGACCGCGGGCTACGTCGGATACGAGGAAGGCGGCCAACTCACAGAGGCCGTCCGCCGCAAGCCCTACTCCGTCATCCTCTTCGACGAGGTGGAGAAGGCACATCCGGAGTTCTTCAACATCCTCCTCCAGATCCTCGAAGACGGCACGCTCACCGACGGCCAGGGCAAGAAGGTCGATTTCCGCAACGCCATCATCGTCATGACCAGCAACATCGGCGCGGAGAAGCTCACGAAGCAGGCAGCGAAGATCGGCTTTAAACTCGAGGCAGAAGCCTCAGCGGAGGAGCGTGGGTACGAGGAGAAGAAACAGGAGGTGATCCAGGAACTCAAAGACAATCTCCGTCCGGAGTTCTTGAATCGCATCGATCACATCATCGTCTTCAACGCCCTTGATCAGGGAAGCATCCGCAAGATCGTCCAGATCCATCTCAGCGACCTTCTCGGGCGCCTGCGTGATCAGGGGTACAGCCTGAGCGTCGACGCGAAGGCCGTGCAGCTCCTCGGAGAACTTGGCTTTGACCCCGAGTACGGTGCTCGCCCGGTGCGCAGGGTGATCCAGGAGCGGATCGAAGACGAGATTGCCGAGGAGATCCTCAAGGGAGTTTTCAATCCCGGAGACACCATCCGCATTGTCCGCAAGACGAAGGATCAGTTTGCACTCATGCATGGGGAAGTTGTTGAGGCGACGAACCTGGAACCCGTCCAACAAGAGGAAACCGTTTCTTGAGGGCAAAAAGGCAATAGGGCAATAGGTACGACCTTTTGCCCTTTTGCCTATTTCCCTTTTTGCTCTTCACCCTTGTGCCTTTTTTCCCTTTTTCCTTCTCTCAATGCTGTTCTCCAAATCCGCCATTTCTGCTATAATACTGAGATTCTATGACGATCGACCCTGTCAAAATTCCGCAGAACGTCTACGTCGAAGATCGCATCTTCGGACCAATATCGCTGCGACAGATCATCATCTGTCTGCTGACGGGCGGCATCAGCTACATGCTCTCATCGAGTTTTGCCGCTGCCGGTGCAACCACGATCCTCACGCGTATCCTCGGTTTGCTGCCGTTCATCCTCGGAACGGCTTTCGCCTTTGTCAAAATCAACGGCATCACCCTCACACGATTCTGCCTGCTCATGATCGAACGTATGGACAAACCAAGTGTACGCCTATGGTCTCCACGGAGAGGAATCTTCATCAGCATCGGGTCTGCAAGAATGAAGAGTGCGGAGGAAATCGCGAAGGAAACGCGGCTCGAGGCCGCTCAACGCCGCGAGCAAGAGAAACGCCGACGCATCGAGGAGCTCAGCGGCGTCCTCGACTCCGCCCCCTCGGCAGCCGTCGAGAAAGAGCGTCTGATCGCGGAGCGCGAGGAAGCCGAAGCAAAGTCGCAGCTCCCCGTAGATCGTTCTCGGGTGAAGGCGGAGCCGCTCAAGGATAACGAGAACACGGATACCCTCACCCTGCAGACCTCTCCCTCGATGGTACGCGACATCACTCCCCCCACAGCATGAATACCAAACCCAAACGCAAACCGGCGGAGAGCACCGTTCGCACGGGGAAGAAAAACGTGCACGGATCCACGCAACGGTTCATGCCCATTGCCGAGATCCGCAATGATACCGTGCTCCTGAAAAACGGCGGCCTCCGAGCCGTATTGAAAGTGGATCCACTGAACTTCAACCTCAAGAGTGAAACGGAGCAGCAAGGCATCATCGCGGGGTACGAGGGATTCGTGAACACGCTCACCTTCCCCGTCCAGATCGTCGTGCGCTCGACGAAAGTGAACATCGATCCGTACATGGAGCAGACGCGCGCACAGGCGGAGCGGCAAACCAATCCCCTTCTCAAGGCACAAACGGAAGCGTATGCGTCATTCGTCGAGAAGATCGTCGATGTGGCCGAGATCATGCAGAAGCGCTTCTACGTCGTAGTGCCCCTCGATGATCTCCCGATCAAGAGCTCCCTGCGACCAGGACTGCTCACGCAGTTCTTCTCCTGGGTCGGCGTCGACGACACATCCGCCAAGGCTGCAGCGCGCTACAGGAGCTTCCCTGATAAAAGTACGCAGCTCAAAGACCGCGTACAACAGGTACAGGCGAGTCTCCACAACGTCGGTCTCAACTCCAACAGACTCACCACGCAAGAGCTCATCGAACTCTACTATCAGATCTTCAACCCAAAAACGAGCCAGGAGCAGAAGATCGGCAACAATGAGATGGAGGCTGCGAAGATGACGCTCTGAAGGTTTTCTAGCCTGCACAGCTTGACGCCTCAGGGGCAAACCAGGAGAATAGGCGCGCTTCCGTCGCTCGTGCGAGGACGGGAACACTTTACTCCTCACTCTCGCACCACCTCTTTCCTATGGCAACAGCAACGAAAGGTAAGAAAAATTCTGCTTCCCGCCGCGGCGCCGCGACCAATGCCGTGATGGAACAACTTCTGAAGGACGCGCCGAAGCTTATGCGCGTGAAACCTGGAGAGCTCATTGAGGGCTCGGTCGTATTCCGCGGCAAGAACAAGCTTCTTCTCGATATCGGTGGCGTGCTCACGGGCATCGTCTCTGGCAGGGAGCTCCGTGATTCGTTCCAAACGTTCCGCGATTTGAAGATCGGCGACGGAGTCGCAGCGATGGTGCTCGAAGAAGAGAACGAGGAGGGCATGGCTGTCTTGAGTCTCCGCATGGCCAGCCAGCAGAGGGCCTGGGATCGCTTCCACAAACTCGTCGCCGAGGAAGGCACCATGAAGTTCACCGCGCAGGAGGCAAACAAAGGAGGTCTCCTCAGTAACATCGATGGCATCCGGACGTTCCTCCCTGTCTCACAGCTCGCACCGTCCCACTATCCACGCGTCAACAACGCCGATGCCTCGGAGATCATCACGCGCCTCAACAAGTACATCGGTCATACCTTTACGGTGCAGATCATCACGATGGACGAGGCCGCAGGAAAGATCGTCGTATCGGAGCGCGAAGCGATGGCGGAAGAGCGCGCCAAGACACTCGAGCACCTGAGGGTCGGAGACGAAAAGGAAGGCATCATCTCGGGCATCGTGAAGTTCGGACTCTTCGTGACTTTCGACGGTCTTGAGGGGCTCGTGCACATATCGGAAATCGCCTGGGGACACGTGAAGAATCCGTCCGAGCACGCGCAGATGGGTGATCGCGTGAAGGTGAAGATCATCGGCGTAGAGGGCGACAAGCTCTCGCTGAGCATGAAGCAGCTCACGGCAGACCCGTGGGAGGCGATCGCGGAGCGTTACCCCGTAGGGAAGAAGGTGAGTGGCGCGGTCGTACGATTTGCAGACTACGGAGCATTCCTCCAGCTCGAGCGCGACATCAGCGGACTCGTGCACTTGAGCGAGATCGCGCATCACAAGGTCACCGACCCCTCTGAGGCACTGAAGATCGGCCAGAAGATCGAGGCCCAGGTCATCAATATCGACGTCGACGAGCGCCGCATCGGCCTTTCCATCAAGGCGCTGCTGCCCATCGATAAGGAAACTCTCGAGCGTATGAAGAAGGAGCGCGAAGAGGAGGAGGCGAAGATGAAGGCAGAAAAGGCAGGAAAGGCAGAAACGGAAAGCCAGCCGCAGGTGTCCTCACCTGCGGGGTTCGTGGCGTCGAAAACCGGCAAGAAGTACTACCCTGCCGGTTCCGCTGCCGCCGAGAAGATCAAAGAGGAGAACCGCGTGATCTTCGCGACGGAAGAGGAGGCGCAGAAGGCGGGATACAGTTCCTGAAGACGAAAAGGATGAAAAGGACGAAGGGGATACATGCCCCCTCTTCCTTTTCGTCCTTTTCATCATTCGTCCTCTTCGTCCTTTTCACCTTCTCGTCCACTCGCTACAAAGCCTTCAGCTTCTCCTCACTGAGGAAATGGAGATGCAGGTACATCACCTCCTGCCCTCCGCCCTTGCCGACGTGAAACGTAAGCCTATACCCCTTGATCCCCTGCTCCTGAGCGAACCGCTGCGCCTTGAGAATGAGCATACCCGGGATATGCGCCGTCTCCGGAGTGACATCGGCAATCGACGCGACGAAGTGCTTGGGAATAAAGAGTAGATGCGTCTTCGCCTTAGGATGAATGTCTTTGAATGCAAGCACCTCGTCGTCTTCATAGACAATGGATGCCGGAACCTCTCTGGAGAGGATACTATGGAAGATGGTCGGCTCAACCATACGAAGAGAATACGAAAGGAAACCGGAAGTATCTATGACAATGTATACGGGAATCGTAAATTGACAATGAACGCGAAAAAAGGGACAATATGGTAAATGCAGCAAATAACCTCATCTGCAGAAAAAGTCGCGCCCTCCGGAAAGGGAACCGAGAGCCAGGCGGCACTTGTGGTGAGCCAGCCGCCGAAGGTGGAAATGCTCCTTGAGGCCATCGACAAGATCTCCGAGCGAATCGGCGAGGATCGCTCTGGAGACCCGGGCTCTGCAGGATCGAGTGGGCAAGCGAGGGGAAGCGCTGTGGCAACCACTCGCGACCAGAAGATCGCCGACATTCCCGAGCCCGCGACGATGCGCACGGAGCTCAAGAAGCACATTGATCGCGAGGTCGTGGTCCTTCAGAAGGAGATCCGCAAGGCGGCCAGACGCGTAAGCCGACCTGGTGGGGCATACAGACTGAGTATGCTCTACGCTCGGCTGAGGCGCCTCAACGCGCTGATATCCGAGCTCTTCGACGCCGCCTACGACACCCTGAAGCGACTCTTCATCAAAGTCGTCATCGACAACCAGAAAGTGTTGTGATGACAGATGGTGGGCTTCTTCATCAGCCGAGCCCTCATTCGCCTTAAATGGCATGATGCTTCTTCTTCTTGTGGCGATGCTTCTGTGATCCTGCATCTATCATCTCCATCACCTTCCCGAGGATCTGATCGGCCAGGGAAATG
This sequence comes from Candidatus Peribacteria bacterium, assembly GCA_016866875.1. Classification (GTDB taxonomy): domain Bacteria; phylum Patescibacteriota; class Gracilibacteria; order Peribacterales; family Peribacteraceae; genus 2-12-FULL-55-11. The sequence goes on from VGKY01000028.1 coordinate 7,711, forward strand.
GGCTTTACGATGATTGCCTCGACCTGCTCAGTAATGTCATCGACGCGCCGAAGAACTTTTCGGAGATCCACGACGATGAAGAGGACGTGGTAGAGCACCACGACCACGATGACGGAGATCACGATCTGGAGTCCGAGAAGCAAGTCTGCAGCGGTGAGCATATCCATGGGCATAGGGAGGAGTGTTAGGATGGAGCCTACTCCCCTCTCTTGCGATGCGCAATTACGCCAAAGCAGCGGCGATGCGGTGCATCCGTTTCTACCAAGCGACGCTCTCACCCGACCACGGGCCACTGCGCCATCTCTTTCCCTATGGCTTCTGCAAACATGACCCAACGTGCTCGCAGTACGGAAGCGAGCAGATCGCCCGCCACGGCGTCGTGGTCGGATGCTGCAAGGCTACCTGGAGGATCATTGGGTGCAATCCCTGGAGTAAGCCCGATCGGCAGCGCGTACGGCACGCTATCGACACAAATATGAAATACTATATGGAAACATTCCCCTGCTCAACGATCCGCAGATGCACTGATGTCCCTCCCGCAGGAAGGATGGAGAACATAGTCAGCCTTCGGCTGCAAAGCCGCGACAAATGTTGGGTATCCATCAACCAGCCGGTCTACGACTTCTAGCTTCTCATGCTCCTCAGTCTTGCGCGCGTAAGGATCAGGCTCAGGAAGGAGCCGACCATCATCTTCCGACTACGATCCTGGAAGGGATTCAGGCATTGTTCTTGGGGGAATCGGTATCAGAAACACTGTCCACCTTCTCTGCAATCTCCTCGCGAGTAGCATTCGCTGGATCTTCTCCGACGAATGCGATGCTCCTCAGGAGCCGCTCCGCAAGCGCTACCTTCTCGCCCTTGCCGCGCTCGTGATAAGCGCTTCCGGCGAAATCTCTTTCCGTCACCTTCATCGCCGTGCCACGCGGGGTGCACCCCCAGCCGAGGAGGTAAGACGAGAGCAGTACTTCGTGGAGCGGGTTACTGGAAATTATTACAACCATGATGTGTCCGGCTAGGAGCTCGTGTCCGTAATGACTTTGGCAGCTTTACACTGTGGAGTATTCTTTTCGTATGAAAACCACTCACAATATTTTTCTATTCTTAGGTATTTGCATTGGTCTATCCGCGTGCTCCACTACCAAAACTACCATCTTAGGCGGTGGGCAATCGTCCTCTGCGAATAGCAAAATTTCAATCTCGCAGCAATCTTCGCAAGTAGTATCGAGTTCAAGCTCTGCAACAGTCACTGAATTGAAAAAGACGTATACCAATAGTAAGTATCATCTCAGCTTTGAGTATCCGTCCGATAGAAAGGTGCTTGATGAAGGTGCAGATGGTCTTGCTGCGTCATTGAGCGTAGTCATTGTTAAAGAAACCGAAGCCATAGATGCCCAGGATGCAATTACCGTGAGGATATATCAAAAACCGAATTGGTCAGAAACAGATGGTTGGATTGGAGAAGACGATGACGTTGCAAAGGTCGTCACTAAAGGGAGTTCTTTAGCGCAAATTTACAGAGGTGCAAACGGAGATATGACAACCTTTAACGTAGTGAAGTCTACATTCCATTTTCTTCCATAGTTGCATTTCCACTTACCAGTCTAAAAATAGATGGCTTACATAAGCCATTGCTTAGTTGGAGCGGGTTATTGGAATCTATTACAACCATGATATGTCCTGCTAGGAGTCTTTGTCTCTGACTTACTTTGGTTCAGGAAGCTGTTCCCACATGCATTTCCACCAAGCTCGGTAACTGTCTGCTAAGCCAGGACTTACCATAACAAAGATCGTCAGATCATCTCGTAGCTTTCCTAGTTCCAAGCCGTGAAAAGTGACTACATGGTCACCAAAGATGTCCATTGTTGAGTCGGTATTAAAATCCTTAGGCAGGAATTTGTAGGGCTTCCCCACTGCTTTCGGCACTTCGGGTAGGCCATCTTTCACTGCATGATCAAAGATGTGGTGATACTTGATTCCGCGTCGCTTCGCTTCTTTCAAGAATCCTTCCGTGAATGGCTGTAGCCGTGGATCGAACCATGCGCCCTTTGCAGCGAAGGAATAAATGTCCTCTCCGACTTTGAGTGCTTCACGTAGGTAGTTCTTCACACCTTCCACACCCTTGAAGATGTAGGCACGTTCAGTAGTAAGGTGCTTGTGATAGAGCGAATGGAGCTTAGGAAGCACTGCTTGTAGCTTCGTCTGCTTTTCCGTGACTAATTCCATCAGTTTATCGGGGTCTACCGCTTCGTAGATTGTTTCCTTTTCAATAAAAACTTCATACACAAGCCCCTTTTCGATCAGGCGATAGAGCGTCTCATACGCATTGCTTCTATTGACCTTGGCTCGTAGAGAAATAGTGGAAACACCCGACCCTCCGTAGGTAACGAGGGCTTCATAGACTTTGGCTTCGTTTGGACTCAACCCAAGCTCTTCGAGAGTAGAAGGTATCATATGTTGCCATTATAACAACAACGTTGTTGTCTTTGCAACAAACATTGAACCCATACAATTGACGCAGTTTATTATTTATTTTCTATTTATATATGAAGACAGCAACGCTCCAGGCACAATACGGCCGGTCTACAGAGCACAATCTCAACAGAGAGGTAGAGCTCACTGTGAGTCCCGTGAGGGAAATCAATGAGACGATGCTCATCGTCAATGCAGCTATTGAAAAGGCAATCCATGCCATCAATTTAGAGATTGCGGACAGGAGGAACAACATTGATGAGATTTGTGCAACCCTTCGTGATTTAGCAGAGCGACTGCACTTACCAATGGATGGGGCAGATGAAATGGAGGATTACCTACGTTCACAGTGGGAAGCATCACCCGATGCCTGTATTGATGCATTGAGAGCCGCCTGTGTGAATCGCCCTGAATCGGACATCATTATTCAATCAGGACGCGAAGCAGCCACTTTGGGGCAAGGTACACACTTCATTGAAGCAGCTACTGACTCGGAGAGGAATGAGCGAGGCCTTACGATTCGGAATGCAAAAGGTGATAGGAAGATGAGTACGCCCCCTGGTGAGCGGTTACGGGCGAGGGTCACTGTTGGGGCAGGTGAGACTGTTGAAGTCATGGCATCCAATGCGCAGTTGCTTATTTTCAGCATCCTGCATGAGCCAGAGCTATCCAGTATAAAAATTCAACCAGGTGATCCACCCCATGCCAGGTATTTGGAAGTGAAAGACGACAAATTCCTAGCGGGGAGGCACTTTTCTGCCGAGATGATGGGAGACCCATCGTGGCATGAACTCCGACTGCTGCCGAATTCAAACCAGCGTGGCTTTGAGCACATTCACCCTCACATGCGACTTGTGCACGTCACAGCGGGGAAAGGGACGTTGCAAACAGGCACAACTCCCGATTGTGCGGATCAGCCATTTGAGCTCTTTCCAGGAAAACTCATCATCCTCACTCCTGGCACATGGCACAG
>VGKY01000029.1 GCA_016866875.1 Candidatus Peribacteria bacterium
ATACTTGCTCCATCCAGTGTTCCAAATCTCCGGAGAAGCGATTCTTTGTACTCCTGTATCCGTGGCCGAAGCCCTTCTAGAATCTTCAGAAGTTCATCAGAGTTTTGACCGCTGAATTGCACACCAAGACCAAGCTCTTCGATTCGCTGAATATTGAAATATATCTCCGGGTCTTCGTTTTTTTCATAGGGCTGCACAATCAGTGGCACGCCCGTTGCGATTGATGTACCGACCGCTCCCCATCCTGCGCGTGCAATGTGCGCAACGATCTGCGGATGCCGGAGGATTCCCGGAAGCGCATGCCGTGAGCCGCGGATTTTCGAAGAATCCGAAGCATAGATGTTCACATCCAAGGCTTCCGCGACCGTTTGCAGCGATTCCACATGAGGGATTCCGCTCACAGTCACATACACGCCGCGATCCACCGTCTGGTCGTCCGAGAGTGGCGTAGAAGCACTTAGAGGAATGGCGATATCATCGTTGTTTGGTTCAAATGTTCCAGGAACGGAGATGCAATGCAGGTCATAGCGCGATTCCAGCTTCCTGAATTTCTTGGCAGCCTCTTCATGGACCGTGTGGTCCATAGTTATAGCTTCTTCCTGCATGGCGCATTCCAGAATCTGCGACGTGCGGGACCAGGAATTATACAATGCTGGCGTGATGCCGAGATCCAAAAGAGGGGAGCGGCTGATTTCACACACGATGTCGTACTGCGCATGGAGATATGTACTTGCCTTTTTGGAAATCTCGTCTACGGACGCTGCCCACTGCCGTAAAAAATCTTCGTAGGAATTTCCTTCATAGAATATGGAGCGGAGTATCGATCCAAATTCCTCATCAAGAACGATGCGAGAATCATTTCCAAAATTTTCTTCGAGGATTCGGCGCTGTTTTTCGCCATATACATGCGGAACAACTACGGAAGGGTTATCTCCCAGTTTTTCACTCAATTTCAAAGCCATCTCCGTGGTGCGAATGTATGGATTATTCCCGTAACTAGGATTGCAGATTATGCTGCGCATCTTTTCAATTATTCCTTTTTGTCCGGCTCTTCACCACCGGATACGATCGGAAGCTCAAAAACACCATTTTGTACTCCAGCGAAAAGAAGCTCAGCCTGCGCGGAGGTGACATGGCGCCAGGGGCCAACGATTTTATCCATCAAGGTGGAGTCTGGACCATGGCCACCTTTCTTCTGCAACAATGCCCATTGTTGCTCCCATTGTTCACGTTCGGCGTTTGTTGCCATAGTAAAGATTATAATCCCTTATAGTATATACTCTGCAGGCCAGTCAACTGTTCTTCCCGGAAACTTCCCCACGGATCAAAGATCATCCCAGGGGCATTCATCGCCGCAGCGAGCGCGAAAATATCGGACTCCTTAAAAGACGGATGATTGTTGAGCATTAATGCCACGTCACTCCCTTTGTATCCTTCTTCCAAAGACATCACGACTTTTGCACCCAGCTTTTCGAGATCTTCTTTCGAGGCTACGGGGTCAAAAATAACAATGTTGGAGTACTTCTTTTGCAGCTTCTCAAGAATCTCTACCGATGTCGAAAAGCGCAGGTCCGAAGTTTCCGGAGCGCCTTTGAATGCCATCCCTGCGAGGAAGATCCGCGCCTTGCCCGAGTTTTTCTTGTGCTTCTTTACGAATGCATTCACCTGATCAACGACGAAGGAAATCATCGAGACATTGATGTCGCGGGCGGCAATGGGAAGCTTCGGGTGGTATCCCTTCTCCTTTGCCGAAGCGACGAAGAGGTACGGGTCTTTCACCAGGCACATGCCGCCCACACCGGGGCTCGGAGCCGGAATAGGGTTGCGGCCATATCCCTCATTGGCGGCGCGGATCACTTTGCGGGCATTCAGGCCGTAGCCATGAAGCGACCATGCCACTTCATTGGCGAAGCCGAAGCTCACGTCCCGGAACGTGTTATTCAGCAGTTTCACTGCCTCGGCCTCTTCGAGACTGTCGACCGCGACGATCGTGTGCGCGAAGACGCGGAAAAATTTGCTTGTCTCGTCGAGGCTCTGTTTATTGTATCCCCCGATGATTTGTGGGAGTGTGCGAAGCTCCTCCAGAGCCTTTCCTTCCACAGTGCGTTCCGGTGCAAAACTTACCATGAATGTCTCACCGGCCTTGAGTCTGGATACCTTCTCCAAAAGGGGCACCACCGCATCCCTGCAGGTTCCGATCGGTACTGTCGAGCGAAGGATCACAAGGTCGTGTGCCTTCAGGACTTTACCCACTTCTTTTGCCGCATCCGTCAAGAACTGTGACAGCACTTTGCCCAGCTCGTTCACTGGCGTCCCCACGCAAATAACGAAGATATCACTCTGATTTTCCGAGAGAGAAGTGGAAAGAATCAAGTTCTTGTTCGCGTGTTTTTTGACCAGTTGGTCGAGTCCCTTTTCATAAAAATGAGGAACCCCACTTTTAAGCTTTTTGATCACCTTTTTGTTGGTGTCTACCCCGATCACGCGGATGCCAAATTCATTGAGTGTGAGTGCGAGAGTGAGTCCTACATACCCAAGACCAATCACAGAAACGGTTTTGATCTTCACTTCGCTTCTCTTCCAGAGCTCAAACGGCGTCAGAACATCTACCAGATTCCCATTTTCATCTACTGTGAGAATATGGTGGAAGCGGCTCTCGGGAAGCTGTCGCTCTCGCAATGCTTCATGGAATCGGGACAGGATGACATCTGGGGATTCATCGTGCAGTACGGTGAGCGGTTGCTTTGCCATAATGTCTCCGATCGGATCATCAAGACCCTTTCCTTTCAAGATCGACTTCCGAATATCTCCGTCTGTCGCGATGCCGAGAAGTCTATTGCCTTGCGTGATCAAAGCGATGCCCGAGGGGGTTGGAGGAGTTTGCCTCGGGCCTTCGCTGATAACGCACATGGCCTCGCGAATGCTCGTTTTTGGAGAGATACAAATCCGCTTCAATCTTTTATGCATGGATCTAGTGTACGTCTCCCTTCTCTGCCATCGCCATAGCTAAGTCGCCACTTTTCTTGTCAGAATCGATCGTACGGCCAATACTCTGGGGCAATGTCGTTTCGGGCGGTCATCCTTCGGTTTTCCAATGACGCTGCACATGCGGCCATCGAACGTGTTATGCAGCAGCGGACCTTTTCCTATGCAGCGAGCATTGGCGCGACTCCGAGAATGTATAGCGTGCTCTCAAAGGAATCTCAACGGTGGTTCAACTCGAGCGACGTTCGCGGGGGACTCTATCCTGATGCTGATCCGGCAACGCTTCTTCCTCTCGATGAAGAGCTCATCGAACGCATGCAGGAGTGCCAGGCCATGTTCATGCATATGGTTTCCCGCCTTGAGCAAACAACATTGATTTCCTACGACGAGCGCACGCGGATGTATTTCTGGCACCTGCGATATTGGAATGATTTTCTTGAGCGGCATCAGATTAACCTGCTCCTTGCAGGGATTTTGCCGCACGAAATTCCAGACTACGTCATTTACTGCCTCTGTAGGGCGAAGGGGATACCGACATGGGTTTTTCATGCGACAACGGTGCGCGATACTGCAACGATCTTTTCAGACATCGAAGACCAGGCGCCGGAAGTGCGAGACCGTTTTCATGCTCTTCAGCGAGAAGCGCCTCAGAGCGTCAGCCTCAGCCCGCTCTTCGAGGAGTATTGGCAAAAGCAAATCGAGCCCTCCGGCAAAGTTGCGATCTCCTTCAAGCGACCGACGACCATCGATCGCATCATGAAGTCTGTGCGCTCAAAAGGAGTGCGTTCAGGCATCACGTTCCTTCGGTGGGTGCCGCTGCTGCTTTCCGTTTCTGCATGGAGAGGGCGCTTTCACAAGGCATCGGCATGGTACCGCGTGCGTGCGTTTCGCAGATATTACGACCGGCATGCCGTGCGTCCGGATTACACGAAACCGTACGTCTACGTCCCGCTCCATTTCCAGCCAGAATGCTCCACATGTCCGATGGCAGGTGCGTTTGTCGATCAGCTTGTGACATTACAGATGCTTTCTCGAGAGGCCCCTCCCGGTGTTCTGCTCTATGTCAAAGAGCACCCGGTTCAGCGCAAGAAGGGATTTTCTTGTCGTAGCATCCGCTTCTACCAGGAACTCCTGGCGATGCCGAATGTTCGCCTCATCGAACATGCCGCAGATACGTTCACACTGCGCGAGCACTGCAGCGTCGTTGCGACCGCTACGGGCACTGCGGGCTTCGAAGCTATCTTTCGCGGGAAGCCGGTTCTCATGTTCGGACATCGCTTCTATCAGTACGCGCCGGGCGTTTTTCCCATCCGTACGACACAAGACTGCCGCGATGCCATAAGCGCGGTTTTTAAAGAACACAAGAAGCCCGCACATCATGATGTCCGATTGTTCCTCAAGGCGATGGAAGAAACATGCATTCATGCATCGGTGACGGATTGGCATCAGCTACAGGCGTCAAATTTGTCCTTTGAGGATCACGTGAAAGCGATTGCGGAAGGTTTGATCGCTAAGATCGGAAAAGAATAATCAAATCATATAGCCGCCCCCTTGCAAGAGCGCGGCTCATGCAATTTCATTGTCCCGTCGCTACGGGCTTCTGTAATTGCACGCCGTACATCTTCGCGATCATTGCGATATGGTTTTTGAGCCATCCACACAATTCTTCTAGGCCATGCTCCAGATCCATCTTCGGCTCCCAGCCAAGATCCGCCTTGGCTTTGCTGTTATCACTGATGAATATCGGTTGATCGCCGGGGCGGACGGGCGCGAAGGTCCACGAAGAAGGCAGACCGAGCTTTTTCTCCATATGCTCCAGAAGTTCCAGAAGCGAGATGCTGTTATGGTTCCCCCCGCCGATGTTGTAGATCTGCCCCGAACTTTTCTCGATGCCGTTTACCGCTCGAATGTAGAGATCGACCAAATCCTCGACATAGAGCATGTCGCGCACCTGCTTGCCGTTGCCGTAAATTTGCAGGGGTTTTTTGAGCATGCTTGCGATGAGGAACCACGCTACCCATCCCTGGTCCTCCACGCCGAGTTGGTGGGGTCCATAGATGCATGATTGCCGGAATACCACGGTAGGCACTCCATAGATGCGGGCATAATCGCGGACGTATTGTTCCGCAGCGCCTTTGCTGCAGCCGTACGGAGAATGGAAATCCAGTGGCTCTTCTTCTGTTGCCCCCTTTCTTCCGTCCGCAAACACGTAGCGTTTTTCTTCCTCGCGCACGGGGATGCTCTCGAGGCCTCCGTACACTTTGTTTGTTGATGCGAAGAGAACAATGGGGGGATTTTTCACAGATCGCGCCGCTTCAAGAACATGGAGTGTGCCGAGAAGATTCTGCTCACAGTCCATCATCGGTTCTTTGACGGATGTCGTGACCGCGACCTGACCTGCAAGATGCAAAATTACGTCGTGTGTTGCAGCTCCATGTTCCAGAGCTTTCTGGTCCTTGCAGACGTCGCCACGGATGATCGTGACGGCATCGGGCCATTTCTCTTTTAAGAAGCTTGCATTGATGTCGACACCTCTCCTTGAAAAATTATCGAATACTGTCACCTGCCAGCCGCGACTTGCGAAGTGATCCGCGGCATTCACGCCGATAAATCCGACGCCTCCGGTGATGAATATCTTTTTAGCCATGGAGAACACGATCGTAGAGAGAAATGTATTGTTTGGCAATGTTGCGCCAATCATGCAATGCGGCGTAGCGTTTTCCGTTCTCTCCAAGAGTGTTGGCCAATGACGCATCGGAAAGCAATCGGTTCACACCTTGTGCAACAGCGGCACTGTCCCCGTCCGGTACCACAATTCCCGTTTCCCCGTCACGCACGGCATCGCGGATGCCGCCGGCATCGGTCGCTACGATCGGTTTTCCGCAGGCACTCGCTTCCAGATACACGATGCCGAAGCCCTCGAACTTCAGTCCGACGATTTTTGGAGTATGCACATAGACGTCGCAGGCTTGGAAGTATGCAACGAGTTCTTCCCCACTTTTACGCCCGACGAAATCCACTGCGTGCTCGAGGTGCAGCTCGCGCGTGAGGGCCTCCAGATCATGGCGTCCGTTCCCATCTCCCACGATGACATATATCGTATTCGGATGTTTTTGGAGAATCTGGGGCAATGATTTCAGTACAAGATCGTGCCCTTTTCTCCCCCACAGACCTCCGACCGTGAGGAGCATCTTTTTTCCGGCGTATCGACTGCGCACAGCCTGCACATCGACGTTTTTTTGGAAGCGATCGAAATGCACGCCGTTATGAATGACGTCGATCGGATACCGGCGCTTGGATAGCTCCCAAATTTTTTCCTTCGTGAACTGACTCGGCACAGCAATCGCCCGGGCACTTTTGTAGCAGTGCTTTAGGAGCCAGCGTTCCGGAAAGTATGTGAGCGGCCGAACGCCGTGCGTTCCCTGCGCGCCAGTGACAAAAGGTTTTCCATATTTCCGAGCGGAAAGCAGTGCCGGAATGCAGTAGGGAAATGCGAATAGATCATGAACAAGATCGCAGTTCGATACATCGACATAGCGGAAGTACTGCAGGCCTTCGGGCTGGTATATGCGAAATATGTATTCCGGTAGTACGCAACGCGCTGGAAAGGGGAGTGATGCGCTTTTAACAAATCCCTTCTGCGAGCAGGGCAAAAAGAGCGTGCACTCCATGCCAAGGTCTCTCAGCGCATGTGAGAGTTCCCAGGTGATATTTCCGTAGCCATCCTTGGGTTCGGCCGTGGAAGAGAAGAGGGCGACGCGCATGGCGATGTTCGTCAGGATGCTATGCAATCTTCTCGTAGCGGTGTGCCCCTTTCAATCCGTTTTGTTGCTTTCCTGCCGAGTACGCGATCATAGTGCGCCGGAGCAAGGCCATTTGCCGGACGGATAGAGCGTACGTTTTCATTAGTGAATGTTTCTCCTTCGGCAATATCTTTTACAACGAATAGCGATCGGCGGAATTGCATACTTTTCTTCTCTTCGGGAGACGGGCCATATTGTGCGGAACCCAGGATTACAGGATCCAATGGCTCCATATTTTTCCCATGTTCAGCGGCCCGGATCACATCGACCATTGACCGAAATGCTTGTGGGTCGAGTGAGAAGGTACTGTCCGGTCCACATTCGTTTTGATCAAGCTTGAAATGTTTTTCGATGATACATGCGCCAAGGCGAACAGCAGTGACAGCTGCCGCATTGTCCAGTGTGTGATCGGAAAGTCCGACGGGAACATGAAAATCTTTGATCATTGCGGGAATGGTGTTCAGATTCATGGATTCAGGGCGTGCGGGATACGCACTTGTGCACTTGAGCAGTGCCACCTCGCAGCCCTTCGCTGCTTCCAGTGCATCTTCAATCTCGCTTCGGCTCGCCATACCCGTGGAAATGATGATCGGCTTCCCTGTCGCAGCCACTTTGCGGATGAGCGGTATGTCGACGATCTCAAACGAGGCGATCTTATATGCGGGAACATCCATCGACTCCAGGAATTCCACGGATGACGCATCAAACGGAGTCGAAAAGAGATCCATGCCGAGATCTTCCGCGACTGCTTTGAGTTTCGGTTGCCACTCCCAGGGCGTGAAGGCCTCGCTGTAGAGGTCATGCAGGGTCTTTCCGTCCCAGAGTGTCCCACCACCAATCTGAAATTCTGGTCTATCCGATTTTAGGGTAATGGTATCGGCGGTGTAGGTTTGAATTTTTACTGCATCGGCGCCTGCATCTTTCATCGCATAGATGATCTCCACTGCTTTCTCGTAGCTTTGGTTATGGTTCCCCGACATCTCCGCGATGATGTAGGCAGGCTGCCCCGCCCCCACTTCCCTGCCATGGATGAGAATGGTGTTCTTCATGATGTAATCGTATGCCGATTGAGCAGAAAATGCAGCGCACCGTCGGATGTGGGCGATTGTTCTTTACCCATCCCTTTAAAGAGTCCTGCAGAAGCCGCATTCTCCGGCTTTACATAAGCATGAATTGCCGCGTTGGGGAAAGCCCTGAGGTAAGCCAGAACTCCGAGCCGGACGAGCTCCTTCGCAAATCCCTTGCCACGGTGTGAGGGTGCCACGGTGATCGAGAGGATCGTCTCTTCGTTCTTCTCCTCGAACCGAATCACCCCTGTAGGCACATCATCACTGTCGCATCCGATCCAAATCCGAGTCGTATCCTCCGACAATTTTTTGTGGAGCCAGGCTGTGTGTTCTTCCCAGGGGATGAGCTTCGCTGAAAACGATGCCTTCCGTACGTCAGCATCATTCGTCCATTCATGAAGCAGTTTCGCGTCACTCATTCGCACGGTTCGGAGAAAAATTTTGTCTCCGGTTATCGCTCGAAGCAGGCGAGGAGCGCCACAACCGTCGACGAGCGATCTCCCTGCAATGACCATGCCGTCGCGCTTTTTTTGATCTTCGATGAGTGCTTGCACATGCTTTCTTAGTACTCCAGGTTTGCAATCCTGAAGCCATCCAAGGCACTCCGTTGCGCCCTGCTTTGCGATGCCTTCCGCAAGCCCCTTTTGGTTCTCCGCAATGATCACCGTGATAGCAGGCACTCCCATGAAGGCAGATTCGTAGGTTGTGGAACCGCCGGCACTTACGACGATATCGGACGTTGCTAGTGCAGTCGGCATGTTGTGCACGTCTCTCTTAAGAGAGATATGCATGTGGTCTCTCGTGAGTGATTCAAGTTCTTCCCCGTGCGGGTTGCTTGCGCCGACAAGTGCCGTAATCGAAAGCGAAGGCATTTCTTTCAATGCATTTAGCACCCAGGCCGTTGCGTTCGGCGGATCACCACCACCGAATGTTACAAGAATTCGAGATGCCATCTCTGAAGTCCCCGATGGCTCACCTTTCCATTCGCGGAATTCTCTGCGCAGAAGTGCATAGGAAGGGCCGAGGAGCAACAGTGCAGAGTGCGAAATTTTTCCTTCGTAGAGAGCAGGAGCTGCGCCAATGTTTTGATTCAGAACAATCGTTGCGTGGTAATGCTTACTTGAGCCGTAATCATCAATTATGAGGAGCCGCAGCCCAGCATCCACGACGCCCTTTTGATACTCCTCTCCGAATGCGTACCCGTCGGCAATGACCCAGCTCGCTCCAATCGCGCTTGCTATGGCTATGGTCTCCTTCACATCTTCGGCACTTCCAGCAGTTGCATGAGTCATCTGTATCCTCACATCCTCCTCTTGGAAACGCTTCAGGATCCCCTCCGGCATCTCTTTTGTGACGAGGGTTGCCTCGTCTCCCAGCTCTCGAATGGCTTCGGCAAGGGCCAGGCAGCGCATGGCATGGCCTGTTGCGATCGTAGCATTGGCATCGGCCCGCAGGAGGAATTTTCGTCCCATAGAGGTGAAGCGTAGCACTCAGGGTGCTAGAGTTTCTCTCGAATTCTATGCTAAATGGAGATTCTTCGCCTGCGGTCGTCATCGTCGATATCGGCGTCGGCAATCACATGTCCGTGCAGAATGCCTTGAGACTTCTACAGATCGAGGCATTGATCAGTAGTGATCCCTCTGCAATCGCGAAAGCATCGCATCTGATCCTTCCTGGAGTCGGGAGTTTTGAAGAGGGAATGATGGGCATCCACAAACGTGCACTCGAGCCTCTCCTCCGAGAAGAAGTTGTAAAAAAGAAGAAGCCCATCCTCGGTATTTGCCTTGGTATGCAGCTCTTTGCATCGGAGGGACTGGAGCATGGGCGACACAAAGGTCTTCATTTTATTCCAGGGGTCGTCGAAAAGATTGATATCGGTGCATCGGGACTTAGACTTCCGCACATTGGCTGGAACGATGTACGCATTACTGGAGATCACTCAATCGCGAGGGGTTTCGATCACGTGCCGGCCTTCTACTTCGTGCATAGCTACCATGTACACCCCGAAGATCTTTCCATCATTGCTGGAGAGTGCATCTATGGCCAGCCTTTTGCGGCCATCATCCAGAGCGGCAACATCTGCGGAGCGCAGTTCCATCCGGAAAAAAGTCACAGCGACGGCGCACAGATCCTCAAAAACTTCCTCGCTCTCTGATGCTCAAACCTCGCCTGATTCCTGTTCTGCTTCTAAAAAACGGTGTGCTCGTACGCAGCCGTACCTTCAGTTTTCATCAACATACCGGCGATCCCCTCGGCATCGTTGAGCGCTTCACTGCCTGGAAGGCCGATGAACTCGTCTATCTCGACATCAACCGTGACGAGACGCATGACTTCCGCGAGACCATGCACGCCATTGGTACCACGACTTCGGGAAAAGATATCGATGCCACCATGACAAACGATTTCCTGGCAATCGTGCGATCGGTCTGTGAAAAATGCACAATTCCTCTCACGGTCGGAGGGAAAATCC
>VGKY01000030.1 GCA_016866875.1 Candidatus Peribacteria bacterium
AACAGGGATCGAAACAGGTGCATACGATGCTACTCTCTCCATCGGGCTTGCAGAGCACTTGGACAATGTTGAGGAGCTCTTTGCAGAACAGCTGCGGATTTTGCGCCCGGGCGGAGTGATGATCTCGCTCAATATCCCCAAGAAATTCTCCGTGCAGCACCTAAACTTTGCGATGAGAGCCATCAAAAAATGCTTCGGGCTCTACAAAGGCAAGGTCTTCAAGGACTACTACCGCAATACATTCACAGCAGCACAGTATGCCGAGTTTGCCCGCAACGTGGGGTTTACCGATGTTTCCATAACGCATGTGTGCCCGTTCCCCATTTACGTTCCCATTCGCAGATCCACAGATCGTAGAATCGTCGCAATACGCAGGGCGATCCTCGGGATGCGGAAGATCTTTATGCACTATCCCTACAAAACCAACCGCCTGATGGCCCACGCGCATTTCTTGGTGGCTTACAAACCACAATAACAATGCACTCCTAAAACTTCTGCTGCTCCCACAGCCGATGAAATGTGCCTTTATGCTCTAGAAGATCCTCGAGCTTCCCCTCTTCAACAACCGCTCCATCCTCGAGTACAAGAATGATGTCGGCATTGCGGATGGTGCTCAGCCGGTGCGCGATGACGATGGATGTGCGCCCTTGAACGGCTTCGTCAATTGCCTCTTGGATGAGTTTCTCCGTTTCGCTATCGAGCGAACTCGTTGCTTCGTCGAGGATAAGAATATCAGCACCTTTCAGCAGCGCACGCGCTATGGAAACGCGCTGCTTCTCGCCTCCGCTCAAGCGTACGCCTCGGTCGCCAATGAGAGTGTCGACCCCCTGAGGAAGTTTCTTCACGAAATCCGTAAGACGAGACTGGTGCAATACGCGCTGCATCTCGGCATCCGATACCTGTCGTTTCATGCCGTAGAGAATGTTGTTGCGCAGGCTTTCGTGAAGAAGAAGGGTTTCCTGACTTACAAGAGCCACGTGCTCCAGGTAGGACTCGAGGGTGAATTCCCGAATATCCACGCCATCGATGAAGATCGAATTTGGAGGACAGTCGTAGTAGCGCATGAGGAGATGAATCAACGTGCTCTTTCCTGCACCTGTCGGCCCGACGACGGCGGTCATCTCCCCCTTTCGCAGAACGCAGGAGACGCTGCGCAGAACCGTGCGTTCGTCGCCGTACGAAAAGGAAAGATCTCTACAGGAAATTTCGCTTGCGATCCCTGCGAATGTCTTGGAGCCGCCACGCACGAAGAACTTCCCCTCCTCATTGAAGATGCGCGTCACTTCGTGCAGCGGGCCGCTCGCTGCAGCAAGAGTTCCGCGAAAACCAGAGAGTGTTCCGAACTTGCTCGAGGCATTCATCACCATGTAGAAATACACCATGATCGCGGGCGCGGAAGCGATGCCGTCCCTGCCAAACACATAGAGCGCTCCGAAGAAAATCACGGCTGCGGCGCAGATGGTGATGATCTCCTGCAATGGCAGAATCATCTCTTGGAGCGCACGTGCGCGGAAATCCATCTTGGCTTTGTCATTGCTGATCAATGTGTAGTGGCCTTGCTCCTCTTTTTCCATGCGTGAAGATTTTACGAGAGGGATGGTGGAGAGGATTTCCACGGACTTCTTCCCGAGCGCGCTCCCCTTGTCTGCAATGGCGTAGGAGAGCTTCTTGATGCCGATGATCATCGATTTTACGGTGAAATGGAGCACAACGAACAGCGGCAGGGCAACGAGAGTCAATTTCCAGGAAATGGAGATCATCACCACGAAATATGCCGCTAGCGAAAAGAGTGAGTTCATGTATTTGTCGATGGTGCCCACGGGACGGAGTGCCAGATGGGCGAACTCGAGAAGAAGCGTGCTGTGGTGTCCTACATTGGTCTTATCGAAGAAGAGCTTCCCGAAGCTGAGGTAACGGGCGAAGAGCGCCTTGCGCAGGTGGTGCAGCGCACGCTCGGAAAAGTACGCGATGCTGAGCACCGTGCTGTAGCGGAGGATGTTTTTTGTCAGGAACAACATAATGAAACATCCGAGAACCGCAGCGAAGAGCAGACGATCGTTGGCAAGTACCGATGCAGGAAGCTTCTCAATGAGAGCGCCGAGGATGGGAACATCCTTCGCAAATCCGAAGTTCTTCTGCAGGAATCCGTTGAGGAGCGGGATGAGGAGTCCCATGCTCGCTCCTTCCACCGCAGCAGTCAGCAACGAAAGGAGAACCGGAAATGCCAAATACGAAGGCGGGATGCCGATTCGCCGTAGCAGATCGAAAACTTGCTTGATAATGGGGCGCTCCTTCGCGGACATACTGGAAACAGTAGCGAATGCTCCTGGGTATGGAAATGCTTTTACGGCAAAAGCAAACCCGTTTGATGATGGATTCTATGGGATGGAGCCAGCATACTTTCTCCAACGATGCGCATCGCCCTCCTTAACGACGACGCTCTCCCGCACGCCAAAGGCGGCGCGGCGGTGATTGTTGAGAAGCTCGAACGCGGATACAAGGAACGAGGACATGAGACGCTTCTGGTGACGACTCATCAGGATGCGGCTCTGGGACGGGTGGTGCAGACGCAGGGGCGCGTGAGTCTCCTCAGCTCTTACCCGCGCACGCGAGAACATCGGCACTGCCTCGGCTCTCCGGAAATGCACGCACTCCTTGCAGATGTCTTTCATGCATGGCAACCGGAAGCCGTGCATGCGCATAATATCCACCACCATGTGACCTACGAGAGTCTTCTTCTGGCAAAACATCACACGGAGAAAATTCTCCTCACGGCCCACGACACCCTCCTCGTCTCCTATAATCGCGTTCGCGGCCCGCGCTTTGAGAAAGCGGCGCTACAGGGGAGACCGCTCAAACTTCACTGGTGGGAGAACGCCCTCGATGCGGGGCGGAAATATTGGCCTCCACGCAACAGGGTCATCCGTCAGATTCTTAAGGAATCGGCTACGAGCGTCGTTGCCATCAGTGATGCGGTCGCACAATTCCTTCAAGTAAATGGCATACCCGTACGAGCGACGATCCCCAATGGCATAGAGGTGTGGAATACTCCTCCGAGCGAAGCAATCCAATCCTTCAAGAAACGATACGGAATCACCGGGCCGGCCGTGCTCTTTGTGGGGCGCGTCCGTGAAGACAAAGGCATTCGCGTGCTGCTTCAAGCTATGGACCGGGTACTCGATACCCTCCCCAACGCACAATGCGTGGTCAATGGTGAGAGAGACCACCTTGCGCCGCATCTGGCATGCGCAAACGAACGTGTGCAGCAATCCGTAGTCGCTACCGGATGGATCAGCCGCGAGGATACGACATTGAGCTACTACGCTGCCGACATCGTGACGACCCCATCGCTGTATCTCGATAATTTCCCGACCGTGAATCTCGAGGCGATGGCGGCAGGAAAACCGGTGGTGGGGACGTGCTTCGGTGGAACGCCGGAGGTCGTGCAACATGGAATCACGGGGTTCATTTTGAATCCGCACAATACGTCAGAGCTTGGAAATGCCTTGACGATGCTGTTGAAAGATCCTGAGCAAGCCAAAAAAATGGGGCAAGCCGGAAGGAACCGGATTTGTGAAAAATTTTCCTTGGAAAAGCAGTCTGATACTTATCTCACATTGATGAATGCCCTATGAGGGCAATTACTTGTTTTTTACGCGCACGTCGACATCCCGCCCCACAGCCACACCGGTAAGCTGACAGACAACGCAAGGCTGATTTGTCTTCGCGCATTGAAAGTCTCTGCCAATCTCCGGGCAGACGACCCAAAAAACCTGTCGTAGCGCATATTGCTGATATCCATTTGTTGCTTGCAGTATTTCACCTGCCTGCAAGCGGGGACAGGAAGTGCAATCCTTACTCGGTTGTTCGATATCCAGCACGGACTATTTTGTGAGAGCCATGAAAGTATCATAATATTTTTTATTAATTTGTCAAATACAACGATTACCGTATCTGGTGCAGCAAATACTGCATCAATGGTGTAACACTGAATTTCACTGATGCCGGTATTTCAACGATCGTAATTTTTGGATCCGCCCGCTTGAGGATGGCTGCATGCTCTTCGTCGTATCCGATGATGTGCGTCACGCCGTAGTACTTGAGTGGCTCGCGTACGCGTTTTTGCGTTTCCAAAACATCGATCGTATCCGGATGCAATGTCACGTAGGCCCTTTCGGAAAGCGAGAAAAACTCCGCCCGCCGCGGATGCGCTACGATAGCATCGGCAGGGACGCCCTCGAGCGCCTCCGTTGCGGCATAAATTTCCGGCACATTCGTACGACCGTAGAACGTTGCAAAGACTTTGCGATTGGCCTGAAGCATCTGCAGCGCGGCAATGATGGTGATCAGAACCGTCAAAGCAGTTACGGACCATTTTTTCTGCTGCCGAGCGACGAGGTTTGCCCCCGCGCTCACGCCAAGCGCCGCAAAAAGCGGCAACGCCCATCCGATATCGGTAAGATGCGACCGGCTGAAGTGCAGGATAAACCGCAACAGGATCTCCGTTGAAAGCCACAGACCGATCCATTCCAAGAGAACCCACCGGCGGTTGCGGTAGCAGTACGCCATCCCCGGAATGATGAAGAGCCACAGGAAGATGCCCCCCACAGTATCGAGCAGGAAAAACTCGGGCAGGGCGTTCACGGTAAGCCAGACGCCGCTGATAAAAATCCGAAGCGGGCTCACATCCCCCACCCCGAAGATGTAGCGATAGTTTTCATCCTGCTGGCGGACGATGAACGAGGAATCCTCCACGCGGTCCTCGATCTTCGCATCAAACTCCTCACGCAAGAAATCATACGCGTATTGGTCGGGATACAGATGCCCTTCCCCCGGCGTGCCATGTTCGAGCGACGGCAGGAATACGGCAGTGCGCTGCCAAGGCGTCAATCCTTCCTGCAGAGCATTGGGGAGAAGCGGCAGGGCGAATGCGACATAGGCGCTGGCGCAATACACGCCCGCATGCATGGCTGCACACAGCCACCGTGCCCGGTTATGCCACAGGTACGCGAGTACCATCCACGGAAGCAGCAGCAGGAAAGCGTCGCGGGAAGCGATCACCGCCCCGAAACAGAGTCCGGAGAGTACGCATGCGAGAAGAAGCCGCCGCGGAGCGTACCGCAGGAAGACCGCAAAACTTAAGAAGAGAAAGAAGAATGCAAACGGGTATCCTTCAAGACGCACGGCTTCCACCCAGTAGATGGGCATGAAGCCCATGAGCACCGTCGAGACCCATGCGATGCGCACGTCGAAAAGCCGGCGGACAAAAAACCACCAAGGAATGAGCGCGCAGGCGAACGCCGCGGCGCTGATAGCAGTCCATCCGAGGACATTGTCAAAGCTGATGAGCGGATGGATGATCGCCAGGATGACTGTCTCGAGCCGCATGCTGTCGACGACGAGCACCCCCGTCTCCACGAACTCCCGGGCGCGCGGAATCATTCCGGAGATGACGTAGGGGTACCCGATGAGCAACGCGGGAAGCATCCACACTCCGACCATGCAGGCTGCGAACAATACGAGAAGCACGAGATGCGTAGGCAGCGGCCACGGACGGGCATGTTTTTGGAAAACCACGAAAAGAAGCATACCAGCAAACACTGCTCGCCGCAGAGCGTGGTACTCTTTCCATATGCGTCGATTTTTAGCGCTCCTGAAGTGCATCGGCATTTTTCTCTTCATAGGGATTTTGACGCGCATCGACCTCGGTGCCGTTGTCCGCCACTACAAAGAGGTGGAGACGGTGCCGCTCCTTGGAGCCCTCATCGCGCTCTTGGGGGTGCTGATGCTGAAAGCACTACGATGGCACATGTTCGCACAAGCGGCGGGAGCGAATCGAAGGTGGGTTATCTCTTGGAAGGAATATATGATCGGCGTCTTTCTTTCCACCTTCACGCCCGCAAAGCTCGGGGATTTTGGGAAAGTGGCCTACCTGAAAGAGGACGGTGTCGGTGCAAAAACGGGCGCGCTTCTCATCATTATGGAACGCGTTGCTGACTTCATCATCCTCCTGCCCTTTACTGCCATCAGTGCGGCGATCCTCGCGCAGAACCGTGGGCTTGGAATCGGACTTTTAGCAGCACTGGCTCTTTTCTTGGGCGTCATCCTTGTCGCGCGGTACTGGTCCGGTCTTGCTCTGTCCATCCGCTACTGCATCACCCATCGCGCACTGTTCAAAGTTCTTCTCTCTACGCTCGCAGCGTGGGTGCTGCATTTTGTATGGGCCATATGGATCGCGAAGAGCCTTGGCATAGAGACTGCCATTCCCATGCTCTTTGCGGCACTCACGGCCGCAAGCATATTGAGCGCGCTTCCCATCGCGCCGTCCGGACTGGGGACCCGCGAGGCTGCGCTGCTTGCGATCCTGATACCTCATGGTGCGCAGGCCGAACGTATTGTTGCCCTCTCCACCATGATGCTCCTGCAGCTCATTATTCTCGCCATTTTGGGCGGTTGGTACTGGATCCGAGGTATAAAGAAGAATATACATTCCCTACCTGCGCTACACTAGCGCCGCCCATGAACCTCTCGATCGTCATTCCGGCATTCAATGAAGGACATGGCATTGGCGGCGTCCTTACGGAGCTACGCACCTATCTCCATGCGCAAGGAATCGCAGCGGACATCATCGTGGTGGATGATGGATCTACGGATGAAACGGGAGTGAAGGCGGCGGCCATTCCGGGAGTGCGCGTCATCACCCATATCCGCAACAAAGGTTACGGTGCTGCGCTGAAAACCGGCATCACGGCGGCATCTACGGAGTGGGTGGTGACCTACGACAGCGACGGCCAGCACGCGCCGGAAAATATCGCAGCGATCCTCTCCTCGCTCGGAGGCAATGTGGATCTCGTCATCGGGAAGCGAGAAGGATACCGCGGCCCGCGTCTGAGGCAGCCGGGAAAAAGGCTCATCGGCATGGTGGCCAACTACCTCACGGAGACGAAGATCCCCGATTTCAATTCCGGGTTCCGCGCGTTCCGCAGGGAAAAAGTGCTGCCCTATCTTCATCTTTTTCCGAATGGCTTCTCGTTTTCAACGACGAGCACCGTTTGCTTCCTGAAGGAAGGATTGAACGTGCTCTTCGTGCCTATCCGCATCCGCACGCGCAAGACACAGGTACACTACTTCCATGAGTTCCTGGACATTCGCCGACATGGCAGCACATTGGGACAGCGTTGCATACGACAAGAGCAACGCCAAGATCGATAGCTACTTGCGCCGCTTCATCGACTCCGCACCACTTTTCACGATTCCTCCGCAGGCTCAGGTCCTGGATATCGACTGCCGCACAGCCAACGGCACAATCTTTTTTCAGAACAAATATCCGACAGCAACATTGAGCTGCATCGCGATGGCCGAAAGCTTCGTTCGGATCGCCAGGGAGAAAATAGGCATGCATGGAATGCAGGCATCGGTAACGCAACTGCAATCCTTGCCGCTCTCTGCAGCATCGGAGCAGTTCGATACCGTCCTCTGCTACGAAACTGTAGAGCATGTCCCCGATCCCCAGGTATTCATCGCAGAACTCGCTCGCGTACTGAAGCCCAATGGGACTCTCGTCCTCACAACCCCCAACCGCCTCTGGGAACCGATCCACTGGCTTTCAGCAACCTTCAAACTGGATCATGGCGAAGGACCACACCGCATGCTTCCACGAAAGGAGCTGATCGGATACCTCACAAACAATGGACTGCATATTCAAATCGAACGGACATTTGTGCTGATTCCTGCGGGACCGAAGTGGCTACTTAGATTTGGAAAATGGCTTGAGAACACCCTGCCCCAACCTGTATTACAGGTAATCGCCCTCAGACGAACATTTATTTGCCATAAATCTTCGTAGGAGGGGTCCGCCGCCACGGGGGGTGTTGCGGCAGGTGGAGGAGAGTTGGCGGCGGTGCGTTTTTCTTTCTCCACTTTCTTTTGTCGGGCAGACAAAAGAAAGTGGAAACCAGATTAAAGAGGGCAAATGTACGATTTATAGAATGAAAAAAGGATCTACAATAGCTTGGTATGTCAGATATCTGGTTTAAAAAACTTCAGGCAGACATCCTCTCTCCCAGCCTCGATACCGGCTGCGGCACGAGTGTCGGACTCAGCAACGGAACTCTTCGGTATGAAGAATGTAATGGAAGACTCAAAATCGTCCGAACAGAAAAAGCTGAGCCTGTTCCACAAGCATCGTACGATGCTTCCCCTGCACGCTTCTGCGACTACCCTGCTCTCAGCCAGGCTGTCTTCGGTAAGCTCCCGGCGAACTGGCTCTGCGGAGTGGTGGAGAAATCCTTCGTCGGGCATGCGGCCGATGAACATATCCGGCACTCAGGCGCTTCTGGAGGGGTGATCACCGCGATGCTCCTGCATCTTCTGGAAACAAAGCGCATCACGGGAGCGGTCTGTCTTCGAGTAGGGAAAGAGAAACCATGGAAAGCATCTCCTGTTATTGCACGCACCAAAGAAGAAATTCTTGCCTGTGCGGGAAGTGTCTACAGCGCGACACCAACCAATCTCATTCTTGCGGAACTGGAAAAAGAAACCGGCCCTCTCGCGTACATAGGCCTTCCAGACCAAGTCGCTGCGATCCGCAAATTGCAACAGATGAACCACCCTTCTGTACGAGCGATCAAGTACATCTTTGGCCCATACACAGGAACGCAGATGTCCTTTGAAGCGATCAGAAGTTTTCTTCGTTCACACGGCATAGCGTCCGAAGAGGAAATTGTGGATTTACAATACCGCGCCGGCGAATGGCCGGGGCACCTGCAGATCACGCTCAAGGATGGCCGCGTACTCAGAGCCGAAAAGTTTCACTACAACTATCTCATCCCCTTCTTCATTACCGATACCTCACTGCAGATTCCCGACTTTTGTAATGAGCTCACGGATATTTCCGTCGGCGATGCGTGGAGTCCGAAGTATGAAGCACGCCGTGGGGGGTACTCCGTCATCCTTGCGCGGTCGAAGCAAGGTGAGGAGCTCCTTGAGGAGATGCGTAGTCAACGACTAGTCACGCTGGAAGATATCGCACTCGATGAAGCACTCGATATGCACGGCCACATGCTCGACTTCAAGAAGCGAGGATCGTTCATCCGCAATTCCTGGAAAAGCGCTCAGCCGGACTACGGCTACCGACCGGCATACATCCCCGCTTCACGCATCATCGTTGAGTGGTTCCTACGATGCATATTTGGCGTATGCAGAACACATGCAGCACGATGGACCGTGGAGCATCTGCCGCTAACTATCGTCGGTCCGGCGTTCAACGTGCTGCGAAAAACCTGGAAA
>VGKY01000031.1 GCA_016866875.1 Candidatus Peribacteria bacterium
TCCGATGCTGGAAGTGCCGGCCGTTTCGCGTAGTACATGGCGGTAGGCAGACACGTCTTCAGTGCCGTGAGCACGGAGAACCTCTTGAAGGTGTATTGCAGCAGCTTGTGGTAGGGGCGTGGCATGGGAATCTTGTATGGTGCAGCTTACCGCTCTTGGCGGATTTTTGCTCTCCATGGGTCGGGATTCATAAACTTTCAAACATGCCGCGTTCCTTGGGTGCTTCCTATGGCTTTCCTGTAGCATCTCCATCAGATTCCATGCTTACGGTTTACACCCGCCGGCTCCCGGATACCCCACTTATTCCGCTGCTGTACCCCAATTTTGGAAAGGAGCAACGCGATGCTCTGCTTTTCATGAACAATGCATTCCGGGACCTCAAAGATCCTTTTGTGCAGATAACGGATGATCCTATGAAGGCGGATTATCTTCTTCTTGCTCATAATTTCTCTACTCTCCGAAAGCATCCGAACTACGTTGCGGAATTCGAAGCACTGAGCAGGAAGCATAACAAGCAGGTCGTCGTTTTCTGGCACGGCGATCGGGACGATCCTGTTGCATTGTCTCATGCCATCATCTTCCGTACGTCACTGTATGGTCGCAGTGCATTGCGCAATGAGATTGCGATGCCAGCCTACAGTGAGGATTTGCTGCAGGACACGACATTGGAAATCCGCAAAAAAGGGGAGAAGCCGGTCATCGGATTCTGCGGATGGGCCGAGTACCGCAGTCTCAAAAATCGCCTCGGAACGTATGCTCAAAATGCCGCAGTTGATGCGCGTGCGCTTCTCTCAGGAAATCCGCTTCTACGTGCCCGGCGCAAAGGACTCAGCTTCCGGCGGCAGGCGATTGCAGCATTGCAAGGTCATGACACCATCTCGACGAACTTCATCATCCGCAGTAGTTACTCCGGTCATAAGCATACGATCACTATCGATCCTGAAACTGCTCGCCATGAGTACCGCAACAATATGCTGCAGTCCGATCTAGCCCTTTGCGTGAAGGGCGACGGGAACTTCTCGTACCGCTTCTATGAAGCTCTCAGCCTCGGGCGGATTCCATTACTGATCGATACGGATTGCGTGTTACCCTGCGCCGATCGCATCGATTACGATTCGTTCATAGTCCGTGTACCGTTTGGAGACATTGCGCAGCTTCCGAAGCGTGTGGAGGAGTGGTGGGATGGGTTGGAGGCTGATCAATTCATGAACATGCAAAAGAAGGCACGGGAGGCGTATGAGCAGTACTTGTCGGTACTGGCGTTTCTTCGTCACGCGGTAGATTCCATTAGACAAACACCAAGAACTTAAACAGAACGAAGTTCCAGGCAGCACCAAGACCCATGGTCAGGATCTTTCCCCACTCCTCTCCGATAGGGGTGTGTTCCACAAGTAAGAAGAGCAGTGCGTTTCCGGCAAGCACATTGAATCCTTCCACGCCCAGATGCCGCTTCAGGTGCTTGATAAAATCCTCAGGCTTTCGAAAGACTATGTACTTATGGAGAGCAAACGCTGTGATGTAGCTGAGGAAGAATGCGGCAACGGAGGCGGTGATGTACCAGACATGCCATCGAAGGAGCAGAAGATAGACACCAATCTCCACAACTGCCGAAGCACCGCCACTGATAAGGTAGAGGAGGATCTGGTGAGCATGGCGCTTCAGTGTATCTCTCATGCCATCATTGTGCTGCCCCGTAGGGCGGGCCGCAATCTGCTTCCGGACGAATCAGCACGTAGCGCTTTGCAATGGGAAGCAACTGACCGGGAGGGAACAGTGCCTGATCGCTTCCACTGACTTTTTGCAAGACTGGAAGGCAGTGTTCTTTTTGTGATTTTGGCAAATCCAAAAATTTCTCGTATGTGCGCAGCTGAAATTCCTCACTTAAAAAGAGCCAGTTGGGGTTTTGCGAAAGCCGCACGAAGATCTCTGGCTCCTCGATGACCATCCGGACATCACGGAATTCCTGTTCCAGCCTTTCCACAGCGGGGAGAGCTTCATTGAGCCTTCGTGCTCCTCTGTGATCCAGCTGCCAGAGTCCTTGTGACATAACAAAGAACGTCAGGATGATGGCTGACATGCGTTCATGCAGCATTGCCTTGAGTCCTATGGGTACAAAGGGGAGGAGCAGCACAAACCCCGGGAGCAGATGTCGGAAGTAGCCTCGTTCACTGAGAAAGTAGAGCAGAAACAGTCCGGCAAGAGTGGCGACGAATGTCGCGTGCGCACTGCCGATCACACTTTTCGATTTCCATAGTCCGATGTACCCGAGTGGAAAGATGATTCCGAGTGCATAGATGTACTGAAAGCGCATGAGCAACTGCGGTTGCTCTCGGAGGACCCGGAGGAATCCAGAGCCGCCCTCAGCGGCTCCATATTGAAGGATTTCCCTTATCCACCCAGGATCCAGCATGCCAAGCACGGGCGCGAAGGGCAGGATGGTGAGGACGCTGCAGATCCCTATGGATATCAGCGTTTTCCATGTGGGATCTTTGTTCAGCAATGCCACAATCCATGCTGTGCCCAGTGCAGGGAATACAAGTCCCATGGTTGTTTTCGTGACAAATGCCATACCGATACATACCCCAAAAAGCATGGTCCATCGTCGTGAGGCTTGAATGCGATGGCATAGCAGCAGGCCTAGCAGGAGGAACAGAATTCCGGGGATTTCTCCGAGCACAGGCTTTCCCGTGTTCACAAACGCCGAAAAGGAAATCAGCAGTGCCGCAGTGGAGCGCGCATTACTCTTCCCTCCGATGCGCAGTGCATACGCGTACATCGCCAGCATTGTTCCCGCGAGATAGATCACCATGGGTATGCGTGCAACCGCTACGGAAAACCCGAGGAGCTTGATCATGAGTGCTGACGGGAGGATCACCGTCGGTCCGACTGCAAGGAAGTAGGAATTGCTCCAGAGTCGGTCGAGCACTGGCATGCTGTACCCCCGTCCTTCTGCGACGTTTCTTGCAACAATCATGAAGAGAGAGTCGTCGAGCCAGGCTTCGGGAAATGTCCCAAGTTCTCGGATGAAGAAGAAGGCTGCGAATGCAGCGAGGAGGCATTCTGGCCACCATTGTTTGCAGGCACTTCTCATGAAGTGCAGATTAGCAGGTTTTTGTAACATCTACCTCGGCATCATCCCGGACGCGACCGAACCCTGTTTGTATCGCACACATTCTTCATCGCTTGCGTATCGCATTTCCCTATCCCCCCAGAGAGCCTGCCGGTAGGGATGAGGGATTGGGGGTCTGCTTTATTAACTCCACAATCTTCCCTGCCAGCGCATGTGCATCACCTGCCGGTACGAGGTGGATCCCTTCGCCATCCCGGTACTTCTCGCGGATGGCGGGGGAATCGGCCGTGATCACCGTTGACCCACATGCCATGCATTCCACGACTTTATGGGGGATCACGCGCTGTGCCTTCTCACTGGTTCCAAAGATGCCGAGGCAGATGTTTGCGTCGTGGATGAGGGGAGGTATCTGGTCGAGGGGTACAAAGGGCTTGAATGTGACATTCTGCAGTTTCCATTCCGTTGCGAGCATACGCATCTGCGCATAGGTCTGACCTCCGCCAACGAGCGTGAAGTGTACGGCAGCTTGCTGTCGCTCGAGTGCGGCTGCAGCTTTCAAAATCACATCGATTCCCTGCAGAGGGATATAGCTTCCGTAAAAGAGCACTTCGCAAGTATGTCGTTGCACGTGTTTGTGGTGCGGATCAGGGCGAAAAGTTTCGGGGGCCTGAAGGTACAGCACAGTGATATCGGCTGGGTGCAGTCGGAATGTACGGGAAAAGAACTCCTTATGGGCCTCGGTATCTATGAGGATCTCATCCACGAGATGGCAATCTACGAAGTCGAGGAGCCAGACTCCCCAAGCCGCAGGATTTCTCGGGTGGATCTTTCGTCGATCACTCACGAGAGTATCGTATGCGGAGACGAAGGCATCGAAAACGAGAGCCTTGCGGGGGAAGCGCGTGAGGATCCAGGCTAGCCATACGAGATGATGACCAGGGAACGTCACGACGACCGTATCGCACTCTTTGCCCAGCTTTCGATATTGCCGTACGAGATCCATGCACTTACGCATCCCTCCCTTGGCCGAGGTATGGCACTCCACAACGGTTTTGCCTTTGCCTTCGTAGAAGGAGCGGACTGTCAGCAGTCGCGGGGACGTACGGTCGTGGAACCCAAAGAGTAGGATGGCGTGTGGCATCTAGCCGTTCTAGTATGCCCATGCTTCCGCCTATCGCGCCATGCGCATCACCTACATCACGCAGACGCGTTTCCCCACCGAGCGGCCCCACGGATACCAGGTTGCCCAGGTCTGTCATGCGATGGCAAACCTTGGTCATGATGTGACTCTCGTCACGCCGACGGTGGGTAAGATTCCGCCGGAAGGTGCCCTGAGCTTCTATGGGATTCCCGAAGCGTTTCGCGTTGTGCGGTTGCAGCAGTTCGATGCTCTGAATTCTCCTTGGATTCCCGGGAAGATTGCATTCGTTGCTTCCATGATCTCGTACCGGTTTGCCCTTCGCGAATTCTTTGCGAGCTTCCAGGCGGATCTGCTCTATATCCGGTCGCCAGTGCTCCTTCCTACATTGTTGCCGTTGCATGTTCCAATCATTCTCGAGCTCCATACTTTGCCGCGCTTCTTCCGGCGGCGCTTTGTCCGCGCGTGCAATCGCTGTCGCCTAGTCGTTTGTCTCACGCGAGCCATGCATGAGGAGCTGCTATCCTGGGGGGTCGAACCACGGAAGGTGGTCGTCGAAGGGGACGGTGTGAATCTCGATCGCTTCTACAACTTGCCCGAACCCATCCTTGCGAGGGAGGGATGGTCGCTCCCGATGGATCGGACGGTGATTGGCTACGTCGGTTCATTGGTCACGCGTGACACCTTGGAGAAAGGGGTGGGGGAGCTCATCGATGCCATTGGCATCTTGCGCCAACGCGGCGTTGAAGTGTTTTGCTGGATCGTCGGTGGGCCCAGTACGTGGCTAGGCGCCTACCAACATCGCGCCCGGGAGCGAGGATTAACCAGTGCGGACATCCGTTTCCAAGGAGTGCTTCCCGTGCGACATATTCCCTCGGCAATCGCGGCTTGTGATATCTGTGTGTATCCCGCTCCCAAAACCCAACATCAGTACTTCCTCCGCGATACGTCACCGCTCAAACTCTTCGAGTACCTCGCTGCGCGACGCACCATTGTCTGCGCAGATTTGCCGCCAGTACGGGACGTCGTCGATGAAAGTATAGTGCATTTCTGTGCCCCGGGAGATGCAGCTGACCTAGCACGGGCTCTGCAACAGGCAATGGATCACCCCATCAGCAACCCCGAACGACGCGCACAAATCGTCCATCGACACTCTTGGGAAGAGCGCATGGGGAGGATCCTCGATGAAGCTTCGTAATTCTCCTATTATCCTGCCATGTCTGACGTACATACGGTTTCCGCCAACGGCACAACGCTCGCCATTATCGGTCAACGACCGAAGGTGGATGGCATCCAGTTTTGCACCGACCCTCGTGATGCGTTCCAGGTCGGCTTTATGGAGCGTCCGTCCGGGTACAAAGTCGAGGCTCATCGCCATCCCGATCGTCAGATCACCGTTGGCTCGGTCAGTGAATTCGTTTTCGTCGAGAGCGGGCGCATCCGCCTCACGGTGTTTGATGATGCGTGGCAGGAGGTTGCGAGAGAGGACATCGGACCCGGCGGTTTCTTCCTCATTCTCGGGGGTGGGCACGCCGTGGAATTTCTCGAGGATTCCCGCTTGCACGAAGTGAAGCAGGGGCCGTACCCAGGAGACACCGGCTCTAAGGAATTTTTACGGGCCATCGCGTAGCCGAAGAGGGTTATGGCGTTCGCGAGGTTTTTGCAGTTTTCTGCGACCTTTACAAACTCCGCAACCTAGCCAATGCACCCATTTTCTCAGGTATGCTTTCGAGGACTATGCACTCCATCCCCGTCAACGCACCTGTCATCACTGCTGCCGCCAAGCGGTACGTTGCCGACGCTATGGAGTCGGGTTGGGTGTCTTCTGCGGGGTCGTACATCGACAAGTTCGAAGCAGCATTTGCCGCATATATTGGCCGCAAACATGCCATCACGACCACGAATGGGACATCAGCGCTCCATCTGGCGCTTGCTGGGCTGGGAGTGACGGAGGGCGACGAAGTCATCATTCCGGACTTCACGATGGTTGCATGCATCGATGCCATTCTGTACTGCGGAGCTCTGCCCGTATTGTGTGATATTGAACCGGAGACATTCACTATTGATCCCAGGGACATCGAGCGCAAGATCACCAAGAAAACAAAGGTCATCATGCCGGTGCACGTCTATGGTCATCCTGCAGATATGGATGAGATTTTGGCGCTTGCCAAGCAGCACGGGATTGCCGTGCTTGAGGATGCTGCGGAAGCGCATGGTGCCAAATACCGTGGGCGAATGTGCGGAGCCATGGGAGATGCCGCAGCATTCAGCTTTTACGGCAACAAGATCATTACGACGGGGGAGGGGGGAATGGTTGTTACCGACAACGATGTGCTTGCAGCGCGGCTACGGAGACTGAAGGATCTGGCGCATAGTCCTGAAAGGCGCTTCTGGCACGAGGAGATCGGGTTCAACTACCGCATGACCAATTTGCAGGCAGCACTTGGGCTTGGGCAGCTCGAATCCATAGCATCCTTTCTTGAGCGCAAACGAACAATGGCGCAGCGGTACTCGGCGGGCTTACAAGGCATTGCAGGATTGCGTACACCAATTACGAAAGATGACTGTGAAAATGTTTTCTGGATGTATGCCATCGTCCTCGATGCCACCTTCCCCCTTTCTCGTGACGCATTTCGTGCGGCACTGAAAGATCGAGGTATCGATACCCGGGATTTTTTCTATCCACTGCATGGGATGCCCCTTGCTGCACCCTTTGTGCAACAGAAGGATCAGTTCCCAGTCGCAGACGACGTTGCTCTCCGCGGATGTTATCTCCCTTCAGGGCTTGCCATTACCGATGCCCAGATTGACACTGTTATCGATGCCATCCGTACCATCGCACGAAGCGCGTAGTACCGGCAAAGTTTCCGTGATTCTTCCGACATTCAATGAAGTCGGCAATATTGTTGCGCTGTGTCATGCGCTCCACACCGTCATTACCCATCCTCACGAGATCATTGTCGTTGACGACAATTCTCCCGATGGCACATCTCAGGCTGTAGAGAGCACTATTGGCGCGGGGTGTGCCGATTGGCTGCGTCTGGAAACGCGCCGTACCGATCGCGGTCTGCGCAAAAGCATCTGGCGCGGTATAGAGATTGCTACTGGAGACACCATTGTCTGGATGGACTGCGACTTTTCCATGCCGCCAAGCGATGTTCCTGCGCTGCTGCAAAAAATTGATGAGGGGTACGACGTTGCGGTTGGTTCGCGCTTTATGATGGGAGGAAGCCACAAAAAAGGTGTCACTCTGGGGGGAAGTCAGGAGTCGTGGATAGTGATTGTCCTCAGTCGCATGTTGAATATTGCTTTGCGTGTCTCGCTCACGCCGCGTTTTCGAGACTGGACGAGCGGCTTCATCGCTATCCGTGCGCCCATTGTCCGCCGTATCGGACTGCGTGGGGATTATGGCGAGTACTTCATGGATCTCATGGAGCGCGTGATCCTCCTCGGATACCGATTCATCGAAATTCCCTATGTGTGCGTGCCGCGTGTCGCAGGCGAAACGAAGACCGCTCCCAATTTCACAGCACTGATCCGTCGGGGATCAAAGTATCTTGTCACGCTCGTGAGGCTGCAGGGTGTGCGGCTGAAGAAGATCATGGGCATACAGATTGCATGAACTTTGAGGGGCGCCAGCGGCGTGTGAAGGTATCATTACTGTTTCAATGCGCTCATAATCACCTCCGCTGCCCTTGCGATGGTCTCTGGATGTGGATGCACAGAATCCCATGAAAGAGTTTTGGCTTCATTACCAAAGGTG
>VGKY01000032.1 GCA_016866875.1 Candidatus Peribacteria bacterium
AGAAAAAGAGAATGTCGTAACCCGTTTCCATCACGCTCGTCGGGTGGAACGTCTGGAAGTCGGGGCTCTGCGCGAGGATGTCTTGCAGTGACAATGACGGGTCGGCCGCCTTCTTCGGATCAATGAGTGTCGACCACGTCCAGAGCGCCGAGGAGAACCAGGTATCGAGGGTATCGGGGTCTTGCTGCCAACCTTCTCCTTCCGGCATCTTTGCCCCAACGAACATCTGCTCGCCGTTGTACCACACCGGCACCCTGTGCCCCCACCAGATCTGCCTCGAGATGCACCAGTCACGTAGGTTATCGATCCAGTGGAAATACGTTTTTTCAAAGCGATCGGGAATGATCTGGATGTCACCATGATGGACGACAGAGTGCATGATCTGTTTGAGGCTCATTTTGGCGTTCTTCGTTGAGCCTTTCGACTTCCAATCAACCACTTCTTTGTTCACATCGATAAACCATTGCTCCTTGATCTGCGGCTCTATAGCACCGCCACCACGCTGCGAAACCGCTTTGTGGTGCACGTACTGTTCGTCCACTTTCACGAGTAGACCCTTGCTCTTCAACTTCTCCACAATCATTGGTCGAGCATCATCGATCTTCTTGCCGGAAAATTCGCCCGCTATGGGTAGGAGCTTTCCGTCAAACCCGATGATCTGCTCCTTCTCGAGTCCGTGCTTTTCAGCGATCGCAAAATCCGTGTGATCGTGCCAGGGAGTGATGGTCATCACGCCCGTACCGAACTCCGGATCAATGGACGTGTCCTTGATAACCGTTGCTCGCACAGGTCCGTTGATCCACTCCGCTTCAAAGGTCTCCCCGTGCTTGTACTTTGCGTATCTCTTGTCTTCCGGATGCATCACCACGTACTTGTCGCCGAACTTCGTCTCGGGTCTGGCAGTCGCAATCTGAAACGGCCCGTACTGGAACGTGTAGAAGGCACTCTTCTCCTCCCTGTACTCCACTTCATCATCGGAAACCGTCGTTTGGAGCTTTGGATCCCAGTTCACGATCCGATGACCACGGTAGATCAATCCGTCCTCGTACATGCGCTGAAAGACTTCATGAACACAGCGGTTCAGAGAGGGCTCAAACGTATAGCGTTCGCGACTCCAGTCGCACGATGATCCCATTTTGCGCACCTGCGATCGGATGGTCGCCTTGCTCTGCTCCACAAAGGTTGCGATCTCCGCGATGAGCTTCTCGCGCCCGAGTTCCTTGCGTGGATCTTTCATGCCACCATCTTTCAATTTCTTGATAACAACGTTTTCGGTAGCAATCGCCGCATGATCCGTCCCCGGCACCCAGAGTGCTTTCTTGCCCTGCATTCTCTGAAACCGAATGAAGATATCTTCAAGGGCGAGCATCACCGCGTGACCGAGGTGCAGCTGCCCCGTGGCGTTGGGCGGCGGCATGGAGATCGTGAAGGGCTCCCCCTTCGGATCGCAGGATTCGGGCGTAAATGCACCGCTCTCCTCCCACATCGCATAGATGCGGTCTTCGCACGCCTTGGGATCGTAAGCTTTGGAGAGCATACGGGAAGCTTATAGCGGTCAGCTGCCAGCTGAAAGTACATTGGTTGTGTCATGCTGAGCGTAGTCGAAGCACGACACAACCGGTACCACTACAAAAACGGCCACCCGTGTAACGGGCGGCCATCGAAGAAAGGAAAGAGCGGAAACTTCTTACGAAGTCGCGGCATTGAAGCGCACCTTCATGCATGAAGGCAAGAAAATCCGTAAGAATTTGCCTTGCGCATCGTCAGAGGGGTGTACCATTGCCATCACATGACGCCGTTCGCAGCTCTTGTAGGAATCCGCGAACACCGCCTCATCGGCCGGGGGGATCTTCGGGCACTCGGAGAGGACATCGACCAGTTTCACCTGCGCGCAGATGACCCGATTGCAGCCGTGGGAGCGGTTCCCATGGCTCTCGCTGCGGGAGTGACCAAAGTGGGAAACGCCATCGTCGGCGAGTTGAGCGATGCTCCGCCTGAGCGCCTGGGCAATGGTCCTCTCAAGTACATGGAGCGCGATGTCCGCTCGACGATAAGCAATGTCTTGAACTTCGGAAAAAACGTTCTAACGTTTCGGCCAGTCAAAGCCGTCGGCAACGCCATAAAAGGGCATTCGATGCATTCGATCTCGCCATCGTCGATCCCATGCTCGACGTCGGCTCCGACGTTTTCGGGCACATCAACCGCAATCGTAGAAGCGTGCGCTCGGCGCTAGGAACGACATAAACATCATAAATCGGTTTATAGCTAAAATATAAATAATATGTTATAATAATAATAGATGCACAAGAACAAACTCCCTCTCATCGAGAAAATCTTCGCTCTTCCCTACTCCGCACTCGGTATCCTCTGGGGCGGACTGGTGGTTCTCTTTGCGTGCGCGTACTTCGCACTCGGCCAGTGGCTGCCGAGTCACGCACCCTACCCGATCGGCACAGAGTCGATCCTCCAAAGCCTCGGTGACAGCATCTACTTCAGTGTCATTACCGCTACCACCGTAGGGTACGGGGACATCCTGCCTCAGGGCCTCAGTAAGCTGCTTGCAGCCATACAGGCCATCGTCGCATTCTTCGTCTTCGGACTCTGCATCTCCAAGCTCGTCAGTAGTAAGCAGGAAGTCGCCATCCGCCAGATGCACAAGCTCACCTTCGAGGATGTCTTCCGCAACACCCGCGAGGGGCTCTACATCGTCCGCAAGGACATCGACCACGTTCTCGCACAGGCAGAGGCACACCGCAGAGTGGATGAAGAGCACTGGGAAAATCTCGCCGTGGCACTCAAGCAAGCGGAGTCGCTCATCGTAGAGATCCCCGAGTTCTATGCCTCCGGCTCAGAGCTCTACGTCATCGACGAACGCCGCGAGGAGCTGTTGCAGGAAGCAGTGCACAGGACACTCCACCGCATCAACCAAATGCTCGACCGCTTTGCAGCTCTCGGTATCGATTGGCAGGGGCGTGGCATCGCGGAGTTAGGACCCCTTCTGACGATCGTCGCTGAAGTCGCAGCGCATTGGAAGAGCGAATCTCCCTACGCCCAGCACGAGGCATTCGACGACATTCTCACCGAGGCAAACCATACGAGGGGCAAGATGGGACACATCGTGTAACGCATGGTGGATACCGTATTGCATACGGAAGAGACGTGCCGTCGGCACGTCTCTTCAGAAGCATCGGATGTGTCTACCGCCTAAATCCCCCAGGTCGCCCTCCACCGTGTCCTCCTGAGCGCGGGGGGCCGCGGAACTCCGGAGGCATATCCGCAGGACGCTCCGTCATCTGCTTGAGAGACAGGCGTGTCTTGCCTTCCATGGCATCGAATTCGATGCACTTGGCCTGCACCTGCTGACCGACCTTGAGCACGTCCTCCACCTGCTCGGTACGCTTCCACTGAAGCTCCGAAATGTGGATCATGCCGTCTTTGCCACGGAGGAACTCCACGATGGCACCGACGCCGGCGATGATGCGGACGACCGTACAGTCGTAGATCTTGCCAACCTCGGGCTTCGCGACAATGCCGAGGATCCACTCCTTGGCTTTCTCCATCGCTTCGCCATTCACGGAGGTCACAAACACCAAACCGCTGTCCTCGATGTCGATCTCGACGCCGAGCTCCTTGGTGATCTTCTGGATGGTCTCGCCGCCCTTGCCGATGACGAGGCGGATGTCCTCCGGATTCACCTGGATCGTTTCAATGCGCGGTGCGAAAGGACTCAACTCCTTACGCGGCTCCTTGATGGAGGCAAGCATCGTCTTGAGGATGGATGCACGACCGACTCTGGAGCGCTCCAGCGCTTCGGCAAAGACGTGATCGGGGAGACCCTTGATCTTGATGTCCATCTGGATCGCCGTGACGCCCTTCTCTGTCCCGCCGACTTTGAAGTCCATGTCACCGCCGAAGTCCTCTTCGTCTTGGAGATCGGAGAGGATGACGTA
Organism: Candidatus Peribacteria bacterium; assembly: GCA_016866875.1. GTDB lineage: Bacteria > Patescibacteriota > Gracilibacteria > Peribacterales > Peribacteraceae > 2-12-FULL-55-11. The sequence goes on from VGKY01000032.1 coordinate 3,951, forward strand.
GGTGTCTTTCGCTTCGTCCGAGATGAGCCCGAGGGCGATACCGGCAACGGGTGCGGAAATCGGCACGCCAGCAGCCATGAGCGCAAGCGTGGAACCGCAGGTTGCTGCCATCGAGGAGCTGCCGTTACTCTCGAGGATCTCCGTGACCGTGCGTACGGTGTAGGGGAAGTCCTCTTCCTTCGGCAACACGGCTTCGAGCGCACGCTGTGCGAGGTTGCCGTGCCCTATCTCGCGGTTACCGACCATCAAACGGTTGGAGGTCTCACCAACGGAGAATGGCGGGAAGTTGTAGTGGTGCATGTAGCGAAGCTCTGACTCTCCCTCCATCCCCTCGGAAAGCTGCTTGCAGCCCGGTCCTCCGAGCGTGCAGGTCGTAAGCCCCTGCGTCTCTCCGCGCTGGAAGAGCGCAGAACCGTGGACGCGGTTGGGGAGCACGTCGACCATGCAGCCGATCGGGCGGATCTGGTCGACCGTTCGCGAGCTCATGCGCACGCCCTCTTCGAGCACCAATCTGCGCATTTCGTTTTTGACGATCTTGTCGACCATCGCCGAGCCATAACCGACCAACTTCTCCTTCTCCTCATCTTCCACGTTCCATGTTCCATTCTCTATCTCTGCCGTGAGCTTCTCCCCTGCCTCCTCCATGAGCTTATTGAAGACTGCTCTGCGCTCGAGCTTTGCCATATCGCTCTTTATCGCCTTGGTAATGGTCGGGAGCGCCCAGCTTTTGAGAAACGCATAGGCATCCTTGTGCTCGAAGGGTTCGTCAAAAACGCGCTTCGGCTTGCCGATCTCCTTCTGGATCTCGCTGAAGAACTTGGCGATCTTCTGCGCCCACTTCTTGCCAAACTCGATAGCACGGAGCACCTCGGCCTCCGGCACCTGGTTTGCCCCAGCTTCGATCATCACGACGCGATCGAGCGACGCCGTGAGGAACATGTCGAGATCGCTCTTGAGCATGGCCTCGCGCGTGGGGTTTAAGACCAGTTCCCCACCGATGAGTCCGACCCGGACGGAAGCGATGGGACCATCGCACGGGCAATCGCTGAGAGCGGCTGCCAAGCTCGCGGCGTTGGCCGCAGCGACGTCGTACTCGTTTTCAAAATCGTAACTGAGCACCGTACAAAACACCTGAATGTCATTGCGAATACTCTTCTGGATCATCGGGCGAAGACCGCGATCAACCACGCGACCCATGAGGACAAAATCATCACTCGGGCGACCTTCGCGCTTGCGGAACCTGGATCCTGCGATCTTGCCGCCAGCATAAAACTTCTCCTGGAAGACAACCTGCAGCGGAAGGAAGTCGACGCCGTCGCGTGCTTTGGCCGAGAGCGTGAGGTTGCCCATGGCAACCGTGTCGCCCATCTGGCAGAGCACGGTGGCATTGGCTTGGTTTCCAAGCATGCCGGTGCGCACGATGAGCGGCTTATCGCCGAGCATGAGCGTGTATTCTTTGTTCGGCGCAATGGCCGAAGACGATGATGTGGACATAGAAAGAATGGGAAGGAATAAACCTTCCGTAAGCCTTGCTCCTCATTCCGCGAATGGATTCACAGTGCAGGTCCCGAGCATGTCATGGTGAGCCTGCCTGTCGGCAGACAGGCGTAGTCGAACCACGACATGTAAGGGGGCTCCAACGTAAACCCAAGGGGAGGAGTGAGAAGACCGGCGGAGGGAAGGAGCTGGGTAAATTATAGAGACAAAGACACAAAAATTAAAATATTTTTGAATGTAATCCGTATGCCTTGTGGTGGAGCCTGTCTGCCGGCAGGCAGGCGTGGGGGAATCGAACCCCATTCACCGACTGACAATTCGGTTATGCTGCCTAGCCACGCCCCATTCCCAAGGCATGGCTATCTGTAGGCCAAAAATGCCAACATGTCAGGTGTACAAACGTACAGCCAGAGCATAAGAAAATGATTGATTTATTCGTAGGCATTGCTATAATAGCTGTAGCTGACAATTCGGTTTTGCCTGTAAGGCAATCGAACCCCGCACTTTGCGGGGTTTTTTCTAAAAAAGACCGGGATTGCTCCCGGCCCTTTCCTCTCCAATGAAATCGAGAGGTGACTACAGATCACACTATGACATTGAATTTAGTACACAATTTCCCTAAAGCCTCGTCCCAGTCCACGGATCGAACTTCCAGTGTGGCAGGGGGAAATCGGCCAAGGTGTGGGCATTGCCGTCGCCAATACGCGGGAGTGTTTTTCTGCTCGAAGTAGAAGGACTCCATCCCCCGCTAGTGCTGGTCACCAAAACTAGTACGTGGTTGATCGGCTCAAATTCCTTCGCAACGCCTTCCGTCCAATCTCCGCTTACCGGATGCCACCGCATACCGAAGGCACCGTGGTCTATCTCATCAGATGAAAACATGCGCGACATTGCTTCTTGAGATTCCCCTTCTGCTGCTACGGCAGCCAACTCCTGCCTCACTGCATCCAATACCGGCGTTACAACATTATTGCTCAAGGGAGCAGTCGAAGAGGTCGCAGACAAGGTGTCTGCACCAAGACTCGAGTCTGCACAATGTTCATGATCCAATAATGACATGATGTACCGTTACATCATTACATACGAATACTGGAAAATCAAGCGCATTCTCTGAAATGCGACACAGTGTTATCTACTCTTTTTCCGCAATTTCTTGAGGAAATACAGAAATCCCCCGCTCCCAAACTGGAGCATCCGAGAGCCCCGGGTGATCTTGCTGATGCTCAATCCGATCTCCTCGGCAATCTCACGCTGGGGGACGCCTTCGTCGAGCATGCGGATGAGCTGCCAGCGCCCGGAGATGCTCGCAACCTCCTCAGGCGTGAGGAGATCTTGCAGGAGCATCTCGGCTTCGCGGGGTGTATCGACCGCAGCAAAGAGCTGGTAGAGACTGTGAAGGGAGGGGTCGCGCTTGGCCATCTAAGGGAGTGTACTACAAAGTGGTTGTAGCGGTACAGCGGACCCAATCCCATCTATCTGCGCCGCAGCAGGAGGCTACGGATGCCCGTTGTGAGGCGGCGCACGAGGCTCGGACGCGCCTGGGTGGGCGGGCTCTCGCAGCCAGAGCCGGCAAGCGCGAGATCGCCGTTGCCCTGCTCCCCAGGCCGGACCCTCCAGCGATTGAGGATGCACTCTACGTGACAGGAGGCGAAGGGGCAGCTGGGGACGGAAGGTGCGAGGGATGGGATGGGCGTCGGAGTAGGAGTAGGAGTAGGAGTAGGAGTAGGAGTAGGAGTAGGAGTAGGAGTCGGCGTGCCTACTGGCAATGCGGTTTGGGGGGTACCCGATCCAGGAACTGCGGATGGCGCTGTGGAGGGCGAGGGTGCCAATGCTCCAGGAGTCGTGCACGTGCTTGGCTCCCCTGCTCGGCTATTGGGCATATACGCGCACCGTCCGCCGCTGAATCCGAGACGGCACCCGAAACCAGCGGAGCAGAATGCTGGAGGTGGAGGGAGCGATACACCTGAGGGAGGAACGGGACCGGGAACCCCAGATGGATCGCCTGTTGGCGGAATGATTGCAGGCGGACTTGAAGGCATCTGGCACGTACGAGAACCGATGGGGCCAAGACATGAAAACCCTGTACAACAATCCGATGAAACCAAGCATGAGGTTCCTATAGAGCCACAGCAAGAAGCTGAGCCTGCGCAGTCACTATCTGCACAATCCACCAAACCATCGCAGTCATCGTCCTGGCTATTGCCACACTGGTTCAATGAAGTCACTCCGGATTCGTAGGAAGAGCAACAACGCGGAATAGTTACCTTCGGATGCCCCTCGCAAAATCCCACATCACCATTGGGGAGACTACATAAGGTCCCAACCGGGCAATCCGGATCCCTACAATCAATCCAACCGTCGCTGTCGTTATCGATGAGATCGGCACACATCGTCTCTTTGGCACTCATACACACAAGATTCTGCTCGCAATCGGGGTCGTTGCAGTCGGTTACTCCATCAC
>VGKY01000033.1 GCA_016866875.1 Candidatus Peribacteria bacterium
CTTGTCTACCTTTTCTGCCTTTTCTCTCCTCTCTCCTCGAACTACTATCGCCTCATGATCAACTCCCTCCTCCCACTGCTGCTCACTCCGTTCATGCACTCCACCGAGCCTGCAATGATGCCGATGCAGGAACCTCCAGCGATCTATATGCGGGAGCGCATGCCAGTGATGGAAGATGAAACCATCGAACCCATGACCCGCGCGGACGTATCACCCATGGAGCGCGCAATGATGATGAAGAAATTCCGGGAGCAACCCATGCATGTTCGTCGCAAGGGATTTGAAGAGTCCTCGTACTGGTACCGTTCCGCGCGTATGCGTCATGCAACGCAGACACGAAGCCCCATGATGAAGGGAACCGATCTCACGCAGCGCACACACCGCAGCATCACCGAGTGGAGCCGCCGCACCGACCGCCGCATGTGGGACTATCCGCGAGGATGCGAGTTTCCGTGCGCGGAAAATACTGAGGAATAATAGGTGCCAAAGCCTGAATATCCGATTTCGGTTCTCGTGTCACAGTCGCGTATTCTCACCACAGAAAGGAGGTGAATTATGCAGAAGGCAGAGGCACGTTCATTTCAGCAACTGGCAATTGGGGAAACCTTCCGTGATCCAAACGGGTCCTTGTTTTGAAAAAGGTCCATAATTTTCAATTCTCAATTTTTCATTTTCAATTTCATAGCATCGCCGCCTGCACTCCCTGAGGACACTCCATTCCAAGCACACCGTATGCATGTTTCGTGACGATGCGCCCCTTGGGCGTGCGCTGCAAAAATCCCTGCTGCAGCAGGTAGGGCTCGTAGACATCCTCAAGCGTCTCTTCTTCTTCCGCAGTCACCGCAGCGAGCGTGGAGAGTCCCACAGGACCTCCGGCGAACTTCTCGATGATCGCCGAGAGGATGGCACGATCGACACGATCGAGCCCTCGCGCATCGATGCCTAGTGCATCGAGCGTGCTCTGGACACGGTGAGGGGTGATCGACTGCTCCCCTTCCACCTGTGCAAAATCACGGATCGAGCGCACGAGACGGTTGGCGATGCGCGGAGTTGCGCGCGCACACGACGCAATGCGCTGAGCAGCACCGTCATCGAAACGCACCCCAAGGATTCCCGCAGCGCGCTCCACGATCTGCCGAATCTCCTCGTTTGAGTAAAAGGCGAGCTTGAACTGGTGTACAAAACGGTCACGAAGCGGTGCACTCATGGAGCCGATCTTGGTCGTTGCCCCGACGAGGGTGAAGGGCTTTAAGTCCAGGCGCATCGAACGCGCCGAGGGCCCTTTGCCAATGACGAGATCGAGCGCGAAATCCTCCATAGCCGAGTAGAGCACTTCCTCAATCGCGGGGCGCATGCGGTGAATCTCATCGATGAAGAGAATGTCCCCCTGGTTGAGGTTCGTGAGCAGCGATGCCAAGTCTCCCGGCTTCTCGATGCTCGGGCCGCTCGCGGTACGCAGCTGTGTCCCCATCTCCTGGGCGAGGATGCAGGCGAGCGTCGTCTTTCCGAGACCCGGCGGCCCGTGGAGCAGTGTGTGACCGAGCGGTTCGTTACGACTGCGAGCCGCGTGCACGTGCACGAGCACATGCCCTTTGATCTCACCCTGCCCGATGTACTCGGCAAGCTTGCGGGGCCGGAGGGTCTGCTCAAACGCCTCGCTGTCGCGGGGTGTTTGCGTCTGCCGGAGGGCAACATCGGCCCGAGTACTTCTCTGCACGGCCATAGGAGCACAGTGTAGCACACGCCCATCACTCCCCGTCCCTTCCTACTACTCCCACTGGACCCAAAGGGTTACACTCCATACGAACCTATGCGTAGTAAGGTCCTCCTCTCCACGGCAATACTCACGTGCGCGACGGCACTCGGGGTATCCGATGCGTACTTCGTCGAGGGGGGCTTGCCGCAGCCTGCACTGGGCGACGAAACGATGGCCGGAGACCAAACCTCGTCGCAGCCCTCCGATGCGGGAAGTGCATCCGGCGCAGGAGGGGTGCGCAAAGCCCTCGGCCCCGACGTGCTCACCCTCCTCACGACACAGGGATTTGAGAGACAAGACAGTAACGAGCTCTCCATCCTCCGCACGGTGATCCCATCGCAGGAAGCGACGGTATCCCAGTACGTCCTACTGACAGGCGGTGATAGGGCCGGGCTTATCGCCTGGACGGAGTCCCCCAACGTCAAACACTATTTCCTCGCGCTCAAAGAGGCGTTGCATGCGTCCTTCTCGCCGCACATAAAGGATTTGCGTGACGAAGCGCAGCGTCTCCCCGGAAAGCCTCCAAGAAACTTCCTCACCTTCTTCGACGTGGCCCTCAGTCCCGAGCGCATCGTCTTCCTCCGGGTACGCGAGCGGCTCTACGAGATCCGCGTCACAGAAGGCCACGAAGAGGCGATCTTCGCCCTCGTGGATGCGCTGACACAGTAAAGAGGCAACCATCACACGCATTATCGAAGGGCAAATCCATTGACCATTATTCTCCAGGTCAATACAGTGCCCCCGCTATGGCAAAGAAAGTCATGAAAGTCATCAAAGTGCAGGCAACGGGTGGCGCAGCCAACCCTGCCCCTCCGCTCGGGCCCACGCTCGGACAGGCTGGTATCAACATTCAGGACTTCTGCACGAAGTTCAACGACAAGACCAAGGACCGCCGCGGTCAGGTGGTGCCCGCAGTGATCACCGTCTACGAGGACAGGAGCTTTAGCTTCATCTTAAAGCAGGCACCGGTCTCTGCCATGATCAAGGAGCACGCGAAGATCGGCAAAGGCAGCGGCAAGCCCAACAAAGAGAAAGTCGGCAAGCTCACCAAGGCACAGGTACGCACGATTGCTGAGACAAAGCTCCCCGACTTAAACACCACGGACATCGAGGCTGCGATGCGCACCGTCGAGGGCACCGCTCGCAACATGGGAGTGACCGTAGAGTAGGTCGTCCGTGCGATGGAAGCTGTGGTTTTTGCATAACGCATCACGCTTGTTCCGTGCGTGCAATGGCTTTCTCGCACGGAGATACCGTAGGCTGAGCTCCATACTTCCCTCACGAAGCTATGGATATGCTCATCGCGGGCGCACAAGGATCGCCCACAGTGCTCTACGGGATCATCGTCCCGCTGCTCCTGCTCTCCTTCCTTTCGCTCCTCTTCATCCCGAGCCTCATGGCCGCACCCGGCAAGGCGCGCTCCATCGGTGATGCGGTTGTCTGCTACCTGCTCCAGGCGTTCGGCGTACTGCTCATGACCGTCGGTTCGCTGCCGACGTTCTACAGCGTGCTCGCTGGGGTGACCTACCCCGGAGGAACGTACTTCGGTCTCCTTCTCGTCTTTGCATCGGGAGGAGGTCTCTTCCTTTGGCAGGATCTTCGTGCCATGCGCCTCGATGCCGCTGCCCGTAGCGTCTCCGCAGCCGTGTTTCTCGCAGCGTTCCGGCTCATCGGCCAGATTACCCTGCTGCTGGCGATCCTCTCGTTCATGCTCAGCATTACCATGGGCTCCACGGGCGTGGCGGGATGGTGGATCATGCCACTCCTCATGGCGATCTACGGAGGATTGATCTCCTGGTGCACGCGCTCTTCGACCACGATGTGGCCGGGATCAACGGCTTCTGTAGGAAGCGCCATGAAGGCGACTCCGGCAAGAGCCCAAACTCCCGTAAAAAGCGCATCGGCGAAGAAGAGGCGGTAACGAAGCTCGCAATTCCTGAGGAATACAGTTGCGTCCGTGGCGACTTCTGCGCACAATCTCCCCGCTTTATCGTGGGACCCAGCACCTTTGTTTCCCCACGCACGGATGCAGGTGAGCATTGCGACGAGCGCCGCGTAAGGAAACAAAGGTGCTGGGGCTAGCACCACGTTCCCCCAACTCATCATGGCTCTGTCCGATCATGGCCGCAGGCGCGGCAAGAAGTACCGAGAAGCGTCGAAGCTCGTCGAGAGCAGGCGCTACACTCTTTCCGATGCCGTCGCGCTGCTCTGCAAGCTGCAGACGACGAAGTTCGATCCCACGGCAGAGGTGCACATCCGCATCAACGCCGATACCACGCAGGCCGACCAGCTCGTCCGCACCACAGTCGCCCTTCCGCACGGCACTGGCCGCTCGGTGCGCATCGCGGCATTCGTCCCCGATGATCTCATCGACGAAGCAAAGAAGGCCGGCGCAGTCGTTGCCGGCAACGAGGATCTCATCAAGCAAGTGGAAGGCGGCGAGATCAACTTCGATATCGCCATCGCCGTCCCTGCGATGATGAAAAACCTTGGAAAAGTAGCGAAGACCCTCGGTCAAAAAGGGCTCATGCCCAACCCCAAGTCCGGCACGGTGACGACGACGGTGGGCAAGACGATCCAGGAGCTCAGCAAGGGGCGCATCGAGTGCAAGATGGACAAGCAGGGCATCATCCACACGATCTTCGGCAAGCTCTCGTTTGGACCAGAGAAGCTCCAGGCAAACCTTGAGGCAGTTCTGCAATCCGTAAAGGACGCCAAGCCCTCGGGCATCAAGGGTGTCTACATCGGTTCGGTCTCGATCTCTCCGAGCATGGGACCTGGGATTCGGTTGGAGGTGTAATCAAACAATTCCAGCCGCACCCCTACAGGGGTGCGGCTGCGCAACCAACGCAAACTTCGCAACCTGCGCAACCTCTCAAACACACAGCACCGCCTTCACATCCTCGATCTTCTCCGCACGCACCAACTGCGCGCGCATCTCGGCGGCTCCGGGCTGCCCGCGGACATAGCTCGCGAGGTGCCTGCGCATCTCGAGCATCCCACGCTTCTCGCCCTTGAGAGCAACAGCCAGCTCGCAGTGCTCGAGAATGAAGGGAATCTTGTCTTGAAAGCTGATAGCTGACAGCTGACAGCTGTCAGCTTTTCGATGAAGCGCCTCACAAATCTCCGCCATCACCCAGGGATTGCCAAAGGTCCCCCGCCCCACCATCACGCCATCGAGATTGCCAATCTTGGATACCGCATCCGCAGCCGAAGCGATGTCACCGTTGCCGATGATGGGGATGTGAGGAAGTGCCTGCTTGAGGGCGTAGATCGGCTCCCAGTTGGCGCTCCCTGAAAATTTATCGCAGTACCGTCGGCCGTGGATTGCCAGCGCCTCTGCACCGGCAGCGATGATCCGCTCGCAAAAGGGAATGAGCGTTTCCACCCTATCCCATCCGAGACGCGTTTTCACACTCACGGGAATCTTCACTGCTTTCTTCGTACTGTGCACAAGCTCTGCGGCGAGATCGGGGTTGCGGATGAGCGCGGACCCGTGGCACGAGCTCACCACCTTGGCCGCAGGGCACCCCATGTTGATGTCGATACCGTCGGCACCGAGATCTTCGATGACTTTGGCGGCCGAGAGAAAATGCTCAGGATCCTTGCCGAAGACCTGCACGATGAAGGGGCGCTCCACTGCCGCATCGAAGTGCAGCATCTGCAGTGTCTTCTTCGCACCATAGTGGATGGCATCGGTCGAGAGAAACTCCGTGTAGACCACGACTTCCGGCGCAATCTTCTTGATGAGCTGCCGGTATGACGCGTCCGTCACTCCCGCCATGGGGGCGAGTGCGACGATCGGGCGCAGAGCTTTATGCCAGCAAAACATACAAGAGCAATTACATCACACTTCTCCTCACCTGACGAGACAATATGCCTGCAGGAATTCCCCGATCGTAAGCGTTTTGGCGCACAATAGCTGCCGATATGCGTTTCGGGTTGCTCTTCGGGATCATGTGCGCCATGCATCTGTCTGGCTTCATAGATATAGCTACTGCAGCTACTCCTAGTCTTATTCCAGCTCCAGGAACCGCCGGTTCAGCAGGATCCGCGTTGCTGGCGAGTTGTGATTTTGTCACAGGCAATCTTGATGCTGGATGCCTACCCCAATATATCTCCTACCTTATTACCATCATCTTCCAGCTCACCGGAGCCATCTTCCTACTCATGATCATCATCGGTGGTTACCAGTACACCATCGGCAAGGCCAGTGGAGGAGGAGGTGAAGAAGGGAAGGCGCGGGTGCGCTTTGCGATCATCGGATTTCTCATCACCGCGATGTCTTTCTACATCGTGGACTTCATCCTCAACGCCCTCATCCCATGAGCAAGCGATCCTCCTCATCTCGGGCATTTACCTCTCTGCAGATTCTCAGCACCAAGGCGCAGAAACTGCTGAAGAAAGCTCGCACTATCGCTTCCGAGGGCGGAGGGAAAACTAGCGGCGCCAAGCCGCCCCCAGCCTGCCGGTGCGATGCGATGCTCGTGCATCTCTCGGTGAAGAGTGCTGCAAAGGCGGCGTTCACCGTGCTCGGTGTGATTGCCGGAACGTGGCTACTGCTACATCTGCGCGACAAGATCCTGCTCCTCCTGCTTGGAATCTTCGTCGCCATGGTTATCGATCCCGGAGTTGCCGCACTCGAGCAGCGTCTAAGGATTCCACGCGGGATCGCGATCCTCGTTCACTACATCGTGGCGATTGTGCTCGTGCTCTTCCTCTTCTTCTCTCTCATCCCGATCGTCGCGACACAGCTCCAGCAAATTGCGCTCTTCATCTCCGCAGAGGTGAATGGCTTCCTAGCAGACCCCCGGATCTCCCTGCCGCTACTCTCCGATGACACGAACGCTCGCCTCACGCTCCTCGTGCAAAACACGCTCAGAGACCTCTCGATCTACCAATTCACCGACGCGCTGCAGAGCCTCGGCCAGAACCTGGCAACTGCCGCAGAGGGGTCACTGAGGTTTGCCGCGCAGATCGCCGGGTCTGTCGCCCGCTTCATCACAACGCTGATCATCGTCTTGGTGCTGGGATTTTTCATCCAACTGGAGAAAGAGCGCATCATCCGCTGGGTGCGGAGTCTCTTCCCCCGCGTCTGGATCCCCTACGTCGATGCCAAGGCAGATGCCATTCACCTGAAGATCGGCCAGTGGGCCCGCGGTGAGGCTCTCCTCATGTTCTCCATCTTCGCACTCACGCTCCTGGCCCTCGTCATCCTCCGGATGCCCTACGCACTCACGCTCGCGCTCCTTGCAGGCTTCTGTGAGTTCATTCCCGCAATGGGGCCGCTCATCGCAGCGGTGCCAGCAGTCTTGATTGCTCTCTCGCAACAGGGATTTGTGTGGGCGGCAGTCGTGATGGGCGTGTACTACGTGATCCAGTGGTGTGAAAATAACCTCCTCGTCCCGCTCATCATGCGCAGGGCCGTCGGCCTCTCTCCGGTTGCCATCCTCTTCGCGATGATGATCGGTGTGAGCTTCCCCGATACCATCCACCCCGTCCTCGGTGTGATGCTGGCGATCCCAACGACGACCATCCTCTCAATCTTCCTCAGGGA
>VGKY01000034.1 GCA_016866875.1 Candidatus Peribacteria bacterium
GTGATGCCCTGCTTTGCGCAAGCATCGAGATCGATGTGGTTATAGCCAACGGAACGTGTGCATAGGAGCTTGAGCTTGGGCAGGCGCCTAAGGACCTCAGCAGTGAACCGAGAGTAGATGAAGCAGCTGACAATCTCTGCATTCTTGCACGCGCCGATAAGCTCCTCTTCTTCGAGTACCCGGTCGATGATGCTGGCCTGTGGAAAAGCCCGCAGGACTGCTTCGCGATCTTCGCGATCCACCTCAAGGAACACGATAGAGGACATAGGTGCAGAGTAGAGGGCAAAGGGAATGAGGGAAAGGGCACGTTGCGATTCCCCCACTCTTCGCGCTCAATGCAATTTCCTCTTCGCGCTTGAGCCGTTAGGCTTTCGGCCGATGTCTTTTACTGTGCGGAAAATCCGATCTGTGCCTGTGCGCCGCCGCTTCCCCTGGAGGCGCGCGACGCTGACCATGCTCGCAATCGGCAGACCACTCCTTGGCTGGTACAGCGCGTGGAAACGCAGGCAGGAAGAGCAGCGCAGCGCGCTTGCCCTCAAACGCCTCCTGCTCGTGCTCGTCGCCGTGCTCTGTGCACTGCTCCTGCTCTCGGGTACCGCAAAGGCACTCATCGGGCTCAAATCCATGGGCATGCGCACCTTCGTATCGCTCGCCGGAGGAGAGATCCCCCAAGACAGCAACGGCTTCACCAACGTCCTGCTCCTCGGGCAGGGCGACACCAGCCACGATGGCAAGGATCTGACGGATACCGTGATGGTCGCAAGCATCGACACACAGACCAGTAAAAGCGTCGTCGTCCTATCGCTTCCCAGGGATCTCTACTTCCTCAGTACGGAAAAGATGGGTAAAGGGCGCTTAAACAGCCTCTACCGAGACTACAAGGGATACCTGCGAGGGCAAGACGTAGAGCACCCGGAAGCTGTGAAGGAATCCATGCGGGAGCTCTCGAAAGAAATCGGGCGGGCGCTGGGGCTCACGATCCACGGCGCGGTAAAAGTGGACTTCGAAGGATTTGTGCAAGCCGTCGACATCATCGGAGGCATCGACATTGAAGTTCCCGAGGACATCGTCGACACCGAGTACCCCGATGAGCACTACGGTTTCGAGACCTTCAGCATCAACCGTGGCATGCAACACCTCGACGGTGCAACGGCACTCAAGTACGCGCGAAGCCGGCACACCTCGAGCGACTTCAGCCGCTCCGCCCGTCAGCAGCAAATCATCGTTGCCATGGCAGAAAATGCCAAAGCAAAGAAGCTGCACCGCGATGTTTCGGCCATCAGCGATCTGCTCGGGGTTCTCCACGAACATGTGGCAACGACGTTCTCGGTCCGGGAACTGATTGCACTCGCTGGTGCCGGTGGGGAAATCGACCGGCAGAATGTCGTCGCTCTGCAGCTTTCCGATCGAAACGGACTCTACGACACCCTCGCGGAACCCGGCGGACTCCTCTACGCACCGCCGCGCAATCTCTTCGAAGGGGCATCCGTGCTCCTTCCGGTGTCGATCCCCGAGTTCCCCGTGACTTGGAAGCAGGTACAGGCGTTCGTCTCCCTCGTCACGCGTCATCGCGCCGTCTACCTCAGCAAACCCACGCTGAGCATCCTCAATGCGGGAGCCAAACCCGGCTCCGCCAGAAGCCTCGGCAATGAGCTCACCCGTTACGGCTGGCGCGTGGACTACATAGCCAACGCCGAAGCACTCGAGGATCAGGAGGCATCATGGGTAGCAGGAGGAGTGGGAACAAACGAACCCGCGAGAGTCCTCATGGGCGATATCCTGGGGTTGCCGCTGCAAAGCGGCGAATCGCTCACAGCAACGGAGCAGCGGGATGTGACCATCGTGCTCGGAAAGGAGTACCGGTATCAGCCGTTGCAAAGCACGATTGAGGAACGGTGAGCGTACGCCAATCGAGTGACGGAAATCGCTCAACGCACTGCAATTACTCATGTCCATTGTTCGATTATTACTGTGTCCTCGGCTATGATCTGCTGGTGACACCGCGCGAAATCATCGCCAGAGCCTGGGCCATCACGCGCAAGCAGCGCGGTGTGCGCTGGTGGGGCTATACATCGTCCTTCTTCGAGACGCTCCTGCACTTAAAGATGCTCATCTACCAGACCTATTTCTTCTGGAGTTTCATGATCGCAGGGAACACCATTGGTTTCTTTGAGATCGAGGAAATCATCTACCGCTCCGTCCCCTTCCCCGTCTTCGCAACGGTGATGACCCTCATCGTCGTTCTCCTGATCGTCGAATTCTTCATCCCCAGCTTCTGCCTCGGTGCGGTCATCGGCCTGGGTGCCAAAGCCCACCGGGAAGAGGAAGTGAACGGAGGATGGATCCTCGGGCTCTACAACTTCTTTCCGCTGTTCGTCGTCCGCGAGATCGCCGTCCTCAGTAGCGTTTCGCTCGCAGTCACCCTCAGCTCCCTCATCTTCCGCTACGGCGGGAGCCCCGACATGGTCGGCTTTCTCCTAGTCGCACTCTGGTTCCTCTGGCTCTTCTCGGTTGTCCTGAAGTTCCTCATCTGTTTCAGCGAAGAGGCTATCGTCATCCGCAAGGTCGGCATGTTCACCGCAATGGGAATGAGTTTTAAGCTTGTTTTGAGCCATTTGAGCAAGATCGTCTTCCTCCTCGTGCTCCTCTTCGTGATCTCCCTCAGGATCGTCATCAACGCCGCGATGGCCCTGCTGCTCCCTGCCCTCATCATCGGGTTTGCCTTCCTCTTCTCCACCTTCCTCTCTGCTACGGTAACGACCGTCCTCACAGGGCTCATTGCGATCATCCTCGTGGCCTTAAGCAGCTACCTCTTTGCGTACCTCGAAGTCTTCAAGCAAACAGCATGGACGATCACCTTTTTGGAGCTCAGCAAGCTGAAAGAACTGGATGTGATCGAATAGCTTGACGGTGTCCGACCGTACACCTTATGATGGTGTACGTTCGTACCCCCATCTTCATGAAAATCGCCCTCACGCCGCACCAGCGCACGCTCCTCAACTTCGTGCGCGAGTTCCAGATCAAGCGCGGATACAGCCCTTCCCTCTCCGACCTTGCCGTTGCGTTTGGTGTACGGAGCAAGAACGCCGTCGCGAAGGTCGTGCGCGTGCTCACGAAGACCGGGTTTCTCGAGAAGGATCCTCGCGGACGCATCAAGTTCACAGAAATGACCGAAGGAGACGATGTTCCACCGGCACTCACGCTTCCGCTCTTCGGCCCCATCGCCGCAGGCTTTGCCGCTCCCGTCGAGGAACAGGCTGAAGAGATGGTGACGCTGGATCAGTACCTGGTGAAAGACCGTACGCGCACGTTCCTCCTCCGCGTGAAGGGCGACAGCATGATCGATGCAGGTATTTTTGAAGGAGATCTGGTGATTGTGGAACGTGGCAAAGAGCCCAGACCCGGTGAGATCGTTGTTGGAGTGCTCGACGGCGAATTCACCTTGAAGCGCCTCAAGCGCGACAAGGGGAAGTATTATCTGCAGGCCGAAAACCCCGCCTATCCCGATATGTACGCCTTGGAGGAATTGCAGGTCGCCGGCGTCGTACGGGGAACGGTGCGGAAGTATTAAGTATTAGGTATTAGGTCTTTTGAAAAGTGCTCACTCTAAAAAAGCAGGACATACGTAATACATAATACTTCATACCTGATACATTCATGATTGCGCATATCGACGTGGACGCGTTTTTTGCCTCGGTTCTGGTACGTAAGGATCCGCGCCTGAAAGGAAAACCACTCCTTGCCCTCGGCATGGGGGGCGGCTGCGTCATTGCAGCAAGCTACGAGGCGAAAGCGTATGGGATTACCACAGGCATGCGCCTCGTAGAGGCAAAGAGACTCTGTCCTCATGCCATAGAACGCCTCTCGGATTTTGCAGAAGCCTGTAGGGCATCACGGGATATCGAGGATATCCTCGCAAACCATTGTCCTCGCATAGAACGGATGTCGGTCGACGAATGGTTTTTGGATCTGCGGTCCCTCGTCGGAGGAACCCCGAAAGACACAGTCCAATGGGCTCAGGATGTGCAAACAGTAGTGCGGCAACACCTTGCTCTCAGTGTATCGATCGGCATAGGCCCCACAAAAACCCTGGCGAAAATGGCGAGTGAATATCGGAAGCCCGCCGGCATTACCGTTCTTACTCTGGAAAACCAAATGTCGAATCATTCTGCATTCTGCATTCTTCATTCTTCATTTCTCCATGATCGCCCCGCGGCTGCCATCCCCGGTATCGGCCATGCACGCACGAAACACACCGAGGCGCACGGATGGAAGACAGCATGGGATTTTGCCCACGCTCCTGCAGATACCGCCGCACGACTCTTCGGAAAGGCAGGCAGAGAGCTCCAGCAGGAGCTGCATGGGGTCTCTGTCTACCCTCTACAGGTGGATGATCGTCCACCGAAGTCCGTTTCGCGCTGCCGAAGCTTTCGGATGACAAGACATGCCGATGTGGCATACGCCTATCTCCTCGAACACGTAAGCATCCTCGTACGCAAGATGCGTAGAGAAGACCTCGCCTGCCGCTCCATTGCGGTGTGGATCCGCAACCGGGAATACCGCGCATCGGAAGCACGTCGCCGCCTCCCTCAGCCTACCGACACAGAGGAGGCGCTCCTGATACATGTGCGGGAGTGCTTCTATCAGCTCTGGGAATCACAGGGGCACGCAACCCAGGCAGGTCTAGCTCTCCATGAGCTCACCCCCCGAGGATCATGCCAGTATTCCCTCTTTGAGGCTCCAAAGCGCACAGATGGCAGAGAATCGATCCAATGCGCACTGGATGCCGTACACGCGCGGTTTGGCAGGAACGCGGTCGTCAGGGGAAGGCAGGTGCCCATCCAGCCTGCATGCCAGCGGGTCTCAACGGCGTACGGAGATGTCACGGGATCGCCTGTGCCAGCCTGCCCGCGCAAAGCTTCACCCGCTCTCTGCACCCCCGGCCACCACGACACATAGCTGACGATGCCAAGAGTCAGTGTCACTGCTCCGTAGACGAGAACCCGCGTTGCACGGGAAAAGGGTATCTTAGGGGAAACGATACCAAGATTTGCAGTTTCGATGAGTAGAAAATGCCATCCGGAATTGACAGGGAATCGAAACCTGACAATGCAGACAGTTATCAGGAAAAGTTCCTCAGTCGTTCGGTAATCTTCTGCAATTTTTCGGCGTTCGCGCGGAGTTTCTCACGCTCAATCGCAACGACCTTCTCGGGAGCACGTGCGATGAAGTCGGCGTTTGCCAATTTTCCTTCCGTTGCCGCTAGAAAGCGCTGAAGGTTTTCCGCTTCCTGCTGCAGTTTTTTTCGCTCAGCGTCTTTGTCGATGAGTCCCTCAAGAGACACATGCACTTCCATATCGGGAAGAAAGGCGCTTGCAACATTCGTATGCGACTTGGCATCCGTTACGAAGGTCAGGCTCTCGATTTTCCCAAGTCTGCGAATGTGCGCCTGCTCAGACTCCAGAAGTGCCATCCACTTTTTGCCATGGATGATCACGGAAATCTCCTTGCTTGGCTCAATCCCCTGCTCCGCACGGATTTTGCGGACTGCCTGCACAACAGCAGTAAGCTGCGAGAATGCCTCCTCGGCCTTCACATCGACGAATTCTTTTTGAGGCTCCGGCCAGGATTTCTGGATCAGCATCCCTGCGTCCTCGGATTTCACATGCGACCAGAGCTCTTCCGTCACAAAAGGACAGTACGGATGGAGGAGGAGCAGGATGCTGCGCAGTGTATGGACGAGCACGGAAACATTCGCATTGCCCTTCGCAAGCTCCAGGTACCAATCACAGAAATCGTCCCAGACGAAACTGTAGAGAGCATCACCCACTTCGCTGAGCCGGTAACCGGCCAATCCTTCGGTCGACTGCTTGGTGATCGCCTGAAGTTTGGAAAGGATCGCCCGATCGGCAAGAGATACTGCTGAAAGCTGAAAGCTGTCAGCTGACAGCTTTTTCGGATCCACGTGTGCTTCTTCGCACTGCATCAACACAAAGCGAGATGCATTCCAGAGCTTATTCACGAAGTTTCTGTACCCGGCGATTTTCTCTTCATAAAGCCGACTGTCCGCTCCGGGGCTTTGTCCCACGATCATGCTGAGGCGCAGCGCATCGGCTCCGTACTTCGGGATGATATCGAGCGGGTCGATCATCGTCTCGGGGTGACTCTTGCTCATCTTTTTGCCGTCGCGGGTACGGATGAGACCGTGAAGGTAGACGGTCTTGAAGGGAGTCTGTCCTGTTGCGTAGGTCGTCATCAGGATCATGCGTGCCACCCAGAAAAAGAGAATGTCGTAACCCGTTTCCATCACGCTCGTCGGGTGGAACGTCTGGAAGTCGGGGCTCTGCGCGAGGATGTCTTGCAGTGACAATGACGGGTCGGCCGCCTTCTTCGGATCAATGAG
>VGKY01000035.1 GCA_016866875.1 Candidatus Peribacteria bacterium
GCTTGACTATATTATTCGCGTTTGTAAACTCTAGATGCTGCGCTCCCCGCGCCGCGATCGCTTCGCCCCCCATCTGCCCCTCGAAAGGGAGCGACGGGAGGCTGCGTTTGCAAACGCGGATGACCGCAAGCCCATCACCGTATCGGAGCAGGGAGAGAACATCCATGCGCAGGGCTCAGGCAAGGAATCGCGTTACGATACGGTAGCGAGCATCGCCGTAGATACCCGCAAGAACGTGGAGCATATCACCGCCCCTGAGGACGGAGAGCGACTATTGCAGTCATCGGCATTCACCGACGCTCTCGGTGAAATCGCGCATCCGACGGAGATGATCGCACGAGCGGTGTCGCAGAGAGAGAGTACGTCCGCAGAAGAGCGCGCCAATACGCTGCAAGAAGTTCTCAAGGATCCCGCATCGCTGATTGCCGTGACCCGTGCCATGGAATCCCAGCGACAGCGGCACTTAAGCTTCATCGAAACCGTGGAGCGCACCGCTGTCAGTGGCACGAAGATCGGACCAAATATGTCGGTACGCGATACTCTGTCACGCGCCGATGCTGCAGAGAGTATTCGCCAACTCAGCAAAGTGGGCGGCTATGCCTCCATGGAGCAATGGGTCTCTGAGGCCAAACCGCGGGAGCTTGAGAGGCTGCTCGGCATTGCGGATCGATCGTCAGCAATGCGCCGCTTCGTAGGACTGATCCAAGACCAATGGAAGAGGCTGACGTTTCGCAGTAGCGCGTGGGCGGAGTCGCACACTGATCTTTCACCAAACGAACTCAAGGCAAAGCAGGAGAACTACTTCTCTCTCGTTGATCGCAACATTGTCACCCTGAAGACACTACTCGGCAAAGAGCTTGCTCGCAGAGCGGATGCGCTGACGCAGCGAATCACTACAGCAGTCGAACAGGGACTTTCGCACATTGCCGGCAGAGACATCCGCGCTGCTTCCATGGAAGCAGAAGCCTGGAATGCCCTTGATCGCGAGAAGATCCAGAAGAACTTGGGGGTTACGCTGGAAGATATCTTCGAGCAGTACAACACCGCAGCGCGGCTCACCAAACGCATGCGCGGCCACCAGATCCACGCCGCGAATTTCGTGGAGAGTGCGGAGAGTTATCTACAAGAGTGCAGCGACCTCGAAAAGGATGTGCGCTGGGAGGGAGCGGTTGCTGCTGCCCAGGAACGTCACAGGGAAGTGGAGGCGGACATCCAGGAGTTTCTCTCCGTCTACGATGAGATCCGCCCAAAGATCCTGCGCGATCCGCGCGCGCAGGCGATGCTTGCGTCGATTGCTGGTGCAAAGGAACCCCAAGACGCCGTGAAGCAACTAGAGGACTTCGCGCAGATGCTCAAAAACCCGTCGGCCGCCGACCGGTCGGAGCTGCGCTATGCGCCGAAGGCGCTCCAGATTGCGTACACCCTACGGGAGCTACTGCAGAGGGAAGCGCACGTAGTACTCCCCTCATCGAGTGATGCCCAGGCCGGCGAGAGGATATCTGCGCAAGCCGAAAAGGTGCTCGCGCGGATCACACAAACAGAGAAGCTCCTGCAGGAGTCGCGCATCCAGCAATCGTTCACCTGCAAGATCATCGGCATCACAGGGAAGCTTGCGGAGCAGATGTCTGCGGGGCGCGCCCATGTGCGCAAGGCGATGCTGTCTTGCGACAGTGAACAAGCGAGCACGGAACAAAAACGCAGCGCCGCTATGCAGATAGCGGTCGTGGAGTACCAGATGACCGAGATCGGCAAAGCGCTACAGTTCATCAAAACGAGTATCCCCGCTTCTCCTCAGGCTACGACAAAGCCCTGCCGCGGGTACTGCGACTACGGCAGCACGACATACTTCGTCAACCCCGACCGCCACCGCGTGCCTCCACCGCAAGGTCCGATAAATGCAGGGGACGTGGCGCGCACAGCCGATCACGAGTTCGGGCACCTCGTCATGGACACCCTCACCGAGCGGACACAGTGTCTCTCCAGTCATTTCGAGAAGAGCGAGCGGCGCTTCCGCGAGGCCGCCGTACCACAACTGCAAGACGTCGAGACTGTCCTCGAGAACGCCGCAGCAGCCTGGGGCATGGATCGCGCCGCAATCGAGCAGGACGGCGATGCCATCCACGCCGCAGGCGGTGCCGATGCGTACTACCGACGCAAGCGCTGGGAGGAGCTCCTCATGAAATACGCGACGTACCGCAGCAAAGCGGATACGCTCGGCGAGGAGTACGACCTCGACCAAGATCCAGAATTTCCTTCCCCCGACGAGCGCAAGCTCTTGCGGCTCCTCGACGAGGAGCGCGCGCCGCAGCTCGCCCCCGAAGGGACAAAGGGCTTTCTGGCCGCGAAGGATGCCACAGAAGCTCGCAAGGCCCTGGCATTTCACGGAGGAGCGGATGCTGACCCCTTCGCTTCCGCGCAAGATGACGTCGAAGGCGAGCATGCAGAATCGACCCAAGTTGTCGGTCCCAACATTGAAGATTTCAAGGACCTGCGTTCGCTCATACAGTTTGTGGGCAACTTCATCGAGACGTATCCCGAAGCCAAGGGAGGGTGGATCGGTGCCGCCTACGAAGATGCGAAATTGGGCTACGAACGCACGTTCCGTCAGTTCAATGAAGGTGTCGATGCGCGAACGGGAGTAAAGAAGCCAGGCTGGTACCGACCGGAAGACGACCGTGATCTCAAGCGCATGCTTGATGATGCAAAGGCCGTTCTCAAGGGCGTGAAAGGGCAAATCGAAAAGTTCGACGCGCAAAACCTTCAGGGCATTGCAGAGGCCGAGCCCCAAGGCAAAGAGTTCTGGCTGTGGTTTACCCGTGACATCCAATGGCTCTCGATCATGGACTACTGGACGATAGCAAAGGAAAGCTGGGAAGATCTCAGCCGCCTCTGGAAGCGCCGTGGAGAAAACGCGCGCGGAAAAGTGGGCGAGCTCCTCACTGGCTGGATCGGCGATCGCGTACCGTATCTAGGACAACTCAAGCACGAGTTCCACAGACGCCAGCAAGACTCTGAACTCTCAGCAGTGGATATGTGGAAAAAGGCGCTTGCGAACGTCGACTCTTACAAACTCATTGAGGACATTGAGCATGTCAATAACCCTGACCACCTCAAAGCCATCATCATTCTCCTTACAGAACGCGGCCGCTTAGTGTGGGAGGATGAAAAAATTCTTACAGCGCTCAACAGGTTTTCACACTTCAAAATCCCCATTGCAGAGTGTCACCGCGATCCGGTTCTTCTTGAAAAATGGCTCCAGAAGATCATTGCCGACATCTGGTCGGACAAAGATCTTTATCGTCAGTGGAAAACCACAAATGAGCATCATTATGATTCAGAACGTGACAAATTTAATGGTGTTGCTGACTTCATGAGTGTCGGAGGCAAGCTTTCCTCCGAGCTAGAGTATCTCCTGCGCACCTACGTCGAAGCCGTCAAGGCCAAAAAACCCATTCCCGACCAGGTCAATCCGCACTACTACGAAAAACTGTTCCTCTACGCCATGGAGAACGGAAAAATGACCATGCAGGATAAGTTTTTCTTCTTGGTGCAGGGAATACGCTACAAGCTCATTCCGCTCGATCGTCTCAGCATTTTGCAGGGAAAGGTTGCCATGGAAGGGTTCCCCTTTATCGATTTTTTCTACCAACAGAATAACTCTATGCAAGACATCATGGAGATAGGCGAATCTATCACTGAGGATCCTCCTGCAAGTCCTTTTAAGCCCGGTCTCAAATCCGTTGCATTCCTTATGGAGGAGGTTGCTCGAGATGAGGCAACGCGCGTACGTGTATCAAAGTACATGGATCGTAAAGGTGACCAGCTCGACCATGAAGACGTACCCATGTTCGTGTCATTCGTTGGATACGAAGAAATGAACAACATGTTGCAGCCGATGGGAGGGCAAAAGCAGCGATTCACCAAAGAAGGCATCAAAAACGCCTACGTCGGTTACAACACACTGTTTAAGGTCAATGCGATGAAGATCAAGCGCATGCTTGAAAGGGGTAAGCGTCCATCTTCTGAGGATTTACAGTACCTCGTCAGTCGTCTCGTGACATACATTCACTTCAATAATGTGGTGTTACGCAATGCAGCTGAAGTATCAGGAAGACCTTCACTGAGCCCTGAAGCCTATGAAAATGAAACCATGCCCTCCGCATACACAGGTCTAAAACCCAAAGACTACGGAACCCCAATGAACACTCTCGTGGACAAACTTCTCGGGGTCTATCCGGTTAGTGCAACGGACATCGGTGTCGATATGAATAAGTACCTGGGCAAGCGTGCTACCTCGGGGGATGGAGAGCGTGATCTGAGTTATTCTTTTGAGAAGGCTGGATCGGAGGCAAAGGAAGTTTTCCACGCATCGAGGAAAATGTACACTTCACTCTTACGAGCTGTAATGAGCGACAACGGTGCTGGATTGATTCAAGTGCTTACAGATATGGATGATGCATTCATCAATGAGGGACGATCAAAGTTTTCGTATGAAGAAATGCACGGCAACCTAGATAGGCTCAGCAAGCGCTATGCCGGAGTTCCCAGCAGCACAGCCACGGCGGCCTGAGGCGCTATGCGTGCGTTCCGGTACTGCCAAATCCTCCACGCGTCTCTGCTCCGTGGCCGTCGACCTCTTTCCACTGGGCAGTGGCTACTGCAACAAATAATCCCTGCGCGATGCGCTCGCCGCGCTCTACAGTCACCGGCACATCGGAGACATTTTGCACCTGCACAAAGATCTCGTCCTTCGGGCCATGGTAATCGCCGTCGATCACCCCAAGAGAGTGCGGACAGACGAGCGCCTTCTTTCGGGGCAGCGACGATCGTGGGAGGACGAGAAGTGCGTAGCCAGCAGGCACCTGCACAATGACGTTCCCAGGCACCAGACCTATAGCTCCTGCAGCGATCGTCGTCGTTTCACGCGTGACGAAGTCAAATCCCACGGAACCCTTCGTATGGTATTCCGGTAGAGGAAGGCTCTGGTCGACGCGCTGGATCTGCACCTG
>VGKY01000036.1 GCA_016866875.1 Candidatus Peribacteria bacterium
GTTGTAAGCCCAATAGCGCATTTGTTCTCTAGTTCTTGTAGAAGCTGACAGCTGTCAGCTGTAAGCTTCTTTGGTGCGTCGCACTCTTGTCCTCGGTGGCAGTTGCCTGCTTCTCTTCGTCCTTTGGCTACCGGGCCTTCGGTATCCCATTGTGAGCGATACAGCGTTTTATGCATTGCTCGGGGAGAGCATGTGGCTTCATGGCAGGTATGCACTCTTCGATGTGCCCTACGCGAAGCACTTGCCACTCCACGCATTCCTCTCGTATCCGTTCGTCTATTCCTTTGGCTTTTCGTTCGGTATGAAGATTGCAACGCTCGCAGCAGGAATAGCCGTCCTGCTCCTCACGTACTTCGTTCTCCGCGAGAGCTTTTCAGAGGGCGTGGCGTTGGTTGCAGTCCCCCTCGTCACCGTACATCACGGTTTCGTGCTCATGACGATGCTCGGATCCGCCGATTTGCTCTTTACTGCCCTCTTCCTCGTCATGGTTTTTGCGCTCCTCCGAGCCGATGATGATCCACGCTGGTACGTAGTGGCAGGCGTGGCCCTGGGACTTTCCTGTCTCACGCGATACAACGGCGTGCCGCTCTTTGCTGTGTATGCCTTGACGGTGTTGCTTTGGAGAAGGGAGGATCTGCGCTCTACCTGGATGTATCTTGGTGGCTTTGCGGCAGCTGGTATTTTCTCGATCTGGCTCTGGCGCAATGCCCGAGTGTTTGGCAGTCCTTTTCATACGCAGTATACCGGCGAACTCACGACCGAGGCACCCGATCATCTCGCACAGCTATGGAGCAATGTTCTCTACTACATCGATCCGCTGCACAACATCTTGCCCATTCTCCTTCCCGCCGCGATCTACGGGATGATCGTCTATGGCCGCTCCAAGAGGACGCTCCTGCTTGCGGTCGCGGGCGTGTGGATGCTCAGTGCCATCTGGTGGGTGCAGGCGATTCGCTTCGCGTTTCCCGCGTATCCCATTCTCATTGGTTTTGGTATCGCGGGTTACAGCAGGATTCTCCGCGCACATCCGCTATGGGTCCGCCCTGGTGCAGTGATTCTGACGATCGCGATTATCTTCACGCACGCAGGTGCGCTTTGCCTCTACAGCTATGGAGGGTGCAATAGTACGTTCGATCGCGTCGTTGGATGGCTGCCACAAAATCTCGGGCTTTCCTCTGAAGGGTTTTACACATGGGGGAAGGCACGCGAGAGCGCGAATGCCATCCTGCCTTCGGGTGCGATACTCGCGGCGGGAGGACCGGATCATGTGCGTGCACAGAAGGAGGGGTTTTTCCGCAAAGACATCCGTATTGTGGAGTCGGGGAGCGCGGAGTGCCCGTACTACCGGATTACACAGCAGCCGCGCGAAGGAGAAGAGGTGGTATCTGTCACTGCAGATCGTCCCCTAACGTACGTCACACGCGTTCTGTGTCCGGAGATCAAATAGCGCCGCGCAGGCGTTCGCATGTTTCATCCATCCATCGCATCGTCTCGCGCTTAGGCAGAAGATGCTCATGGTCTTTTCGCATCTTTTCCAGGATGCTTCTCGATGGTAGTGATCTGAGAGGAAAAGCTTTTCCGGAGATCTTCTCTGCCAGCTCCTGAATACAGCTGATGCCGAGCATGGCTGCCAGGAGCCCATGGAGCATGTTGCCTCCCCATGCGCGCTCGGGCGGCGAGAGGAAGTAGTCGAGAGTTTGCTCGGGTGACTTGAAGTATCGCAAAAGCATCACACCACCGCTCATGCCCGAAAATCCGGCGATCAGATGCTCGCGCTCTTCTTGCGGAAGTACAGTGCAGCGATAGCCCTTTGTCAGGAGAATTTCGTTGGCTTTGTCGAACGTGTCATAACGGCGAACGCCTTTTCCAATGCTGTTGGGATGGTTGTTCCCTTCTGCAGGGCGTAAGGAAAGTTTTTCCAGATCGCAAAAGATTGTGCGGTCGATTGCCGTGCAGTAGCTGCTACTGGCTTCATATGTTTTTCCGTCGATGTCAAAATGCCACCAAGGACGCGGGCGGAAACTCACGGATGCGGTTTTCGGTATTGCAAACTCCCGTTTCAGAATAGGGGCGATCTTCTCGGAAAGGAGGAAAACATCATCATCGCAGATGATTCCGATGCGGCGGTTTCTCGCTAGGGAATACAAGAACTCATCACACTTCGTTGCTGCGTAGAAGTTCAGAAACTTTTGCACGCGTGCCCCGGGGAAATCCGCAGGATTCAGCTCTCCGGAGCAATCGAAAATACACACGTCGACACTATCGCCCAGGTACTTCCGCACACAGTGGTGCCACACCGTCATCATCGGTGGGAGGATGTTCATGGTGCAGAGCGCAGGCTTATCCGATGCTGGAAGTGCCGGCCGTTTCGCGTAGTACATGGCGGTAGGCAGACACGTCTTCAGTGCCGTGAGCACGGAGAACCTCTTGAAGGTGTATTGCAGCAGCTTGTGGTAGGGGCGTGGCATGG